>NZ_CP084098.1:2428620-3035775 GCF_036345015.1 Cyanobacterium sp. Dongsha4 | reverse complement strand
TTACTTTTGGGTAAATATTTTTCTGTACCTCGAAAACCAATAGCTACTAATTTACACCATTTTCCGAATAACTTAGTTACTTTTCCCGGTATATAGTTAGATTCGTGTAGAATGACGGGAATTTTAGCCAATTTAGCGGCAATAATGGCAGGAGCGGCAATATAACCCCCTGTGGTGAAAACTATCTCTATTTTACTCTTTTTAATGATTTGATAAGTACGTGCGATCGCACTGAGCATTTTACCCATGACAAAAATAGTTTTGATGCCGAAACTGGTTTGAAAACCCTCAATATCAACGGTATGTAAACGGTAATCGGAAGGCACAAGAGTAGTTTCTAAGCGATTAGGCACACCTAACCATTGAATCTGATAATCTGGTAACTGTTGGGCTACAGCTAAAGCGGGAAATAAATGCCCTCCCGTGCCACTGGCGGCAATGAGTAAACGAGGTTGTTTCACAGACACGAATATCTATAAATATAAATTATCAATTGTTCGGAATAATAAATTATACTTTGTAAAGGATAGAGTTTTGAATTAATAATTCAAGAATTAAAAATTGAGAAATAAATAATTAGCCCACAATTATTATCTAACTTCAAACTCCAAACTCTTTATTTATTCGTCCAACCAATTTTATTGAGGAAAAAATGATTTATTTCTGGCATCAAGTATATAATTTCTGTCACCAGATTACCCACCGCATTGGGGAAAGTTTACTAGCGGATTTTGCTCAATTAGAACCAACTCGGAAAGCTGATGGTAGTCTAGTAACTAAGGCGGATAAATGGGCGGATGAGGAGTTAAGACTGGGAATTAAACAATGTTTTCCCACTCATGGGGTTTTGACGGAGGAAACCGAGCATATTTTACCCCCTAATGAATGGTGTTGGGTAATTGACCCCATTGATGGTACAACTAATTTTACCCGTGGTATTCCGATTTGGGGTATATCTATCGGCTTACTTTATCGAGGTATTCCCGTTTTCGGTTTTGTTCATTTTCCCCAAGTACAACAAACTTATCATGGTTATTATTATGGTAATACGGGATTAACTGGCCCCAGAGGTGCTTTTCTCAACAATAATCCTATTTCTACCAGTGACGCATCTCCTACCATGAATCACGTGGTGACAATGTGCAACCGTAGCTTAGATATTCTCAAACAAGATTTTCCCTGCAAAGTTAGAATCACTGGTGTGACAAGTTATGATCTTATTTCTGTCGCTTGTGGTGCTACTTTGGGTGCGATCGAAGCTAGTCCAAAAATTTGGGATATTGCTGGTGCTTATCCGATACTTTTAGCCGCAGGGGGAAGTTTTGTCCATATCAATCCAGAAAACGCTTTTCCTCTTACTAAAGGAGTCAATTATGGTAATATCAGCTTTCCCTGTTTAGCAGTGGCAAAAGAGAATTTAATTTCCGTTTTTAAGCCTTTAGTAGAGTCAATTTATCAACCTAAATCTTTACTTATTTCCTAATTAGACTTCTTGCAGAAGTCAGGCAATAGACAACAGTTTGCTTGCAACACAAAGCATTGATTTAGGTAGTATGTTTTTTGTTGAAATGAGAGGAAAAGCATTATTGTCAACTAAAAAAGAGAAAAAAAGACAGTTAGTTAATAGTTAATAATGAATAATAGATTTCAATTAAGAATCAAGAAAAAGTGATAACGCACTAGATAAAAAAAGAAGAATGAAAATAGCTAATTCCTAATTTTAATTCCTGACACCTGAAACTTGCCCAACATTATTGATATTATTGCGTCGAATTGAGGTTTTTTTATGCGTGCAGATAATATACAGTTACCATTAATACCCATTATTAATGAATTAATTATTAATAATCCGAATACTATCTCTTTAGGGCAAGGAGTTGTATTTTATCCTCCTCCTGATGAAACTTTCAAAGAGATTGATAAATTTGCCAATAATCCTCGAAATAATTTATATCAATCCATCAACGGTGTAAATGAATTATTAGCAGAAATAGAGACTAAATTAGCTAGAGATAATAAGATTAATTATAGTCAAAATAAATCATCTATTTTCGTGACTGCAGGGTCAAATATGGCGTTTATGAATGCAGTTTTAGCTATCACTAATCCAGAAGATGAAATAATCATTTTAGCCCCCTATTATTTTAACCATGAAATGGCAATTAGATTAGCTAATTGTAAACCTATAATTGTCGATACAAATAATCAATATCAACCAGATATAGAAAGAATAATTGATGCCATAACACCAAAAACAAAAGCAATTGTAACCATTTCTCCCAATAATCCCACAGGGGTTGTTTACTCAAAAAAAGACTTATTAGCGATTAACATATTATGTAAAGAAAAAGGAATTTATCATATCAGTGATGAGGCTTATGAGTATTTTACTTACAATGGAATTAAACACTATTCTCCTGCGTCTTTTGTCGATAGTGATAATCACACAATTTCTTTATTTAGTTTATCGAAAGCCTACGGTTTTGCCAGTTGGAGAATTGGCTATATGGTGATTCCAAAACATTTAGAAATGGCTGTAAAAAAAATTCAAGATACAATTTTAATTTGTCCTCCTGTAATTTCCCAATATGGTGCTTATGGTGCTTTAAAAATTGGTAAAAATTATTGTCAAAAATACTTATTACAAATTAATCAAGTTAGAGAAAAAATGCTTGATTCTTTAGCAAAAATTACCGATATTTGTGAAGTGAGTAAATCTGATGGGGCATTTTATTTGTTTTTAAAAATTAAGAGCGAGATAAATTCTTTTGAACTAACAAAAAAACTCATTGAAAACTATCGAGTAGCAGTAATTCCGGGTACAACTTTTGGTGTAGAAAATAAGTGTTGTTTAAGGGTTGCCTATGGAGCGTTAAATTATGATACTGCATCTATAGGTATTAACAGATTGGTGGAAGGTTTATCACAACTTATCGAGGTTTAAAACAAGGGTGAAAGTCAAGTTAAAAGGGCAAAGGGCAAGAGGCAAAAGTGTTTAATTAACACTAACACCAATCCCCCAATTCCCCAATTCTCTAACACCCTAACTCAATACTTACTCTGTCATGCCCATAATTTCATAACCTGCATCGACGTAAATAATTTGTCCTGTAATACCACTAGATAGATCACTACATAAAAAAGCGGCGGTGTTTCCTACTTCAGTTTGAGTAACAGTGCGTCTGAGGGGTGCAACTTTTTCCACGTGGTGAATCATATCAAGAATTCCACCCACTGCAGAAGAGGCAAGAGTGCGAATGGGGCCAGCAGAAATGGCATTTACTCGCACATTCATAGGGCCTAATTCGGAGGCTAAATAACGAACACTCATTTCTAAGGCGGATTTGGCTACACCCATGACATTATAGTTAGGGATAACTTTCACACCTCCAAGATAGCTAAGGGTTAAAATACTACTACCTTCACGAAATAAGGGTTTTGCTGATTGCACTAAACGGGTTAAAGAATAGGCACTTACATCTAAAGCTGTTTGGAAACCATTACGAGAAGTACTACTAAATTCTCCTGAGAGGTCTTCTTTCTGCGCAAAGGCTAGGCAATGAATTAAAATGTCTATATGACCCCATTGGTCTTTAATTTGATCGAAGGTAGAATCTATTTGAGCATCATCTTGCACATTGCAAGGAAGAAAAACACTGGGGTTTAAAGGTTCTACTAAATCTCCAACTTTTTTCTCGAAACGTCCTTTATCATCGGGTAAATAGGTAACACCAATATTTGCACCGGCTTTATGTAGTTGTTGAGCAATACCCCAAGCAATGGATTTATTGTTAGCAATACCTGTTACTAAAGCGTTTTTTCCTGTCAAATCTAACATATTCTTGATTTTGAATCTAATTTTCTGTAATTTAAGGACAATTATTCGCTAAACTGATCAAGTTATAGACGGTTTTCTCGTTATTCTTATTTTCTTATAGAAAGGGTCGTTTATCGAGCCATTTTTTATTTTATTTTTAAGTTAATTATCTCTATGCAATCATTGTCTATGTCTGAACAACCTTTAGCTTCAGTTTTTCGTCAAATTGGGGCGGGAATTTATACCCCTGTGGTGGAAAAATTTGAACGGGGTAAAACAATTTTTTTTCCGGGTGATCCTGCGGAAAGAGTATATTTTTTAATGAAAGGTGCTGTCAAGTTGTCACGGGTTTATGAGGCAGGGGAAGAGATTACCGTGGCTTTGTTGCGAGAAAATAGTGTTTTTGGGGTCTTGTCTTTGATTACTGGGCAAAAATCCGATCGCTTCTACCATGCGGTGGCTTTCACTCCTGTGGAATTACTTTCTGCTCCTATTGAGCATTTTCAGCGTTCTTTAAAAGAAAATCCTGAGTTGTCTAGGTTGATGCTACAAGGCTTGTCGTCTCGAATATTGCAAACGGAAATGATGATTGAGACTTTAGCCCATCGTGATATGGCTTCTCGTTTAGTTAGTTTTTTATTGATTCTTTGTCGGGATTTTGGTATTCCTAGCCCTAGCGGTATTACTATTGATTTAAAGTTGTCACATCAAGCGATCGCAGAGGCTATTGGTTCAACACGGGTAACGGTGACTCGTTTATTAGGAGAATTAAGACAAGAAAATTTAATTACTATTAATAAGAAAAAAATCACAGTACATAATCCTGTTGCCCTTAGTCAGCAATTTGCATAAGTTTTTCCTCTGTTTCCTCCCACCTTTACTAACAAGAAATAATCATTTTTTTGATTTTTAACTACATAAATTATTAACTAATGACTAGCGCTTATATTTTAATCATAGCGATGTTACTTTTGGGGGGACTAATCGCAGCACTGGGCGATCGCATTGGCACAAGGGTTGGAAAGGCTAGATTAAGACTTTTTCAATTAAGACCAAAACAAACAGCAGTTTTAATTACTATCGGTACAGGAACATTAATTTCTGCTTCTACTTTAATTATTTTATTTAGTTTAAGTGCATCTTTACGTCAGGGAGTTTTTCAACTGGACGAAATTCTCCAAAAAAGACGAGAAATAACAGAACAATTAGAAACAGTTAAAACGGAAAAAGAAGAGGCGGAAAAAGCTCTGTTAGAAGCTAAGAATAGACAAAATACTGTTTTAAGTCAATTAAATATTAAGGAAAATGAGTTATCCACAACTCAAAAAAAAGTAAAAGAAATTCAAAATAGAACAGAAAAACTAAGAAAAGAAGTAGGAAGAATTATTAAAGAAAAAGAAGATTTATTAATAGAAAAAGAGGACATTCAACAACAAAGTTTAAAATTAGAAGAATCCATCGCTCAAAGAGATCAAGAGTTACAGGAAAAACAAGGGCAAATTGAACAACAAGAGGTGATTTTACAACAGCAACAAAGGAGTCTTGAACAGTTAAAAAAGAGACAAAAACAGTTAGAATCTGATATAAATAGTCGAGATGAGCAAATAGTAGAGCTCGATCGCCTCATTTCTCAAACTGATGATATATTAGACGCAAAGGAACAGGAATTAGCTTCTTTAGAAAGTCAACTGGAATTTTACCGTCAAGAGGTGGAAATTCTTGAGCAATATTACCAAACTTATCAAGATTTAAGAGAAAGACCTATTGCTGTTATTAAAGGACAAGTATTAAGCGTTACTTTGGTACAAATCAAAAAAGATACAGACATCAGTGAATTAGTGGATGCCATTTTAAGTCAAGCCAATCGCAATGTTATGCAGATTATCGGTTATGGTAATCAACCTCCTACAGAAAGGTTTGTGCAAATAACTAGAGGGCAAGTTGAACAGATGAAACAACAACTAGCCAACCCAGGGCAGTATCTGGTGAGAATTTTATCGGCTGGTAATTATGTGCAAGGAGAAGAAAGAATCCGTATTTTTGGAGATGTTACCCCTAATCAAATAATCTATCAAAAAAATGAAGCGATCGCATCTATTTCCATTGATGAACAAGATTTAAACAGTGGTGAATTGCAAGAAAAACTAGACTTTCTCATTTCTGTTAGCCAATTCCGCGCCCGTAGAGAGGGAATATTGGGACAAATTTTTATCGGTGATGGCAAAATAATTTCCTTAGTGAACTTTATCGAAGAATTACAATCTTCAGACCAAACTATTGACGAAATTTTAACTGTCGCCGCCAACGAAACCTATACTTCTGGCCCCTTACAAATTAATTTAGTAGTAATTGCGGATGGGAAGGAAGTATTTAGACTATGATTTATCATTTAGGTGGGGAATAGGGAATGGGCAAAAGGCAAAGGGCAAGGGTAATAAACAATTCGTAATTAATAAATTCCAACTCTGAACCCTGAACTCCGATGATCTGAATATTACCCTAAGTCAACACAATATCGAAAACAATTTCTACCCTCTTTTTTTGCCTGATAAAGAGCATCATCCGACTTATCAATTAAAGTAGAGGGATTAATTTTTGTAGAGGGAATAAGACAATGAACGCCCATACTAATCGTAATGCTATTACTGGCACTAGAACCTCGATGGGGTATAGCTAATTCCATTATTTTTAGAGAAATATTCTCACATATCGTAATTGAACCCTGTAAATCAGTATTAGGTAGGAGAATCACAAACTCTTCTCCCCCATAACGGGCAACAAAATCACTGGAGCGTTGTAAACTAGACTTTAGGGTAAATGCGATCGCCTTTAAAACTTCATCACCCTGTAAATGTCCATAGGTGTCATTATATTCCTTAAAACAGTCAATATCAACCATAATCATTGATAAAGGTTGTTTTTCCCGACATAAACGATACCATTCTTTTGATAATAAATCATTAAAATAACGACGATTATAAACCCCCGTTAAACCATCAATATTCGCAATTTGTTCCAGTTTTTGATTTGCAATTAATAACTGTTGTTCAACTTTTTTTCGGGCAACTATTTCCTGATTTAAAAGATTTTGATAACGATAAATTTTTAAATGAGTTTCCACACGACAAACTACTTCAGCCACAACAAAAGGCTTAGTTATATAATCAACTCCCCCCACTTTAAAACCCTTAATTTTTTCTGACAATTGTTGTTTAGCACTAAGAAATATAATGGGGATTTGACAAGTACGAGAATTACTCTTTAGTTGACGACAAACCCCATAACCATCTATTTCAGGCATCATTATATCTAACAAAATTAATTCAGGAGGATCATAATCAACTACTTTTAACGCTTGTTTTCCACTTAATACTTGTCTCACCTCATAACCATTATCCGTCAACATCGTGGAAAGAAATTGGATATTTTCAATTTGATCATCAACAATTAAAATATCACCCTTTTTAGAATTATGATTATCTCCACCATCATTTGTACTTATTTCACCATCAGTATTCATTTATGTTACTCAAATACATTAACTCTTCAAAATTGAGTTGATCAGTCAATAATTTTAGAGACTCTCTTATTTGTCGATAGTTATCGGGAATTTCTTCAATGGTTCTTAGTATTTTACTACTTCTGGCACTCAAGGAATTATAAAAAAGTTTTTTGCGCCAAGAATAGCCCATAAAGACTAAATCTTCAGGTTTTAATCGAATCGTCTTTTGATTATTTTCGTGATCAACAATTTTATTTTGCCACTTAAGCTCTATATTCAAACATAGTTCTATTTTTCGCCAAAAATTAGTGAAATCAAAGGGTTTTAAGATAAAATCATCAAAACCCGCCGTTAAGAGTTCATAAGTTGACGATAAAGTTGTTAAAGCGACAATTTTAGTCTGATATGAATAATTGAATTCTAACCTTCTAATTATTTTTACTGTTTCTATATTCTTACTATTTAAACTCGAAACAGAAATTAAAATTAGACTTGGTTGCCATTGTTTATAAATTTTAAGAGTTTCTTGTCTATTTCCACTTTCTCTAAGCTCAAAATTTTCTCCCCTAAAAAGATGACGAATAATTTGAATATCTACAGGATTTTTTTCTAGTAGTAATATTCTATATTTTGAGATAAAAAAGTCATTATCAAAGATCTTAACAATGTTATTGCCCTTCACTAAATCAGTAAATTTTACTTTTTGACATATGATGTTAAATTCAAACTTACTACCATAATGGAGGTTACTACTAACTTTAATATGTCCCCCCAATAAATTAGTATATGTTTCACAAATAGCTAATCCTAAACCACTTCCTTCTCCTGAGTTTTGCCCCCTATTTCCCTGAGTAAAAATTTTAAAGATTTTTTCTAGTTCATTTTCAGGAATACCCGTTCCAGTATCCTCAACAGAGAAATAAATGTTAACATTTTGATTGTCTTCTTGTTGAATATCATCGTCATTAATTACTTTAACAGTTAGTGTTATTGAACCTTGACGGGTGAATTTAATCCCATTATTAATCAAATTAGTAATAATAGATCTCAATTTTCCTTGATCTGTTTTTATATATTCAGGCAAACCAGATTGTTTATACAAAATAAAATCGATATTTTTGTTTCGAGCTTTTAAGGTAAAAATTTCATCGAGGTTATTAAGAAAATCCAGAAAATTGAAAGAGTATTTATTGACTTTTAATTTCCCATATTCTATCTTTGACAGATCGATAATTTCATTAATAAGTGATAATAAATGTTCCCCAGATTTACTAATAGTGTCGATATATTGCTTGTGTCTTTGAGAAATATCATCATCAAGACTCATTAGTTGAGTAAAGCCTAAAATTGCATTAAGGGGAGTGCGTAATTCATGGCTCATATTTGCCAAAAAAAGGCTTTTTGCTTGGGAGGCTTCTTCGGCTTTAATTTTTGCTTTTTTTAGTTCAATTTCTGTTTGTTTACGCTCTGTTATATCTTTAAACATTCCCACTAAGCCAATAATATTTCCCTTTTCGTCAGGCAAAGGGGCTTTATGAGTTTCTATCCAAAGTTGTTCACCATTATCTAAAGTGAATGTTTCTTCAATAAATAATTTTGCTTGATTGGATTCTATCACTTCTCTATCATCTTCAATGTACTTTAGGGCTTCCTCCTCTGTAACAGCAAAGTCAAAAGGGGTTTTACCGATTATTTCGTTGGTTGATGATAAACCGTGAATATCTGCTAGTAGTTGATTACAGCCAAGAAAAATACTATTTCTGTCTTTCCAAAAAATAGGAAAGGGGATAGTGTTAATAATAGTTTTGATGAATTTTTGTGATTTTTGTAAATTTTGCTCTAATTCTTTTAGGGGCGTAATATCTGTCAATCCTCCAATTGAGCCAGTATTTTCTCCTTTTTCATTGTAAGTAAAAGTACAATTTGCCATCACCCATACCATTTTACCGTTAGGATGTAAAAAACGATATTCTTCTTGCCAATAAGATTTACTTTTAAAGGCTTTCATCCACGATTCATAAATTCTTTGGGCATCCTCTGGATGAAGTCGTTTTGCCCACCCTTCTCCTAAACATTCTTCAAAACTAATGCCTAAAAGTTCACTGGTTTTCTGATTAATATAAATACATTGACCCTCTGTATTATTGCGATATAAACCTATAGGTAAAGATTCTGCTAACTCTGCATAACGATTTTCGCTTTCTTTAAGTGCAATTTCAGCTAATTTAGTTTGAGTGATATTACGAATATTTATTAGAAATTCTTGGTTATTTAAAGCAACTACTCTTGCTTCTTCATAGTTTATTTTTTCGTCTCTAAGTATGGAATAGTCAAATTTAACAACTTCTTTTGTTTGTTGACAATATCTTATGGCATCAAATATTTTTTGACAGAAGTAGTCAGGGAAAACATCTATAATCGATTTAGATAAAGATACTTCAGTCGATAGATATAAGTTACTGAAACGAGAAGAAGATTTATAGTCAATAATTATTCCTTGAGAAGAAATAGTTAAGAATAAGTCTGGCAGTGCGTCAAAAATGGCACTCATCTTTGCATTTGTTTCTAAAAGTTGGTTTTGGACTTTATTTTTTTCTGTTATGTCTTGCTGAAAACCAACGACTAAGTTAAATTCTTTAATATAGTTGACGCTAACTAACAAATCCATGATTGTGCCGTCTTTACGTCGGTGTTTAGTTTCAAAACAAAGTTTTTGGGATTTGATAATCATTTCCGTCCTTTCTTGAAGGGTTTTAGGATTAAGATCATATTCAATGTCTAAAATTGACATAGACAGTAATTCTGACTTGGTATAACCACTCATATAACAGTAAGCATCATTGACTTCCACTAGACGAGGAGGATTTGTGGCAACATCAACAATCCAGATACCATTCATGGCGGTTTTGAGTATTGTTTTATATTTCTTTTTTTGGCTTTCTAATTCTAATTGAGTTTGTTTGCGTAGGGTTGTATCTTCGTGAAAAATTATAATCTGTTTTAGTTTTTCTCTTTCTTGAGCAATAGTAGTTTGATAGTTTATGGTATTTTGTTTTAATTGTTTTTGATAACGGCTATTTTCAAGAGATAAACGGAGAGAATGTTCTAGTAAAACTGAATTTAATTGATTAATTACTAAATAATCGCTAATACCTTGATGTAAAAAATTTCTACCTGTTGCGATGTCTTCGGTGAGTAAAATTACTGGAGAGGGAAAAAGTAGCTTACACCATTGTTTGATATTCTTTGTCGATGAGTTGATTATATAAGCATCATAGTCATAAAATTGAGATGCGGTCACCGTAGCTTCTTGAATATTTTTAAACCATTTTAAACTGTAATCTACATATTTTATTTGTGTGAGTAATTTGCGAATTAAACTATAATTATCTGTTCGTGGTTCAATCAGAAGTAAATTAATTTTTTCGGAACTCATCACAGGATTAATAGTGATTTTCAGGATTTGCTCAAATTATGACACTTTTTTTCTCAATCAATGAAAATTTTAAGGATTAATCAAAGTGTTAACCGTTTAGCATCTTAATTTTAAGCAAAAAATTTCATTCTGACCAGAGGTTATATATAATATATGCAGAAAGTTTAAAGATATTTTTACTATTATTTTCTATGAATAATTATGATGTAATCATCATTGGTGGAGGTTTAACTGGCTCAGTTTTAAGTTATGAACTAGCTAAAAAAAATCTGCGAGTTTTGCTATTAGAAAAAGATTCTACTTTAAACAATGCTACCGTTTATAGTTATGGGGGAATTTCTTATTGGTGCGGAACAGATGAAACAACTATTAAATTATGCCAAGAAGGTATTAATATTTATCGTAATTTAACAGAAGAGTTAGACTATAATATTGATTTTAGGGAATTAGATTTACTATTTACTATTGATAAAAATCAAGATCCTGAAAACACTTTTGAACAATATCAAAAATTTCATATTGCCCCAAAACTATTAGATAAAAAAGAAACTATTTCTCTTGAACCATTAATTAATGCAGATGCAATTTCTGGTAGTTTAAGATTTCCTCAAGGTCATGTTCACCCAGAGAAAATGATATTTGCTTATCAAAAAGCATTGATGAGATTAGGGGGTAAAGTTGAGCAAGAATTAGTAATTTCTGTAGAGAAAAACCAAGATAAAATTACAGGGGTAAAAACTGAAAAAAATATTTATTCTGCTAGTCAAATAATTCTTTGTGCAGGAGCTTTTTCTCGTTCTATTTTGCAAAATTTAGGGATAAATTTACCTCTTTATTTTAGTCATGCCCAGTTAATTATGACTCCTCCTGCTCCCGTAAAACTAAAAACGTTGGTTATGCCCTGTACCATGAAACGTCTTGATACAGAAAAACAAGTGGCTCAATCAGCAGAAAAAATATGGCAAGAAGAAAGCAACACTCTATATGGAGATGTGTTAGAAGCGGGGGCAATTCAATTTCTCGATGGTAGCTTTTGTCTGGGGCAAATCAGTCAAATAATTCCTAATCTTAATTCTCCCATTGATTCTGTCATCAGTGAAAAAAGACTCAGAGATGCGATCGCATCTATTTTACCTTCCTTGGCTAACTTATCAGGGAAATGGCATAATTGCCAAGTTGCCTTTACAGAGGGTATGCCTTTTTTAGTGGGTAAAATCGGACAAATAGAAGGATTATCCGTCTTTTCTGGATTTACCAGTCCATTTGTGTTCGTGCCTCCCCTTGCCCGATACTTTGCCGACTATTTAGTTAATAGCGAAGAAACCCTTATTTCCTTTAATTTGTCGCAAAACTTTTTTCAGCATAATCATGCAAACCAACAGAAGTAAGTAACTCTATCCACTCTTGGGGTTGAGAATCCTTAACAGCAATAACATTGATTAAAGTTTCTGTCCAAATATCTGCATTGGCAAAAATTTTGGCTTTATCAAGGGTATCCCCTGTCATCTTTAATTGAGTTTCCGTTAACTCATCTAGGGATACTCTTTCAATTGTACCCTTTGTATAATTACCACTATTAATAAACATAGGATTACACACTAACGATATTTCCCAAGTATAGGTTTGTCCCTCTGTTATACCTATTTGGTCAGATAAATTAATTTCAATAATGTAATCTCCATTTTCAATAGCTATTTCCTGAAAATCTAGCTGAGTTCCATCTTCATTCTTAATCAGAAACTGTGCAGAATCTGCCTTAGTTTTAGGAATATAAATATAAAAAGGAGGCTGAGAAGATACAGTTTTAATTTTGTTATCGTCTCCGGGGGTAATAGCTTTTATAGGTAAATCACCTTGAACACAACCGCCTCTACGTCCACCTGCCGCCGTACTTTTGGGAGGATTTCTCTCAGGAGCGCTAGGAAATTCAAGGGCGTTTACAGATACAGGCAAGATAACCATGATACTTGTAACTGCGACAAATAATTTACTTATCCCTCGGAGGAAATTAGGATTATTGTTATTTTTCATTGTTCTACCTCATTAAAGTTTTAATCTCATCTCTTATCCCTGCACATTTATGATAACAAGGGAATCAACAATAAGTAATGAGTTCGGGGTTCGGGGTTAGGAGTTAGGAGTTAGGGGTTTTATAAAAGTAGGGGAGTGGGGAGTAGGGAGTAGGGAGAATTAAAAATTCGGAAATTTTCTAACATCTAACACCTGAAACCTGAAACCTGAAACCTGTCACCTTTTAATTATCAGCTATTTACCTTTGACCTTTTTTCTTTACCTTTTGCTCCTTGCCCTTTTTACTCTACCCTTTGCAACTACTATAGTATTGTTAAGATTTACTTTAAATTCAGAGAATATGTCAGTAGAATTGAGAAAAAGAGATATTCTAAGCTGAGAGAAAAATAGCTATGACCCAATCCTCTGATAGATCTAAAAAACAGCCTTTACCTTTTCCTCCCATCATACCCCCAACCCAACGTCAGGGTATAACGGAAACTGATGATGAAACCAGAATGAGTAATCGTAAATTTCCCTCTCTGGAGGATGATAGCCAAAGCCTTTCTTCTCAATCTCTTGACTTTGATGCCCCTGATTTTGACGATGATGACGATTTTGAATCTGAAGATCAAACTCAAATCACTTCTCCTGACATGATGCCTCCTTTGGGAAGAAAAAGCCCCAATTTACCTCCTCCTCCTGGATTAAGAAAAGATGCTAATTCTCTTCAACCCCCTAGTAACCCTTCTCCATCGGCGAAAAATGTCCGCCCAACTCCCACTCCACCTCCCTTAACTCCTCCCCCTTTAACTCCCCCTCCTTTAACTCCTCCTCGTAGCACTGCTAAACCGGGAGAAACAGATGTACGCAGAGGAGGTACGGTACAGAAAGCTAATTTGAGACCGGGGCCACAAGCGGGGATTCGTCCTTCTGCACCAGTGGGAAGATCTCCCGGACAACCTTCTCTACAAGAATTAGTTAAGTTGGCTTTTGATAATGGTTATTCTGATGTGCATTTAGGAGTGGGTGAATTACCCAGAATGCGCGATCGAGGTCAGATGGTAATTTTAGAACAATATCCAGAAATCGATCTTAATACTTTTATGAGTTGGTTAAGAGAGATTATGAGAGAGGAAGAAATTCAGAAATTTAAGAAGGAATTAGAGTTTGATGGGGCGACTCAATATGACTTCGCAAGGGTAAGGATTAATGTTTTCGATACTTTAACTGGTCCTGCTTTAGTGTTGCGTTTAATTCCTTTAAAAATCCTTTCGATGGAACAATTACGCCTTCCTCCTGTTTTCAGAGAAGTATGTGAGGTTCATAAAGGCTTAATCTTGATTACAGGTCCTACGGGTTCAGGTAAATCCACCACCCTAGCGGCAATGATTGACTATATCAATAGTGAATTTCCTAAACATATTATCACCATTGAAGATCCTGTGGAATTTGTCCATAAAAGTCGTAAGTCTTTGATTAAGCAAAGAGAAGTCGGAATGAATACTCTATTGTTTGATAATGCTCTAAAAGCGGCACTTCGGGAAGATCCTGATATTATTCTAGTAGGTGAGATGCGGGATAAATCCACTGTGAACACAGCCCTTAAAGCCGCCCAAACAGGTCACTTAGTTATGGGTACTTTACATACCAACAGTGCTATCAAAACCCTAGAACGTATTTTCACTTTATACACTGCTGAGGAACAACCAGCCATTAGATCTGCGATCGCAGAATCTTTGGTGTGTGTTATTGCACAGGGTCTATGTCGTACTACGGACGGGAAACGAGCCGCCTACCACGATATTCTTATCAACACAGAAACAGTGAAAGATTACATTACTGGCAACAAATATGAGGAAATTGCTCAATTGATGATAGACGGGGAATATGATGGAATGGTAACGATGAATAAATCTTTATTTAATCTCTATCAAGAGGGAAGAATCACCGAAGAAACTGCCCTTGAACATTCCCCCACTCGTAATGAAATGGCAATGATGTTGAGAGGTAGAGTTTAAAAGAGTTTGCAGAGTTCGGAGTTAAGGAGTAAGGAGTGTTTATGACTTGGGGAATTAGGATTAGGGAGAAAACATGATTGTTAATTTTTAATACTCAACAAGGCTAATACAGGGTAAATCAGGTAATTTTTTCCTACCCTCTAATCCTGTCAATTCTACAATAAAACCAAAGGCCACAAGCTCTGAACCAATCTTTTGAACTAAATCTGCCGTTGCTTTAGCTGTACCACCTGTTGCAATCACATCATCTACAATCATCACTTTCGAGCCAGATGTTATAGCATCTTGGTGAATTTCTAATGTGTCTGTACCGTATTCTAATTGGTATTCGATGGAATGTACATCCGCAGGAAGTTTACCTTTTTTACGTACAGGAACGAATCCTGCGTCTAAATGATAAGCCAAAGCAGGAGCAAAAATAAATCCTCTTGATTCAATGCCGATAATATAGTCGGGAATATTCTCTAATTTTTCACACTCCAATGCAAGGGAGTCTATGACGTACTTTAAGCCCTTTGGTTCTTTTAATAATGTGGTAATGTCTCTAAAAATGACACCGGGTTGGGGAAAATCAGGAATATCTCGGATTAAGGCTTTTAAGTCCATAGTTTTTGATTTTATATAAGTAATTTTTATTGCTTTTAATCTAGTATTCTTTTTAACCAGAATTATACAATGACCTTTAGGATTTAAGATTTTACCCTAAATTTTACTATGAAAGAAAAATTATTACTCTGGTTAGATCGCTTTTTAATCGCAGATGTATTTCTTGTTATTATTGGCTTTTTTTGGTTTGCGATCGCACTTATGGGACGTTCTTTAGGAGTTTCTTTAGGTTGGGATATTTGGTATCAACTTTGGCAACCTGTTTTTAATCCAGCCATTGGAATTTTATTCACAGGTGCATTGTTGAGTTGGTTGATCAAAAAAGTAGGAGAAAAATTAAGTAAAGAATAACTTTTAAGATGTAAAAAAATATAATTTAATCATCAAAATCATTTCTTTTTTCTACTGTCCAATCCTCATTTTCTCCGCCAATAATTAACTGAATAATGCCAACATATTCTTTTGCTAATTCCTTAAGAGAATTGATTAAAACATCAAGAGCAATTAAGTCACTTGTACCTAAATCAAACCAACATCTTCCCCAATTACCAACATACTCAAATTCTCCCATATTGTGCATAGGAGACATCATGGCATTGTCTGCAAAATCATAATCGTACTGCAAGTAACTAATATCAATTCCTGTATCTTGAATTTGTAAATTTTCTGCGTTAAAGCCGCCTAATTTACCGATATAAAACCATGAATTAAATAATTCTTCTACATATTGCTTTTCCATTTCTGAGGGAACATGATCAAACTCTAACCAAATCCATAAGTCGAAAGGGTTAAATTCTCTGAAGTTTATTTCCATTTTTTAATAAGTTTTTATTTGCCAAGAATCAGTAAAAAATTAAGGTAATGTTAAATCATTTTTTGTCGTTATTTTTAAAGGATAATTGTCCCCTTTGTCAACGCACAGCAGAAAAGATTATTTGTTCTTATTGTCAGCAAAAAATAGATCTTTGTCAACTGGATTCCCCTCAAGAATTAACATCTGATAATTTTCTTATTTTTGCATGGGGAAAATATGACGGTACATTAAAAAGAGCGATCGCATCTTTAAAGTATAATGGCAATAGAAATTTAGGAGTGTTAATGGGGCAATGGTTAGGAAAAAAATGGCTTGAGTCGGGAAACAAAGAGAAATATAAAAAATTAACAGTAATTCCAATTCCCCTACACCCTAAAAAATTGAAACAAAGAGGATTCAATCAAGCCGAATTAATCTCTCGTGGTTTTACTCAGATTACAGGCTATTCTCTTAAGCCAAATCTTTTACAAAGAGTGAAAGACACAACAGCAATGTTTGGTTTAAACCCCTCTGCCAGAAGGAAAAATATCACAAAGGCTTTTGAAATAGGGCAGGATTTAGCCACAATCAATAAAAGTTACCCAATTCTAATCGTAGATGATATTTACACCACAGGCACAACCGTTAATGAAGCCCGACAAGTTTTAACTAAACACAAATTACTATCGATAGGAGTAGCGACTCTCTCTAAAGTGAATAGCGAATAAACCTAAGTTCGGGGTTCGGAGTTCGGGGTTCGGAGTTCGGAGTTAATATAACCTGAGCTTTGGATAAGCTGAAAGCGTTATTTTCTCCTAGTCAGAAAACCTTATAACTTCTTAGAAATAACAATAAAATTGCCTTAACCCGAACTGACCTTACTCTTAATTGGAGCTTTGGGGAAAAATAGCTTTCAACCCTTCCACTCTAGGTAAGGTGAAACCAGCACCGATAATCAGAAATACTCCCCCTAAAACAACGGCTAAAAGATGATTGTCATGGAGAAAATAGTTCATAATCCAGCCAAAGCACAGAGAAACCGCAATTTCTGGTAAAACAATGAAAAAGTTGAAGATTCCTTGATAAATACCTCGTCTTTGAGGGGGAATTGATTCGGTTAACATGGCATAGGGCATAACTAAAGCACTAGCCCAAGCGATACCAAAACCGAACATGGAGAATAATAATATATACTTGTTGTGGATAAATAGTAGAGCGATAAGACTAATACCACCACAGAATAAGCATAAACAATGGATTGTTTGACGACCTATTTTTTGAGCAAAGTTAGGTAACAAAAAGGAAAAAATAACGCATACACCATTAAATAGAGCAAAACAAACTCCTGCCCATTCAATACCATCACTATAAAGCAGTGAACCTTGATTCGTTGCACCGAAAATATTTCTAGCTACCGCAGGGGGAAAATAGAGGAAAAAACAGAATATACCTAACCAAGTAAAAAATTGAATTTTGGCTAAATAAGTCATCGTCGAAGGCATATTTTGCAATGATTGCCAACTTTCTCTTATACTACTCATAATTCCCCCTCTTTGTTCCTGTAGGCGTTCAAATTTTTCTAAGTTTTGAGGAGGATATTCTGGAGTTGTGATAACAGTCCAAATTACCGTTCCTAAAAAGAGAATTGCACCAGTATAAAAGGAATATTCAACGGTTAAAGGTATTTGATGAAGAGCATTAGTGGTGTTATCTATCTGAAAAAAGTGACTTAAAATCCAAGGCAGGGCAGAAGCAGATATTGCCCCCATACCCACCATAACACTTTGTATTGCAAATCCCTTTGTACGTTGGTCTTGAGGCAGTAAATCACCAACAAAGGCTCGAAAAGGAACCATACTAATATTAGCACTACTATCTAATAGCCATAGTAAAATAGCGGCAACCCAAATACTAGGAGAATGAGGCATAAATAAAAGTGCGATCGCACCTAAAACCGCCCCACCTAAAAAATAAGGTCTTCTCCTACCTAAAGGAGTCCATGTATAATCACTTAAGTTACCAATAATTGGTTGAATTAATAAACCCGTTAAGGGTGCGGCAATCCAAAGAATAGGTAACTGATGAGCGTCTGCCCCTAAGTACTCAAATATAGCACTCATGTTTGCCATTTGTAGTCCCCAAGCAAATTGAATACCTAAAAAACCTAGATTCATATTCAATATTTGCCGAAAACTAAACTGAGGGCGATGTTGATTTACTTGTTGATAATTTTCTGATGTTTGCTGATTATCTGATACTTTTTTTGTACTCATAAAAGTTTCATTTTTCAACATTATAACATCACCTTTAGAACGAGAAGGGCAATTAGTGAATAGTGTATAGTTGATAATTGTAATTAATAGTTAAAAACTCATTACTCGTTACTTCAGTTAATTTAGTCTTCGGGATATAGCATCTGTTACTCTGACAATATCGTACATAGGTGCAACGTCATGAACTCTGAGAATATCTACTCCTTGAGTAATAGCATAAGCACAACTGGCGGCAGTTCCCCAAACTCGTTTTTTAGGATCGTCTTGGTTTAAAATTTTGCCGATAAAACTTTTTCTCGATGTTCCCACTAACAAGGGAAAATTCATTAATTTGAATTGATTAATTGCTCTTAGTAATTCTATATTCTGCTCATAATTTTTTGCGAAACCAATACCAATATCGATAATAATATATTCTTTTTTTATTCCTAAGTTAGTTGCTTGATTAATTTGTTTTTGTAAAAAATCTTTTATTTCTCCTATTAAATCTTGATAATCCGTTAAACTTTGCATGGTTTCAGGAGTGCCTTTAATGTGCATTAAAATAATCGGTACATTTAATTTTGCGATTGTAGGTAGCATTTCCCGATCGAAAGTTCCCCCCGAAATATCATTAATTATATCCGCACCAGATGCGATCGCCTCTTTTGCAACTTCAGAGCGAGTGGTATCAACGGAAATAGGAATATCAGATTTTTGCCGTAAAGCCCGAATTACAGGAATAACCCGATTCAATTCTTCTTCGAGAGTAATTTGTTTTGCCCCCGGGCGAGTGGATTGCCCCCCAATATCAATAATATCTGCACCTTCATCGACCATTTTTAACGCCTGTTTAACCCCATTATCCACGGAATAAAAATTTCCCCCATCACTGAAACTGTCGGGAGTAACATTGAGAATGCCCATTAAATAGGTTCGTTTACCCCACTCAAAGTGATAATTGCGGATAGTTAAAGATTGAGTCATCTAAAGAAAGTGAACAGTGAATAGTAAATGATGAATAATTAAAAACTCCTAACTCCTAACCCCGAACCCCGAACCCATTACCTATTGATAGTTAACCAAACGAGCAAAACTTTCAGGATCTAAACTTGCTCCTCCAACTAATGCGCCGTCAATTTCAGGTTGTGCCATGATTTCATCAACATTTTTCGGATTCACAGATCCACCATACTGAATTGTAACGTTTTGATTGGTAAGCTGCGAGCGAATCAAACCAATAACTCGGTTAGCCTCCACCGCTTCGCAAGTATCCCCAGTTCCGATCGCCCAGATAGGCTCATAGGCAATTACCAAATTATTTTGATCTATATTCACCAAATCTTTTTCAATTTGAGCAGAAATTACCGCTTCTGTTTCCCCCGCATCTCTTTGAGCCTTACTTTCTCCTACACATAAGATAGGGATTAAACCGTGTTTTTGAGCGGCCAATAAACGAGCATTAACCGTTTCATCAGTTTCACCAAAATATTGACGACGTTCACTATGACCAACAATGACATAGTTAATACCAAACTCTTTCAGCATTTCCCCAGAAATTTCCCCAGTAAATGCCCCTTGATCTGCCCAATGAATATTTTGAGCTCCCAACTTAACACGACTGCCATGAAGATTTTTAGACATGAAATTTAGGCAGGTAAAAGGTACACATAACACTGCTTCTCTTTCTTCGGGAGTATCTTCTAAATGGGAGAGAAAACCCTGTAAAAACTCTAAAGACTCTGTTTGAGTCTTGTGCATCTTCCAGTTACCAGCAATAATAATTTGTCTCACTTTACTTTCTATTAGTTATTAATATTATTAATTTCCTTTAATTATCCTATGTCCAAGCCCCACAGAAGTAAATAAGGAATCAACCTCACTATCAAAACAAGTATTATTCGTAAATTTACTGACATAATTACCTTGAGCGAAGATAAAACCCTATTGATTTAGACATAAGTTTCAAAGTTCTTATTTTATAGCGTGTATGATGTTTAGGCAAATTCTCTCATTGTTATACTAAGCAAGGAAATAAAAGATATTAATGAAAAGGGTAGGTGCAAGGTTTCACGGTTGCAGGTGCTAGGGTATTGGGGTACTAGAGTCAGAGTTAATTAAACACTTGCAGTTGGTGTTCAAAAAAAGAAAGATGCAACTTTAGTGATCGCTAATGATACCAACAACATTACTCTTGGTGATTGTAGTGCTTTAATGGCAGAAGTAGCTAGCTACTTTGATCGTTCTGTTGAAGCTGATTCCTACATCGATTACGCTATCAACGCTCTTCGCTAATCTTCTTTGTTGTTTCTACTTCAGAGTAATTGCCGTTTATTCGGTGTTCAATTTAAAAGAAAATCCTTGTTAGTTCAAGGTTGAAATAAATCAGTGTTATTGCCTGAGAGAATTAGCGAGTGCACTTTTATGGTTGTATTTGTTGATTTTTTCGGACAATAATGTTTTTGGGGGTTTAAATGATTGAAGTTGATAATTTGATTTATAGCAATTCTTTACTTAAAAGGGTGGAGAATATTATAAACTTTGTCTCAAAATAGACTTTAAAAATAATATTTCTGGTGAGATATTTACCCAAGAGTGTAGAATTTTAGTAAATTCTCGTTGTCAATCTGTTGAATATGTCGGATACCATTATCGCCGTTGAAAATCTAGGTAAAAAATATGTCATCGCCCATGAAAAACCTGAACGCTATACAGCCCTGCGAGATGTCATCGCCAACAGTACCAAATCCCTAGGGCAAAAACTGCTTAAAGGTCAAAAAACCCTCGACACTCCCGAAACAGAAGAATTCTGGGCTTTAAAAGACGTTTCCTTTGAGATTAAAAGGGGTGACAGAGTCGGCATTATTGGGCGAAATGGGGCTGGAAAATCCACTCTCTTATCTCTTAAAAATCCTCAGTCGCATCACCGAACCTACTACGGGCAAAATCTCTATAAAGGGTCGAGTAGCTAGTTTATTAGAAGTAGGTACAGGTTTTCACCCTGAATTGACAGGTAGGGAAAACGTCTTTCTCAATGGTGCAATTTTGGGCATGAGTCGAGAGGAAATTAAGAAAAAGTTTGATGAAATTGTCGCTTTTGCGGAAGTAGAAAAGTTTTTGGACACTCCCGTCAAACGTTATTCATCGGGGATGTATGTACGGTTGGCGTTTGCGGTGGCGGCACACTTAGAGCCTGAAATTTTGATTGTTGATGAGGTGTTGGCGGTGGGTGATGCCCAGTTTCAGAAGAAGTGTTTAGGGAAGATAGAGGATGTTTCAAAAGAGGGTAGAACCGTTTTATTTGTGAGCCATAATATGGCTGCTATCCAGAAATTATGTTCAAGAACTTTAGTTTTATCTGGGGGAGAAGTAAAATTTGACGGTATAACTTCATCTGGGATTAATTTTTATTTACAAGATTTAGAAAAATCAACTAGAAATGTCGAAATAGTTAATATGCCTCGTTCTGGTAATGGTGATATTCGACTTACAGGATTTTGCTGATAATTCCAAAAACCCTGAAAAGCTATGCCATAGCTGAAACCCCTAGAAAATCGTGCTGAAAATGCTCTTTGATTACATCAGGTAGCTTAGTTGTTGATTCTATTTTTCTCATTATTTGCGTCAATGATAAACGACCTAAACTAGGCATAAACTGCATTGATAACAGTATTAAATACATTATTACTTTAATTAATAATCCTATATAAATTCCCTGTTTCCTTAATTTCATCTCCGCAATTTTTAGTACCGATTTTAACATTTTCCAAAACTGTTCAATAATATTGTGTGCAGACCATATCCGCCATATTTCTACTCCTCTCAACGATATACTACTTAAATCCATCAATAAATAACAACTACTATTACTTTTTTGAAAAAATAACCAATTTAACTCCCCAAAAGTCGGATTTGATAATTTTTTTCTCACACAAGGCACATCTATTCCCCATTGATTTTCTTGATAATCCACTCTTTTTTTCCATTCACTTCCTTTTCCTTTAAAATCTTCTCCTTCAAATACATAACTACTTTTCCCAGCCATAATAATTTTGGTGAATCCTAGTTCATCTAATTGTTCTTTTAATTGTTTTGATACATACCAAGAATCGAGAGTAATAGGATATTTACTAATATTGATATTTTCTTTGAGACATTCTTCTTTAATTTCCTTTAACATCGCAATTAAAATACTTGGTTTATCCGTATTTTTTCTTCCCTGTTTGGAGCAATATTTTAATCCAATGGGTATTGCTTTTCCATTGATTGTTAATATGATTCCTAATATATTTTGTCCATTTACCACTTTTTTCCAACGTCCACTATACCAAGTAAATGTACAGCGTAACCTCTTTCCTACTCTGTCAATAACACTATCATCTACAGCAAATGTTATCTTTGCCCTTGACTGTGTAGAATTACTCTTTTTTTCAATAATTTGTAACTGTTCTACTGCCACATTGACCATCAATAATTTTAAAACTTTTTGGAGCTTGTATAATGTCCATGAAGAAATTTCTGTATATATTTTTTGATGATTAACTCCTAAGAAATCTGCCAATTGTTTAGGATTAAAACAGCCATAGGCATGACTGATTGCTAAAATCATAATAGCTTCAAATGCTTCAATTTTATGAGAGCGAAATAATCTATTAAATCTGACAAAGAAAATCTGAATTATGCTAGATAGATGAAATTTCATGATTTAGGAAAAATATTTTGGGCATTTTCATTTAAGCATACGGTTTGATTCTTAACACTTTCAGCTTTTCAGCCATTTTCAGAATTGTCAGCATAATATTGCTTATTCTCAAGAAGGGGAGGATTTAGTTCTTGCTCGTTTCTTTAAAAGACAAAAAGACGGATTTTTTGTTGATGTTGGAGCACATCATCCTCAAAGATTTTCTAATACATATATATTTTACTTACGGGGTTGGAAAGGTATTAATATCGATCCATTACCTAACTCAATGCAAAAATTTAATGAATTAAGACCAAATGATATTAACTTGGAATTAGCTATATCGAATAATGACCAAAGATTAGTTTATTATCAATTTAATGAACCTGCGTTGAATGGATTTTCTCCAGAAATCTCAAAAGAAAGAGACGGGTTAAGAGGACAGTATAAAATTATAAGTCAAACAGAAATTCAAACCTACAAATTGTCAGAAATCTTAGATCAATATTTACCGTCTGATCAGAGTATTGATTTTTTAAGCATTGATGTGGAGGGTTTAGATTTAGAAGTGTTGAAGTCCAATAATTGGGAAAAATATAGACCAAAACTAATTTTAGCTGAAGATTTAAGTCGGCTATCTTTAAAACAATTACAACATTCTAAATTAGTTAGTTTTTTGGATCAATTGGGTTATGAAATATATGCAAAAACTGTGAATACATTATTTTTTCTTGATACAAAGAGTCAATTGAAGAATGAGGAAGTTTGATCGAGTTTTTGGAAAAGAATGAGGGGGCGATCGCCCTTGTACCTTTTTGGATATGAGGAAAGAATATAATAGATTGTAGATATTTAAGAATCAAGGAGGAGAAAAACCATGACAACTACCGCCGATGACGTTTGGAGATTATTGGCAGAATTAGTGGAAGCTCAAAAAGAGACCGATCGCAAATTCCAAGAAACCGATCGTCGATTTCAAGAAACAGAGCGACTTATCAAAGAAGTTAGTGAGCAACAAAAGAAAACCGATGAACAAATGAAAAAAACCGATCGCAAGATTAAAGAATTAGGGAAACAAATTGGCGGTTTAAGTTCTAAATTCGGTAGTTTCACTGAAGGGTTAGCCTTGCCTTCTATGACAAAAATCCTGCAAAAAAAATTCGGGATGAATGTCATTAGCCCCAGTGTTAGAGTTCGTAAAGACGGAGAAGAAATAGAAATCGATGTCTTAGCTTACAGTAATGGTGAGATTAACACCGTTTATATCGTAGAAGTGAAAAGTCACGCTAAAGAAGAAGCCATTGACCAACTCAAAAACATCTTAGGGCGTTTTCATCATTTTTTCCCCGAACATGGTAGAAAAAGAGTTTATGGTATCTTAACAGCAGTAGATATGTCCGCAGATGTGCGTAAAAGGGCTTTACAAGAGGGGTTATACGTTGCCCGTATCCATGACGATGTTTTTAAACTAGACACCCCTAAAGATTTTCAACCCTTAGCATGGTAAAGAAAGTTCGATCGATCTTTGAGGAAATGGGAGGTTCGATCGCACCTATGGAAAGAAACGAAAGAAGAAGAGAGATCGCATCTATGGAAATTGTAATAATAGGGTGAAAATATCCATAGATTTTATGCTTAACACTCCCGTAGCCTTAATTATCTTCAAAAGACCAAAACAAACTCAACAAGTTTTTAACGCCATCCGTCAAGCTAAACCAAAGCAACTATTTGTTATTGCTGATGGTGCGAGAAATCCAGAAGAAGCCGAAAAATGTCAACAAGCACGGGATATTATCAAACAAGTAGATTGGGATTGTCAAGTTTATACTAACTATGCAGATGAGAATTTGGGGTGTAGGGAAAGAGTTTCTAGTGGCATAACGTGGGTATTTGAGCAGGTAGAGACGGCAATTATTTTAGAAGATGACTGTTTACCCCATCCCTCTTTTTTTACCTATTGTGAAACTCTGCTTGACTATTATCGAGACGATGAACGAATAATGGTAATTACGGGAAATAATTTTCAGGGAGGCAATAAAAGAACACCCTATAGCTATTATTTTTCTAAATATAATCATTGTTGGGGCTGGGCATCTTGGAGACGGGCTTGGCAACATTGGCATTTTAACCTCGAAAAATGGATCGAGTTTCGAGATTTAGAAATGATGAAATTTGTTCATGAAGATCTCTACGAACAAAAATACTGGTCACAAATATTCGATCGACTCTTTTTGGAAAATAAACCCAATACATGGGATTACCAATGGACTTTTGCTTGTTGGTCACAAAATGGCTTAACAGTATTACCTAATGTTAACTTGGTATCCAATATTGGTTTTGGAGAAGATGGTACTCATACTTTCGGGGATAGCCCTTTAGCTAATATGCCCACAGAAGATATTGGGGAGATTATTCATCCTCCCTTTGTGATGCAACATAAGGAAGCTGATTTATATACTTTTAACCATATTTTGGGAGGTTTAGCAATGAAGGAGGCGGATACTTTTAAAGCAAAATTGCGTTCTCGTTTGGGTAGAGTGAAAGGTAAGATTAAAAAGTTAATCAAGAAGTAATCAGTAGGATATATAAAACTTATGAGATGAATTCTGAATTTATTACATCAAGACAATTTAAGTCCTAATTTACCTTTGTTAAGATTAATCGTTACACCTGAAGCCCAAGCCGCATCGGAAGCAAGACAAATTTTAAACAGTGCCACAACAGAAATGGAATTTAGACTAAAATTAGACTTAGTAGAAGCAATATTAGTCAACAAATTTACTCAATTAACCATCGAGGAGATTCAAAAAATGCTTAACCTGAAAGAAGCTGATATTACTCAAACTCGTTTTTATCAAGAGGTTTTACAAATTGGCGAAAAACGTGGTGAAAAACGTGGCGTACAAAGGCGTACAAAAAGGAGAAGCTAATCTCGCTATTCGCTTATTAACTCGCTGTTGTGGTAATTTAACTCCCATACAAGAGGAAAAAGTTCGATCGCGCCCTATCTCAGAATTAGAATCTTTGGGAGAAGCCTTATTAAATTTTCAGGGTATGAGTGATTTAGAAAGTTGGTTTCAAAATAACAATCATTAAAAATCTCGATCACTGAAAGTGGGGGTGCTCGATCGAGCCTTCATTAATAACAACATATTAAATCAAGATAAAAAAAGTAAATAACTTATTTAATAAAAGGAGAATTAAACACGATGACAATATTATTAGAAACTCCTCAACCACAATCCAATAAATTATTTTTACATGGTATTACTTGGAATCAGTTGAAAAATTTAGAAAGTAGTTTTAATGATATTGCTGGAGTTAGACTAATTTATTTAGATAGTATATTAGAAATTATGATTTTAGGAACAGAACATGAATATTATAAAAGAACTATTAGCCTATTATTAGATGCCTATTTAAGAGCAAAAAATATCAGATTTTATAGTGGTGGTAGTGCAACTTTGGGGACTAAAGAAATAACGGGAAGAAAAGAACCCGATGAATCCTATAATATTCATAGTAAAAAAGAGATTCCTGATTTAGTGATTGAAATTATTATTACCAGTGGAGATATTAATATACTAGAAATATATCGCCGTCTTGCTATTCCTGAAGTTTGGTTTTGGCAAAATAAAGTTTTAACAGTTTATACCTTAAAAAATAATCAATATATTAAAGTTAATGAAAGTAATTTATTACCTGATTTAAACTTAGAAAGTTTTACAAAATATATTAATTATCATGATCAATATGATGCCGTAAATGAGTTTATTAGCGAACTTAAATAGAGGTACAAAAAATAAAAAGCTAAAATTAAATTATTATGTTACCAACGTATAACAGGCATCTTGCCTATATTTCTGGAGATGTCTAATGTTATGTTAGGTTTTTTGAATTAGTCAATATATAGCAATCAAAAAATGATCAAAGAAATAGTTTATGACTTTATTAAATTATTCGCCGTTAACTTTATCTCAAAAATCTCAGAAACCATTAAGATTCGATCGAGCATGGAAAGTTGCCATAGAAGCCAATAAATATTTTGAAAAATATGATAGTTTAAAAGACTTTATTCTTTACCCTGCCCAAACTTGGCAACATAAAAATCATCTATCTCTAATTAAAGCAATAGAATTAATCAAAGCTCAACATCAACGCTCTATTAATTTAGTTTGTACGGGCAAAAAGAATTCTTTTTTCGATGAAACCATAGAAAAATACTTAACAAATTCACCTGTATCAAAACAAATACATTTTATGGATATTGTGCCAGAAACAGAATTATATTGGTTATATAAAAACTGTGCTTTAGTGGTTGTTCCTACTCTATATGAAGCGGGTAGTTTTCCTTTATTAGAAGCAATGTCTTTGGATGTTCCTGTAATTTGTTCTTCTGTGACTTCCTTACCTGAAACGATCGGCGATTCAAGATTTGTTTTTGAGCCTTTAAATATACAACAAATGGCAGATTTAATTATGAATATGCTAGATAATGAACAATTAAGGGGCGACAATGTTGAGAATAGCAAAAATAGGATTAAAGAACTAAATTCTATCAAAACATTTGATTTTTTATGTCGATCATGGGAAGAAACGATATTGACGAGTTAAAAAGGTGCGATCGAGTTTTTGGAAAAGAATGAGGGGGCGATCGAGTTGTGCCATTTTTGATGATCGGAAATAATTATAATAGATTGTATATGATTGTATATATTAAGAATCAACGAGGTGAAAAATCATGACAACTACTGCCGATGATGTTTGGAGATTATTAGCAGAATTAGTGGAAGCTCAAAAAGAAACAGAGCGACTTCTTAAAGAACAAAGTAAAAAAACAGATCAACAAATTAGAGCGGTAAACAAAGAATTAGGGAATTTAGGTAATCGTTTAGGGGAATTTGTGGAATGGCAAGTGCGCCCTGCTGCTGTCAGATTATTTCGAGAGCGTGGTATTGCGGTAAGGGAATTATCCGCTGATCTTTCCGTTAATGAGGGGGATGAAGGAATGGAAATTGATTTACTGGTAGTTGATACCACAGAAGCAGTGGAGATCGAAGTCAAAAGTAAACTAACAAAAACTGATGTGGATGAGCATTTGGAAAGATTGGGTAAA
This sequence comes from Cyanobacterium sp. Dongsha4, assembly GCF_036345015.1. Lineage (NCBI taxonomy): Bacteria > Bacillati > Cyanobacteriota > Cyanophyceae > Chroococcales > Geminocystaceae > Cyanobacterium > Cyanobacterium sp. DS4. The sequence goes on along the minus strand of NZ_CP084098.1, from coordinate 3,007,541 downwards.
TTTAAAAGACTATTACCCCGTTATCAAAATATTCAATTATTGGGAGCAGTAGCGGCAATGGTAGCACCATCGGAAGTGGCTCGTTATGCCTATCGTCAAGGATTATTTGTGATTACTCAGTCGGGAGAAGATTTAGTGATTGTTAACGATCAAAAATTTGAGCCAAAGGTTTGGTAATTGTCGTTATGGGATAAGGTTCGAGATTGCTTCTTTACCTCACAATGACAGAATAGGGGAGGTGCGATCGCATCTTTGCTGAACAAGAAAGAAGAAGCGCGATCGAGTTTTTGTTAAAGAATAAGGGGGCGATCAAGTAGTGTCATTTTTGATGATCAGAAATAATATGATAGAAACACTCAATAACTCGATTCTTGTAATGCCAATTCTAATTCCGTTGATAACTTTAATTTCTTAGCCCATACTTGAAGGTAGGTAAAATCAAGTTCTGATTGTTGAAGTTTGAAGATACCTAATATGTCTCGCCATTGTTGAGTTGATTGTTTTTGAGTTTGCCGATACCAAATTAGTTTTTGTAAAATTGTGTCTTCTGCACTGGAAAAGTTAAGACTTTCTCCCATGTCATTGACAGAAATTTCTTTTTTTCTGTGAAATCTTGATAGTTGAAAAGGATCATCATCTAAAATAAAAATGTCGATTTTCCATCCTGTCTCATTATCAATTAAATTAAAAGATCTTCTTAATGCGATCGCCTCTCTCACTGCTATTTCACTAATATAAAATCTAGGAGAAAAAGCATTAACTAATAGTTGAATTTGACTTTCTTGAATATCTACGACTAAATCAATATCCTGTGTGTAACGCATTTCCCCCCAAATGCCACTAGCAACCGATCCCCCTACATGATAAGAAATACCCAGAGATTCCAGAATTTTCGCCACGATTAATGTTTCTTCTATTACTCCTGTCATGGTTATTTTTTCTCCGACAGATAGTTTATTGATATATTTTAAATTTAATACTTTCCTTAAAAAGTAATTAATTTGTTGGCTTTTGTTTGGTAAATAGGTTTTAGCAATATGCCAAGCAGTAGAACGAGCATTATGGGTATTATGATTCAGGTGAATAGCTTTTTTGGTCTTATCCCACGATCTCCATAGGGCAAATAAAACCATTTCCGAGATAATATCCGTATCTTCTGATTGGGTTTTATAGGTAGTAGTTATGATCATTAATAAAAGAGGTGCGATCGAGCTTTAGCAGATATTTCTCACTATTGTAATCCTTTAATTGCCGAAATGAAAAAAGCCCCATCCAGACAAGAAAAGAAAGAGCGATCGCATCATTGAGTTACGTCAACAGAGCGATCGCATCAAACCTTTACAAGAGAAAATGCAAGAATATTTGGATAGTGGTTTGCGTTTAGGGTGGTTAATTAATCCTCAAGATAGAGAAGTAGAAGTTTATCAACCTGAAAAAACAGTTGAGATTTATTCCATGCCTTGTTTATTATTAGGAAAAGATGTTTTACCTAATTTTGAATTGGAAATAAATTTTTAAACTTATTGGATAATGACGGTAATAATTAGTGAACAAAATTTAGATATTATTCGGCAACAAGGAATTAAAAATTATCCTTATGAGTGTTGTGGATTGTTATTAGGAGTTATTAACAATTGTGTAAAAAATGTGATTAAAGTTGTTCCCGTGGAGAATGATTGGAAAAATCAAAAACATTTATTTACTAAAAAATATGATGGTCTAAAAAGAAATTTAAGAGATAGTTTTGCTATTAATCCTTTTACTTTATTGAAGATACAAAAAGAAGCAAGAAACGAAAATCTAAATATTGTTGGCATTTACCATTCTCACCCTGATCATTCGGCTACCCCTTCAGAATTCGATCGAGATATAGCTTATTCTGTATATTCTTATTTAATTTTATCAGTTCATAAAACAAAGGTCACGGATATATTTATTTGGCTTCTTGATGATAATGGCCAATTTGTTCGAGAGAAGTTAGTTGTTATTTAATTGATTAATTTAATTGATAATTCTGAAAAAACTTAAAGAGTTCAAAATACTGAAGATCAAAGTATATATTAAAATGAAAATGCTACTGACAAAAACAGAGGATTTACATTATCATTATGGTTAAAAAAAATACCAATTATGTATAAACAAAATTCACAAATAGATAGTAATGTTGGTTTTGCAATAGGCACGGGTAGATGTGGGACGAATTTTCTAGCCAAATTAATAGAATTAGAACCCTATGTGAAATCGACCCACGAGAGAAATGCACTTAATGAAACCTTTCATCGTTATTGTAAATGGTATGATCTACCGGTTGATAATGAGGGTTTTTTACAAACAAAGGAAACAGAAATACTTGAAGACTTAAAGAAACACGATTATTCTTTTGAAGCTAGTGCGTTTTTATCAGTCTCTGTTAAGGACTTATACGAAAGATTTGGGGCTAAATTTCTACTTTTAGTCAGAAGTCCAGAAAAAGTTATTAACTCTTATCTGGTAAAGGGATGGTATAAAGATAAATTTATTCAGAAAAATCATGATTTAGGTTTGGGTTATCAAAAAAATAAATCTTTTCATCATTTTTTGGGACGACCTGCTCCCATTGGGGATAAGTTTACCAAATGGCAAACCATGACAAGAGTGGGAAAACTTGCCTGGTATTGGAATGAATTAAACTTCAGGGTCATTAATTTATTTGAACAAATACCAAAAGAATATTGGAAAATTCAAAAATTAGAAGAGTTTGACTATCAATCCTACATTGAAATAGCTAACTTTTTTGGTTTTCAGCCCAAAGTAACAGTTAAACAGTTTGACAATTTGACCAATAAAAAACCGAATGGCTTTATTGAAGTACCCACCATTAAAGATTGGACAGATCAAGAAAAACTGGAATTTGAACGAGAAGTACAGTCAATGGCAAAATATTTTGATTATCAATACCAAGTTAATTTGCTTCCTATCCCAAAAACATATTCTATAACCCTTAAACAGAAATCTGTCAGAACACTCAGAAAAGTCAAACGAATTTTCTTTTCTTTTCCCACTTAAAAGCACATCGGAGCTGCAATATCTTTATTTTATGAGCATATCAATTAGAAACTTAATGAAACATTCCTCCTATCTATTTGCAGGAGGCATTGGTTCTATGGTGCTACGATTTGTGCAAAACATTTTTGTGGCGAGGGCTTTAGGAGCAGAATCATTAGGGGTTTGGAGTACAATAGTTTCTTTTTCTGTTATTGTTTCATCTTTTTTTGCTTTTCGTACTCAAGAAGCACTAACTCGTTATTTGGTAGAGTTTAGGATAAAAAATGAGTTAGAAAAAATAAGATTACTACTGGCTACTGCCATTATTACGGATGTAACAAGTAATATAATTCCATTTTTATTTATAGTTATATTCTCTCCTCTAATAGCGGCTAATTTAGCACAGGGACAAGCTCAACCTATTTTATTTATCCTTTATGCCACATCATTTTTAGCTCGTTCCTTTGATAACACATGGTATTGTGTTGCCCGTGATCTCAAGCGTTTAGGAAAACAATCTTTTCGTCAAATTTTTATTACTTTTGTTCAGGTAGCTCTGATTTCCTTACTTTATTTTGTAAAACTACTCAACTTATATACAATGAGTGTAATGATTAGTTTTATCTCTATAGTTAATTTTATTGTTGTAATAATTTTTCTTAATCAAGAATTAAAAGAAGGCTATAACATAAAAATTATGTCTTTACCGTGGCATAATTACTTCCAAAGTTTTCGACAACTAAATCAATTTTGGAGTTTTATGACCTCAACTTATATCTCAACAACCTTTTCTAGTCTGATTAAAAATATTGACATACTTATTTTGGGTGCTTTCACTTCAAATAAAGAAGTTGGAGTTTACCAATTAGCAAAAACACTATCTAGTTTTTTACAAGTAGGAACTCAGTCACTCACTTCTATCATATATCAGGATTTTAACGAATTAATCGCTAACGGTCAAACACAAAAAATTGTTCAAGAGTTGAAAAGAATTTCACTGAGATTAATTCCCTTTCTTAGCGTGGTCATGATTTTGATTTTGCTGTCAACATATCCTTTCATACTATTTGTCTATGGAGAAGAATTTATTACATCCTATCCTTTATTTGCTATAATCTGCCTTGGATTTGCTATTTCTTTCATTTTATTTTGGGCTCAACCTTTAATACTTAGTTTGAATTATCATAGGTATAAAGTTAAAGTAGTCGTGATCAGTTTTTTTATAGAAGTAATATTTATGCTGGTTTTTGTTCCTAATTTTGGGAATCTTGCCATGTCTGTGACTACATCGGTTAACATATTTTGTATTAATTTAGTATGTGCAATTAAAGCAGTAAAAGAAGTTCGTAAATTTATTTATAAGACTTAAAAAACGTCCCTTGACGATACTCAATCAGAATGGAAAAGCGAAAAGTTGTGTCAACTACCGGTTTTTTCTTTCTAATGCTAGTTTTTTATTGCCAATCCAACTTAACGTGCTACAACCTATTCAATCGTACTGACTAAAAATGAACAATAATAGCAAAACAGTCCCCAACGTTCACATATCCTATAACCAAAAAGTTCGTCCATATCATTTAGAAATAGCAAGATTATTTGAGAAATATTCATCACCATCTTTAGATTACGATCTATTAGAAATCGGGTGTGGCTTTGGATATACACTGGAATTGATAAAAAATAAAAGGCCAGATACCAGAATTTCCGCTGCTGATATTGACCCGTATTTACTAACTACAACAAACAAAAAAGTAACATTGCATAGGTCAATTGAGATTAATCCGATGGGAAATTTTGAAGACTTATTTGATTTGAAGTTGACATTTGACTGTATTATTTTATCTCATGTTCTTGAACATACGAGGAGACCTTATGATATAGTGAGGGGGATTATGAAAATGCTTACTCCTAACGGACTGGCAATAGTTGCTGTGCCGAATCCAGTTCGCCCTACAATATTTTACGGAAATATTCTTAAGCGCCACTACGTCAATCGAGGCCACGTATATTCTTGGGATAGATCTCATTGGATTAATTTTCTTGAGCGTATTTGTTGTGTAAGTGTTGAAGAGTATTCACAAGACTATGTACCTTTACCATGGTTTGATAAATTTGCTATTTTTAAACCACTCGAAATTTCGTTATCATCATTTTTTCCTTGGTTATGTTTTTCAAATATAGCTGTTATCAAAAATAAAGAATGAAAATATTAAAGATAAAGTAGAGTAAATATCAATAACCCTCTTTTGTCAAACTCCGCAAACACTTGTAATTTATAGATTCTGGAACTATGGTATATCAATTGATCGATAGAATCTTTAATACTATAAAATCAATCAAAACTTTAAATTAGTAAATTTTACTATGTAACATACTTTAATCCTTAATTACCAAGGTGTTTGAAAATATTTAATAATAGTTAAAATCGGAAACTGACAAAAGAGGGATAAACCTCTTATAAAATAGGAATTAAAATGTAGATGAAAATAGCCTATATATCATGGTCGGGTATACCTTCTCGCTCTGCTAACAGCATCCAAGTTATGAAAATGTGCGAGGCTTTCACCAAAAATGGACATGAGGTTCTATTGTTTGTAAAAAAACAATCAAGTTTAAATTCAGAACCAGAAGATATTTACAGTTTATATGGAATTGAACAGAAATTTGATATTTCCTATTTACCACCTTTATCTTTTGCTGGAGCTGGTTATCTCTATAGTATTTTAGCCTTACCAGCTTTATGGAAATTTAAGCCAGATGTTATCTATTGTCGACTAATTTCCGGATGTCTTCTCGGTTTATTCTTCAATATTCCTTCAATTTTTGAATCTCACTCAGACATAGGAAAATCGGGAAAAGTAGCGGCAAAATTACTATCTTGGCTCGTCAATCAGAAAAAACCAACTAGAATTGTTACCATTTCTAATGCTCTCAAAGAATCTTTTGTTAACAATTATCAAATTCCTGACAAATTAGTCTGTGTTGCCCATGATGGAGCAGACGATTTAGAGAAGAATCAGAAAAGTCTATCCAGTTTTTGTTTTGACTCAGATGTATTTCGTGTTGGTTATATCGGTCAATTATATAAGGGAAAAGGGATGGAGATTATCTCTCAATTAGCCCCTCTATGTCCATGGGCACAATTTCATATTATTGGAGGAACAGAAGAAGATCTTAAAATTTGGAAGGAAAAAACAAATGAATTATCTAATCTGATTTTTTATGGTTTTTTGCCATATTCTCAAACTCATCAATATCGTTCCAGTTTTGATGTTTTGATTGCTCCTTATTTGAAAAAAGTAGGTATAGCTGGGCATCAGAATGGGGATGTTGGTAAGTGGATGTCTCCTCTGAAAATATTTGAATATATGTCTGTGAGTAAACCAATTATTACATCTGATCTACCAGTTTTAAAAGAAGTTTTAGAAGATAATAAGACAGCTTTATTATGTAATCCTGATGACATTAATGATTGGGCGAAGGCGTTATTAAGACTTAGAGACGATTCTTCTTTGAGGGAGCATTTAGGGAGTAACGCAAGAAAAGAATTTTTATCAAAGTACACATGGAAAGCGAGAGCAAATTTTGTTCTATCTTGTTTGGAAGTAACCTAAGTGCGATCGCACTCCCACTTTCATATCCTTAGAAGTCCAATGAAATGGGTGAAACTCTAAACTTTTCTACTCCTGAAGATACTATTTTACAAAAACTTATTTGGTATCGAAAAACAAAAAAACAGTCTTCTCAACAATGGCGCGATATTTTGGGAATCTTCAAACTTCAACAGTCTGATCTTGATTTAGGCTATCTTAAACAATGGGCTGAGATTTTAAAACTTTCAACAGAATTAGATCAAGCATTACTCGAATCTACTTATTGTTGACTGGATTCAGAGGTGTAATTGCACCTATCACTTATTTTTCCATACATTTTCTGTCGATTCATCGTTCTCTCCCACTTAGGATTTATGATAAATTGAATCAAATAAAAACAAAAAAAGTAACATAACATAATTCTAGCAATGCAAATAATTAATAAAATCATCACGGGTGGCAAAGCCCATAAAAGTCGTTTTCATGATGAAAAAGGCAATCTTCTTGATTTAAAAGGATTTATTTATCTTCCTCACTGTTTAGTGACTACTTTGGCACGAGTAAGTATCGGTTATCGTCCAGTTTTGCCTTGGTTGGGGTATCGGGCAATTAAACATTTAGAAAAATTGTTACAACCTAATTGGAATATGATTGAATGGGGATCAGGGATGTCAACTTTGTGGTTTGCTCAGAGAGTACAAAATCTTACCAGTATTGAAGACTATCAGCCTTGGTATGACAAGGTTAAATTAACCCTCGACAAAGTTCAGAATGTAGATTATCAATTTAAAACGGGAAACGATTATTTTACCTTGGATAATTATCCGGATAGAACTTTCGATTTTATCCTTATTGACGGTTCAGAAAGGGGTAATTGTGCCAAAACTGCCATTACAAAAATAAAACGGGGTGGTTATATATATCTTGATAATTCAGATAAACATTCCACCTCTGAGGGAGGAGATACGAGAATTGCTGAGCAAACCCTATTAAATGCAGTAAAAGAGAAGGGGGGAGAAGCTCTCTATTTTGTTGATCTCGTGCCTACTTATTTAGCTGTTAATCAAGGAATGCTAGTTAAATTATAATCATAACCAAAAATTAATCATTATATTAAAATCGCTATCAAAATTATTTCATCAAATCAAAAATTTATGAAAAATCCATTAAGAAAAGCATATCTTACTTTAAGAAGTTATATTATGGCTAGAAGTGGCCTCCAACCCTTTGGGCAGTACTTTTACTCGAAAAACGATAATTTATTCAAGGTTAAAAAAGAATTAGAAATTCCATTATCAAATCTTAGTGGAAAGTTTAATTCAATATTTAGGCAATATATAGATTACTATGGTTTAGGAAATGAATGTTTACTATTATCCGAAGGAAATAAAGTTAAAACAGAATTAGCCAAATATTGTCCTCAAGTCAAGTTTTTAACTTCCGACTTGTTTAGCGAATTAACAAAAAATAATTTACCCGACATTCTTTGGGACGTTTGTCTTCCCCCACCAGAGGATCTGAAAAATAGAACTTTTGATTCAATTATATCTCATGCTCAAATAGAGCATATTATTGCTCCTTCCTCAGCTTTAATTAATTTTTTTGACCTCTTGAAACCCAATGGATATATATATATATATTAACGGCTACACCGTCATTTCATTATCATGCTTATCCTCGTGATTATTTAAGATTTCATCATGACTATTTTTTCGACTTCCCTCAATTTTTGGAAAAGTTAAGAGGCGACAAAATAGAATTAATGGAAATGTACTCCAGTAAAGGAATAATCTGTGTTTGTTATCAAAAAATTTAATTGAAACTTAGCACTATGACTATAACTAAATCTGAATATATAGAACTGAAAAATTGTCCCTTATGTGGTTCATCTGAAAAACGTCTTTTGTTTAAAGCTCATGATTTATTAATGGGACAAGGAGGAGAATTTGGTGTAGAACAATGTATTAAATGTGATTTTCGATTTACAAATCCACGCCCTCCTGCTGAAAATATTTTTGACTATTATACCAGGGACTATCATTGTTATCGAGATGATAATATTTCTACCAATAAAATTATCGAATCTTCAACTTCTGAAAAAATACAAAGCAATGACTCTGTAAAATACGGTTTTTACGGAGGATTTTGGGGGAGTAGAGGCTGGGCTATTCCTAACTTAAACAAAGGTGCAACAGTTTTAGAATTAGGATGTGGCAGTGGGGGTTTTATTCGAGAATGTATTTCTCGTGGATGGAATACGATCGGAACAGATCTTAATCGAGATTTACAATCCACTATTTTTAATATGGGGGCAAAGTTTATTGAAACCAACCTTCCATCGATCAATCTCCCTGATAATCACCTCGATGCAGTATTTGCTTGGCAAGTTTTAGAGCATCTTTATCAACCCATTGAAACTTTAGAAGAAATTAAGCGAGTCCTTAAACCTCAAGGGATATTTGCCTTTAGTGTTCCCAATTCTGACTGTTGGCAATTTCATCTCTTTAAAAATAAATGGGCAGGATTACAAGTTCCTACTCACGTCAGTCATTTTTCTGAGAAAAGTATTCGTCAAGTAGTTGAAAAATCTGGGCTAAATATAGTTGAGATTTACGGACAGAATACTATAGGGTGTCTTTTCCCAAGCATTTTATTATGGAGGGGTAAAACAAGTGTTACTTTAAATCAACAATGGACTCCTATTAATTTTGTCAATAAACTTATTGATCGATTCTTATCTATTTTCGTTTATTTAATTTTCGGGAAGAATCAAGCTGAAAGATTAACCGTAATATGTGTCAAAGAAGAGAATCAAATATAGCTTAATAAAAATAATAATGACAAAAAAAATTTATTTCTTCACAAATCCTCCAGAATATCCCACAACAAGGTTTAGATCGCAACAGTATTTGTCATATTTCCACCAGTATGGATATACAACTATCTTCTGCACATCTTTAGCTTCTAGCATAAAAAAACCTCAGTCAGAATCTTCGATCTCTGTTTTGATTTTTAACATTGCACGATATTCGACAGAATTGAAAAATGTAGTTAATCGTTGGCAAAAGATTAATCAAATAAATGATTCAGACACTATAGTGTATATACACTCCTTTTTGACCCCTTTTTTAGAAACAGACTATCTAGCCCAAGTGGTAAGAAAAAAATCTTTAAGAATGGTATTAGATATGGATGATGCTATATTTGCTACAAATAAAAGAACAGAGATGAAGCTGAAAAAACTATTGCCTCTTTGTGATGCCGTAATAGTTGGCAATAAGTATTTAGCTGAATTTGCTCATAAATATCAAAAAAATATTCACATTATTCCCACACCAATTGAAACTAATTATTATGTTCCCAAAACAGACTACGATACTCAGGATGAGGATAAGATTACAGTTGGTTGGATGGGAGGATGGATTAATCTAATCCATCTCAACTTGATTATTTCCAGTTTAAAGAATCTTAAAAGCCAAATTTCCAATATCAAGATTAAAATTGTTACCAATATCGAAGATTTACCTTTAAATCTCAAAAATATTGCGGAGTTAAAACAATGGAGTGCAGAAGAAGAATTGGCGGACTTACAATCTTTTGATATTGGCTTAATGCCCTTGGAAGACAATCCTTTTAGTCGAGGAAAATGCTCTTTTAAATTATTACAGTATATGGCAGTGGGTATTCCAGTCATCGCTTCTCCTGTGGGCATGAATAAGGAAGTTGTTAGAGATAACGGTTTTCTTTGTAGTTCTTCTGAAGAATGGTTAGACAGCTTATTATTACTTTGTAAAAATAAAGAATTAAGAAAAAAAATGGGAGCTAAAAGTAGAAAGATTGTGGAATCAGATTATTCCACAGAAATCAACTTTATTAAGTTACATAGAGCGTTGACTGGAGATGAATTAAATGAATCAAAGCTAGACTAATTATTATCAATTCTACTTATTTTTTATACACAGGATATTTCGCATATGAAAGATACAAATATAGCTTTTCATCAACCTGGTGCTAGGCGAAATTATGCTCTTCCCTTAGCTTTATATCAGCAAGGGTTGCTAGAAAACTTATTCACAGACTTTTATGCCTACTCTTGGATGATGGAATGGGCAAAAGTCATAGAAAAATTAAGCAATGGTAAAATATCAGTAACTGAGAAGTTATCTAAAAGAAGACAACACGATTTACCAGATGATAAAGTTTCTAGTTTAGATTGGTTATTTTTGTTGTCTCGCCCATCCAAAAAAATTTTTTCCTATCAAGAATCATATTTACTTAATCAAAAAATATCTTTTTCTATAGCTCAACTAATTAAAAATCATAGGAAAGAGATAAGTCATATTTACTGCTATACATGGAATTCTAAAAACTGTAAAACATTTTCTGAAAATACTCCTGTCATAACTGACCAGATTCAATCTGTGATAAAGTTTTTTGTTCCAATGATTGAATCTGAACTACAAAAAAATTCTGATTGGGTAAAAGATAAAACAATGATTAATGGTATAAAAGATTGGTGGATGAAGATGGAACAAGAAGATAAAGAATCAACAGACTATTTTTTTGCTCCATCAAATTCAGTCAAAGAAAGCTTAATTAATGACTTATGTATTGATGAAGAAAAAGTATTCCTCAATCCCTACCCTGCTCCATTTTGGTTATATGACTACAATACTTGTTTCAAGAAAAATTCTACTAGGATTATGAGAAGTTCCACTTCGAAGGGTAAGTTAAGAATTTTGTTTGTGGGTAGTGTTGATCTGAGAAAAGGTATTCCTTATTTACTACAAGCACTCAGAAAATTAAATCCTCATAAATTTACCGCTAGAATTGTTGGTTCTATAAAAATTAATGAGAGTAAAGTTAAAGAATATTCAGATATTGCCACCTTTATGGGTAAAATGAACAAACCAGAGTTAGCTCAACAGTATGAATGGGCAGATGTATTTGTTTTCCCTAGTTTATCTGAAGGGAGTGCAGGAGTTATTTATGAAGCAATGGCTTTTGGTTTGCCAGTTATAACCACAAAATTATCAGGTTCATGGGTAACTCATGGCATGGAGGGACAAATCATAAAAGAACAAAGTATTGAGCAAATTGTTAAATCACTATTAATGTATATGGAAAATATTAACTTGGTAGATTTACATGGGCAAAATGCTTGGGAAAAAATCAAAATTTTTAACATAGAAGAAACAGGTATAAGACTAAAAAATTTACTTAGTCTTATTTCTTGATTTTTTACAATTTTTTCTTATAGACGAACTTGTTATGATTTTTAGTTATATTCTATTTATTATTCTAATATGTTTTTGTGTTTATCTAATTTGGTGGAGTTTTAAAGAACCTCTGAGACTTTATCAATTTCCTTTCTTTATAACTACCGCTTGTTTCGTATATATTGTACCTCAAATTCTTGCTTTAATCGAAGATCCTTACCCTGTTAGTCCTGATTATGTTGATTTAACAATTTTTCTGACAATTTTATCTTTATTTCTATTCTTTTATGGCTATGTTAAAAAAAATAAAGATCAAGAAATTATCAATAAAAAGAATAATATTCAAGACTTGGATCAAAGAATTTTTTATATAGGAATTGTTTATACAGTAATTGGTCTTTTTTGTAATCTAGCAATCGGAAATATTGATATTGAACAACAAAGAATTACTCAATGGACAGGTATTTTGACAGTTTATGCTTTTTTTCAAAGACTTTTATATTTCGGATTTGCTATTAATCTCTATTTTGCCATTATTAAACGTCATTTTCTGTACTGGTTTGTTTTTGGGGTTTCCGCATTTTGGCCTATCTTCAAAATGTTGTTTTATGCTAGAAGGACTGAAGCTGTAACCTATATTACCATTGTTTTGTTAACTCTTTGGTTTATTAAGGGATTTATACCTCAACGTCAATTAATCCTGATTGGAATAATTGTAGGCTTTTTCTTTATTAATGCTATTGGAGCATTTCGGGCAGAACTTGCACAAATCAATATAGGATATTCTAATTGGCAAGACTTTTTTAGTTTTAATTGGATGGATGATTGGCTAACCGCCTTTCAAAATGTTGATTGGTGGGAAGAAAACATAAAATTTTTTCAATCATCAGAAAGTGAAGACTATTTATTTACGACTCACTCCTCAGAAACTAAATATGCGGCTTCCGTGATTCAAGTAACAAGTGAAACCAGTCAATTTGATTATGGTACACGCTATTGGAACAGAATTATTTTTGGTTTTATTCCTGCCCAGTTTTTGGGGAAAACTTTTAAAGAATCATTCTATTTACAAGTTAATGAATCGTTTCAAGTTAGGATTTTTGATTATTTTTCTACTCAAACTTTTCAAACAGGTTATATTCTACCTATTATGGGGGATTTATTCTCTCAGTTTTGGTTTTTTGGCTTTTTTATTTGTTATTTTATCGGAAAGCAATTTAAAAATTTATGGTTATCCGTAAATCAAAAATTTAAAATATCAAATCAAATTTTATACCCTCTTGCTTTAGTATTTACATTTCCACTTTTCTTAGGAGGTTTAGATGGATTTATCTATAATATGATAACTTTTTTTATTTTTTCAATTCCAATTAAGTATATAGAATTTGTCAGCAATTATTATCAAAACCCAATACTGGAAAATAAAAATAAATGAATCAACATAAAGTGGCAATTTTATTTGCTAATTATGGACCATATCATTTAGCTAGAGTAAAGGCATTTCAAAGTCTAGTTAAAAAAAATAATGTTTGTCAGGTAGTTGCTATAGAAATAAGTCGTGATAGCATTGACTATCAATGGCAAACTCAAATTGAAAATAGCGATCTAAAAATATATTCTATATTAGGCAGTCTAAGACCTGATAAAGTTAGTAAAAACATTATAATCAAAAAAACTTTTGATCTGTTATCCCGCATTAATCCTGATGCGTTAGTAATTGCCGGATATGGCTATTTATCCATGCTATCAGCATTATTTTGGAGTCTTTGGCGTCAAAAACCTACAATTATCTTCTCAGAATCAAAAGAAGATGATGAATCTCGTATTTGGTGGAAAGAAGCCATTAAAAGTTTCCTTGTCAAGAGATACTCTAGTGCCTTAGTTGGTGGACATCCTCACAAAAGATATTTAATAAAATTAGGTTTTCCTGAAGATGCTATTTTTATGGGTTACGATGTGGTTGACAATAGCGTTTTTCATCCCGACAAAATCAAACAATTACCCTCTCCTATTCATAAGCCTTACTTTTTGAGTATTAATCGTTTTGTTGCCAAGAAAAATCTACCTTTACTAATTACTGCTTATGCTTACTATCATCAGAAAGTAGAAGAGAAGGCTTGGGATTTAGTTTTGTGTGGTGATGGTGGGTTACGTCCTCAAATTGAAGGTTTAATTCAGCAATATCAATTAGAAAATCATGTTCATCTCCCCGGATTTTTACAACAGGATGAACTCTTACCCTATTTTGCCCATGCTAAGACTTTTATTCATGCTAGTACAACGGAACAATGGGGATTGGTAGTAAATGAGGCGATGGCGGCAGGTTTGCCCGTAATTGTCTCTAATCGTTGTGGTTGTTTTGAGGATTTGGTGATGGAAGGAGTTAATGGTTTTGGTTTTAATCCTGAAAATCAAGAAGAATTAACTAATTTAATGGTGAAAATGAGTTCGGAAGATATAGATTTGGAAGCTATGGGTAAGGCATCTTTGAGCCATATTGAGAACTATTCCCCTGATTATTTTGCTCAAGGGTTGAAAAGTGAGATCGAATTTGCTATGGGAAAAAAGTAATTTCATCCATAGTATTTTGATTTTGGTGAAAACCAGAGCTACTCATGTTTTTTGACATTTCGGAAACGAATGGGTAAGAATTTCAAAGGTTCAATAAATTCTGTCTCATAAATTCTTTCAATGACAAAATCAATAGTTTTATCGGGAATTTGAGCTAACATTTCCTTACAATGGGGATGATGGGCGATAACTCCTTTTTTGGTGTAAGCAATCCATTGTCCACGATATTTTTTTAGTTCTTTTTTATTTGCCTGATACCATTCTTTTGGACTATTATAATCAGCGAGTTTTTCCATAACTATATTTATGACGGGTTTGCTTATTTTTATCAAAAAATTAAATGCTCATCTTTCATTATTCGCCGAGATAGCTCAATGTATGAAAAATATATTTACCACACTGTTTCAATCTCGATCGAACTTTTTTCCCTGATTCTTAAACACGTATTATAGTAAATAAAGAGAAAAATTGAATCGATAAAAAATGACCAGAAATAAAAGCCATTATCAAAAAATAATTACCGATTATTATTAAAGAAAGTTCGTCTATTCGGGACTTAGATTGATTTAATGTGAATAGAAAAAGAAGTCCTTAAACAAGTACGTAGCGGATTAGATGATGAAGCGATGCCCTGATCGTGCAGTGCTACTTCGCTTCCGTATATTAACAGTAGCTCGATCGAACCTCATGAAAATGAAAACTTAAGTCTCAATAATATTTTAATTTCATTTTTAACATATTGCTCTATGAAAATTTTAATGATGATTCCTGCTATTGGTTCAGTATATGGTGGCCCTTCTAAAAGTGTATTGGAGCTAGCTAAAAGAGTTGCCAAACAGGGGGTAACGGTTGATCTGGTGACTACCACTGCCAACGGTGAAACAGAATTAGACGTTCGCAAATTCCAATGGATTGAGCATGATGATTTAAAAATTCAGTATTTTCCTTATATTAGTTGGGGAGATTATAAATTTAGTTTTAGCTTAACTAAATGGCTAGATAAAAATATAAAAAATTACGACATTGTTCATACTAATGCAGTTTTTTCTTTACCAAATATTCCCGTTTACTGGGCTTGTCAAAAACAGAATGTCCCCTATATCATAACCCCTCGTGGAATGTTAGAACCTTGGGCATTATCCTATAAAGCATATAAAAAAAAGTTATTCTACTATTTACTAGAAAAACCCGCAATAAATAAGGCTAGTGGAATACAAGTATTAGCGACTTCTGAGAAAAATAATATTCAAGCTCTCAATCTTAAACCGCCATTATTTTTAATTCCTAATGGTATTTTTGCCGAAGATTTTATATCTTTGCCTTCTTCGTCTTTATTTTTAGAGAAATTTCCTGAAACAAAAAATCGTCAATTAATCTTATTTTTAGGTAGAGTCGATCCCAAAAAAGGTTTAGATTTATTAGCATCGGCTTTCGCTAAAATTAATCAGCAATTTCCTGATACTCATTTGGTTCTCGCAGGACCTGATAATGTGGGATATTCACCTACAGTAAAAAACCATTTTCAAGAATTAGGTTGTTTAGATCAAGTCACCTTTACTGGAATGTTAACAGGAGAAATGAAATACTCTGCATTGGCATCAGCCAGTATTTACATTGCACCTTCCTACTCTGAGGGTTTTAGTATGTCTATTTTGGAAGGCATGGCTTCGGGATTACCCTGTATTTTTACCAATGCCTGTAACTTTCCTGAAGCAAAAGAAGCTCAAGCGGCAAAGGTAGTAGGAGTAAACGAAGAAGAAATTACAGACGCTTTATCCTGGTGTTTATCTCACCCCCAAAAGACAAAAGAAATGGGATTAAGAGCTAGAGAATTTATTTTAAACAATTATACATGGGATAAAATAGCAGGTAACTTAATCTCGGTTTATCAAGAAATTATCTCAAAAAAAAATCAAAACGTTTAAACTTAAAAATTAATTAATGTAACTTCAATTATCACTATGACCAATCAATATCAAGAATACGAATATTCTTATCAATCCAGTCAAAAATCCCATCATCATAGCTATTTAAAAAAGCCAATTTTAGAGTTATTGAATGAGTTGCCTATGTCACTCCCTCCTAATAGGAACAAGAGAAAAATTAGTATTTTAGATCTTGGTTGTGGCAATGGTAGTTTTAGTAATATAATCGCTCAAGCAGGTTATGAAGTGACAGGGGTTGATGATTCTCCCTCTGGAATTAAGTTTGCTCAACAGACTTACGGTAATTGCCAGTTTATTCAAGAAAGTACATACGATATTTCTCCTGAAAAATTAGGTAAAAAATTTGATGTTATAATTGCGATCGATGTGATTGAGCATTTATTTTATCCCAAAGAATTAGCTAAAGTTGCGAAAAAGTGTTTAAATCCCGACGGATATTTGATTGTAACGACACCTTACAACGGCTATTGGAAGAATTTAGCCCTTTCAATCATGGGAAAATGGGATCAACATTTAACGGTTTTATGGGATGGTGGACATATTAAGTTTTTTTCCATAGCTACTTTGACAGAATTATTAAAGTCTCAAGGTTTTAGCAATATTAACTTCAAATTTGCGGGAAGATTACCTTTTCTTTGGAAAGACATGATATGTTATAGCCATATTTAAACTCTATAAACTGCTTTTTTCAAATATTCTCCTAATCGAACTGGAGTAAAATAATTGAGTAGGCATTGTCGATATAAAGGTAACTATCTATGACCCTAACTACCTATAAATGGACAACAGAAACTTATCATCAAGCCCTTGATAGTGGCATCTTTAATGGTGAAGCGGTAGAGTTATTGCGGGGAGAAATAATTATTATGTCACCAGAAAGAGAACCTCATGCCTATTATAATAGCGAAGTTGCTGACTATCTCCGCAGTTTATTGGGAAATCGAGTTAAAATCAGAGATGCGAAACCTATCACACTACCTCATAATTCCGAACCAGAGCCAGATATTGCTATAGTTAAACCGCTAGGTAAAGAATACTTAAAACACCATCCCTATCCTGAAGATATTTTCTGGATTATCGAATTTTCTCAAGCAACCCTCAGTAAAGATTTGAATGAAAAAAAAGACATTTATGCTGAAGCTGGTATTAGAGAATATTGGGTGGTAGATTTAAAAAATCTACAGCTAAAAGTATTTAGAGATTTAGTTAATAGTCATTACACATCAGAATTAACCATGAAAACTGGTCAAATTTCACCTCTTTCTTTCCCTGAAGTCAAGATAAATATTCCACAACTAATTGCGTAATAATCTATTACTATTTAATTACTGTAAAACTATTTATTAATCATTAATAAAAATCTATGACAGCAGTTATCACTAAACCGAGAGGGGAAAATATAGTTAAGTTAAATTCAGTTAGTTGGGAGACTTTTAATCGCCTTCTCAATGAATTGGGTGATAAAAGAAATCAACGTTTAACTTACCATGATCATATTTTAGAAATTATGAGTCCATTAGGAAAACACGAAAATAATAACCGTTTTATTGATGATCTTATTCGTGCGATCGCAGATGAATTAGGATTAAATCTCAAAAAATTCGGCTCACTCACTCTAAAATCTGAGCAATTTCAACAAGCAGTAGAGCCTGATTCTTGTTATTATTTACAAAATGAACCAAAGGTAAGAAATAAGCAACAAATTGATTTAACCATCGATCCTCCCCCTGATTTAGTATTAGAAATAGATATAACGAGCGGTTCATTACATAAATTACCTATTTATGCTAACTTAGGCATACCAGAAATATGGCGTTATGATGGGGAAAAATTAACTGTTTTTATCCTTGAAAAAGAGACAAATAATTACCGAGAGCTTGAGGAAAGTTTAGCCTTTCCCTTTATCAATATAGACTTGATTCCTGAGTTAATTCAACAAAGTTTAATCGATGGAGAAACAGCAGTTTTAAGAGCTTTTAGAAATTCTCTCAAAAATATATAAAACAAATCACAGATAAAAAATTACCGTATCTTAAATTGATTCAGATAGGCAAAAAAAGTTATTCTTTTTGGATATTAAATAAATAAATTAAGACAATGAATTTATCAATAATCATTCTTACTTATAACGAAGAAGCTAACTTGCCTACCTGTTTAGACAGTTTACAGGATCTTGAGGCTGAAGTATTTATTGTTGATTCTGGTAGTAGTGATCGTACCTTAGAAATTGCTCAAAAATATAATTGCCAAGTATATATTAATTCATGGACAAATTACGCACAGCAACTTAATTGGGGATTAGAAAATTTACCAATTAAAGCTTCTTGGATAATGCGTTTAGATGCAGATGAATATTTAACACCAGAGTTAGTAAAAGAAATAAAGGAAACATTGCCTATTACTCCAAAAGAGATAGGTGGTTATCAAATGAAAAGAAGAGTATATTTTATGGGGCGTTGGATACGTCATGGAGGTTACTATCCCACATGGTTATTGAGAATTTGGCGTAATGGCAATGGTATTTGTGAACAAAGATGGATGGATGAACATATTATCTTATCCAATGGTAATATAGCCAATCTTCAACACGATATTATTGATGAAAATCAAAAAGGTTTAAGTTTTTGGGTAAATAAACACAATAGCTATGCCGATAGGGAAGTTAAAGATATGTTAGCGATGGAAGAAGCCGAGGAAAATGAGCAAAATATTTTAAAAAAAAATCAAATTTCTCAAGCATCTCAAAGACGATGGGTTAAAAAAAATTTATATAGCAAATCCCCCTTATTTTTAAGAGCATTCATTTATTGGCTATTGCGCTATACTATTGGTTTAGGTTTTTTAGATGGTATAGAGGGAATGATGTTCCATTTTTTACAAGGTTTTTGGTATCGTTTTTTAGTAGATGCCAAAATTTTTGAAATAAAATACAAAATAAAACAAAATAAATAAGTTAATTTGTAACAAGTATGCCAAATCTTTAAGTAGGTGGCTATGGGCACAAGATAAATATATGATACTAGAAGTAGAAAAAATTTCCAGTCTTCCCTTAAGTGAATTAAGTATAGGCGACAAAATACGTAAACAAATCATATTTGCACCTTTCATTATTTTTATCTATTGTTTAACTATTAAAGGGGGAATATTTGATGGTTGGAGAGGTATATATTACGCTTTTCAGAGAATGTTTGCCGAAATTTTACTATCTTTAAGATTAATTGAATATAGATATTTTAAGGAATTTGATTAAGTAAAACTTAAATATTTAATTATGTAAAATTACCTAGTTTAATCAGTAAATTTATGGTAGTAAATCAAATAATTATTAATAATTTTCATGAAGACAAGATATAGATTTATCCTAGTAATTAAACTTTAAAAAATTGATAACAAAATAAAAGTTTTGATATATACTTAGACAAATAGTCGTTCATCACTTTATTCTAATCATTATGGGTTACTCCCCGTCAGAAGATTTATTTAGAGTTCTTATTTTTAACCAGTTTTATCCCCCAGATTATGCGGCTACAGGGCAATTTATAGAGGAGTTAGCCACTGAGGTTAGTAGAGAAGGTGTCAGAATAAGAGTTTTTAGCGGACAACCGGGATACGCCACCGATATTCAAAAAGCCCCTAGAAACGAAAAAAAAGGTCGATTAAACATCAGGCGATCGCGCGTTACAAATTTGTTACCTCAAGGAATACTTGCTAAGATTGGAAATAGTACACTTTTTTTCATAAGAGCATTTTTACATACTCTCCGTCATCAAAAAAAAGAAGATTTATTAATTGTTACTACTGCTCCCGCTTTTATGACATGGCTAGGTTACTTAGCTCATTTAATTTGGAAAAAAAAATATATCTGCTTAATCTATGACCTTTATCCCAACGTCGTTACAGCTTTGGGAATATTACCAGAAAAACATCCCATAATAGTGCTTTGGCAAAAACTCAATCAAAAAACATGGCAATTTGCAGATGAAATAATTGTTTTATCTCAACCCATGAAAAGTTTAATTGCTGATATTTATCCTCCTTGTGAACATAAAATAACTATTATCGATAATTGGGCAGATGGCGACTTTATCAAACCAATCAAGAAAGAAGACAACTGGTTTGCCAAACAATACGGTTTAGATAAAAAATTCACCATTATCTATTCTGGTAATATGGGACGTTGTCATGATATGGAAACAATTGTTAATGCCGCTTGTTTGCTTAAAGAATATCAAGGTCAAATTCAGTTTGTTTTCATTGGTGGTGGCAGTAAACAAAAATGGGGACAAGAAAAAATTAATCAAATGGGGTTGCAAAACTTTTTATTTCTTCCTTATCAAAAAAGAGAAGTTTTACCTTACTCCTTAACTGCTTGTGATGTGTCTTTAATTTCTATGGGTGAAAATATGGCTGGAGTAGTAGCGCCAAGTAAACTATATTCAACCCTTGCGGCGGGAAAAGCCGTAGCTACAATTTGCCCAGAAAATTCCTTTTTAAACGAATTAATGACTACTGCTAATTGTGGAAAAAGTTTCCGTAACGGTGAAAGCGAGGCTCTAGCAAATTTTCTTCTTGATTTGAGTAATAACGAACAACTTTGTCAAGAAATGGGATACAATGCCAGACGGTACTTTTGTGACTATTTCACGAAAAAAATTGCCATTAGCAAATATTTACAGGTTATTGATAAAGTGCGTTTTTCTAAACAAAAAGTATTGTTTTGATTATTATATTTCTCATTGTTTTAATAAACAATTTTCATTTTCCATGGAATAATAGTCTTTTAATGTAATTCTTTGTATTGCCAACAAACTATGTTCTCCAGAAGAAAAAAATTGACCAATGATTTTAACTTTAACTAAATCAGACTCATTGATTGAACAAGTACGGAATGATTTACACTTAGGTACGTAAGTTAATAATCGGAATTTATTACAGATTTGTCGAGAAATAGGATACAATTCCAGACAGTACTTTTGTGACTATTTCACAAAAAAATTGTCATCACCAAATATTTATAGGTTATTGATAAAGTGGGTTTTTCTGAATAAAAAGTATTTTTATTATTATATGTTTCATAGTTTTTAATAAATAATTTTCATTTTCCATGGAAGAACTAATAGCTTATCTGAAAATAATACAAAAAAGGTGGCTTCCCGCTTCCTTAGTTTTTGCAGTGGTTTTTATCATTATGGGATGGGAAAGATCTCGAAAAGCCGTTCCTTTATATCGAGCAAATGGAACAATAGTTTTTCAATCTAGCACTCCTAGTCTTACTAGCGAATTAGGACTTTCAGAAGAAAAAAACTTGACCAATGATCTTGTTTTAATGAAGTCGGACTCGTTTGCTGAACAAGTACGGAACGATTTACAGTTAGGAACAGAAGTTAATAATCAGAATTTACTACAAAACCTAGTTGCTACCAATCCCCAGAATACTGACGTTATCCAATTATCCTTTACCGATCAAGATCCTGAAAAAGCCGCCGCCATAGTTAACGCTTGGATTGAAAATTATGTAAAACTGGATAAAGAGTTAGAACAAACTCAAACAAGAGAGTTAGCCCAGTTTTTACAACAACAAATACCTCAAACTCAGGAATCATTAGAAGCAACAGCCGAAAAAATTAAGGATTTTAAGCAAAATAATCGTATTCTTGATATTAATGCTGAAGCTAGTTCAACCACAGAAATTCTCAGCGAATTAGATGCCCAAATAGCTGAAACTAAAGCTCAGTTGGCGGCACAAAAATCTCGTAGGGATGATTTAAGAAAACTATTTCAAATTGATTCCGATACGGCGGTTACTTCTAGCTTTATCAATGAATCTCCGATTGTTAGTTCTCTTATTCAACAGTTAGAAGGAATTGAAACTAAAATTGAGCAAGAAAAGTTAAGATTTGGCGATCGCCATCCTGAAGTAAGCAGACTGGAAAAGGAAAAACAAATTTTAGAAGAACAATTAGAAAAATATTTAAAAAATGTTTCTCCCCAAAATAATGTTACTCAACAAGATATAAACGAAAATAATATATATCAACCCGGAGCTTCTCAAAGTCAACTATTAGTACAATACGCAGAAACCGAAAGAAATATTAAAAGCCTAGAAGCTCAATTAGATTCACTGAATGATTTAATCAATACCTATAGAGAAAGAGTCGATACATTACCATCTCTCGAATTTGAACAAAAACAGTTACAAAGAGAATTAACGACAAAAGACGAAATACTGCAAAGTCTCATCAAAAATTATCAAGATTCCCAAATTGCTCTCAATAATACTCAAGGTAACGTCCGTTTTGTTGAATTGGCGAAAATTCCCACCACACCAGCCATTGAAAGGAAAAATACTTACTTAATACAAGGTTTTTTAGCAGGAATTTTGATGGGTTCACTGGTTGCTTATCTATTAGAACAACTAGATAAAGGCGTTAGAGATGTAGAACAAATAAAAGAATACTTCGATCGACCCATCTTAGCAACTATCCCCAATTTTTTCAGAAAAAGTAAAAGTATTAAGCAGAATATCACCAGTGATCTTCCTGTAAGAGATCATCCTTCTTCCCCCATCAGTGAATCATTCCGTACCCTTTGTACTGCCATTAAATTTATCGGTATTCAAGATGGTAGCCCTAAAAATAATCTTAAAGTTGTAACTATTTCTAGTTCCGTCACAGCAGAAGGAAAATCAACTATTGCCGCAAATATGGCGATCGCAGCTTCAGGGTTAGGCAATCGAGTTTTACTTATTGAGGCAGATTTACGTAAACCAGGGCAGAAAAAAATATGGACAGAAAAAGGTGAGCAAAAAGGTTTAGGTGATTTATTAAGCACAGATGAACCATCCAACTTTTCCCAGTATATTATTAAAGAACAAGAAAACCTTGACGTTTTATTTGCAGGGAATAATAAAAATAATCCTGTTGCCTTGATTGGTTCACCTCAAATGGCTTATTTAATTCAAGAATTCAGACAAAAATATGATCTAATTATTCTTGATGCCCCCCCTGTAAGCGTCGCCGCCGATGCTCAAATTTTGGCGCGAATGAGCGATGGAATGTTGCTAGTAGTTAGACAAGGAAAAGTGAATACTTCTCTGTTATCAATTACCAAAGAATCCTTGGAATTAGCTGAAGTTAATATATTAGGTCTAATTCCCAATTGTTTCACTACAGACAAAAATAATTATTATTACTATTACAACTATTCTTATTATCATCAGGATTCGGAAGAACCTAAGAAAAAAACTCTATAATTCTTCCCCTAACTCTCTGCTCTATGCAAGAATATCCGACTGAGGTAGGTTTCAGGCATCAGGTAATAGGTAGCAGGTTTAATTTTCATAAGATTATATTATTTTATCCAAGAATTGAAAACAGGAAAATCAATTAATATATTTTTTTTGTCAATTCTTTAACCTAACACCTGACATCTGACAACTTACCCTCACTGAAAATTTTATGTCGAACTCAGGTTAACCTCAACTCTGCCACCTGAAACATATCTTAAAAACGAGGGTATTTTTGCATTAATCTTCTTACTTCTCCTGCATGATATGAACTTCTAGTTAAAGGGGTAGAAACCACTTGTAAAAAGCCGATACTTTCTCCGTATTCTTGCCATGCCTTAAATTGTTCAGGAGTAATAAATTCTTTGACAGCTAAATGATTAGAAGAAGGTTGTAAGTACTGCCCAATGGTGATAATATCGCAGTCAACTTTACGTAAGTTGAACATTACCTGCTTTACTTCCTCATCAGTTTCTCCTAAGCCTACCATAATCCCTGATTTTGTATAGGTTTTCGGGGATAATTCTCTAGTTTTTTCCAACAAAAGAAGCGATCGCACATACTCTCCTTGGGGGCGTACTTTACGATATAATCTAGGCACAGTTTCCGTATTGTGGTTTAACACTTCAGGTTGAGCTTTTAAAATAGTAGCTAAAGCATCCCAATTGCCACATAAATCGGGAATTAACACTTCAATAGTGGTATTGGGTGAAATGTTACGGGTTTCTTCAATACAAGCCACAAACTGAGATGCACCACCATCGGGTAAATCATCCCTATTCACCGAAGTAATTACCACATGATTTAATTTTAAACGTTTTACCGCTTCTGCCAATCGTAACGGCTCAGTTTCATCTAATCCCCTAGGAGTTTTGTCAAAATCTATGTCACAATAAGGACAAGCACGGGTACAAGCTGGACCCATAATTAAGAATGTAGCAGTACCCGCATTAAAGCATTCTCCTATATTAGGGCAGGATGCTTCTTCACAGACGGTGTTTAATTCTAAGTCTCTCAATATGTCTTTAACTGTGCCTACTCTCTGAATTTGAGGAGCTTTTACTCTTAACCAATCTGGTTTCTTTGGGTTGATAGTTTCTGTGTTTACCATTGTTTCTCTATTTGATGGACGATTGTTGCAAAATTCTTAGGTCGAAGAAACTCATTTGCGAGAAGTGATACAACTTAAAGAATATGATAACCAATAATATATCCTTAGAATGAGATTCATTAGAATAGACTAGGATAAATACAATACAATAAAGTGCAAATTAGGAGATAATAATGGACAGTATAATTAATCTTCGGCAACAAGTTTTATCCCAAATAAATCAACTACCTCAAGATAAATTATAGTAGTTTTAATTAAGAACGATTTTATCAAACTGTAGAACTAAGAGATAAATATTTGGATAAACCTAATATTTCGTTTACCGATTTATCCTCAGTATTAAAATTAGTAAATCACTGAAAAAATCAACTCCTAATTATTTTAACACTGAATTCCTAACCCTGAACTCCGAACTCAATTACTGCCCACCCTAAGACTTTTAATTTGCTTTAGACTTAACTGTTGAACTAATGTGCAACTCTTTGAGTTGTTTTTTATCCACTTCTGCGGGGGCTTCTGTTAACAGACAACTAGCCTGTTGGGTTTTCGGGAAAGCGATTACGTCTCTAATAGAATTTTCCTGCGCCATTAACATCACTAATCTGTCTAAGCCGTAAGCAATACCGCCGTGAGGGGGAGTGCCATACTCAAAGGCTTCGAGTAAAAAGCCGAATTTTTCTTTTGCTTCCTCCTCAGATAAGCCTATGGTAGCAAATACTTTTTCTTGCACTTCTCTTTGATAAATTCTTAAGCTACCTCCGCCGATTTCGATACCGTTTAATACTAAGTCATAGGCTAATGCCCTAGCTTTGGATAAGTCGTCTAAATCCTCTGGATTGGGTGCAGTGAAAGGATGGTGTAAGGCTTCTAAACGTTTTTCATCCGCATTCCATTCAAACATAGGAAATTCGGTAATCCAAACAAAGTTGAGTTTATTTTCATCGATTAAGCCTAATTCTTTCCCAATGGCTAAACGAAGTCTATCGAGAGATTTATTGACAGTTTCGGTGTCTCCTGCTCCAAATAAGAGTAAATGTCCCGCTTTTGCTCCTGTTTTCTCTAATAATGTCTGTTTTTGTTCTTCTGATAGGTTATCTTTGATTGCACCTATGGTATCGATTTCACCGTTTTCTCTGACTCGAATATAAGCGATACCTTTTGCCCCGGCAATAGTTGCTTCATTAAACAAGTCTCCACCGGGTTTGATTCTGACGTTTGATATTTTGTCGTTGCCTTCGGGGATGGGTAAAACTTTGACGATACCACCGCTTTTAATTGCCCCTGAGAATACTTTAAAGCCTGAATCTTTGACGATTTCGGATACATCTACTAATTCTAAACCAAAACGGGTATCGGGTCGATCGCACCCATAACGATTCATTGATTCTGCGTAGGTTAGACGAGGGAAGGGGCGGGGTAAATCAATATTTTTGACAGTTTTGAAGATATGACAGATTAAACCCTCGTTCAGCTCAATTATTTCATCTTCGCTCATGAAACTCATTTCCATATCAAGCTGAGTAAATTCAGGTTGTCTATCCGCCCTTAAATCCTCATCACGGAAACAACGAGCAATTTGATAATAGCGATCGCATCCTGCTACCATAAGTAATTGTTTGAACAACTGAGGAGATTGGGGTAAGGCATACCATTGTCCTTCATTTACCCTAGAAGGTACAAGATAATCTCTAGCCCCTTCAGGAGTAGAGCGAGTCAACACAGGGGTTTCTACCTCTATAAAATTGTAATCATCTTCGAGGTAACGACGCATGGCTTTGACTACCTGATGACGGAGGCTGAGGTTACGACTCATTTTCTCGCGCCTCAAGTCCAAATAACGATATTTTAATCTTAAATCTTCCCTTATATTTTCTTCCTCCACTGTGGCAATTTGAAAAGGTAATTGCTTATTAACACCGTTGAGAATTTCAATTTCTGTGGCATAAATCTCGATTTCCCCCGTAGGTAATTTCGGATTCAAAGATTCGGGAGGGCGTTGAAAAATTTGTCCTGTGATTCTGACTACATATTCATTTCTTAAACTATCTGCATTTTTGTAGGATTCAGGAGTGCGTTGCGGATCACTGACTATTTGTACTACGCCAGTGCGATCGCGCAGATCAATAAAAATAACTCCGCCATGATCCCGACGGCGATCGACCCAACCATAAAGAGTTACAATTTTATCAAGATGTTCTAACCTTAATTCGCCACAATAATGAGTTCGCATAATAATAAGCTATTTTATATAACAAATATTTATAAACTATTTTCCCATACTTAGGAAAGTAAACTTACACAAACCTATTATTATAGCAGTCTTAGGATACATAGATTTGCTTGAGTTAGAAGTTCGGAGTTACGAGTTCGGAAATAATTTATAATTATTAAAAAACAAATAATTTAATGGTATGGAGTGGCAAGAATTTTCAGGTAGTTGGGTTTTAACACCTCCTCATCCTTTAGGCATCATTCACTTTTTAGGAGGAGCATTTGTCGCAACTGCACCCCATATTACCTATAGATGGTTACTGGAAAAATTAGCTCGTCAGGGATATATTATTATTGCAACCTCTTTTCTTAATACTCTTGATCATAAAGCGATCGCAGTTAATGTTCAAAATCGCCTAGAAAATATTTTATATCGTTTGGAATACAAACAAGGTATTGATATAAACTACTTACCCATTTATGGTTTAGGTCATAGCATGGGGTGTAAATTACATCTTCTAATCGGTAGCTTATTAAAAGTAGAAAGAGCAGGAAATATACTTATTTCTTTTAATAACTATCCCTTTAAAAAAGCCATTCCTTTTGCAGAAAATATAATTCCTTATTTACAAGATAATATAAAAAACTATTTACAGTTAGAAGCAAATTTAGACATAGACTTTACCCCTACTCCCATAGAAACAAATACAATTATCCAAGAAAACTATCACATTAGACGTAATTTATTAATTAAATTTAGTGATGATACCATTGATCAAACTCTCGAACTTCATCCTATTTTAAAACAACTACATCCTAATATGATTACAGCTTTGCAACTGTCAGGAAATCACCTCACCCCTTTAGGGCAAGATATTGATTGGGAAATGGGCGGACAATTATTCTCTCCTATCGCAGGAATTTCACAGTGGTTTCAAGACAATTTTTCCAGAGATTTATATAACCTCCATCAACAAATTTCCCGTTGGTTAAATCCTTGTCTGGATGTTGGTTTCTAAAGAAAAAAAACCGACAATACTACTACGATGAAGTGTGATAGTTGTCGGTCAGATGTTTGTTGTCGTTTAATCTTAAGGAAACCTGTAGGAATAACCCATCTGTCTCTGTAAGATTTCTTTACATTTATTTTAACAGACTTTGACATTCTCCCACAACCAAATCGAGATTATGATAAAGGCTTTAGACCCACAGATTTTTGGTAAAGTATAAAATAGAGAGAGTAAACTTTTTATCCTGAAATAATAATGACACAAGCAGTTACTGGTTCAGAAAAAGGCATTCAAATTTCCGAAAAAGCCCTCAAACATCTGTTAACCTTAAAAGAGCAACAAGGAAATCAAGACCTTTGTTTACGAGTGGGTGTTAGGCAGGGGGGTTGCTCAGGGATGTCTTATATGATGGATTTTGAGAACATTAATAATGTTACTGAACATGATGATATTTTTGATTACGATGGTTTTAAAATAATTTGCGATCGCAAAAGTTTATTATATTTGTATGGTTTAATGTTGGACTATAGTGATGCCATGATAGGTGGAGGTTTCCAATTCACAAATCCCAATGCAACTCAAACCTGTGGTTGTGGAAAATCTTTTGCCGCTTAAGATATAAACCATTTAATTATTGATTTAAAATCAAGAAAATAGTGATTACTTGGGGATATAAAATTAGGAATTAGGCATCAATGAGAAATTCAAAATTTACTAATAATAACCTGAGTTCGAGATAAATTTTCATCTATGAGTAATAATAAAAAGAGTAAAGAGCAAGGGGCAAAGGTAAATAGTTGATAATTAAAAGGTGACAGGTTTCAGGTTTCAGGCTTCAGGTGTTAGATGTTAGAAAATTTCCGAATTTTTAATTCTCCCTACTCCCTACTCCCCACTCCCCTACTTTTATAAAACCCCTAACTCCTAACTCATTTCCCCCCAATCCCCCAACAACTTGACACCTACCCGATATTCTTAAACCTAAGTGAGGTTAATAATATTAATATCCCCCTTTATTTATATAACAAAATTTTTTAATATATTTCTTTAAATGTTCCCTTTTCCTCCTCGTAAACCGAATAAAAAAGTCATTATCCCTCAGAAAAAAACATTCCCCTTATCTTCTCCCAGAAGAGTTAATATTCCCTCTCATTTTCAAAAAAATCCCCTTATTACCTATTCTCAAACAGAAATAGAAAGAGAACTACAAAAATATCCCGGACTCTTACGAACTTTATCCCATGCTTATCAGTATCAAGTTACATTCATGGATGATAAAACGGAAAATCAATATTGGTTTTGTCGAAATATAGAATTAACGATGGTTTTATTAAAGTATTTGAATGAAAAAAATTGGTCTGTAGATTGGCAAGAAAAACCTTTTATTCTCAAATAAAATCATCCTGCCTGTTATTCATAAAAATTCATGATCAAATAATAGCAAAAGAGAAAAATAATTTTTATTAGTAAAATCTTTTAATAACCTCGCTAATTACAATACTTTTCAATCAATATCCGTTAAGTTTAACTCCTAAATCAGAACCCAGCTTCTATTAAGTTTTATTTTGTTTCTGAGAATTATCTTCAAAAATGAATTACAATCTGAGAAAGTAAAAAATAATATATCCCCATAATAAATAATTTTTCCATTGAGAGAATTTAGTATATAAATAATGTTAGATTCAGAAGATAAAGGACTTGTAAGTAATAATAAAAAAGATTGGTATGTATTATATATAGGGGATTATAGTCAAATATTTTTACAAATAAAAGATTACTGTGACAATATAACTTTTCAGGAAAAAAATTGTTATTTATTAAACTATAATGATGACATATCTACTCAACATCATATTCCATTAGTTTTTGTTGTAATCAATGAAAATGATAAGAATGACAAAATATCTAAGGTATTTTTGCACAAAATTAGAAAAAAAATAAATAGTCTTTTTGTAAAGTTTATAATTTTATTTGACGGAGAAATAAGCGAAAATTTTAGACAAAAATTATTAAATAACGAAACTATTTTTGATTATATAGATTTAAAAAAAATTAACTTTCAAATCCTAGAAAATAAGATTATAAGTGCTTTAAAATCCTATTGTGAACATTATCAATATCTTAGCTCTCAAAACTTAAGTATTAATGGAGATTTTTGGGGTCATGAAAATCAGTTAACTCAAATCACCAGTTTAATTCCGGGGATGGTATTTCAATTAACTTATAATTCCCAAGATAAATATTTTTTCACTTTTGTTAGTCAGGCAGTGGAAGATATTTTTGAGTTTAGCGTGGAAGATGTTTTAAATAATGCAAAAAAAATTTTTTCTTTAGTTGATCCTAGAGAAATTAATGAATTAAATCAAGTTATTACCCTATCCCGTAAATATTACACTTCTTTTAATTTTGATTGTCAAATAATTACTCCTAGTGGAAAACATAAGTATATTCGCATTAATTCTTCTCCCCAAAAATTAGGCAATCAAGGAATTATTTGGAATGGCATTGTTATTGATGTAACTATAGAAAAACAAAGAGAAATTGCCCTAAGAGAAAACGCATTATTACAAAGGGCAGTTAATTCAATTATGCGAAAAATGAGGGAAAGTATTGATTTTCAGGTAATTTGCGATACAACCACTGCGGAAGTAAGAAATTTATTAAATTGTGATCATGTTGCTGTTTATCAATTTAATGAAGATTGGGGGGGGGAATTTGTTTCTGAAAGTGCAAATAATAATAATATTTCTTTGATTGCAAGTAATAAAAGATATTGGAATGATACTTATATTCAAGATAATCAGGGGGGAAGATACCGTTATGGGGAAATTTTCACCATTAATGATATTGACCAAGAAAATTTATCTCTCTGTCATCGAGAAATTTATCAATATTTTAAAATAAAATCTTTATGTGTTGTACCTATTTTTTGCGGTGATAAATTATGGGGTTTATTAGGTAGTTATTTTCATCATTCTTTTTCGTGGCAGTCTCGGCAAATTTATTTATTAAAACAGATAGTTAGTCAATTGGGTATAGCGATTGAACAAGCAAAACTTTTTGGAGAGGTGAAAAGACAATCTCAAGAGTTAGCAATGGCAAAGGAAACGGCAGAAATGGCAAATTTAGCTAAAAGTGAGTTTCTGGCAAATATGAGTCATGAGATTCGCACCCCCATGAATGCAATTCTAGGTTTTTCTGACTTGTTGCAGGAGTTAGTATTAGATTCGACGGGGAAAAGTTATCTTAATTCCATCATTACCAGTGGCCAAACATTGCTATCTTTAATCAATGATATTTTAGATTTATCTAAGATTGAAGCGGGAAAAATGACTTTAGAATATGAGCCAGTTCATTTAAAATTATTATTAGAAGATATTGTTAATATTTTTACCTTAAAAGCAGAGGAAAAAAAGTTAAATTTACAGTTATTAATTAGTGAAAATTGTCCTGATATTGTTGTTTTTGATGAAGTCAGATTAAGACAAATTTTGTTTAATTTAGTGGGTAATGCTATTAAGTTTACAGATAGGGGTTTTGTGAAAATTTTTGCTGACCAAAACCTTGGTATTAATGATAATTCTTTTCGTAATTGTGGTTTTCGTTTAGAAATAAAAGATACGGGAATAGGTATAGATAAAACACAGTGCGATCGCATTTTTGAATCTTTTACTCAACAGGATGGACAAAGCACCCGTAAATACGGTGGTACAGGACTAGGTTTGACTATCACGAAAAAATTAGTCAATATGCTTAATGGTACGATAACAGTAGAAAGTGAACCGAATGTTGGCAGTAAATTTATTGTTGATTTTCCCGTTGTTGCTTGTACAACTGTCGCTCCCAATGACGATTTTTTAATGGTAGATAATAATTTAGATCAATTTCATCCTAGCAGAATTTTAGTAGTGGACGATATTGACTCTAATCTTAATTTAATTAAGGCTTATTTTGAAGGAACTTCTCACCAAATTTTAACGGCTAAAAATGGTAAAGATGCGATCGCACTGGCAATTAAATATGATTTAGATTTAATTTTATTAGACATAAAAATGCCAAAAATGGATGGAGAAGAAGTAATCAAAATAATTAGAGAAAATAAAAAAATAAAAAATATTCCAATTGTAGTAATTACCGCTTCCATAAATTATCAAGAAACACTTAATTTATCACAATTTGTCCAAGGATTTTTATTGAAACCAATTCAAAGACAAGAATTAGTAAAAGAACTCAAAAAAGTATTATTATACGATGATAATTTATCTCCTTCAAAAATTAATAAATTTTGGACTAAAAAAACAGAAAAAATAGAAGATATACAAGAAGCAATCGATAAACTAATCCAAAAATTACAATCTGAATATATAAAGGAATGGGAAACAATACAACAAACAAAAATAACATCTCACATTCGTAAATTTGCTCAAAATTTAGAAAAGGAAGCCATAAAATATAATTATCCAATCTTATTAAACTATGCTCAAACTTTAATTGATAATATTATCAACATGGAACTAGATTTGCTTGATGAAAAATTAATAGATTTTCCTAATGTAGTCAAAGAAATTTCAGCACAAAAAACTAATGATGAATAAGAAAAATAGACTTATAGTTATTTGTAACGGGAAGTCTTGTCGTCGAGATGGAGCAAATCATTTAATCAAATATATCAAGGAAAATGCTAACAATACGGTGGAATTTACCACTAAATATTGTTTTGGAAGGTGTGGGAATGGTCCAGTTACCCTTATATTACCAGAAGAAAAGCTGATAGAAAATTGCACATTGGCAATCATACAAAAATTTATCAAAAAATATTAGTCTTGAATTAGAATTCATATAAGTGTCAGAGACTAATTTATGTAAAAACATTTGTAAATCATTAATCAATAAAGGGAACAAAGATAATGATTTGTCTAAATTAATCTTCAATTGTCCATAATACCGAACCATAATTATCCAACTAGTGCTAGGTTTTCTCTAACAAATACTTTCTCCTTGATTCTAGTTGAAAACGCTTATTTTCTAGGATTTGGTCTAGTTTACTTTTAAACATGACATGGGAGTTTTTTAAGTACATAACCCCAGTTCAGTTTAATAATATCGAGTAGGTATCAAGTTGTTAAGGGATTGGGGGGAAATGAGTTAGGAGTTAGGGGTTTTATAAAAGTAGGGGAGTGGGGAGTAGGGAGTAGGGAGAATTAAAAATTCGGAAATTTTCTAACATCTAACACCTGAAACCTGAAACCTGAAACCTGAAACCTGTCACCTTTTAATTATCAACTATTTACCTTTGCCCCTTGCCCTTTTCATCTATGAGTTAATGACGAAAATTTATCTCGAACTCAGGTTACATATCATTTTATCTCAAATTTCTCATACAATTCGTTTAAATTAATAAAATTCAAAGTCAATTGCACCCCATGAAAAATATTCTTGGAAATAGGCTTAAAATAATGCTAAACTGTAATGAAACTTAGTTTTTGACAAAAAAGTCATTCAAGGTATAAGTTAATTAATTTCCTTGATTTGGAGTAGAATATTAGATGAGTACAACCAATCAGACAAGTAACTCAAGTAATTACGATGCTGAACAGATACAAGTCCTAGAAGGGTTAGAGCCAGTTAGGAAACGTCCGGGGATGTATATTGGTTCAACAGGACCTAGGGGCTTACATCACCTAGTATATGAAGTAGTTGATAACTCTATTGACGAAGCCTTAGCAGGTTATTGTACTCATATTGAAATAGATTTGAATGCGGATGGTTCAGTCAGTGTAACTGATGACGGTAGAGGTATCCCCACAGATATTCACCCTCGCACCAAAAAATCAGCATTAGAAACAGTTATGACCGTACTTCACGCAGGGGGTAAATTCGGAGGCGGTGGTTATAAAGTCTCTGGGGGTTTACACGGTGTTGGTATTTCCGTGGTTAATGCCCTTTCTGAATGGGTGCAAGTGACAGTATGGCGTAGTGATAAAGTCCATACCCAACGTTATGAGAGAGGAAAACCTCTTACTGATTTAGAAACAAAAGATAATGATACAGGTCATTCTACAGGTACTTCTGTATCTTTTTTGCCCGATAATCAAATTTTTACGGAAACTACCGAATTTGACTACAATCTTTTATCTAATCGTTTAAGAGAATTAGCTTATTTGAATGCAGGGGTGAAAATTACTTTCTGCGATCGCCGTATTACTCCTAATCGAGAGGAAACCTATTGTTATGAAGGAGGTATTAAAGAATACGTTGCCTACATGACGAGGGAAAAAGAAGTTTTACACCAAGATATTATCTACACCTCTGGAGATAAAAATGGGGTGCAGGTAGAAGTGGCTTTACAATGGTGTATTGATGCCTATAGCGATACTATTTTAGGCTTTGCGAACAATATTCGTACTATTGATGGCGGTACACATTTAGAAGGTTTAAAAACTGTTTTAACTCGTACTTTAAACAATATTGGACGAAAAAGAAATAAAATCAAGGAAAATGATTCTAATTTAGGGGGAGAAAACGTCAGGGAAGGTTTAACGGCGGTTATCTCTGTGAAAGTACCCGATCCTGAATTTGAGGGGCAAACCAAGACAAAATTAGGCAACTCAGAAGTAAGGGGTATTGTCGATTCTTTGGTGGGAGAAGCCTTAAACGAGTATTTAGAGTTTAATCCTCATGTTGCTGATAGTATCATTGAAAAAGCGATTCAAGCCTTTAAAGCCGCCGAAGCCGCAAGACGTGCAAGGGAATTGGTGAGACGTAAATCGGTGTTAGAGTCTTCACCCCTACCGGGTAAGTTAGCAGATTGTAGCTCCCGTGATCCAGCAGAATCCGAGATTTTCCTCGTGGAAGGTGATAGTGCAGGGGGATGTTTTCATGGGGATACAAGGATAGCTTTGGTTGACGGAAGGCATATCTCCTTTAAAGAGTTAGTGAAAGAACAAGCAGAAGGAAAAGAGCATTTCTGTTATACTATCCGTCATGATTGCACTGTAGGGGTAGAAAAAATTATTCATCCCCGTATAACGAAACATAATGCCCAAGTTATCAAAGTTACTTTAGACAATGGCGAGGAAATTATTTGTACTCCTGATCATCGTTTTATGTTACGAGATGGTAGCTATAAACAGGCTCAATTTTTAACTGCGGATGATTCTTTGATGCCTTTATATCGGAAAATTTCTTCTACCAAAGAAAAGGGTATTACCATTGATGGTTATGAAATGGTGTGGAATCCTCGTTCTGATTCATGGTTATTTACTCATTTAGTTGCTGACTGGTACAATCGTTGGCAGGGTGTGTACAAAAAAGGTGATGGAGAACATTGTCATCATGTAGATTTTAACAAAAGAAATAATAATCCCACTAATTTAATCCGTTTAAATGCAGAAGAGCATTTAGCTTTACATCGTAATCATTTAGAGCATACTCTACATCGTCCTGATGTGAAAGAAAAATGTTCTCAGATAAGACAAACTGATGATTTTCGTCAGATGATGAGTGAGAGAATGAAACAAGAGGATACTCGTCAAATGTTATCTTCTCAAGCTAAGGCACAATGGGAGAATCCTGAGTATAAAGCCTATATGATGACTCAGTGGCAAGATTTTTACAACAGTAATGAGGATTATCGTCAACAAAATGCTGAACAGTTATACTTGGCACAACAAGAGTATTGGAGTCAAGAATCTAATCGTAAAGCTCAAAGTGACAGGGTAAAAGAATATTATCGTGATAATCCCTCCGCTCGTCAAGAATTGTCCATTGTGGCACAAAAACAGTGGAAAAATGAGGAATTATTAGCATGGAGACGGGAAACTACAAGTAAACAATGGACTCCTGAGTTTCGAGAAAAACGCCGTCAAGCCTTAGCTAAAACCTATTACAATAAAACTTTATCGGCACTAAAACAAATCGAAATTGATTGCGGTTGTGTCGATTTGGATGCTTATCGTCAGTATCGTTTACAAACGAAGGATAAGTCTTTATTGAAATTTGAGACATTTTGTGATCGCTTCTTCAATGGTAATCAAAGCGAAGTTTTAGAAGCAGTGGCTAACTATAATCATCGGGTTGTCAAAATTGAATCGGTTACAGAAACTTTTGATGTTTATGATATAGAAGTGCCTCATACCCATAATTTCGCCCTCGCTAGTGGTATTTTCGTTCATAATAGTGCTAAACAAGGGCGCGATCGCCGCTTCCAAGCTATACTGCCTTTAAGGGGTAAAATCCTGAATATCGAAAAAACCGATGATGCGAAGATTTACAAAAATAACGAGATTCAATCCTTAATTACCGCTTTAGGATTGGGTATTAAAGGGGATGAATTTGATGCGAGTCAACTACGTTATCATCATATTGTAATCATGACGGACGCTGATGTAGATGGCGCACACATCCGTACTCTTTTGTTAACATTCTTCTATCGTTATCAACGGGAATTGGTAGAGCAAGGCTACATCTATATTGCTTGTCCTCCTCTCTATAAATTGGAAAGGGGTAAAAATCATTTCTATTGCTATAGCGATCGAGAATTACAGCAGAAAATAGCTGAACTTCCTGCCAATGCTAACTATAATATCCAACGGTTTAAAGGTTTAGGGGAGATGATGCCCGAACAACTTTGGGATACTACTATGAATCCTGAAACCCGTATGATGAAACGAGTTGAGATTGAAGACGCAGCCGAAGCCGATCGCATCTTTACTGTTTTGATGGGCGATCGCGTTGCACCACGCAGAGAGTTCATTGAGACACACGGACCGAGATTAAACCTGACAGAGTTAGACGTGTAATTAATTATAGGGTGGGTAATGCCCACCTTTTTTATGGGGAAAACTCTAAAAATTCATCTATGGGAATTGGTTCACTGGTTACATTAGTTGGATCAATACTTGAATCAATAATAGGGACATTAGTTGGAGTCACCTTATTAGTAGGATTAACAACATTATTGGTAGAAGTGACGGGTGTAATGGGATTAGAAGGAGTTATAGGAGTAACAGGTTTAGTAGAAGTGACAGGAGTAACAGAATTAGTGGGAGTAATAATAGGAGTATTCGGATTTACCGTTACAATGCGACGGGATTGATAAGGAAACAGAGATTGAAAACTAGATTTGCGATCGCTCTTTAATTCTGGGCTTGTATTCCACATACTACCATAGAAAAAGAAAGCAATTCCCAGTCTTTGCTGTCGAACGGCTAAGGCTTTTTCCCTGACAAACTCGATGGGTGTAATACGGTTAGGTAATCCTGTTAAAATAGCAATACCAACGGGGATTTTCTCTTTTGCTTCCTTGATTTCTGGACGACTAATTTCCTTTTGAAAAACAGCAAAATCAGAGCGATATACTTGAATAATTAACTCATCAATTAAGTTTTTTCTCACCCAGTCTAACCAATCTTGTAGAAAAGAATTATAAGCGGTGTGGTAAGGATTTGGAGAAATAGACAAAATTTTATTCGGGTTTTGGGCTTTAATTGTTTGGTTAAGTTGTGCGACAAATTCCGTTAATTTATTAGCTCGCCAGCGCATCCAATCTGCGTCTTTATAATTCTTAGGAGGTTCTAAACCCGTCTCTTGCTTGTAAAGATTTACAGTATAAGCATCATAACCTAACTGCACAGGTAAACACAAATGATCATCGAATTGAATACCGTCAATATCATAATTATTCACCACTTCCATAACTAAAGCAGTAATGA
Source organism: Cyanobacterium sp. Dongsha4 (assembly GCF_036345015.1). NCBI lineage: Bacteria > Bacillati > Cyanobacteriota > Cyanophyceae > Chroococcales > Geminocystaceae > Cyanobacterium > Cyanobacterium sp. DS4. Next base: position 2,969,858 of record NZ_CP084098.1, on the reverse strand, counting down.
ATTTTTGTACTTCTGGATGAAAGGGATTAAGCCACACAACCTCCCCGGCGGCACTATAGGTTGTTTGAGTGCCATCTTGGGCTTTGGTTAACCAATTAGGATGTTTTAAGGCTAATTCTGAAGAAGGAGGTGCCATAAAACCAAACTCAAACCAAGGTAAAACTAACATCTTATGTTTATGGGCTTCTTCTATCAACTCCCCTAATGGTTCTTGTCCTTGTAATCCTTTATGTACAAATGGTTGTATCTTTGCCTCTTGTGCCACTTTGCTCGGATAAAGGGCATAACCCGAATTCCACACCACAGGATAGATAGTATTAAAATGAAGGGAAGCCAAAGATGCGATCGCCTCTTTCATTTTTGGACGGTCAAGTAGTGTATCAGTATCACTGGTAGTTAGCCAAACTGCTCTAATTTCTGGTGCATCCTGAGAAAAAATGGGAGCATTCCAAAACCCTATTAATAATATAGAAAAATAAGAAGCAAAAAATAAAGATAAAAGTTTAAACGGGAGCAAAGATAACCATTGACGGATCAAAAAACTACTCATTGATCGACTTTTTTTATAATTTTAAAAATATAATATTTGTGACATGGTATCATAAGACCCATTTACTTGAGGTAGATTTGACCGTTTAGCAGATTAATATGAATAATAAAATAGGTAAAGAGTATTTGAGATAAAATGGATAGTAGTTTTCAACTTATTGACTGTTTAAAATTTTTGTCCTGTACTTAGGAAAATTTATCCCGAACTCAAGTTAACAAGGTATATTAATAGAAAAAGTTGTTCCCTGATTGATAACACTTGTAAAAGTAATAGTACCTTTGCAAAGGTTAACACATTCCTTAACAATAGGGAGTCCTAATCCCGTGCCTTGAATATTGCCCACATTATCTCCACGATAAAAAGTATCAAACAAGTATTTTTGGTCATTGACAGAAATACCAATACCCCTATCTTTAACCTGCAAGATGATATTTTTAGCCTCTACAGTTAGTAAAACATCGATACGACTATTAACAGCAGAGTATTTGACACTGTTAGATACAAGATTCGTCAAAATTTGAGTTAATAATTTAGGATCTAAAAGTCTATTATATTGCTCTTCTTTGAGGGATGATTCGTTATTTATTTCAAATATGATTTGATATTCACCATAGGTATTTTGTAAATGATTGACTAGATTTAGACAAAAATCCCTAATATTTATTTGTTGGGGTTGATAGTGTAATTGTTTTGCTTCTGAACGATTAATTAATAATATATCGTCGAGTAACTGAGTGGTATGTTGAATATAAGTTTCTATAGTATTAAAGTGTTCTGCTTGTTGTTCAGGGGAAAGTTTATGTCCAAAACTCTTTAAAATCCCCACAGAAGAGGCTATAACTGTTAAGGGAGTACGAAATTCATGGCTAGTAAGGGTAATTAGTCGAGATTTCAATTCGTTGACTTCTTCGGCTTTGGCTAATGCTTCCCTTAATTGTTTTTCTGATTTTTTCCTTTGGGTAATATCACGGCAAACACAAATTAAGTATCCTTTATCAGTAAGAGTTAAAGATAATTCTTCAGGAAAAGTTGTACCGTCTTTCCTTTTTGCGATCGCTTCTCCTGTCCATTTTTTATTTACCATTAATAGAGGGAAAATCTGTGTTTCAATAAGATTAACTTGATCAGTTTCATAAAGACAACGCCAATTATTTTCGGGTAAATCTTCCATACCAGAATAACCAAACATTTCTAAATGTACTCTATTCATATATATATAGCGATCGCCCTCCAAAATTGCCAAACCATCGGCGGCAACATCAAAAGTAGCTAAATTGCGTTCAATAATTTCTTGAGCTTCTTTTCGTGCTGTAATATCATAACGAATAGCAATATATTGGGAAATAGTTTGATAGTGATCAAAAAAGGGAACAACAACCATATCAACCCAAAAATAATCACCATTTTTCTTAATATTTTTTACTTCTCCACGCCAAATATTACCTTGAGAAATAGTCATCCAAAACTCTTGCCAAAATTCATCAGGATGATAGTGAGAGTTTACAATTCGATGATTTTCTCCTAATAATTCTTCTTGGGAATAACCAGAAATTTGGCAAAATTGGTCATTAACATAGGTAATATTTCCATCAGGGTCAGAAATTGTAACAATTGCTGATTGATCCAAAGCTGATTTAAAATCAAGTAGCTCCTTAGTATGTAAATCAACTTTATCTTTTAATTCTCGGTTTAGCTGTTGCAAATATTCTTGAGTTTGACGACGTTCGGTAATATCAGTCAAAATGCCTACGATACGATAAATTGAACCTTGTTTATTTTTGACAATAAAACTTTTTTGATTAATCCAACGAATTTGTTTATCAGGTCTAATAATTCTATATTCAACTTCTGTATTTTCTCGATAATAGTCATAAATTAATTCAGGATTTGTTAGCCAATGGTTAGTTAAATTTTTGTAATCCAGAGGGTGAATAGATTTTAACCATATTGCTGGATTTTCTAATACTTTCTGTTCTGATAAACCCCAAATTTTCTTAAAAACAGAACTTAGATAAATTAACTGATTTTCTTGAATATCAAAAATATAAAAAACTTCCTCTATATTCTCTGCTAATTGACGGAATTTTTCTTCATTTTCAGCAAGATTTTTTTCGTACTCTATACGTTCATTAATATTTCTTAAAATAACTAAATTAGCTGAATCTCCTTCCCATTCAGTGGAGGATACCCTAACTTCTTCAAATAATTGCTGTCCATTTTTATCTACTAATGTTAAATCTAAAGGCTGGTTATCAATAATCGGAATATCAAATTGATTCCCAATAATATTTTCATCTGCTTTTTGTAAAATTCTTGTGGCTTCGGCATTAGCAAAAACAATAGTACCTTTTGAATCAACAATTAAAATACCATCAGAAGCATCATTAATAATTCTATCTAGTTTATTTTCACTTAAAGTTAAATTCTTTTCAATTTGTTTTCTTTCTTTAATTTCTTGATTGAGTTTATCAACTATTTTTCTAAGAGTTGAAGTTCTCTGTTTAACTCTATTATCTAATAATAAATTAAAGTCTTCTAAGGTTTTTTTGATTTGTTTATTTTCATTTAATGAATGTTTTAGCTTTTCATTAGCAAGGTAAATTTCAATATTTTGTTTTTCAATTTTGTTTTCTTTTTCTTGTCTTTCGATCGCTGTTAAAAGTGGTAAAATAAAGCAATCCTGCTCAATATTTTTTTGTCCTAAAAAGATAGATTTTATTAGATAGTCTTGAGCTCCTTTTTTAATAGCATTTAAAGCAACTTTTTTTTGATATTCAGCCGTTAGAACAATAGTGGCAATTTCTGGGAAGTTCTGTTTAAATGTTTCTAGGGTATTCAATCCTTGACTGTCTGGCAAATTCAAATCTAATATCACCAAATTAAAATAATTTCTGCCATAAACTGCGATCGCATCTCTTCCTTCTCTGAGAGTGGAATAGTGAATCACATCAAACTTATAGTCTGATTCTAAACCCAAACGTCTTTTAAGTATTTCCACGGTGGTAATACTATCTTCTATCATCAGTATATTTACTGACTTTATTTTTTCTAAACTCTGTTCATGATTCACAAATTGGGTAAAAACTTTTAATTGATTTTCTAATTTATGGATGCGATCGTGTAGTAATTCTATCACATTAGTCATCTCGATGGGATCAAGAGAACGCAACAAAGAAGTTTGAGTAACAACTCCCACCAACTCCCCCTTTTTATTACAACAAACTAAATGACGAACCTTTTTCGTTTCCATTTGTTTTTGCAACTCCCATAAAGACGCAGAAGGGCTGATAGAAAAAACAGGACTACTCATCACCTTTTTCGCCTTTGTTTCCGACAAATTAAGCCCTAAAGCCTTATATTGCAAAATATCTCTTTCCGTCACAATTCCCAAAGGAATCATCGGTAAATTAACCCCTTGATTGCCAACAATAATCACACAACTTATTTGATGAAAGTTCATTAAAGTTGCCAACTCTTCCACCGAAGAATCTAAAAAAGCCGTTACCACCGGGAAAACCATTATTTCCTTAACTAACTTCACCTTTAATAAGTCATTGGGGGTTAAACTCTGCCGTAGAGTTTCTGAGTTTACAATCCCCACTAACTCTTTATTTTCATTCAGTATCGGTAAATGACGAATTTTATTTTGACGTAGAATAGATAAGGCAACAAATATATCAGTAAATGAGTCCTCAGATAAAGTTATCACCTGAGTAGTCATTACCTCTTTTGCACAAACCAGATTAAAGTTAATTTTTTGTACCGTTAATCGAACTAAATCCCTTTCCGTAATTATCCCCTTAACTTTATTTTTTTCAACCACTAAAACACAACTACCACGAGAAAATCTTTGACATTCATCTCCATGAGCAGAAGGTAGAGAACAATGATTATTATATTCACTCATTAAAGCAATAACTGCCGATAGTTTTGTTTCTGAAGAGACAGTTAAAGGTTGATAGTCGATCATATCTTTTATATCATAAGAGTTTTTTTTGATAGATTTTTGTTCAGTATTATTAAACATCCTTTTTCTTGAATTATTGAAATAAAGCTCGAAAAAAAAGTGCCACACATCTTTGACAATTCGTAAACGATGCAACAGTCAATCTATCAATCTTTTAGGGACGCTAAATATTTCTGTTGAATGCTTCAAATATTAATAAAAAATAACCACAATAATTTTTACTTGTCACTTTATATATTTCTAACAAAGTTAAGAAAATTTTATAAATTTACTCTATTATATCAGCAATATTTTAAACTTAAAAAAAGAATATTTCATATTATACTTACTCTTTAAAATCAACAATTAAAAAATTAATAGTATATACGTAAGTATGCAAAATGGTTGAAATAAAAGATTAAGGTATTTATCCATAAGTGTCAATCTGAAAATGAATATTAGCACCTAAATATAAAAGGATAATTAAAGATAAAATAATTTTGTAAAAATATGATAATTTAAGATAAAGAATGATACCATTAACAAATAACTTATAATAAAATTGTTAAGCAAAGTAATGTTTAGATAATTATCAAAAAAGTAAAAAATATAAAAGCTAAAAATAAAAGGTGCTATAAAAAATACTGATTTATAAAATCTTTGAGAAAACTATCTAAACAATAAAATTATCAGTAAAAATCATACAGAAAATTATTAGTCATGGAAAAAATTTTAGTCATTGAAGATGAAATAAACATCGCTAGAAATATTAAACAAATCCTAGACTTATCAGACTTTTATACAATTACGGCAGAAGATGGAGCGGAAGGAGTCGAACTAGCGAAAGAGGAAATACCAGACTTAATTTTGTGCGATGTAATGATGCCTAATTTAGACGGTTATCAGGTTCTTACGGAATTAAAAAAAGATAGTAAAACCGAGAATATTCCTTTTATTTTTCTAACAGCAAAATCCGATCGCCCCGATTTTCGTAAAGGAATGGAATTAGGTGCAGACGATTATTTAACCAAACCTTTCACCCCCGATGAATTGTTAACAGCAGTAAGTACACGCCTCGCAAAACATCAAAAAATGAAAAAACAGGCACAGGAAAAAATGGACGAATTAAGTAGTCGGATACAAAAAGCCTTGCCCCACGAACTTTATACTCCCTTAAATGGCATGATGGTGTCGGCTTCACTGCTGAATGAATACGCTGAATCTATGAGCATTGAAGAAATTAAAGACATGGCAAAAACTCTTTTAGATTCTTCTCAAAGATTACATCAAATTAGTGAAAAATTTGTTCTTTATACCTATTTAGAATTTCTTACTAGTAATCCAGAAAAGTTAGAGCAAGTCCGACAAAAAAAATATAATTGTTTCACAAAAACTATTATTGAAAGCATTGCCAAAATAGAAGCCCAAACATTTAACAGATCATCAGATTTAGTCCTAGAGATAGAAGAAGCATCCATTAACACCTCTGAAAATGATTTACACAAAATAGTTAAAGAATTAGTCAATAATGGCTTTAAATTCTCTCTTCAAGGGCAACAGGTGAAAATTTTGAGTAAAGTTAGTGATGATAACTCTTACCATCTATTCGTAATTAATGAAGGTAAGGGCATGACTGCCGAACAATTAGACGAAATTGGTTCATTTCGACAGTTTCACCAAGAATTTTTCTCTCAAGAAGGTTGCGGTTTAGGATTAGCAATCGTCAAAAAATTAATTAATATCTATCAGGGTTCGATGAGAATTGAAAGTTTTATTGACAACCAGACAGTGGTTCATATCATTTTACCTCTAGGAGAGAAATAAACTTTTCTATTACAGGGGAAAACAAGAAAGTTAGTGGAAATTTAGAATTTATAATTAGTTTAAGTGTGGTCAAGAACAAAGTCTTGTTAACTATTTGAAAAAATCAATATTAGTTGATCACTAAAAACACTTATTTTAATAATTTCCCATAACTTATTTAATTCATAATGATTTCTCTTGAATCTAAACTTAATTCTATTGATACTCTTATTCTCGATATTCAAGGCATGAAATGTGCCGCCTGTGTCAAAGCAGTAGAAAAACAAATTATTCGACATCAAGGGGTTATTTGTGCCAATGTCAATTTAATTACCGCAGTAGCTTCGATCGAGTATGAAAAAGGCTCAATTCAACCTCAATCTTTGGCGGAAAAATTAACCGCATTGGGTTTTCCTAGTCAGGTTAGGCAGGGAGAAAGAATAGAAGAGGAACAAAAAAACAAAATAGAAGAAAAACGAAAACAAGAACAGCAAAAAAGGATTTATGAATTAATTAGTGCAGGTTTACTGCTTCTTTTCTCTACTATTGGGCATTTACATCATTTTGGCATTCATACAGGGGCTTTTTTCAGTAACATTTGGTTTCATTGGGCATTAGCAACCCTTGCTTTGTTGATACCTGGCAGAGATATTTTACTTAATGGTTGGCAGGGTTTATGGCATGGTAAACCGAATATGAATAGCTTGGTGGGTATTGGTGCAACTACCGCTTATCTCACCAGTTGTATTGCTTTAATTTTTTCTGAATTGGGTTGGGAATGTTTTTTTGATGAGCCTGTTATGTTATTAGGTTTTATTTTCTTAGGTAGGGTATTAGAATCAAATGCGAGATACAAAGCTATGGATTCTCTGGAAACCTTACTAGGTTTAAAGCCGCAATTCGCCCGTTTAGTGGGTAAAAACAATTATGAGGAAGACCAAGGTGTTAAAATTCCAGCAGTAGGGGTTAAGGCTAATGAGTGGGTTAGGGTGCTATCAGGGGAGCAGTTTCCCGTTGATGGGCTGATTGTAAAAGGAAAAACCATTGTTGATGAGTCATTGCTGACGGGGGAGTCTTTTCCTGTATCCAAGGGCGAAGGGGATAAGGTGTCTGCTGGTACTATTAATCAGGAAAATATGGTTATTGTCGAAGCAGTTAACACGGGTAGTAAAACTATTTTAGGGCAAATTATTGCGACGGTAGAAGAAGCTCAAACCCGAAAAGCACCTATTCAAAAAATAGCTGATGTGGTATCTGGTTACTTTGCCTATGGCATAATTGCGATCGCATCTTTAACTTTTTGTTTTTGGTATTTTTGGGGAACTGAAATTTGGGCAAATCTATTAACAGAATTAGATACAAGCAAAGCCATTTTGAGTGTGAAATTAGCTATTGATGTTTTAGTTATAGCTTGTCCTTGTGCGTTAGGTTTAGCCACTCCCACCGCTATTTTAGTAGGTACAACCATTGGAGCGGAAAAAGGACTATTAATCAAAGGAGGAGATATATTAGAGCAAGTTAAAAACCTGAAAACCATCGTTTTTGATAAAACAGGCACAATAACTGAGGGTATCCCTTCTATTACAACTATTCTTTCCTTCCATCCAGAATTTAATCATCAATCAATACTACAAATTGCTTCTAGCTTAGAAATGGTTTCCAATCATCCCCTCGCCCAAGGGATTATTAAACAGGCTCAGAATCAGTCTTTAACAACTCTTAAAACCTATGAATTGACAACAGTTTCAGGCAAAGGAGTGAAAGGAGTAATAGAAATCAAGGAACAATTATCATGGTTTTACTTAGGTAATCCGTCATGGTTAGAAGATCATCAAATTAGTATTACTAATGAAATCACAGAACAAATTAAGCCATTAGAAGCACAAGGAAAAACCGTTGTCTATTTAGCCCAAAATAGTCATATTGTTGGAGTAATTGCCCTTGGGGATACGATTCGACCTTTTGCCCGTGAAACAGTGAAAAATTTGCAAAATATGGGCTTAGAAGTCATGATCATGAGTGGCGATCGCCCTGATGTAGTGAAATATATTGCCGAAAAAGTAGGAATTGAGCAATACTATGGTGATTTAACCCCACAAGGAAAATGTGATTTAATTCAACAAATTCAACAAAAAAACCCTCATCAATTAGTCGCAATGGTGGGAGATGGTATCAATGACGCTCCAGCTATGAGTACCGCCCAAATTGCGATCGCTATGGCACAAGGAGCAGAAGTTGCCTTAAAATCAGCAGGAATAGTTTTAACAAGAGGGAAATTACCAGACTTAATCACCGCCATTAACCTAAGTCAAATGACCTTAAAGAAAATCAAACAGAATCTTTTTTGGGCATTAAGTTACAATTTGATTGCCCTTCCCATTGCCGTGGGCTGTTTTTTACCTTATCAACATTTTTGGTTAAATCCTAGCACTGCTGGGGCTTTTATGGCTTTTAGCTCCATTTTTGTCGTCACCAACTCCCTCTTACTAAAATATACTCGGTGAGGAAAGTAGGGGTTCGGGGTTAGGAGTTAGGAGTTAGGGGTTTTATAAAAGTAGGGGAGTGGGGAGTAGGGAGTAGGGAGTAGGGAGAATTAAAAATTCGGAAATTTTCTAACATCTAACACCTGAAACCTGAAACCTGAAACCTGTCACCTTTTAATTATCAACTATTCACCTGTGCATCGTTGCACCTTTTAACTTTGCCCATGACCAAGAAAATTTATTCAGAACTCAGGTTAGAATAAGAAAAGCATCTTAATAAAAGTTAATCTTATTTCCACCAGAAGCGACTAGGGGCAAAAAATGACTAAAAAATGGCAAGATAGTCAACCAATGAATGGAAATTCATTCGTAACATCCAATGAGAATAAAGATAATGATTTCCCAAACCGAGAAATTTCCCCACAAACTCAAGACAAAACACACGGTAACAATCTCATTTTAGGTTTATTACTAGGGGTTATCGGAACATTCATTATCATGAAAGTAATTGAAACAAAAATTTCCACGACCACAAATAACATTTCTACCCCTCAAACGCAAATACCTGCCACCAACTCTAGTCAAACAATAACCACAGTGGAAGCACAAATTACACAGGTAGAAAACAAAATAGAAACCACAGGCACAGTCTCGGCTTTTGAGTTAATACCTGTAATGTCTTCAGCCAGTAACTTACAGATTAAAGAGGTTTTAGTCGATGAAGGAGATATAGTGGCTCAGGGAGATATTTTACTTCGTTTAGATGACACCATTCTCAAGGCAGAATTAGCTCAAGCCCAAGCAGGGGTTAGTCAATCTCAAGCAAGATTAGCAGAATTAAAAGCGGGAACAAGAAAAGAAGAATTAGCAAGGGCGAGAGAAAATGTTACCTTTGCCCAAGCAGAAGTTAATCAAGCACAATCAGATTTACAATTAGCAGTAACCAGATTAGAAAGAAATAAACAATTAGAAGCAGAAGGGGCAATTCCTAGAGATAGATTAGATGAGTTTATTAACAATAAATTGAGTCAGGAATCTAACTTAATTCAGGCACGGGCAAGATTAGCAGAAGCAAAACAAAGATTGCAAGAATTAGAAGCAGGAGAAAGACAGGAAGTTATTACCCAAGCCGAAGCGAATTTAAGGGAGGCAAAAGCCAGAGTTGAATTAATTCAAGCAAGATTAGCAGAAACCATTATCACTGCTCCCACAGGGGGTAAAATAGCGGAAAGAAATGCCAGAGTAGGAGATGTAACTTCATCTTTTAATTCTCAAAAATTATTTACGATCATTGAAGATAAAAGACTAGAATTACAGTTAAAAGTACCAGAAAACCAGCTAAAAGATATTAAAAGCGGACAAGTTGTTAATATTTATTCTTCAGCGAATGACAATATTCAACTAAAAGGAAAAGTCAGAGATATAAACCCCATTATCGATTCTGAATCCCGTCAAGGAATTGTCAATGTTGATTTGCCCCCTGACACTAATTTACAACCGGGGATGTTTGTACAAGCAACGATTATTACTTCCATTAAACCTAGTTTAACAGTACCTATGGCGGCGGTTTTACCTCAAGTGGATGGGAAAGGATTGGTTTACACCCTGCAAACGGATAATACGGTTAAATCTCAGCTAGTGACATTAGGGGAAATAATTGGTAACGATAGAGTGGAAATCTTATCGGGATTAGATGTTGGAGATGCGATCGCACTTCAAGGAGTCAATTATTTACAAGATGGTAGTCAAGTAAAAGTAGTCACTAATTAACCTCCGTTTGGTTTAAGAATATCGGATTGAGATGTCGGGGTATTGGGGAGAAACGAGAAACGAGAAACGAGAAACGAGAAACGAGTTAGGAGTTAGGGGTTAAGAGTTAGAAGTTATTAATTATCAACTATTTACCTTTGCCCTTTGCCCCTTGCCCTTTACCCTTTGCCTAAAATGTCATGATTCCTAGACATAGCAAACAAAAGAGCAGAAATACTCACAAGGGAAAGATATAATTAAATGTTGGCACAAACTAATTATTTTAACAAAACCCCGAATCTTAGTTTAAGCCTTATAGTAAGTTATCAGATAAATTATTTATGACTGACAGTATCCGCATTTTGATGTGTTCCCCCGATCACTACGATGTTGACTATGTGATCAACCCTTGGATGGAAGGAAACATACACAAATCTAGTCAAGACCGTGCCGTTGAGCAATGGCAAAAATTATACCACATTATTAAAGAATATGCCATTGTGGACTTAGTAACTCCTCAAAAAGGTGTCCCTGATATGGTATTTACCGCTAATGCGGGTTTAGTTTTGGGAGATAATGTTGTTTTAAGTCGCTTTTATCATCCTGAAAGACAAGGAGAAGAGCCTTTTTTTAAACAATGGTTTGAAGAAAATGGTTTCACTGTTTATGAATTACCCAAGGATTTACCCTTTGAAGGAGCAGGAGATGCTTTATTTGATAGAGAAGGGCGTTGGTTATGGGCAGGTTATGGTTTTCGCTCAGAATTGGATTCTCACCCTTACATTGCTAAGTGGTTAGATACAGAGGTTTTATCTTTACGGTTGATTGATAATCGTTTTTATCATCTTGATACCTGTTTCTGTCCTTTGAAAGACGGTTATTTACTCTACTATCCCGAAGCCTTTGATAGTTATTCTAATCGTTTAATTGAGATGCGTGTACCCGCAGAAAAACGTATTGCTATTGATGAAGCTGATGCGGTTAATTTTGCCTGTAATGCGGTAAATATTAACGATGTCGTCATTATGAATAAAATTAGTGATGACTTAAATAGCCGAATTATAGAAAAGGGTTTTAAAGTTATTCAAACACCTCTGACAGAATTTTTGAAAGCAGGGGGAGCGGCGAAATGTCTCACTTTAAGGGTAACTGAACCTATTTTAGAGGATGTTCATGCTAATGTTTCTGTGGTTAGTAAAGTCTTGAAAATGGAAGGACATCTTCTCGATTCTGGTTTGATGAATCGGGCTTTAGATATTATTGTTAAAGATGGCGGTAGTTTCAAAGTTCTTAATTTTAACCTCGGTTTGGAAAGACAAAGTCCATCTAATGCAGAAGTCCGAGTGTCTGCACCTTCCAATGATGTGATGGAGGACATTATCAGTCAATTAATTGACTTAGGGGCTGTTTCTACTCCCGATAAACAGGTGGACGCTAATCTCGAAACCGTTGTGAAAGCAGGGGTTTCTCCTGATGATTTTTATGTGACTACTATCTATCCTACAGAAGTACGTATTAACGGTTATTGGGAACGAGTAACGAATCAACGCATGGATGCAGCGATCGTAGTTTCTGAAGAAAACGAAGGAATAACCGCTACTTGTAAGCTATTACGAGATTTAGAAGCGGGAGAAAAAGTAGTTGTTGGTGTGGAAGGAATCCGCACAGTGCGATCGCCCCAATCTCGAGAAGAAAGAAATAAAACCCAAGAGTTTAGTTTTATGAGCGGTGGTGTTTCTAGTGAACGCCGTGTAGAATTATTGGTAGAACAAATCGCCTGGGAAATGCGCCATATACGAGATCAAGGAGGCAAAGTTGCCGTTGTCGCAGGTCCTGTAGTTATCCATACTGGTGGTTCAGGTCATCTTTCTCGCTTAATTCGTGAAGGTTATATTCAATGTTTATTAGGAGGAAATGCGATCGCAGTTCATGACATGGAACAATCCATGATGGGAACATCTTTAGGGGTAGATATGCGTAAAGGCGTACCCGTAAGCGGTGGCCATCGTCATCATTTAAAAGTCATTAACATGGTGCGTCGTGCTGGTAGCATCGCTCAAGCAGTAGAACAAGGCATTATCTCTCAGGGGATTATGTATGAATGCGTGAAGAATAATGTTCCCTTCTGTTTAGCAGGTTCAATTCGTGATGATGGCCCCCTGCCTGACACTTATATGGACTTGGTTAAAGCCCAAGCAGAATACGCTCGTCTTCTCAAGGGAACAGACATGATTTTAATGTTGTCCACTATGCTACATTCGATTGGTGTTGGTAATATGACCCCTTCTGGCGTAAAAATGGTGTGTGTGGACATAAATCCTGCGGTTGTAACCAAATTGAGCGATCGAGGTTCTGTTGAATCTGTTGGTATTGTCACTGATGTCGGCTTATTCCTCAGTTTATTAGTACAACAATTAGATAAATTAACTCATCGTTATGAACTGACTTCTGCTAGTTAATAAGTCTTAATCAGTAGTAATAAGCAATAGAATTAGATAAAGGCTTGAGGAAGTAAAGGCTTAAGGTGTTAGGGTGTCAGGGTTAGTTGTTAATTAAACACTTTTGTCTTCCTCCCTATTTCGGGGCAGGACTGTTTCATTTTTTAATTTTTGGTTAAGAAAGAGTAATGAGTAACGAGTGGTGAGTGATGAATTTTGATAATTTAAAATGATTAATTGATTGTTTCAATATTTTTTATTATTACTTAAAATCTGCAAATCAAAAATCCCCCTAATCCCCTAATATCCCAAGATTTTAAACAGCTTACTTTGAAACAGCCCTGTCTATTTAGGAGAGATAAAGGGAGGTTTGCCTCTTACCCTTAGCTAAGTGTTTTAACTTTGTCCTTTTCCCCCGCAACGAAAATAATATTTTAATTCAACGACTTCAACGCACTGGGCTTTATTATGAAGTTTGTGGTTGGTAAGCCTTTTTGCTTTCAGTGTATGTGTAGGAAACCTCTAAGCTATATAGACTTGGCATGGGGGTATATTATCTTAAAAAGGCAATGGGCTTAAGCCCATTGTTATCCTTTTCCCTTCTCCCTGTCCTAAGTAAATATTATACCATAAAATTTTATAAGTTAGGAACATTTCACATATTTAAGATTAAGAAACATCTCAAACTTGACAAAATTCAGGTAATTCATTGTATGGTTAACTAGAAGTTGCACAACAAAAAAATCATTGTAATGGTTATCAAAACACCTGAATGGGTTAAAGATGCAGTTTTTTATCAAATATTTCCCGATCGCTTTTCCATAGGTAAACCGCCTCAATCACACTATGGGCATATCCGTGCGAATAATACTGAATCATGGCACAGTCAACCAACTCCTCAAGGATACAAAGGAGGAAATTTTTGGGGAATTATCGACAAGCTAGATTACATTCAAGATTTGGGTATTAACGCTATTTACTTTACCCCTATTTTCCAGTCCACCTGTAACCATCGTTATCATACCCATGATTATTATCAAGTTGATCCCCTATTGGGGGGTAATTACGCTTTTCAAGAGTTTTTAAAACAGGCACATCAACGCAATATTAAAGTTGTCCTCGATGGTGTTTTCAATCATGTGGGGAGAGGATTTTTCTTTTTTAATGATATTCTGGAAAATGGTCCTTTTTCTGCTTGGTTAGATTGGTTTAAGGTGGAGAAATGGCCTGTTTCTGCCTATGATGGCTCTTTACCTGCCAATTATGCCAGTTGGGTGGGCAATCGTGCTTTACCCCAATTTAATCATAATAATCCTCAAGTTAGGGAATATATTATGCAAGTGGGAGAATATTGGTTACATCAAGGCATTGATGGTTGGCGTTTAGATGTACCAGATCAAGTTAAAGCAGAGGGTTTTTGGCAAGAATTTAGAGAAAGAGTGAAAAAAATTAACCCAGAAGCCTATATCGTTGGAGAAATCTGGAAACCTGCCGAAAAATGGCTAGATGGTACTCAATTTGATGGGGTAATGAATTATCAATTTACAGAAGCTACATTGGCTTTTGCAGGAGGCGATCGCATTTTACGTCAACACGTTGATATTCCGCCTTATTATCCCTATCCTCCCTTAAATCCTCGTAAATACGCCCAAAGAATTCACCATTTGCTTAATCTTTATGATTGGGAAATTACTCTAACCCAACTCAATCTTCTTGCTAGTCATGACACCGCTAGGCTATTAACCATCGCTGGAGGAGATATTAAAACCGTTGAAATCGCCACTCTCTTGTTATTTACCTTCCCCGGTGCACCGAGCATCTATTATGGAGATGAAGTAGGATTATTGGGAGGCTTAGACCCTGATTCACGTCGTGTTTTTCCACCACCACAATCATGGAATCAAGATTTACTTAAATACCATAAAAATTTGATTCAATTAAGACATAAATATATTGCTTTAAGAAGGGGTAATTATCAACCTTTATATGCAGACGAACATATTTATATTTTTAGTCGTAAATATGGCGAAGAAACAGTTATTGTTATTATTAACATTGATACGCAACCTCGAAATTTAACACTAAATCTTTGTAACTTCCCCATTAAAATTAATGAAAAAATCTTTGGAGATAGTACCTTTATTTATGAACAAATAGACGGAAAAGAAAATATTGTATTTAATTTACTGCCCCGTAGTGGTAATTTATTTATATAACCTCAATTCTATTTAAGAATATCCCATAAGGGTTCGGAGTTAGGAAAGAGGTGTCAGGTTGTAGGTTGCAGGTTTAATGACTAATTGCCTATTGCCCTCAATTATTTTAACAGCTTTTCTGCTACCATTAAGCGAAAGAGCGATCGCATCAAAAACAAACTGAATAACCCAGTTAATCCAAATAGAATAAAAGCCCAAATATGATACAAGGTTGATGCGAGTAAAATGCCTCCCAACAGAGAAAAACCACTCAAACAGGCATAAATTAGAGTTTTGATAGCTAGGTAAATACTTTTGTTGATTCTTTCTGCTTCCAAAGAACGAGAACGCAGTTGTAATTCTCCTTGTTCTAAGCGTTGTTGAAAGTTAGAAAAAGCGGTTTCTAGGCGACTCGGTTTTAATAGTTGTTTTTGAATAATATTTTTTCCTTCTCTGGCAATCAGTAATAGAATATTAGTGGGATTACCAGAGCGAGTGAGATTCCTGACAAAAGGTTGACTCGCCGCTAGTAAACTATAATTTGAGTCTAAAGTACGAGCAATACCGTCTAAGGTGGTTAAAGCCTTGATAATAAATGTTAATTGGGGTGGTAAACGGAAGGGCTGTTGTTCAAACATAACATAGATTTCTGCACTGATTTCTTTAAAAGCATTGACATCAATGGGTTTGTCTAAAAATCTTGTCAGGGAAAAACTGATTAAACGCTTTACGGCTGTCATATCTCCCACTGGTTCAATTAAACCCATATAAATCAAAGTATTTAAGACTTGGTCTGTATCTTTTTGTAACATAGCAAAGAATGTTTGTACCATCTGCTCTTTTGCTAATCCCTTCACCTCTGCCATTGCCCCAAAATCATAAAAAATAATTGCACCTTCATCATTTACAGCCATATTACCGGGATGGGGGTCTGATTGAAAAAAACCATCTTCTAATAGTTGTTTTAAGTATGTACAAATTCCTAGCTCGATTAAGGGTTTTATGGGGATTTCTTTTTCTAATAAAGCCTCTTTATCATTAATTTTAATACCGGGTAAATATTCTAGGGTTAATATTTTCTTTGTGGTGTATTGCCAGTAAACTCTGGGAACAATTATTTTAGATTCTTTTTGAAAATTGAAACGAAATCTATCGGCATTTTCTCCTTCTTTTAAGTAATCTATTTCTGCAAATAAAATTTCAAAAAACTCTTGATAAATAAGATTTAACTCATATTTTCTAAAACTAGGAATAAACTGATTTCCAATGCCAATTAAAATTTTTAAAACTTTAAAATCTAATTGAAATAGTTGCTCTAATCCCCTTCTTTGAACTTTAACAACTACTTTCTCTCCCGTTTTTAATTTGGCTCTGTGAACTTGCCCTAAACTTGCCGCCGCAATGGGTACACGTTCAAACTCTCCAAAAATAGTCTCAATATTATCCCCTAATTCTAACTCAATAAGTGCGATCGCATCTTCTGATAAAAATGGAGGAACACGATCTTGTAATTGACTAAATTCTTCCACATATTCTAAAGGAATTAGATCGGTACGAGTGGACAAAGCCTGACCAATTTTAATAAAAGTAGGACCTAACTTAATTAATTTTTTTACTAACCATCTTGCTCTTTTTTTCTTTTGTGAACTGCTAATGTTTTTGCTGATAAAATCTATTAATAATAAACAAGAAAATTGTAAAAAAGTAATCGTAATATCCCACTGACGAGCAAATAGAGAATATCGATTTCGTTCCCATGATAAATTATAATTAATAAGTCTCATTCCTTCCCTAAACTCGGAAAAGTAATAACAAAAGTATTCAAAAAATGATCAGTTTGACTAGAAGGATTACTTTCCACAGTAATAATTCCGTTTAAATTCTGCACTAAAGATTGTACCAAAGCTAGTCCTAATCCTGTACCGCTATTGGTGACATTCTCCACACGACTACCCTGATAAAAAGGCTGAAAAATTAAACTCTCTTCAGCGATGGAAATGGGAAATCCGCAGTTTGTCACCTCGATAATATTATCAGAATTTTGCTCATAAATTCGTAAGATAATATCTGTATCTTCATGAGAAAATTTACAGGCATTATTAATTAATTCTCGTAAAATCAAATTCAGGCTATTTAAGTCAGTATAAATATAGTCTAAAGAATTATCAATTACTAAATTAATTTGTTTATAATGCAATTCTTGAGAGAAAAAATTATAAAATTCTTCTAATAGTGGTTGAAGATAAATTTTCTGTGGCTCAATAGTAACATTATTGCTTTCTAAAGTTTGCAGTGCTAGTAAATTATTAACTAAATTGATTTCCTTTTCACACTCATCAGTTAATATATCTAAGTAACGGATACTTTGTTCATTTTTGTTGAGTAACTTTAGCATTTTTATCCCCATTTTCATATTAGCTAAAGGTGTTTTTAAAGCATCACTTAAACTAGCAATAAATTCATCTTTTATTTTATTAACTCTTCTTAATTCCTCTACATAATTACGTAACTTTTGACCTAATTTCGCCTGAACTTCTAAACTAACTTGTAGCTGAGATGTCCTTTCTTCCACAAGAGATTGAACTTTTAAGAAAGCCTGTTCGCTAACAATAGAATTGGTGATTTGTTTTGCCATCCATTTTGCCAATTCAACTTCGGTACTACTCCAGCGTTTTTCTTTCTTGTTTTGAACGATATATAAACCTAAAATTAAAGGCTTAGAATTATTACTATTTACTCTTTTTTTAAATAGGGGAACTATCAATAAAGACTTTATTAAATCTAGGGGAAAAACTTTTTCTTTATCTAATAGAATATCTAATTTTTCTAATTGTTTTTTACTATTTATTTTAATAATTTCTGGTGCTTTTTCCCACGCATAAGCAGTGAGAGGTGAATCAGATAATGTATAAACAAACTCGCTTTTTTCTTTACTGTTTTGCTGTGAAGAATCATATTGATATAAAACTTCTACTTTAGTTGAACCTACAATTTCTGTTATATTTTTTAGAGATACATGACTATATTTAAACTTCAGAACTAAAATGCGATCGAATTTCAGTATTTCTGCTGTTTCTGCAATATCGGGTTCAAAAATACCATCCATTTTGAGAATAAATAAAATTCACAGCTAGGGTTAATTATACTAATAACGACAGAAATAATGATGTAAATAATGACAATAGGTCAAAGTTGACTACTAATCCCATAACCATTAACTATCCATCTAAGTTTCACCTAAAAAAATTGGTGTATAGCAATCATAAATAAGTTTGTAGTAAATATACAAATAACAAAAAATTTTCTGGTTATGAAAAATACTTACTCTGCAACTTCTAAATTTTGTCCATAAGGACATGATTCTAATAGAATAACTATATTACTTTAAATAATACTAAATAACTTGTACAATGGTATTATTTTAATCTGAAGATTGATGTAAACATGACCAATAATCAACCACAAGCATTAGGATCAGTCATTCAAGGTTCATTAAGTGAAGGATTAGAAGTGAGACTCCATCCCGATGTTTCCGTGGAAGATATGCGGGTAGGTAAGTTTTTAGTAGTACAAGGGACTCGATCGCGCTTTTTTTGTTTATTAACGGATGTCTCATTAGGCACATCTAACCCTCGAATCTTTACCCATCCGCCCGATCATAATGATAGCTTTTGGATGGACATTTTAGCAGGTAGCGACACCTACGGCACAATTGAAATTGCCCCCATGTTAATGTTAACTCTCACCGACACAGAAAAAGAGCTAGTTAACTATGACAATATTCCTCAATTAGAAGGCATAGAAACCAACCTGCAACTATTACCTGTCAAAACCATCCCTAGCCACTTCAGTCAAGTATATGAATCCACAGAAAGAGACTTCCGTTGCGTCTTTGGGTGGGAAAATGACCCCTACAAATGTAACTTTTCCATCGGACAACCTTTAGATATGGATGTGCCTGTCTGTATGGATTTATCTCGTTTTGTGGAAAGAAGTAACGGTATTTTTGGAAAATCTGGCACAGGTAAATCCTTTCTCACTCGCCTATTGATTTCTGGGGTTATTCGCAAAGAAGCCGCCGTTAACTTGATGTTTGATATGCACTCAGAATATGGTTGGGAAGCAGTCAGCGAAGCGAAACAAGCCGTTACCGTCAAAGGTTTAAAACAACTTTTCCCTAACCGAGTGGAAATCTATACCCTCGATGCAGAATCAACCCGTCGGCGGGGTGTCACCAATGCCCATGAATTGTATTTAAGTTATAGTCAAATTGAGATTGAAGATTTACGACTTATTGCCAGAGAATTAGGTTTATCAGAAGCAAGTCTCGACAACGCCAACATTTTAGCGTCAGAATTTGGCAAAGATTGGATTTATCAGCTAATAAACATGACAAATGAAGATATTTCCGTATTTTGCAACGAAAAACAAGGGCATCAAGGCTCAATCATGGCATTACAAAGAAAATTAAAACGCCTTGAAGATTTAAAATATATGAAGTCGGCTTGTCCCCACAACTATATCAAAGAAATTCTCTCTTTATTGGATGGCGGTAAAAACGTAGTAGTAGAATTTGGCTCTCAAGGAAGTATGCTTTCTTATATGCTCGTCACCAATATGATTACCCGTCGTATCCATACCGAATATGTGAAAAAAGCGGAAAAATTCCTCCAGTCAAAAAATGTTCTCGATCGCCCCCGTCAATTAGTGATTACCATAGAAGAAGCTCACCGTTTTCTCGATTCCAAAATAGTTCATCAAACCATCTTCGGTACAATCGCTCGTGAAATGCGTAAGTATTTTGTTACCTTACTAATTGTGGATCAACGCCCATCAGGGATTGACAACGAAGTAATGTCACAGGTAGGCACTAGAATAACTTGCTTACTTAACGATGAGAAAGACATTGATGCTATTTTTACGGGTGTATCAGGCGCTAGTGGGTTAAGATCAGTTTTATCAAAATTAGATTCAAAACAACAAGCCTTAGTATTAGGTCACGCTGTGCCTATGCCTGTAGTTGTGCGTACTCGTCCCTATGATGGTACTTTTTACGAGGAAATAGGGGATAATGACTGGCAAAATAAGAGTGATGAAGAAGTATTTAAAGAAGCCAAATCCGCCCTTTCTGACTTAGGTTTTTAAGACAATGTTGCTTATGAACAACTCTCAACAGTAAACTATATTAGTTTCAAATGAAAGTGAAACAGTTTAATAATAGTAATATTTATTACCATTGCCTATTCCCCATTCCCGATCTAAACTAAAAATCATTGCTTAATTCACCAACGCCACTTATTCTAACTCTCTATTTTTGATTAAAACTGTATGCAATCCTATTCTCTTTTTGCCCCTGCTAAAATTAATCTCCATTTGGAAATTATAGGCGATCGCGCTGACGGTTATCATGAATTAGTGATGATCATGCAAAGCGTTAATTTAGGAGATATAATTCACTTAAGAGCCAATGGTACTGACGAAATTCGCCTCTTTTGTCAAAATCCTCAAGTGCCTTTAGATGATACTAATTTAGCCTATAAAGCAGTGCGTTTAGTACAAGAAAAATATCCTACCCTCAGTCGTAACTATGGCGGAATAGACATCACCATCGAGAAAAATATCCCCGTTGCGGCAGGATTGGCAGGAGGCTCAAGTAATGCGGCCGCCGTCTTAGTAGGGCTTAACCTCATGTGGAATTTAGGCTTAACTCAACCAGAATTAAAAGATTTAGGGGCTTTATTAGGTTCTGATGTACCCTTTTGTATTTCAGGAGGAACTGCGATCGCTACTGGTAGAGGAGAGCAAATTGAGCCATTACCCGATTTAAAAAATTTGTGGGTAATCCTCGCAAAATTCAGTAACATCAGCGTTTCCACAGGATGGGCATACAATACTTATCGAGAACAATTTAACCATGAATACATTTCCAATCCCCAAGAAGTGAAACAACGCACCCACGAAATTCATAGCGGTAACTTAGTCAAAGCTATAAGTAAAAGCGATTACAAGCAAATTGGAGCTTTACTGTACAATGACCTTGAAAAAGTCGTTTTACCTGAATATAATGCCGTAAATGAACTTATAGAGGCATTTAAAAGCAAAAATGTATTAGGATCGATGATGTCTGGTTCAGGACCCACAGTATTTGCATTGTGCGACAAAAAAGAGGAAGCCGAAACAATCATGGAAGAAGTAAAAGAAAGTATAAATGATCCCAACCTAGATTGTTGGTTAACCCAAGTTTGTCCTCATGGTATCATGGTTAATCAATAAGAGTGATGAGTTAAAATAAAGATCAGAATTTCCCCTCTCCTCTCCGTGAAACAGGCATCTTGCCTGTATTTTACTCAAAATGTATCCCCGGCAGATGTGTAACTAAAGTCATCAAAGAGTTTTATCAACCATCAAATGTCCTTGACATCTTTATTAAAAGAGAAACGAGCAGAAATAATAGCAATCGCCGCAAAGCATGGGGCTTTTAATGTTCGTGTTTTCGGCTCAGTGGCAACGGGTAAAGAGAAAGAAAATAGTGACATAGATTTTTTAATTGACTATGACCCACATAAGGTTACATCTTGGTTTCCGGGAGGGTTATTAATGGATTTACAAGATTTATTGGGGTGTAAAGTAGATATTGTTACCGAAGATGGAATTAATCATTTAATTAGAGATCGTGTTTTAAGAGAAGCAAAACCTTTATAATAATTGAATTCCGTATTAGATTTCCTTCAAAGCTACAATCAATTTCGATTACTAATTATATTTATGGAAATAGGAAATTTTCGCTTACATCCAGATACCATCGCAGAGGTGAAAGAAAGAGTTGATTTAGTGGAAATTGTTTCTGATTATGTGGTGATTCAGAAAAGAGGCAGACAATATACAGGATTATGCCCTTTTCATGAGGAGAAAACCCCTAGCTTTACCGTCAATCCTACCAAGCAATTATATTACTGTTTCGGTTGCGGGGCAGGAGGAGGGGCGATTAAATTCTTAATGGAAATTGGTAAACAGTCTTTTAAGGATGTTATTTTAAATTTGGCTCAAAGGTATCAAATACCTGTTAAAACTTTGGGGGCTGAGGAGCAAAAAGAGATTCAAAAACAGATTTCTTTACAAGAGCAATTATATGAAATTTTAGCGGTAGCAAATTATTTTTATCAACATAGTTTACAGCAAGAGGAAGGAAAATTTGCCTTAGACTATTTACTTAATCAAAGAGGTTTAAGCAAAGAAAATATTGAGGAATATAAATTAGGATATGCTCCTAGTGGTTGGAATACTTTATATAATTATTTAGTGGAAATTAAAAACTATCCCTTATTATTAGTAGAACAAGCAGGATTAATTAAAAAAAAATCAAAAGGAGATGGTTACATTGACTATTTTCGAGATCGTCTTACTATTCCTATTCAAGATAATCAAGGTAGAATCATCGCTTTTGGGGCGAGAAGTTTAGATGGAAGTGAGCCAAAATATTTAAACTCTCCTGAAACGGATTTATTTTCTAAAAGTAAAACTTTATTTGGGATTAATTACGCCCAATCAGAAATTATCAAACAAGATAAAGTAATAGTAGTAGAGGGTTATTTTGATGCTATTGCTTTACAACTAGCAGGAATTAAAAATGTGGTGGCGGTGTTGGGTACTGCTTTGACAGAAAAGCATATTAAACAACTATCTCGCTATACTCAATCCAAGGAAATCATTGTTAATTTTGATGCAGACAAAGCAGGAGTTAAAGCGACGGAAAGGGCAATAAAAGAAGTAGAAAGTTTAGTTTATGCAGGACAAATTAAGTTAAAAATTTTAACGATTCCTGAAGGTAAAGATGCAGATGAGTTTTTAAAATCTGATGAAAATAGTATTAATAAATATCAGGAATTAATTAGCAAAGCTCCCTTATGGTTAGATTGGCAAATTGAGCAATTAATTGAGGGTTATAATTTAACTAAAAGTGATGATTATGAAATTGTTTTCAGTGCTTTATCTCGACTATTAAATAAAATTAGTAATCAGGCGACTAGAGATGTTTATTTATCTTCTTGTGCGGAAATTTTAAGTAGTAAGAGAAGTAATTTAATTGGTCTAAATAGTGAGGAGTTTAAAAGGATATATCAAAGTCTCCATCAATCTCTAAAACAGTTTAATAATGGATTTAATCGCAAAAAATATTATAAGTCTTTAGGAAAATCTTTTCAAAATCAACAAACATCTGAGGCTGAGTTTTTATTACTGTTAGTTTATATTCACTGCCCTAGTTATCGAGAGCAAATTCTTGATTTATTAGAGGAAAAAGATTTAGTTTTTAGTTTGGCTCACCATCGTTTTTTATGGCAAAAAATTCACGAAGTACCTGTTAGTCAAGTTATGGAAAAAAATACTAATTATTTATTACTAACTCTCCAAGAAACTATTATTGATAATAGCGAATTTAATCAATTATTAATTCCTTTATTTCATATTCAAGAAAATAGACAACCTATATTATCTGATCCTTCCCATTATATCCAAGCTGCGATCGCATCTTTAGAAACTATTAATTTAGAAAAATATAAACAATATTGCCAACAAAAGTATAGTGAATTTAGTCAAGAAAATAATTATGAAAAAATGGATTTTTATCAACAAGAAATAATAAACGCAATTAATGAATTAGAAAGATTAAAGTCTTTAAGAAAGGATTAATATTAGAAACAAGAACAATGATTGTTCGATTTACTCTCCCACTTCATCAAAAACTATTGCCTATCAGCTAAAATTAGTTACAATAGAAAGGATCTAAACAAAATATATCTACAAAAAGAATTCACCTTGACAATTTTTAGCCTTACAATTATCCTAAAATCCATTTTCAACTTTAGTAATTTAAGGAGAAGTCTATGTTAGACCGCAAGATCTATCAAATTTACAAAGAAGGTTGTGATGTCTCTATTTTCTTGCGGGATCAACAACGTTGGATTGAAGATGCACGTATCATCGGCATAGAAGGTGACATCGTGACCATCCGTTATGAAATGGACGAAGATTACGAAAATAGCTCGTGGGAAGAATTTGTCCGTTTAGATAGTATTGGTGCAGTTAGTCGTAAACTAGCATCTGTTCCTCGGGGCTATACGGATTTATTAGTTTCTGATGAGTGTCCTGAAGCAGAACAAATTTACCCTCGTCATCAGGATCAAGACCTCTAATTTTCAATTTACCGGTTTCGTGTAGCCTTATTTTTTCCAGTATTTAGTTGTATTAATCACAATTAAGAATGTCTTTAAATCAATTTCAGGTGTGTGAAGGGGATTTATCTCCCGAAATTTTCCGTCAATATTCAGAATCTGACTGTTTGGCAATGGATACAGAAACTATGGGCTTAATCCCTCAGCGCGATCGCCTCTGTTTAGTACAAGTGTGCGATCGCAGTGGTTTAGTTACAGCCATTCGCATTGCCAAAGGACAAACAGAAGCCCCTTTATTACAGAAACTCTTAGAAAATCCTGACATCACTAAAATTTTCCACTATGCCCGTTTCGATGTAGCTCAATTTAAAAATACTTTTGGAGTAGAAACAAAATCTATTTTCTGCACTAAAATCGCCAGTAAAATTGCCCGTACTTATACTCAAAGTCACGGCTTAAAAAGTCTAGTACAAGAATTAGAAGGGGTTGAGTTAGACAAAAAAGCCCAAAGTTCCGATTGGGGGAATGTTAATAGTCTAACACCCGAACAATTGAGCTATGCCGCCAATGATGTTCGTTATCTTATCCCCGTGAAAGATAAATTAATTACAATGTTACAAAGAGAAGACCGTTGGTCATTAACTCAAAGATGCTTTGAAGCTATTTCTCTTTTTGTTGACTTAGATTTGATGTATTACAACAATGTTTTTGAACATCAGTCATAAATAGAATTGGCTCTCTTACTTTGGATATGACAAATTATCTGTAAAAAAAAGGTATCAGGCATCAGGTGGTAGGTTTTAGTTGAATTAAAATTGCTAATTTATAACAATTGTACTTTCGATCTGAGCAAAACTTTGTCAGTTAAAGTTTGTACTAATTATTTTATAGTAATTTACCATAATCACATTCTAAAGAGACACTAGATTTACTTATTTAAAGTATCTTATTTGCTCAAATAAATTCTTAGATCTTCTGCTATGGTAGGGGGAACTAAATGCTCTATTTCTCCCCCCAATTTAGCAATTTCTTTGACTACACTACTACTAATAAAACTAAGTTCCGTATTAGTTGCTAAAAAAACGGTTTCTAGGCTATTTTCAAGAGTTTTGTTAATATGTGCCATCTGTAATTCTTGCTCAAAATCAGACATAACTCTTAAGCCCCTGAGTAATACTCCTGCCTTTTTTTTCTTGGCATATTCCACCGTTAAGCCAGTAAAACTATCAACTTCTATATTAGGAATATTATTTACACATTGTGTGATTTGTTGAACTCTTTTTTCGATGGAAAATAAAGGTTTTTTGTTAGGATTTTTTAGGACTGCAACAATAACTTTTTCAAATAAAATACTACTTCTTTTTATTAAGTCTAAATGTCCCAAGGTTATAGGGTCAAAACTGCCGGGGTAAATAGCTATCATTATCAAATATTAAAGTATTAAACTAAGCCAATAAATTTTTTTTACTAAGAATAAATTATTAATCCTATACAAATTTTAAATATCAACAATCTAGTATAAATTTATCTGCTCAAAAAGAATAGGGAAAAGGTTAAAATAATAGTCTTTTCTGTTAATTGACTAATGAGGGAATTCAGATGAATTTTTTGATTTCAAGCTGACTCAGGAACAAAACTAAGCATAATATTATTAACTGTACTATATAAATCCTCTCGACTGTGAAAGCCCTCAAAACGATGAATTATCTTTCCTTTGTTGTACAGAATAAGTGTAGGCAAATTTTTGAGACGGTGAGTATTAGCTAATTGTAAGTTGTCATCAGCATTGATACTCGCAATTTTTAATTCTCCTTCCCACTGAGATTCTAGCTGACTCAAAATCGGATTAAGCATCATACATAAACCACACCAAGGCGCCCAAAAATTAACTAACACAGTTTGAGATGATTCTAAAACTTGTTGATTAAAAGTATCTTGGTTGACAGAAATCATGTGTATATATAATTATTATTGCAATTGTTTGTATTTTATTATGAAAGTGATAAGAGTTGATAGTAATTGATTGTTGGTTGAAAAATAAATATCACTATCACTCTAGTTGATCCCTTTACTATATTTTGCAGGAAACAGAGGGTTTCATCTAGTTAAATTAAAGATTTATTCTACTGGTTGCTGTCATTAACCAAGGGTGAAGCCACCAAAATAGCAAAACAAAGCCCGTTACTCCCACATAGGCAGGGCGGAAAAATTCTTTTATTTCTAGCTTTTGTCTGCCGTCTATTATTGCGAGAAAGGGAATTATAGATGTTCTTTCTTTAACTTTTATAAAGGCTTCTCCGTAACGTTTTGTTAAGCGATAATCCCCATGCCAAACAGCAAACAGATGATGAGCAATTAAACCGAAGGATGTAACGAGGGTAAAAGTAGTACCTAACCAAATGGTGTGAGCAATACACCATATTACCTGCCCTACCATTTGCGGATGACGGGAAATACGGATAATACCTGTTTCGTAGAGATGAACTTCTGGTTTGGCAACGGCGGCTATTTCTAATAGGTTAAAAGTGGCGGGATAGAGGAAGATAAAAGAAATGAAAGAGAGAATCCACACTGTTTCTTTAATTCCTGAAATATCTTGTACTTGCCATAATACCAAACCATCGTAGCGATGATTGAAAAAATAAATAATCAATACAGTGGCTAAAGGTATGCTAACAAGGGCGAAAAAAACTCTGTATAGCCTAGCTCCTATTTTTTTCTCTGCCCACATTCTCAAGGCGGCTAACCCACTATGTGCGATCGCAAATGTGAATAGTAGGGCAATGATGATAAAATGGCTATTGTTCATCCATAAAGGCAGTTTGAGGTGGAATTGAGCAAAAAAACATCGATAAATAGATTCATACGCAAAAAAAAACATCTTTTCTGAGAAAAAGTGCAACATAGAGTTTATACTTAGGGAATAGATATATAATTAATACTTATTCTATTGGTAAATGGTATCTTATTAATAAGAAAAGTTAAAATTAGCCCCCTTTTTATTGAAAATTAGTCATCTCAGAATTAAGACTATAATTGCCACTATTACCTAATTTAATCAACTTATGTCAGATATTCCTTTTTCTCTTGACCAATTACGGATTCTAAAAGCCATTGCTGATGAAGGTAGCTTTAAACGAGCGGCTGATAGCTTATTTGTGTCTCAACCGGCTATTAGTTTACAAATCCAAAATTTAGAAAAACAATTATCCGTACCCTTATTTGATAGGGGAGGAAGGAAAGCTCAACTGACAGAAGCAGGTAATTTACTTCTTGCCTATGGTGAAAAAATTATTACCCTTTGTCAAGAAACCTGTCGTGCGATCGAAGACTTACAAAATTTACAGGGTGGGACTTTAATTGTCGGGGCTTCTCAAACTACAGGTACATATCTTTTACCTCGTATGATAGGCTTATTTCACCAAAAGTATCCCTATGTTTCTGTTCAACTACAGGTTCACTCTACCAGACGCACATCATGGGCAGTGGCAAATGGGCAGGTTGACTTGGCTATCATTGGTGGGGAAGTGCCAACAGAATTACATGATGTTTTAGAAATCATCCCTTATGCGGAAGATGAATTAGCCTTGATTATACCTCCGAATCATCCTTTAGCGGAACAAGAGACCATTGCTAAAGAAGATTTATATAATCTCAACTATATTACCTTAGATTCTCAATCGACTATTCGTAAAGTTTTAGATCAAGTTTTAACTCGTTGTGAGATTAATACCAGTGATTTGAAAATTGAAATGGAGTTAAATTCGATCGAAGCTATTAAAAACGCTGTACAATCGGGATTGGGGGCTTCTTTTGTGTCTGTGACTGCTATTGAGAAAGAGCTAAAAATGGGCATTATTCACCGAGCCTATATTGACGATGTAGAGATAAAAAGAACACTATCTGTCATTGTTAATTCTAATCGTTATCGTTCTAAAGCGGCAGAGGCTTTTATCAAAGAAATATTACCTCAGTTTTCTAGTGAAAATCATGTGTCGGAATTAGATAAACTTTCCAAAAATAATAAGCAATACTTAGTCATAGAAAATGATAAAGGAATAATTTAGTAATTAAGACGAGGCAATAGGGAATAGGCAAGAGGCAATGGGCAATAGTTTATAGTTGATAATAAATAATAAAAACACCTGAAACCTGACAACTCTTTCCTAACTCTTAACCTCCACATCCTTTTTTTTCCAAAGTTTAATAATTTTAGGTACAATCGTCATTACAAAAAAAGAGAGGAAATCAGATGATTAATCACTTATCTTTAGAGTTTTTAGCTGTTGCAGGGGAATTTCCCGTATATTTCGTTGCTGTTTATGTGGTGGGTTTTATTGCGGCGGTTGTAATAGGTTCGATCGCATGGTATAGCTCAAAACGTCCTGTTGGTTGGGAAGATGCAGAAAAACCAAACTTTATTCCCGAAGTCAAAACCAAAGAAAATGAAGAAAATAAAGAATAAAAAAATGAGTAATAACTAGAAGTCACCGAGTCTGGAGTCAGAATTTTTTTCCTATCAACTATTCACTATTCACTCATTGCCCTTTTCTTACACCACCGAAAATTTTATAAATTTTATATCGAACAAAGTTTAGTTACTATAGCTTTAAACTCCAAACTCTAAATTGTAAATTCCTCATGGCATCTAAACCCGTTGTTACTTCCTTATATTCCTTAGCCCGTACGAGCTTACAACAGTCTGTATCATGGTATTCTAGTCAACGCCGTCATTGGAATTATCCCCCAAATGCAGACTTACAGGGGGCGGTAAGAGATGATTTAAGGGCGTTGAGGGCAGCTAGTGAAAAGTTAGAGCAACAAATCATTAAAATAGCCGCTTTTGGTTTAGTTAGTCGGGGAAAATCTTCCGTAATTAATGCTTTACTGGGAGAAAAAGTTTTAGATACAGGGCCTATTAATGGTGTCACCAAATGGCCTAAATCGGTTTCATGGAATCCCCCCAGTGGCAAAGTAAAGATAGAGTTAATCGACACTCCGGGGTTAGATGAAATTGACGGCGAAACAAGGGCAAATATGGCAAGGGAAATTTCTGCCCAAGCGGATTTAATTTTATTTGTGATTGCAGGGGATATTACTCGCACGGAATATTTGGCTTTATTGGAGTTAAGACAGGCTTTAAAACCTTTAATTTTAGTTTTTAATAAAATTGATTTATTTCCCGAAACGGATTTAGATACTATCTATCAACAATTACAACAGTTAAGCAATCAAACCCATAAGCCTTTATTTACCCCTGATGAAATCGTGTTAATTTCTGCCCAACCGCAACCCCTACCCGTAAGAATTGAATTGCCTGATGGTAGTGTTGGCGAAGAATGGGAATATCCAGCACCAATGATTCAACCTTTACAAGAAAAAATCTTACAAATTCTTAACCGTGAGGGTAAGGCTTTATTAGCACTTAATTCTCTAACTCAAGCAAAAGTAGCCCAGAAAAATATTGCCCGTAAAACTATTGAGATGAGGGGTAAGGAAGCGGAGGAGATTATTTGGCGTTATGGCAAGTATAAGGCTTTGATTGTGGCAGTAAATCCCATTGCTTTTCTGGATTTAATGGGAGGTTTTGTCTCTGATTTGATGATGATTCGTGCTTTGGCTAGGCTTTACGGTTTACCTATCACCAGTTATGAAGCAGGAAGGTTATGGCAAACTATCATTAAAAGTCTCGGTAGTCTCTTGTTGGGGGAGGTGGCTTCTATGATGATGTTGGGGTGGGCTAAAACTGGGGCAATTATTAGCAGTTTATGGGAAAATCCTTCTGGTTTTACAATGATTGCCTCTACTGCCTTGACTCAAGGTGCGATCGCAGCTTATGGTTCTTATATAGTAGGAAAGAGTACCCAAGTTTATTTAGAGAACGGATGTACATGGGGAAATTATGGTTTAGATACGGTGATTGGAGAAATTATTGCTCAATCTCCCCCTGATGCGATTATATCCCGTTTGAGAGGATAGGCAGTTGGGGGATGAGGTGTCAAGTTTCAGGTTGCAGGTTGCAGAAGTTAGGGAAATGAGTTAGGAGTTAAGAGTTAGAAGTTATTAATTATCAACTATTTACCTTTGCCCCTTGCCCTTTACCACCCTTTGCCCTTTTAACTCCATCGATTTGTTGCTATAGTAGTTGCTTGATAAGTAGCACAATCATCAAGATTTTCATGGCGTTAACCACAAGAGTAAAGCTAAGGGGAAACAAGAATAGTAGTCTGACTCGAAATCAAGTTATTATTTCTTTATTGTTAATTTGGCTTTTTAGTTTTGGATGCGATCGCATTTGGTTCAGTTTAGATAATACCATACCTGCGTGGGATCCTTCTGAATATTTGAATGGGGTGACGGTTTATCAAGATGCGTTGAGAAATCCCCGATGGTTTGATGGTGCATGGTGGCGGGAATTTTGGCTACTCTCGAATAAAGTACCGCCTTTAATGTATATTATTACTTCCCCTTTTTTTATGATTTTAGGGGGAAGTGTAGATCATGGAAATCTTGTTTTATCACTGTTTAATTTAATATTATTAATCTCTTTATTTTTATTAGGAAGATTATTTTTTAATGACAAAATAGCTCTATTTGCCTGTATTTTAATTCAGTTAATCCCTAGTTTATACTATTATCGTCTTGAATTTCTCCTAGATTTTCCCCTGACAGTTATCATTATTTTTAGTTTTACTTGTTTTAGTTATTGGTATTTTAATCATGGTAAATACTCTTGGTTGCTTAGTATTTTATCAGGAATTTCTTTCGGTTTAGGAGTCTTATTAAAACAAACTTTTGCTTTCTTTATTTTTATACCCATTACCTATAGTTTTTTCAATCTTCTTTTTCTTCGTCAGTGGCAAAAACTGACTCAATTACTTATTAGTTTTACCTGTGCAATTATTATTTTTTACCCTTGGTATCGCACCAATTGGTTATTAATTTTTACCTCTGGAAAAAGGGCAACTATAGACTCTGCTATCATTGAAGGAGACCCCCCTTTAAATACCCTTAAAGCATGGACTTTCTACGGGGAAATTTTACCTTATTTACTGTCATGGGTAGTTACATTATTTGCTTTATTTGGTCTAGTTTATTTAATTGTTAAATATTTTAGTTTAAAATCCTCTAAATATAAAAATATCTGGTCATTTTTAGGAAGCAATTTTTATCAAAATCAACGCCATCAAAAAGAAACCATTAAAGTAACTATATGGTTGGGAGTATATCTAATAGGTGGTTATCTATTATCCTCATTAAATATTAATAAAGATATTCGTTATATATTACCTTTAATACCAGTATTAGCTTTAATTATTTCTGCTTTAATTTATAGCTATCAAGGAAAAGGAAAACGGATTATAAAAATAGTATTAGTCTTTATTTCTATTCTCTTAATGATGTTTAATTATTTCCCTTTAGGAGGTAATTGGTTAACGGCAAAACTTAGTCCTAAAATGCAAAATTTTCCCTATATGGGAAAGCCATGGGCAACCCCTGAAATTATCCCTGCCGCTATAGAAACAACTCCTTATTTAAGGGCAAATATAGGAGTTTTACCTTCTACTCCTGAAATTAACCAACATAATATTTCCTTTTATGGTTCAATTCCTCGTTTTAAAGTATTTGGCAGACAAGTAGGCACAAATGAAAAATTTATCCCTCAAGATATTAATTCAATGGATTGGTTTTTAACTAAGACTGGTTATCAGGGTTCAATTCCAGACTCTCAAAAAATAATTGTTAATCAAGTAGAAAATAATGGTCAATTTACTTTAGTAAAAAATTGGTCTTTACCTGATGATAGTCAATTAAAATTATATTATAAAAAGTTACCAAGCAATGAAGTAAAACCTCTTAATACGCATAATAGTAAACTTAATTTAGTGGAAATAAATATTCCTCCAATATTTAAACAAGGTGTAAAGATTCCCGTTAGTTATCAATGGTCTGGCTCATGGGATAATTTAGTTAAAGGAATTCTCATTTTAGACTGGCAATCTGTGACTAATCCTCAACAAAAATGGACTCATGATCATGCTTTAGCAATGGGTAATTTACACTCTTTAAATATTGGTAATTTTGATAGCAGTAAAGATTTTTTAATCACAGAAAATACGGCAATGTTTGTGCCTAATAATATGCCTGATGGAGACTATATTTTAAAAGCGACTTATTTAGATAAAAAAAATGGAGAAAGTTATCCTCTTTCTTTACCTAAGATAGTAGTTAAAGTTGCTCAAAATTCTCCTCCTATTCCAACTGATAGCGAGTTAGATTTAATCAGTCAATTAAGGATATTTGCCCCCAATTTATCTCAAGGTATTGAAGGTTTAGATCCTGTTTTCGCTCAAGTTGGTAGAATTAATCAGTATGATCCTACCCAAGATTATCTGAAGGCTGCACAAAAGGCAATGAAATATCGACTTCAACAAGAGGAAAATATTAATTATCTTTATACCCTTCTTCTTGCTCAAGTGTTACAACAAAATGTTGAAGGTGCGATCGCATCTGCTCAGGAATTAGTTACAATAAATCCAGATAATGCCTTTAACCATGCTTATTTAAGTTTCTTGTATCTCTATGATTGGCGAGGAAAAGAAGGAGAAAAAGCTTTAAAACCGGCTTTAGAATTGCAACCAGAGGTAAAAGAGTTTCAATACTTAGAAGGAATTAGCGCTTTGATGCAGGGCAATCTATTAAAAGCATGGCAAATTTACCAAAACATAGTTTCTCAAGATGTTTTTTAAATCATTTCTATTTTTTATACTGACAAAGTTTACAATTTGATGTTACGAAAAACTCTTACCTGTTGCCCGTTGCCTATTGCCTATCTTTAACTTAGATTTAGTTGTAACTTTCCAAAGTCTGATAAGTTGTCGTTAAAAATTGGATAGTTTCTTGAGTGGGTATTGGTTTGGAGAAAAAATAACCTTGAGAATATTCGCAATTTAAGTTTTTCAGTTTTTCTAAATCTTCTTTTGTTTCACAACCTTCGGCTATTACTTTCATTTTTAATTTGTGGGCTAACAGAATAATTATCTCTACTAAATCTGCATTTTTTTGATTATTATTACTATTACGAATAAAACTGCGATCAATTTTTAAATAATCGACAGGAATAGTATGCAAATAACTTAAAGAAGAATAACCTGTACCAAAATCATCTAAACTGATTTTTATTTTTCTCGCTTTAAAATCATTAAGAATATTAATCGCTTTTTCTATATTTTCTATTAATGCACTCTCGGTAATTTCTATTTTTATATACTCTGGATTTATGCCTGTTTTTTCAATAATATCATCTATATCTCTAAGTAAGGAATGATGAGAAAATTGATAGGGAGACAAATTAATACTAATATAAAGAGGATGAGAAAATTTTTCTTGCCAAATAACTTGCTGTTGACAGGCTTTTTCAAACACCCATAATCCCACTGTTGTAATTAAACCAGATTCTTCTAAACAGGGTATAAATTCAAAAGGAGAAATCATCCCCCTTGTAGGATGTTGCCAACGAATTAAGGCTTCAAAACCATAGGTTTTTTCTTTGGATAAATCGATTATCGGTTGATAAAAAACTGTAAATTGTTCTTCTTTAATAGCTTTTCTCAAATCTAATTCTAACTGTAATCTTTTTTGTGCTATTTCTCTAATACTACTATCAAAAATATAATATTTATTCTGTCCTTTTTGCTTGGCTTTATGTAAAGCTGTATCAACATCTCTTAACAACTCTAATTCTTGTTTATAGTTTTTATCTGAAAAAACAATCCCTAAATTGCAATTAACAAATATCTCATATTCATTTACCTTAAATGAATTTCTAAAACTATTTAAAATAGACTCTGTAAATTTAATTATTTCTTCCTTATTTTCCCTTTCTCTTAATAATAAATAAAAATTATCCGCTCCCATTCTGGCAATAAAATCTTTTTCTCTTAAACATTTCTGAATGTGTAATGCTATTGTTTGTAAGAAGCGATCGCCTATTTCGTGACCCAAAGAACTATTAATAAGACTAAAACGACTAAAATCTAATTGAATTAGGGCAAAAAGAGAATTAGTACCCATAATACTTTTAATTTCTTCAACCAACGCAACCTTGCTAGGTAAACCAGTCAGACTATCTACCATAATCATTTTTTCCAGTTGAGCTGTACGCTCTTTCACCTTTTCCTCTAAAATAGAATTGGCTTTTTGTAATTCTTGATAAAGGGTGCGGATGGTCAAATGATTTTTAACTCTTGCCTGTACAATATAAGGATTAATCGGCTTAATTAAATAATCGACTGCACCAATTTCTAAACCTTTCATTTCATCGTCAATTTCACCCAAAGCCGTAACAAAAATAATCGGAATATCCTTTGTTCTAAAATTATTTTTAAGCTGTTGGCAAACTTCATAACCATCAATATCTGGCATCATTACATCGAGGAGAATTAAATCTGGTTGGGGATGCTTTTGTGCAAGTTCGATCGCTTTTTGCCCATTAGTTGCCGCAATAATTTTGTAAAATTTTCCCAGTATTTCCATCAAGATATGTATATTTTCTGGTTGATCATCTACTATCAATATCTTTTGGGCATTATTTCTCTGATTAAAAGACACCACATAATTCTCCCATTTTAATCTTATTTACTTCTTTTCCGATGTCGCTTTCTTTGTAGGTATATATTTTATTTTTTTATGTTACCTATATTTTATTTTATCATGCAATTAATTATTAATTATTGTAGTGAATAAATAATGTCACCAAGAATTAACTAAACTTATTTACTGCACACTTTTCTCTTAAATACATTATAGAACCACCACACCAAAAATAAATGCAAACTTATAATTAATTAATATTATAACAAGATATTTAATAGTATTTAGAGTAAGCAGATATTTATAGATAGTAGGTAATTAAAAACAATTAGCATTTGTTGTTTAAGATTGTTTATCAGGGCAAATTATTATTAACTATTTTTTTATTTAAAGATAGATTAAGTAATTTTAAATTTATTAACCTAAAGAATTTTTAACAATCATCATTATGAATAAGTAGCGAGGATAACATTATATTCTATAGTAATTAAAGTAACTCAGATATTTTTATTTATTGAAAATTTCTACTGTCATAGTCTCTTCAAATAATGTCATATAAACTGATATTTGCTATGGCTTTAAATAAAATATCTTCAAATATTAATATGATCACATCTTAACTTTTGTTTAAGGAAAATAAAATATTTTCTTAAGGAAAAATCAATGCACAAAAAGTAAAATTAGATAGAATAAAAGCAATTACAAAAATAATAGAGAAATTCATGGTTCAATCAATAGAAAAATCTGTAGCATTAAGTACAGAAGAATTAAAAAAAATAGATGCTTACTGGCGTGCTTGTAATTATTTAGCCGTTGGCATGATTTATCTACAAGATAATCCTTTACTTAAAGAAACTCTCAAACCTGAACACGTAAAAAATCGTTTATTAGGTCATTGGGGTTCTAGTCCGGGGTTAAGTTTTGTTTATGTACATTTAAACCGTTTAATCAAAAAATATGATCTAAATATGGTTTACTTAGCAGGACCTGGACACGGTGCTCCTGGTATTCTTGCCCCCGTTTATCTTGAGGGTACTTACTCAGAAATTTACACCGATAAAACCCAAGATGAAGCGGGAATGCACAAGTTTTTTAAACAGTTTTCTTTCCCCGGACATATCGGCAGTCACGTCACCCCAGAAACTCCTGGTTCAATTCATGAAGGAGGAGAGTTAGGTTATTCGGTTTCCCATGCTTACGGTGCAGTTTTAGATAATCCTGACTTAATTTCTGTGGTAATGGTGGGAGATGGTGAATCAGAAACAGGTCCTTTAGCAACGGCTTGGCACTCTAATAAGTTTATTAATCCTATCCGTGATGGTGCGGTGTTGCCCATTTTACATCTTAATGGTTACAAAATTGCTAACCCCACTATTCTCTCTCGTATTTCCCATGAAGAGTTAAAGGCATTATTTGTTGGTTATGGTTATGAACCCTATTTTGTGGAAGGAGATGACCCCATGATAATGCACCAAAAAATGGCGGAAGTGTTAGAAGAATGTATTGGTAAAATTAGGCTTATTCAAGAGGAAGCTAGACGCACAGGAGTACCAAAACGTCCTAGGTGGCCTATGATTGTTTTTCGTTCTCCTAAAGGTTGGACTGGTCCTAAAACCGTTGATGGTCGCAAAGTAGAGGGGTTTTGGCGATCGCACCAAGTACCTATGGGAAATATGCACAGTAATCCCGAACATTTACAGATGTTAGAAGCGTGGATGAAAGGCTATAAACCAGAAGAGTTATTCGATGAAAATGGTACTTTAATCCCCGAACTGCAAGAATTGGCCCCGAAAGGCGATCGCCGTATGAGTGCCAATCCCGTTGCGAATGGTGGTTTATTACGCCAAGATTTAAACTTACCTGATTTTAAAGATCCTAAATATGTCATCGATGTCATTGAACCGGGCAAAATAGAAGTAGAAAACACCAAAGTTATGGGTAACTTTTTACGGGATGTAATGGCAAAAAACATGACCACCTTCCGAGTCTTTGGTCCTGATGAAACCGCTTCTAACCGCCTAAATCCTATCTATGAAGTATCGAAAAAAGTTTGGATGGCAGACTATCTACCTGAAGACCAAGACGGTGGCGAATTGTCTCCTGATGGTCGTGTGATGGAAATGTTGAGCGAACATACTCTGCAAGGATGGCTAGAAACCTATCTTTTAACAGGTCGTCATGGCTTATTCCACACCTATGAAGCCTTTGCCCATGTGGTGGATTCTATGTTTAACCAACACGCTAAATGGTTAGATATATGCAAAAATAAAGTACCTTGGAGAGCACCTGTATCATCTCTTAATATTTTACTTTCTTCCACTGTTTGGCGCCAAGACCATAATGGTTTCTCTCACCAAGACCCCGGATATGTGGATTTAGTAACCAACAAGAGTGCTGATGTGGTAAGGGTTTATTTCCCCCCTGATGCCAACTGTTTACTCAGTGTGACAGATCACTGTTTACGCAGTAAAGATTATGTCAATGTCATTATTGCCGACAAACAAAAACATTTACAGTATCTCAACATAGAAGAGGCAGTAAAACACTGTACCAAAGGAATTGGTATTTGGGAATGGGCTAGTAATGATGATCAAGGCACTTCTGCGGATGATCCTGATGTCATCATGGCTTGTTGTGGAGATGTTCCCACTATGGAATCTTTAGCGGCAACGGCAATTTTAAGAAAAGAATGTCCTGAACTCAAAGTTCGTTTTATCAACGTAGTGGACTTATTCAAACTTCAAGATGATAGCGAACATCCTCATGGTTTGTCAAAAATTGACTTTACAACTCTGTTTACAGAAGATAAACCCATTATTTTCAACTTTCACGGTTATCCTTGGTTAATTCATAAATTAGCCTACCGTCATGTCAGAGAGAGCGATCGCCTCCATGTCAGAGGATATAAAGAACAGGGTAACATTAACACTCCCTTGGAACTAGCTATTCAGAACCAGATCGATCGCTTCAATTTAGTGATTGATGTAATTGATCGTGTTCCTAAACTTGGTTCTCGGGCGGCATATTTAAAAGAAAGAATGAAAAATGAAATCATCGATCATTTAAACTATGCTCATACCCATGGTATCGATAAACCTGAGATGACTAACTGGAAATGGCCTTATTAAGAAAAAAGCGAGAGGCAAAATTTTGAGTTCGGAGTTCGGAGTTCGGAGTTCGGAGTTAAAAGTAATAATTATTGACAAAAAAGCTGAATAAATTGATTTTAAATGAGTTTTTCCTAAATTTAATAATTTTTTATTCCAAAATTGGCTCGATGATAACTCGAGGGCGCTTTATTTTTCGATACTTTTTTCATCGAACTCAGGTATGGTTAGGTTTCAGGTTGCTGGTTGCAGGTTTTAGGTTTAATTTTCTAATCAAATTGTTTAGTTAATCTAAAGATTGAAAATAATAAAATCAATAAAGATGTGTTTTTTATCAATTCTTTAACCTGATACCTGACACCTTTCCAAAACCGAAAATTCTATATCGAACTCAAGTCAAGTCCCAAATAAAACTAAGCTGTTACAGCAGACTTTTGTCCTTCTACCAAGTTGCGAATTGACTCCAAGAATTTTTGTTCAATATAAGGTTTAGTAAAGTAAGCATTTGCCCCCAAATGAGTCGCTAGTTTGCGGTGCTTATCATTACTACGAGAGGTTAGCATCGCAACTGGTACTTTGTTAAATTCAGGATAGCGTCTTCTTTGTCCTAGGAACTCAAAGCCGTTCATGTTAGGCATTTCAATATCGCAGATAATTAAGTTTACACTTAAACCCTGTTGCAATTGTTCGATCGCATCTTTTCCATCTTTTGCCTGTACCACTCGATAACCTGCTTTTTCTAAAGAAAGAGCCAAAGTTCGTCTCATAGCCGCACTATCATCGACAACCAAAACCGAAGACACTTGGAAAGATTGAGACTGCACAACATTATCTGTAGAAGAAGCAACCCGACGAGGTGCAACTGTTCCCCCAGAACTCACCTGTAAATAATTAGCTAATAAAATAGTTGTGTTGATAACAGGAATTAACGTACCATCCCCTAAAATTGTACAACCATAAGTGTAACTAGGTGCTGTCAAAGCCTTACCGAAAGGTTTAATAACTAATTCTTGTTCACTCACTAGGTGATCAACTTCCATAGCGAATAACTCTTGTCCTAAATTAATTAATAATAATGGTTTACCCCATTCTTCAGGAGTCGGCAAAATTTCTAAACTCTGATTGACACTAGCGGTGTTTGATAAATAGCAACGATATTCCAGTAAATCCGTTAAAGGATATATAGGTACAACTCTATGTTCATAGTGTAAAAAGCGTTTATTTCCTGAAATTTTAATTTGTTCATCTTCAGGCACTACAATTTCCACAATATTATCTGAAGGCAAAGCATAGAAATGAACTCCCGCCGACAATACTAAAAGTTTATCAATAGTTAAAGTAAGAGGTAGTCTGAGGATAAAAGTAGTACCAACATTAGGTTCAGAATCCACGCTGATAGTTCCTTTGAGCGATCGCAACTGAGAACGAACAATATCTAAACCAACCCCTCTGCCAGAGATTTCTGTGACTGCCGAAGCGGTGGAAAATCCCGGTTCAAAAATCAAATCTAGTAAATTTTCCTTGGTAATTACAGCTAACTGTTCAGAAGTTATTAACTGTTTCTCAACTGCTTTCTGACCTATTTTTTGTAAATTTAAACCCCCACCATCATCTCGAATTTCAATAATGGTTTGATTACCTTGATGATAAGCCTTAACTTCGATCGTACCCACATCAGGTTTATTTCTTTGTTTTCTCAATTCTGGGGTTTCAATTCCATGGTCAAAAGCATTACGAATCAAATGCACTAAGGGATCATATAATTTCTCTAATGCCGCCTTGTCAACTAATACACTTGTACCGCTAAGTTTAAGATTAACCTTTTTGTTATACTTCACAGACAAATCTCTGAGAACTCGAGGAAAACGATTGAGAATTTCCCCCAAAGGAAGCATTCTTGCCCACATTAATTCATCTCTGAGACGATTAAGCATTTGTCTTTGGTTTTCTACCGTCTGCCCCGACTGAGAAGCAAATAAACCAATATCGTCCACTGCCTCCTCTAACTGAATCATTTGTTCGATTAAACCTTGAGTAAGATTATAAAGATTGTCATAACGATCCATTTCCAAAGCATCAAAAGCAGAATGAAGACTTAAATCATCATCTTCGCTAGTTAATGAAGCAAGAGAAAAATTATTATTAGCGTTAACCTGTCCTCTTGGAGCGAATTTCTCAGGAGAAACGAGCATCTTATCAGATAAATCTCTTAAGTTATTTGCCATTTGTTGGAAATTAGCAAATCTTTCAATTAACTCTTTAACGGCATTTTGTAATTTGTTATTTTGTAGAGATAAACCATTACGATTGATAGATAACTCACCCATTAAGTTATTCATTCTCTCTAAGCGATCCAAATCTACTCTAATAGTTAAATTACTTTTTGGAGAAGGAGTTGCAGGTTTCGCCGTCGATGCTGGGGTAATAGATGTTTTTTCAGAAGAGGATTCTTCTTTTTTGGAAATTCCTTTTATTTGTTCTGAGGATTTTAGCCCCGGTAACTTATCGTATATATCCGCAATTGATTGAATTGTTTGCTCAATGTTTTCCCCTTTAGCACTCAAGAGAACTTCTCTTTCTTCGGGAGAAAGATTAATAATAGTTTGTTTATGAGTCTCTTTGGGAGTTTTAGCTTCTATGGGTTGTTTTTCTTCCTCATCAGTAGAATTTTGCTCTGTTGTTGAGACATGAGACGATTCTTCATCTTCAGGAGGAAGGGTAAAAATATCTTCTGGTTGATCATTGATGGTATTTTGATCTTGAGCAATAACTTCTTCAGGGGTTGTGCTTTCTTCTACCTGATCAACTTCAACGAGATTATTTTCTAAGGGTAATTCCACATTGGAGAAAATTTCACTCAAAGATAATATATCTTCTTCCTCTGATTCTTCATCAGCTTCAATTAAACTAAAATCAGGATTGGCAAACACATCATCAAGGGGAAGGGGGCTATCTTCTGATTCTTCTGGAGTGTTAACTAAGTTACTATCATCAGCAACAAAAACATCATCCAGACTGGGAATAGTGTTATTTTTATCATTTTCAAGGGCCAATTCAGAAGCGTTGGCAAGGAGGTTGATTTCTTCCTCGCTAAACTCAGAGGCAAAAATTTCCTCTAGGTTGGGAGTTTCATCGTCATCATTATCAGCAATTCCTTGATCTAATGCTTCTAACTGACTAGGATCAAAATCTAGCTGGAAAACATCTTCTAAAGGAGGAATCGTGGTGTGAGTATCTTTATCAATGGCGGGGAAAATTTCTTCAGGAGTAGATAGCACTTCTCCAAAAACTTCATTTAAAGAAGGTTCATCTTCGGTAATATCGTCAGAGTTATCAAGGAAGAAAATATTATCTTCCGCTTCTAGGTTATTATCTCCTTGTGCTAGGCGTTTTAATTCTTCGCTAGGCTCTCCCCCACGGGTGCGATCGCCTCCTAGAACTACATCTCTTGCTTTTTCTGCATCTCGAATAATAACATTGATGATTGTTAAAATATGATCGGGATTAGTCTCGGCGGCCTGTAAACCCAATTGGGCAATTTCCGCAAATCCGGGTAAATTCAGCATTTCGCCAAATCCACAAAAGACTTCTAGGGTAGCTCGTAATTCTCCACCTAAAGGTTGACTAGAGGGATTTTCTAGCACATTTTTCAACCGTTGC
Organism: Cyanobacterium sp. Dongsha4; assembly: GCF_036345015.1. Classification (NCBI taxonomy): domain Bacteria; kingdom Bacillati; phylum Cyanobacteriota; class Cyanophyceae; order Chroococcales; family Geminocystaceae; genus Cyanobacterium; species Cyanobacterium sp. DS4. The sequence goes on along the minus strand of NZ_CP084098.1, from coordinate 2,928,164 downwards.
AATTCCTGTTCAACATCCACCTCAAACATTGATTGAACAATATCGACTCCTAAATCAGAAGATGAGGGAATATAATCGTCCGCACGATCCAAATATGCCCCTAGTTTAGTGCGAATTTTTGCCCAAATCTGGGATGCTTCCTCTAGGCTTTCTTGAGGTTGATAAGTACCTGTTTCCATTTGGGTTGTCAGAGCATTTTGCAGACAGTCAAATCCTTCCAATAACCAGCTTTCTAAGTCAGTATCTATATCAATATCGGGGTTATATAGAACTTTGAAAATATCTTCTAATTCATGAGATATAGTTTTTATGGCTTCTAAACCAACACTTGCCGCCCCTCCTTTGATAGAATGAGCCGCTCTCATCATTTCGTGAATTTTTGCGGTGGTACGCTCTTCCCGTAAGTTTAACAGCCCTGTTTCAATAGTCTGTAATAACTCTGGGGCTTCTTCGATGAAGAATCCATAGGCTTGATCACTTGTATCAATGGGTTTTTCTGTGGATTCGCTTACGGCAGTAGATATTTCCTCTGATGGTGTAATGGCAGATTCTCCTGCTAAAACTAATAAGTCTGTACTCGGTTCTCCCCCAGAGGTGCGATCGCCTTCTATCACTAAATGATGAGCTTCCTGTAAATTATCAATAAAGGCTTGAGTAATAGAGACAATTTGATTAGGGTTATTATTTAGAGCTTTATTTGCCGTTTCACAAATAGCCGTAAATCCGGGTAAGCCTAACATTTCACCAAAACCAGAAAACACCTCTATCTGCATTAAAAGAGTATCTTGCAAGTCGTTTGCATTCCCAGAATCTAACGCTTGTTGTAGATTGGCAATACCTTCAGGCACATCTACCTCAAAAATGGAAGTGGCAATATCAATGCCCAAATCACTAGAAGAAGGTAAAAATTCCTCCGATTTAGCTATTTCTTCCCCATATTCTGATTCAAAAACTTCCCATTGGGCATTTACCCTATCCATAGCGGATTTCTCGTCAAATTCTTGATTTTCCATTCTGGCAACAATGGCTTGACGGAGAGTTTGATAAATGTCTCTCAGATAGATTTTTCTCGCTTCATCAAGGGGTATATCGTCGTTAAACAAGGCTTTAAGACTTTTTTCTACTCTTAAGGCAATCATGCCAATTTCTTCTAAACCAGCACTGCGAGAACCTCCTTTGAGAGAATGTGCCGCCCTTGCTACCTCGTTAATATCATTAATATCTCTTGTCTGGAAAACAGTTTCCAAATTATTATCAATTAAAGCAATTAATTCTACGGCTTCCTCCATAAAAAATTTGTAAGATTGTGCCTGTAACTCTTTCTGTTGTATAGATATAGAGTCATCTTCTTGGTTATCTTCCCCAAAGATATTATCCATAAATATATCTAAATCTGGATAATTTTCTTCTTGGTTACTTTCACTGCTAAAGTTCGCAAAAATATCTTCTGTATGGTTTTCTTGTATTAAATTGCTTAAATCGGGTAATTCTTCTTGATGATCATTTTCGGGAGTAAAATTAAATTCATAATTATCAACAGAAACATCAAAAATATTTTCTTCACCTTCTTGATCAAAATTACTATTAATTTCTGATGCCAAATCAGCAAAATCTAAGAGGCTACTATCTTCGCTATTTTCTGAATCTGGATGAAAAAGGTTATCCCCTTCTACTAATTCTTCCAAATCTTCAGGGGCATTATGAGCTAATTTTTCTAACTCTGGGGAAGGTTTACCTCCTTGGGTGGAATTACCCGATAAAACATCATCTCTAGCTTGAATTAAATCGTTAATCAGGTATTTTACTATTTGTTTAATTTTGTGAGGATTTTCTGTAAGGGCGGCAAAGGTTGTATCAACAATGCTTTTTAAACCTTTCATGTTGCCGATTTCACTAAAACCAATTAACACCTCAAGCACAGGTGTAACACTTATTTTTAATTCTTCAGTGGTGCAAGTTTCTAAGTTTTCTTGTAATTGTTCAATAATTCTAGCAATATCAATTTCAAATAGTGATTCTACTATATCAACTCCTAAATCAGCAGAAGAGGGTAAATAATTGCTGTTGTCAATATCTCCTAGTTTATTTTCCAACTGTTGCCATACAGCTTCGGCTTCATCTTGCCACTGCAAGGAATAATTACCATCGCTTTTCTGCTCCTCAAGGGCATTTTTGAGACAATCAAATCCTGAGAGAAAAAGAGTCTCTAATTCATCGTTGACAATCACACTCTCATCAAATAAGGCTTTAATATAGTCTTCTAATTTATGCGCCATATCTTTAATGTTGTCTAAGCCAACACTAGCCGCGCCTCCTTTAAGAGAGTGAGCAGAACGCATTATATTATTGATATTATTGATACTTTTATCTTCTTTGAGAGATAATAAACCTGCTTCAATTTCATGAAGTAAATCTGGTACTTCTGCCATGAAAAATTGATAAACAGGATCTTCTACACTGACGGTATTTTGTTGGGTTTGAGCTATTTTGTGCAGAACTTTTGCTTCTACTTGTGCTTGATTATCTTCGGCTAAAGCTAGTAAGTTAGAACAGGGGTTTCCTCCAGAAATGCGATCGCCTCCTAGTACAATTTCTCTACTTTCTTCTAAATCTTGTACTAATAAACCGGCAATGATAATAGTTTTATCGGGATGTTTTTCAAAAGCCTGTTGTGTCATGGAAACAATTAAAGAAAAACCCGGTAAGTTAACCACTTCTCCCAATCCCTGTAAAATTTCTAAGGATTCTCTCAATTCTTGGGAAGGATTAAAACTTTCAGGAGAGGCAACCACTCCTTTTAAGCGACGAATTTCTTGGGCAATATCCACTTCAAACATAGAAGCCACTATATCAATGCCCAAATCCTCGGAGGAAGGAAGATAATCTTTCACTTGTTGTATCGCATTACCCAATTTTGCATCTAACTTTTGCCAAACTTCTTCCGCTTTATTTTGGGCTGAAGTGCGATCGAAATCTCCATTTTCCAGTTGTTGTTTTAGAGGTACAGCTAAACTATCAAATGCTTCTAAAAATAAATCTTCTAATTCGGTATCTATAATCAAATCTTCATTATATAAAGCCTTCAGATAATCTTCTAATCTGTGGGCAATATTTTTTATCCCTTGTAAGCCAACACTAGCCGCCCCACCTTTAAGAGAATGAGCGGCCCTCATCATCCCATGAATGACTGCGACTCTTCTATCATGGTTCAAATTAAGTAAACCGTTTTCTATTTCTTGTAATAGTTCTGGGACTTCATCAATAAATAATTGATAGGCTTGATTAAGTGAATTCATGACAACTGGTAGGGATAGTTTTGCTTTTACTTTAATATTAGTTTAACAATGAAACTTCTTTGATCATAAATTTAACAAAACAAAAACCTGATAAATCTCCAAAACCGATTAGACAACAAAAAACACCCCCTAAATTAATAGAGAGTGCCTTTTGCTTATTTATTTAATTGTTTTGATTTTTCAACCTATACAACTTATCCGTTGATTACAGGAGCAGATACAGGCTCTGCACTTGCTAAGTCTAAGGGGAAGTTGTGAGCATTACGCTCGTGCATTACTTCGATACCGATGTTTGCACGGTTTAATACGTCTGCCCAAGTTCCAATTACATGACCTTGGCTATCTAAGATAGACTGGTTGAAGTTGAAACCATTTAAGTTGAATGCCATGGTAGAGATTCCCATTGCTGTGAACCAAATACCGATTACAGGCCATGCACCTAAGAAGAAGTGTAACGCACGGCTGTTGTTGAATGAAGCATATTGGAAGATCAAACGACCGAAGTAGCCGTGAGCCGCTACGATGTTGTAGGTTTCTTCTTCTTGACCGAATTTGTAACCGTAGTTTTGAGATTCGGTTTCAGTGGTTTCACGCACTAAGGAAGAAGTTACTAAAGAACCGTGCATCGCAGAGAATAAAGATCCACCGAATACACCAGCTACACCAAGCATATGGAAGGGGTGCATTAAGATGTTATGCTCAGCTTGGAACACAAACATGAAGTTGAAAGTTCCAGAGATACCTAAAGGCATACCATCAGAGAAAGAACCTTGTCCAATGGGGTAGATTAAGAATACAGCAGTTGCCGCAGATACAGGTGCAGAGTAAGCAACGCAGATCCAAGGACGCATACCTAAACGGTAGGATAATTCCCACTGACGACCCATGTAGCAAAATACACCGATCAAGAAGTGGAATACTACCAATTGGTAAGGACCACCGTTGTATAACCACTCATCTAAGGAAGCCGCTTCCCAGATAGGATAGAAGTGTAAACCAATAGCGTTGGAAGAAGGAACAACTGCACCAGAGATGATGTTGTTACCGTATAATAAAGAACCAGCTACAGGCTCACGAATACCGTCAATATCAACGGGAGGAGCTGCGATGAAAGCGATAATGAAACAAGTGGTTGCAGTTAATAAACAAGGGATCATTAACACACCAAACCAACCTACATATAAACGGTTGTTGGTAGAAGTGATCCACTGACAGAACTGCTCCCATGCGGAAAGCTGTTGTTGTTGCTGTAAAGTGGTAGTCATCTTATGATTACTTATGTATGAATTTTCGAGGTACGTTATGAATTAAGTGATTTCTCACTATAGCAAAATATTAACGTTTTTATGAAGTTTTGTCAAGGGGTTTTCAGTTTTTTTTGAAAATTTCTTTTTATTACTCATCAAGGCGGAGTAATTTACGATAAAATTTCTGAGAGAAGTCTGTTTGCCGAGATTGTTTGAAATTTTTGATGAGCAGGATTAGATACTTAATAAATTCTGAGTTAGACAAGTTTACTTCGTAGCTCAACTCGGCACTTCCTTCAAACTGAATTCTGCATCTGGTTATTTCATAAGGAAGGCGAGAAACATACCAAATAGCTACAAAGGGGATACTCTGTTGTCCTTCAATGATTCTTTCTCCTTCTAAGTATCCTTGTTGATATAGACTCAAAGCATAGGGCAAGATTTCTTGTTGCTCTTTATTGTAAAAAGGCAGATACATTTTTGTATCATCTTTATTAGCAGGTTGCAATTTTTCAATATTGGACATTTGATCTTATCTTTACCACATACTATTTAAGTCTGATCTATAACCAATCATACCCTTACTTTGACACTCTATTACATTTTTGTTTGTTTCGATTACGTTTTCTGATTTTTGAAAATTAATTTCCAACTAGACACAACTATCTATGAAAATAAATTATGACTTAATCATTATCGGTTTAAATGAATCTGCTATTAGTGCGGCAGAATATGCTTTGAATTTAGGTGCAAGAGTTGCAATAATTTACAATTCAAATTTTAGTTTTTTATCAAAAAATATAATATTAGATTTAAACATTGATAGATTAAGATTAATTGATAATATCTTGAGTCAAGAAGTAAAGAAAATAAATTGTAAAATAGAAAATTTAAAATTGGCGGGATTGGATATTTTTAGTAAAGAATCAGTTTCTTCTTTTTCTCAGACAAACAGAAAAATTAAAGTATCAATGGGAAAATATACTTTTAGTTCTCCAGTGGCTATCATAACAGATATATTGAGTCAAAATTTAGAATTTACTTATAGCTTAAAGACCAATAAAGTCAATATTTATGAAAATTTTTCAGATTTAAAGAATATACTAAATAGTGCGATCGCATCTGTAACAATTAAGGGAAGTAACTTAGAGGCCATCTATTTAGCACAACAATTAACTTCACTTAATAAATCAATAATTTTACCTATTAAAAATAAACAATTATTACCTACAGAAGATAAAGATATATCTTGGAAATTGCAATTAATTTTGGAAGCTAAGGGAATAAAAATATGTAACGCTAATGCGGATAAATTAGAAACGAATCAAAATATTAGTAATGAAAACAATTTCATTATTAATACAGAAAAAAATATAAGTTATGACGACTATCAAGATTTAGGTAATGATTTAGGCTTAAAATGGCAAGGATACAATATTCTAGCTAACGAGAGACTGCAAACTCATAATTCAAAAATTTATGCCTGTGGAGAAATATTAGGGGGCTATACTTTGGATAATTTGAACCAATATGAAGCAAAAATAGCAGTTGATAATAGTTTATTTTTTCCTCTTAAAAAGGTTGACTATGAAAATATTAGTTATAGTTTAAACACCAATCCTAGAATTCATCGCATTGGTTACACAGAAAAACAAGCATTACAGCTATATCATAATAATTTTTATATTATTAAACTTGATGTTAATTTTAACTATCATCACTATAGTAGTTTCATTAAATTAATCATTAGTAATGATAATTTGATTTTGGGGTTTCATGGATTAGGAAAAAATTTAGAGGAGCTTTTTATAGTAATTAAAAATATTAAACAAAATAGGTACAGTATAAATTATTTATTTAAAGAAAATTTTAATAATATATATACTTACAAAATTGCCAATCAAATAAAAGAAAAGTTTTTAGAAAAAGAAAAGAAACAAAATAATATTATAATGGGTATTCGTGAAACTTTTTTGTTATATAAACGTAGTTAAATTAATTATGATTAGCGAACAAGAGAATAGAGGTTATTTTATTGTTTTTGAAGGTATTGATGGCTCTGGTAGTTCTACTCAAGCAGATTTGTTACATCAATATTTTCTTTCTCAAAATCAAAAATCTGTTTTAAGTCCTGAGCCTTCTAATGGAAAAATAGGTAAACTTTTAAGAGAATTTTTAGCTAGTCCACCATCATTTTTAAGCGATGATTTATTTGAGCAACAAATGGCTTATTTATTTACTGCAGATCGTCATTTTCATCTATATAATAACATCGATGGAGTTAAAAAATTGGTTGAACAAAATATTAATGTTATTACGACTAGATATTATTTTTCATCTCTTGCTTATAATGGAAAAACTGAATCTGACTTCGATTTTGTTGCTAATCTAAATCAAAATTTTCCGCCTCCAGATTTATTAATTTATCTTGATATTCCTGTAGATGTCGCTTTAAGTAGAATTGGAAATCGTCCTTTTAAAGAGGTATATGAAAACAAACAAAAATTAACTTTAGTTAGACAAAATTTTGAAAAAATCATTAATGAATATAAATATTCTTATTTAAAAATTGATGCTTGTCAAACGCAAACCGAAATCCATCAACAAATTATTGATTTTTTAAACAGTGATAGGTATAAATGACTATTGAAAAGGATAGGGTTTTATCAAAAATAAGCTATCTTGATAGGTGAAAAACTTAAACTTTCAAACGAAGAGAAAAAGAAAATCTCTTTACTTATTAAGACTGTGTAAAAAGCAATCAAAAATCTGATATATTCATGGTGGTGATGATATAGTCAGTAAAGTGTTTGTCTGTCTATAAAAAATTGCACATTTTTAAGAATAAAGTTTGACAACCAAATATATAAGGAGAAACAATGGTACTAAACAAACTATTTGGTAAGAAAAAAGATAATTACTTTTTTGAAGCCGAAAATAAAAACACTAATGAGACTGAAACTCAAGTAGAGGGTAATCAAACAGAAACTACCGTCTCTGAAGGTGATGCTGAGACAAATGCAACTCCTGCTGTTTCTGCATCACAGAAAGATGTAGCGTATGAAGTGCCTGATTGGGTGAAAGCTATCAAAAATTATTCCAGTCAAGATACAAGTAATAATGCTCAATCTCAAGGGGAAAATTACGCTGGAAAATATGTTACTAATAATGTCCCTTTTTCCCGTCGTCGCCCAGGCCCTAGTCTCAAACCTTTTAAGGGTATGGCTTCTAAAATTGGCAAATAATTAAATAATTAAATTAATTTTAAAAGTGGGGGCTGATGCCCCTTTGCAATTTGTGTCGGGAGTTTTTATGATTAATTATCAACTATTTACTAATTGCCTTTTGCTTAACTTTGCCTAAACACTTTTTCAGCAAAACCGAATTAGTGATTGCTTATTTCACAAATGTTGTTAGCTTTTTTTTCATATTTATGACTATCTCTTCATCTTTACCCAAATTAACTGATTTGTCTTTTCTTCCTTATCTTGATGATACGGGCAAAATTTCTTCAGAATTGGAGGGCAAAATTGGTATTTATGCTATTTTTGATCAAAACAAAAATTTAAGATATATAGGTTATTCTCGCAATTTATTTTTGAGCTTAAAGCAACATTTAGTAAGGCAATCTGATAATTGTTCTTGGTTAAAATTATATAGCTTCGATCGCCCCAATCGAACAATTTTAGAAGAAATTAAACAAAATTGGTTAGCAGAAAATCAAGATATACCAGAGGGTAATGGGGAAAAAGAGCATTTATGGATACAACCTATTGACGCAAAACTAACAATGACAATGGATGAAACACGGGAATATCAAAGGTTAGATGAAATTAGTAAGGTAAAGTTTCTCAAAAAAATAGCCCGTAAGTTAGAAGAAGATATTAAAGAAAAATTAAATTTGAAGGGGGTAACAATGGAAATTCGTTTCAATCCGAAGTTAAAGGAGGAAGGATTATTAGACTTAAAATAAATATCTTTTACCTTTACAATGAAAAAATATAAGTATTGAAAGGTCATCATTTATGTTTTATCGTCTTATAGTTACATTTACTTTTTCTCTTTTTCTTCTACTTTCTAGCTTTATCATTACCCCCCCAGCAGAAGCATTGGTGCAAATTAAAATTACTGATGTGTCTTACAAAGATTGCCCTCCGGGGGTTGGAGAAGGAAGTGTAACCAGTGGAGGTAGTGCTTTACCTGCGACTTGTTATCTCATTACGGGGAAAACAAACAATACTTCAGGAAAAACTCTTTATGATGCTGATGTTTTTGGCAGAGTGTATGATGCAAATAATGAACCTGCTCTACAAAATCGTACTCGTCTAGGGGCATTACCAGAAGTGCCTCCCGGAATTAGTAATTTTGAATTACGTATTAGTGTACCATCTAATCAACCAACTCCTCTTAAACTTAAGCAATTTAAAGCAACGGGATTTACCAGTAAGGTTTATCCCACATTTTAGGATTATGGAGATTTTAGGAAATATTTTTTGTGAAATTCTATTCTAAATCAAGTCTTTTTTGAGCTTCTTTTAAGGCATTTTCGGGAGTTTTTTCGCCTAATAAGACAGATTCGATCGCTCTTCCTAAGTTTTCTGATAGACTAGGATACTGGGCAATAATAGGGCGAGATTTAGCATATTTCATTTGCTCTAAAAAAACTTTAATCACTGGATTTGCTTGGACAAATTCTTGATATTCTGGACTGTTTTGAGCATTAATATTAATGGGTAAATAACCTGTTTTTAAAGCCCATTGTGTTTGGAATTTTTCACTTAAAATAAATTCTAAAAATTTTAAACTAGCTTCTTCTCTTTCTTGATTAGTTTTGAAAACAAATAAATTTTCTCCTCCCAAAACTGTGGCAGGTTGATTAATAATTGGTAGGGGAAAAACATCATAATCAATGCCAGTTTGATTCAATTGTGCCAAAGTCCAAGGGCCTGTTATTTGCATCGCCACTTTACCATTAATAAAACTATCTAACTCATAACCTCGATCTGGTGCTGATAAAATAGCTACTTTTTTAGTAACTAATTCTTGTGCTAATTGTAAAGTTTTTTCTGTACCTTCATTAATAATATTAGGACTATTATCGGCAATAATTTCACCATTGGCACTGAAGATAAAAGGCAACCAAACAAAAACAGTAAATTCTCCTTTTCCTACTGCTAATAATACTCCATTTTGTTCGTTAACTCCGTCATTATTACTATCAATAGTTAATTTTTCTGCTACTTGTTGAAACTCATCCCATGTTTTTGGAGTATTTGCTATACTTGCTTTTTCAAATAAACTAGGGCGGTAAAACATAGCCGTATTGTTAGTTGCAAAAGGTACAGACCAAATACTATCATTTAATTCCATAGTAGCTAACATAGCAGGATCAATTTCTTCTTTAATAGAGGAATTATTCCACCAATCTTGTAGGGGTTTTAAAGCCTGTAATTCTACTAATTTACCTGTTAATTGAGGCACATACCATAGTATATCAGGAGGTTGATTAGCTGCGATCGAAGCTATAATTTTTGGTAATTGCTCATCAGGTTGCCCAACATATAAAGCCTCTACCTGAATATCAGGATTACTGTTATTAAATTCAGCCAATAATTCATTAAAAATCTCTCTATTTTCAGGGGGATTAATGCCATGCCAGAAGGTTATTTTAGTAATGGTATTGTCAGAAATTTGTTGATTATTAATATTTTGACAACCAGTAACAAATAATAAATTAAAACAACATAATAAAATTAAGATTATTTTGGTAAATTTACTTATTTTAAAGCAATAAATATATAAATGATTCATAAAAACTCGTTTTTAATTATAAAATAGTGATTTGGGTTTAGGTAACGAAAAACAGAAATAAAAAACCATATAGCCTTAGATTTTGTCCCAACCTACTTTAAAAGTAAATAATACAACTCTCCTTCCCAATCTACCAAACCAGCTTTACTTTTTGCTATATCCCCTGTGCCAAAATATATATCAACTCTCCCCGCTCCTTTAATAGCACTTCCTGTATCTTGATCTAACACATAACGGGCAGTCATGGGAGTAATTAACTCGTTATTTTGATTAATCTGAGGGATGCGAGTGTAAATCAAAGCTAATCCCCCCGGAGGCATTAAACTTTTATCTGTAGCAATAGACCTTTCATCTATAACAGGTACATTCAAACTGCCTGTGGCTGGTTTGCCTTTGGTTTCGGTGAAGAAAATAAAGCGATTATTGCGAGGGAGATAAATTTCTAACTCATGGGGATTATTTTCTAGGTAAGCCATTAAGCGAGGTAAACTCATTTCTTCGGCGGGTATTTTGCCATCATTAATTAACTCTTTCCCTAGACTTGTATATGGGTAATCAGTGGCGCCATCATAACCAATAGTCATTATTGTACCATCTGTTAGTCGTAGTTGGGCAGACCCCTGTACTTGTACTAGATAGGCTTGGAGGCGATCGCGCAACCACACTAATTCAGAACCTTTAATAAGACTATTATTGCCTAAACCGTCTTTTCCCTCTAAATCTTTACGGGAAGGATGGGGAGTTTGCCAAGAATCAAAATTAGAAGGTTTACGATAGAGAGGATAACGAAAAACATCAGTTTTTTGGCGACTGGCAGGATAAAGAGGTTGAAAATAACCAGTAAAATCAACTCTACCTTGACTATCACTGCCTACGGATTTGTAAAAAACAAACTCCCTTTCTACCGATGCTTGTAATTGTTGGGGAGTTTTAGCACTTATTAACAATTGCCGAAAACGCTTTAAAGAAGCAATAACCCTTTCACGAGAAAACTCTTTGAGAGGATAATTTTCATACACTTCTTTTGCTTTGGCAGTTTCTAAATAGCTTAAACTATGATTTATACCCTGAATTAGTTTTTGTTTATCATCGGTAAATAATTTTTCATCGATTAAGTTTTGAGGTATATTATTAACCTGTATTAGAGGATAGCTAATAGAAGGAGATAGAGAATAAATAAAATTATAAATAAAAGTTAAAAGGAAGATTTTATATAGCTGTTTTTTTTTCATTTTTATAGTTTTTTATATCTAAATAGAGAATAATTATTGTAGTAAAATTTAAAATATTTAAGTATTAAAGCCAATATTTATTTACACTTATTATGGGTCTTATTTTTTAACATCTTATCAGTAAGAAAAATTTTGTTAATCTCTAATTATAGTCCGAGACTTAATTTTAATTAAGTTTTGTTCCCAAAAAGCACCAATTTACAAGAAATTTTATACATTGAACATATAGGTAAAGTCGGGAGGAAATCATGACTAAATCAAATTCCCGCAGAATTGGTTGTGGATGCTTTAGTTTACTATTATTTAGTATTGTTGGTATTGCAGGAGGCTATTACTATGGACGTAATTTTATCGGGCAAGAATTAACACCTAGCCGTAGTGCGATGATAACTCCTGCTTCTGCTTATGCTACTGGTTTTATTTCTACAAATCCTAAGCAGTGGGAAGAAATAACTCAATTTGGGACAAATTCTGCTCAAGAAATTCTAACTCAAAATCTGCAAGAATTGATAGATGAAAGTTTGACAGAAGAAACACAAACAATTGATGTAGAAAAAGATATTTTACCTTGGTTAGGAGGAGTTAGTGTGGCAGTTTTACCCTCCTCTCCTGCTGGATTAGATTCTAATGTTGCTTTAATTATGGGAGTTAGTAATAAATTTAAAGCTAATAGTTTTTTTCAAAAATATAAGAATAATTTACAAACAAACCCTGTAGAAACAAAATATAATGGCATTAATGTTTATGAAATTGATATAGAAAATAGTGAAAAAATTTGGGCTACTTTTTTTAATAATTATTTAGTAATAAGTGATCAACAAGAAGTAGTAAAAAAAATCATTGATACTCATAAAGGAGAAATATCTTTAGCTAATAATTATCCTCAAAATTTGGTCAATAATAATGCCGTCATTTCTATTTATTTTCCAGAGTACGATCGCATCTTATTAAAAGCATTGAAAGATAGTATATCAGAAGGAGAATTAGATGAGCAAGTAGAGAAACAACTAAATAAAATTAAGACTATATTTATGAATATGAGTATAGAAGATCATGGATTAAAATTTACAACTTTAGTAAAATTATCTGAACCTTTAGAAAATCAAAATAATCGTCAACCAGTGTCAGAAAATTTACTAAGAAAAATTCCAGAAAATAGTATTTTTATGATTAATGGAAATGGGATTAATCAACTATGGCAACAACTAGAAACCGAAAGAAAAAATATTCCAGAATTAAATGAATTAATAAGTGAAACAGAAATAGCAGTAAATCAATGGCTTAACTTGGATTTGGGTAATGATATTTTTAGCTGGTTAGATGGAGAATTTGCTTTTGCAGTGGCTGGAAATCCTGAAAAACCATTATTTGATAATAACTTTTATGGATTACTTCTCTTAGAAAGTAGTAATAAGAATCAAGGAGAAAATACTCTAAGTAAACTAGAAAATATGGCTCAATTTTTACCTTTTGCGTCCATTAATCGTACAGAAATAGAAGGAATTAATATCACGGAATGGAATAACTATCAAACAACTATTACTTCCTATGCTTGGTTAGATAATAATAATTTTTTACTTACCTTGGGAAAAACTTTTAACCCCAATGAAACTTTAAAGAAAAATAGCTCAATTCTTAATAGTAACAACTTTAAGATAACAACAGATTCCCTAGCAAAAAATAATTATGGTTATATCTATTTTGATTATCAAAAAGCTCTCGATGTTGCTCTTAATATTGATCCCAATTTTTATGAAGAATTTACCCCAGAAATGAGAGCATTATCTGATTCTATTAAAGCATTTGCCCTTACCAGCTCTGATATAGATGATACAACTAATAAAGTAGAATTAAATATTTCCTTGATCAAAAAAACTGAATTGAATTAGTAAGTAATGAATAATAATTTTAATCGGTATATATATTAGGTTAAAGATTGATAAATAAAAGTCTTTTAAAGGTGTTTAAATTTTTTACATAATTGCAGTTTTAATTGTATGATAACCATTATTTATTCCGAAGAATTTTTAAACCACAAAACAGGAAGACTCCACCCAGAATCACCTGATAGATTAATTAATATTTATCAAATATTAAAAGATAGTCAACAACTTAAAAATCAATTAAATTGGATACATCCAACTCCTGTGGAAAAGGGTTTAGCCCTCAGTTGGGTAGAAAAAATTCACGATTGGCATCACATTGAAAGGATAAAAGTTATCGCCAAAAGAGGAGGAGGAAAATTAGATCCAGATACGACCGTTTCTGCTAATAGTTATTATGTAGGGTTATTAGCTGTTAGTGCATGGTTAGATGGTATTGACCAAATAGTAACCCATCATCAACCTTGTTTTATCCTAGCACGTCCCCCCGGACATCATGCTACTGCTTCAGAAGGAATGGGTTTTTGTCTTTTCTCCAATGCTGCGATCGCGGCTAGTTATGCTATAAGTAGGGAAGGAATAAATAAAGTGGCAATTTTAGATTGGGACGTACATCATGGCAATGGTACACAAGCCATAGTAGAATCTAATCCTAATATAGCCTATTGCTCTTTACATCAATCCCCTTGCTATCCCGGCACTGGTATGGCGGAGGAAAAAGGTTTATATAATAATGTTTTAAATATCCCCGTCAAGGCAGGAAGTGGCATCGCAGAATATGAAGTTTATTTTCAAAAACAGGTAATTCCCTTCTTGAAAGAGTTTCAACCAGATATATTGATAGTAAGTGCAGGATATGATGCCAATTTTGACGATCCTTTAGCTAATATGTGTTTGTTTCCTCAAGACTATGGCAAATTGACGAAATATTGTTTAGAAGTCACCGATAACATCATATTCGGCTTGGAAGGAGGCTATCATTTACAGGCTTTAGCAAAATCAGTTGAGGAAACTATTTTTGCATTTTTGTCTTAGGTTATTACAAAAAATAAGTTGAGTGATTCAGGAGATGAGGTATTAGGGTGCAGTGAATTTATAATTCTTAATTTTTAGATTATGGCTATTGCAACAGTTAATCCAACCACGGAAGAAACCTTAAAAATTTTTACTCCTTTAACCGCAGAAGAAATCGAAACGAAATTACATCTAGCGGAAACAACTTTTCAACAATATCGGCTAACTTCTTTTGCCCATCGCCGAGAAAAACTCCTCAAAGCAGGAGAAATTTTGGAAAATAATGCCAGAAAATGGGCGGAAATAATTACTCTGGAAATGGGTAAGCCCATCAAACAAGCATTAGCAGAAATTAAAAAATGTGCTTTGGTTTGTCGTTACTATGCTGAAAATGCAGAATCTTTCTTACAACCAAAGGCGATCGCATCTGATGCTTCCTATAGTGCTATATACTATCAACCATTGGGGGTTATATTAGCCGTAATGCCTTGGAATTTTCCTTTTTGGCAAGTTTTGAGGTTCGTCGCTCCTGCCCTCATGGCGGGGAATGTGGGCTTATTAAAACACGCTTCTAATGTACCTCAATGTGCAAATGCGATCGCATCTATTTTTCTGGAGGCTGGTTTTCCTGAAGGGGTATTTCAATCATTATTAATAACCTCACATCAGGTAGAAGGAGTGTTAAGAGACAAGAGAGTAAAAGCCGTAACCCTTACAGGTAGTGAATTAGCAGGAAGGAAAGTTGCTTCTGTGGCGGGGGATGAGTTGAAAAAAAGTGTCTTGGAATTGGGGGGAAGTGATCCTTTTATCGTGACTAAATCTGCTAATATCGAAGAAGCGGTAAAAGTCGCTGTCACCGCCAGAATGCTTAATAATGGGCAATCCTGCATCGCCGCTAAACGTTTTATTCTCGAAGATGCGATCGCACCTAAGTTTACAGAATTGTTACGACAAGAGTATCAAAAACTAAAAATCGGGAATCCCTTTGATGAAACCGTTGATATAGGCCCCCTCGCCACTGCTAACATTTTAGAAGATATAGTGCAACAGGTTGATGAAACCATCGCTAAGGGTGCAAAAGTGTTAATCGGAGGAAAACCCCTAGAAGGAAAAGGCTATTTTTACCCTCCTACCATTTTGACCGATATTCCCGTTAATTCTCCCGGGATGAATGAGGAATTTTTCGCACCTGTAGCCTTAATTTTTACAGTGAAAAATATAGAAGATGCGATCATTTTAGCTAATAGTACCAATTTTGGATTAGGAGCGTCAATTTGGACAAATAATCAGACAGAAATAGATTTAGCCGTTAGAGACATAGAAGCAGGGTCAGTATTTATTAATGGTATGGTAAAATCAGACCCTCGTCTTCCTTTTGGTGGGATAAAACGCTCAGGTTATGGCAGAGAATTAAGTATAGAGGGAATGCTTGAATTTATGAATATAAAAACTGTTTGGCAAAAATAAAATTTACTAATTACTCTTTACTCTTTATTTTTCCAGTAAAAATAAGCAAAATAAATTATCGTCAAAATTTGCACAGGAATGATAACTATATATCCTCTCAAAAAAGGAGAAATATTCAACTGTGAAAAAAGGGAAAAATACCCCATGCCAATGATGAGGAAAATTACTTTTGTTGTTAATTTATTATTATTTAATATTTTCATGAAATTAAAACCAACCTTTCTTATTATCTAGGTAGGTTATACGAAATTCATCATCAGTTTTTGTTAAATAAATAATACCCTCTATAATAATACCCTCTATTAAACCAATAATACCCATAATCGGCGAACCAAAACCACAGGTAAGAATACTAACTAATAGCATGATTAAACCTTCGGTATTATAGCCTAACAAAAATTTATGAATCCCTAAAGCACCTAGAAGAATACCTAAAATTCCCGCAGTAACTTTTTTACTATTAACCTCTGAATTAGAATTAGTCATAATTTTCCTCTTTAGCTTTTAAAATCTACCTATATAATATTTCTCCTAAAGGAGAGTGTTGAAAATTGTTGATCAAATCACCATTTATTTGGAGATATAATAATCTAAACACATAATAAATTATAAAACTAACTAAAATCAAGTATTTAATCTTTATATCGTTAATAACAGTGGAGTATTTATTTCTTATTTTCTTTTTATAAAAAATTTCCAATAATAAATGCAAACTAAAAACTATTAAACTACTATAAATAACAGGCCCAAATAAATGATAAGAAAAAGATTCCCATACATTTCCCCTTGTTAAAGATAAAAAAGATCGAGTCAAACCGCAACTAGGGCAAGGAATACCAGTAAAAGCAAGAATGGGACAAGAAAAAGGAGATTTATAAGTGCTATAGCTGAAAAAATAGGAAGCAACTAAAGGAGAAGTTAATAATAAAAACTGAAAAAAACGAATTTTTATGTCTGAATTAGATAACTTAATCTTAGTTTGTCGAAACATTGTTATTTAGTTTTATCAATATAATTATTTAAAATAGAAAAGAGTAAAATTCTAACATAAATATAAATTATTTTTTAGGGAAGTAAATTCTAATAATTTAAGGTAACATTGCCTTCTGATAACTTTAATTATTAACTAGAAAGTTTTATTTTTGAACCTTCCTGAGTTTTATATACCTCAATTCTGGTTTGGAAGGCTTCTTTAAATTGATTAACGTGAGTTACTGTTAAAATACACGCAAATTCAGATGCGATCGCATTTAAAGCTCCAATGAGACGATTACAACCATCTGTATCTTGAGTACCAAATCCTTCATCGACAATTAATAATTGTAAACGAGTACCTGCTCTTTGGGCGAGAATACGGGATAAAGCAAGACGAATGGCAAAATTGATACGGAAGGCTTCCCCCCCCGAATAAGTCTCATAAGACCTCGTTCCTTGAGCATCAGAAATGATAATCTCTAAAGTATCTATATACTGAGATGATGATTTTTTACTGCGACTAGCTTTTGGTTTTTGGGTGAGAAATTGTACACTTAATTGACTACCCGTAAGACTATTTAAAATATGATTTGCCTCGTCTTGTAATTGGGGTAAAATATTTTCAATCATTAAAGACTGAATACCTTTTCTGCCAAAAGCAATAGTTAATTCCTGATAAATACGATATTTTTTCTGGATTTTTTGTAAACGATTTTCTAATTCTTTAACATCATTTTCTCTATCTTTTAAATTAGTTAAAGATTGTTCTAATCTTCCTTTGGCTGTTAGTAATCTATTGATATTTTCCTGACAATTATTTGCTTCTTGTTCTAGTTTCGCTAACTCCTGACTATAATCAGTTAATGATGATAATTGTTCTTGAAGACTATTTAATTCTTTTTCTCCTGTCTCTTTTTGTTGGTTATATTGGGTTAAATTAGTCTCAATTTGAGTTTGTCTTGTGCTTAACTGGGGATACTGTTTTTTAGCCTGTTGTAAATCTCCATAAAGTAGCTGATAGGGTTGCAATTGTTGCCCTTGTTCTCTAATATTTTGATGATAGGTGCGATCGTAATTTAAAGATTTTATGTCTTCCTCAATTTGGCGTAATTGTAATTGTAAAGGGGAATTTTCTCTGAGACTTTCTAAACTGTTTTCTAAAGATTTTATATTTGTTTGTAAATCTGGCTTTTGTTGAGCTAATTTTTTTAATTGATTTTGAGCATCTTTTATTCTACTTTGCTGAAATTCTACCCGACGTAAATTTGCCTCTTCTTTTCTTAATAAAGCATGGTTTTCTTGACTATAGTTTAAGTTATTAATTTGCTCGATAATTTCTCTTAATTTGCTTTGATTATCTTGAGCATAATTACCTGTATCTAATTTGTTTTGTAAATCTGCTTTTTCTTCTAATATTAATTCATATTGATTATAAGTATCATCAATAGAATCTAATTGATTTTCAAGTTTAGCATAATCTTGTTTAAGACTATCTTCTAAAGCTAGTTCTTGATTTAATTGAGCGTATTCTTTTCTTAAATTTTCTAATTCTCGTTTACAATTGATAATCTCTATTTCATAATAAGATGATTGGGAAACTATTTGTTGTTGTTCATTTTGAGTTTTATTAATCACATATTCTAAATGAGTATCATCTAATTCTCTCTCACATAAAGGGCAAACCGCATGATCTTGATTTAAAGTTTCTAACTTTTCATTGAGTTTTTTAATTTGATTTTCTAAGTTGCTTTGATTATCTAAATATCTTTGAATTAAAAGATTTCTTTGTTCTCCTTTTTCCTGTACTCTTTTTTGATAATTTCTGGTATTTTCTATTTCTTTTAACTTTGCTTCTAAGGTAAAAAATTCTTGTCGTATTTGAGGAACTTGATTCAATTTAGTTTGTATATTATTCTCTTCATTTTCTAACTGTTTTAATCTAGCTAATAACATCGCTTCTTCTCTATTTATTTCTGTTTCTAATGACTGTTTTTGTTGCAATAAAGTATTAGCTTGTACCTGAATTTCATCTAATTGACTTAGTTTTTGACGACAGATATTAAGTTTCTCTAAATCTGCCTCTAAGTTAGATGTTTTGTTAACTATTGCCTCTAATTCTCTTTCTTGATTAATTAAATTTTCTAACTTTGTCTTTTCCCTTTGAATCGCTAAAATTAAATCATTACTTTCTTTTTGCAAAGATTGTTCTAAAGTTTGTTTTTCTTCTAATAATTGTTGATATTGATTAAACTTAGTATTTAAAGCCTCATCTTTTTCCCTTAATTTTTGCCATTGTTCATAATTTCTATTAATATCCTCTTCTTGAGCTAAAATAACGGTAATTTTGTTAATTTCTTCTTCTAAATCTGCTTTTTCCTTTTGTAACCGTTGAATATTTTGAGCAGTGGTTTGAACTTGATTTCGTTGCCAATCACATCTTTCTTTTAAGCTACTTCTCTGATTATTTAGAAGCTGAATTTTCTGTAATTCTTCTTGATTAGTAGTCTGTTTTTTTTGGAAATATGCTAATTCTTTTTCTGTTTCATCAATAGCTATATGAAATGATTGCTTCTCTTCTAATTTTTCTCTATTTTCTTCTAAATTGCGACTAATTTCTTCAGCCTGAATTTTAAAATCTCTCGCTAATTCTTTCGCTTCATTAGCTAAATTTTCATATTGATCTAACTTTAATAAGTCTGCCAGTATTTTTCTTCTTTCGGCGGGACTTCTTAACATAAATTCATCTGCTCTACCCTGCCTTAAATAAGCAGAATTAGTAAAAGTATCATAGTCAATTTTTAAGCATTCTTTAATCTTATTTTCTGTATCTCTTAATCCTTTTCCACCAATGGATTTATACCCTTGCTCATTAATAACTTGAAAATCTAAAGTGCTTCCATTCTTTCTCTGTCTGGTGCGAATAATACGATAATGTTGTTCATCATAAATAAATTCAAAATCAACCCTTGTTTCTCTTTCCCCTAAATGGATTAAATCATCATCGGAAGCGGTGCGAGTTTTGCCCCAAACTACCCAAGTTATAGCTTCTAATAAAGATGATTTTCCTGCACCATTAGAACCACAAATACAGGCGGTATGTAAACCAGCAAAGTCTAATTCTGCATGACGATAGCTTAAGAAATTTTTGAGAATTAATTTACGAGGGATCATTAGGAATTTAGAATAGCATTGTAATCAATTATAAAAGAATTATCGTTATTAAGGGAAATTTTGATAAATTTTTTTCGGTCTAAAAATCTCACAAATCTCACTGTATTTTGAGAGGCTTAAATACCAATTCGATAATAATTGACCTGAGTTCGGGATAAATTTTAATCTATGAGTGATGGAGAAAAGGACAAAACCAGAGTTCGGAGTTAAGCCTTAGATGTGTTGATAAAAATAATAGATAAATTGAAATTACATCTTTTTTTCCTAAGTTTAATAGTTTTTATCGGGACAAACAGAATTAACAATCGCTCTCAGTGCCTTATTCCAAAACGTTTTTCACACCGAACTTAGGTAACAAAGGGCAAGGGGTAAGGGACATTCAATTGATTAATTAATTATCTATGATCTCTGGGATTGTCTTGATTTCCTGTTTGTAATTTATTTTCTGGGTTAAAGGCGGAAATATTGCCCCTAGAGTTGGCATAGGGTAAGGATTGATGATTTAATAATGCTTGTAAATTTTCCTCAAAGATGGTAAAAGGTTGCTCTCCAATGGTATCTGCGATCGCATCTCCGTTTTCATTAAAAAATACAAAGTGAGGAATACCGTCAACGCCATAGTTAAGGATTTCGGGTAGCCATTTGCTATTATCCACATTGAGCATGACAAAATTGATTTTATCCTCAAAATTGTCTTTGAGTTGGGCTAAGTCTCCTGCCATCGCCTGACAACTGGTACACCAATTGGCATAAAATTCCACTAGGCTAGGTTTACCATTATTTAAGGCAATGTCTAAGTTGGTTGCTTTTTGAGCTTGGGCTTCAAGGGATTGACTACTTACTTTTGTTTGTGATGCAAAGACTAAAGTAATGGCGAGTGCGATCGCAACTAAAGCAATTACAAGATTGCGAATTTTGTTAACAGTATTAGGGCTATCAGTCATGGTTTTTAGTTTAATCAATTCATTTATTTAGTTTTCATCTATTATCCATTGGTAGATTAGATCTAACAACCAAAGATAAAAAATTACTCGGGCAGAGTTTGAGCTAAAATAAAACTCGCAATTAATTTTGTTCATCAAAAGCAAATATCAATTTTATTGGTGACATTGAGGAGTAATGCTAGATTTCCCCCCTCTGGGCAAACAAAAGCCCCCCAAAATTTTCCATAAACCCTATTTGACTTTTTTTTTGATTATCGGGTTAACTTTCGGATTGCTTAATCCTCTGGGATTGTCAAAAAATCAGTCTTTACAAGCTCAAACTATTCCCGTTAGAGCATCTTGGCGACAAGCCTCTTTTCCTGTCGAAAATTTTCAGGCTTATACTTCTGGTTTTGGCTATCGTATTCACCCTGTCACTGGACAAAGACAATTTCACGGTGGTTTAGATTTAGCCGCTCCCCTAGGAAGTTATGTTCGTAGTTGGTGGGGTGGGCAAATTATTCACTTATCCGATCATACTGCTTGTGGTACGATGATTAAAATTCGCTCTGGTAATTGGACTCATGTTTATTGTCACTTAATGGGTAGTGTGGAACAAACTTCTCAAGGATTAGTCTTGCTTGATCGTTCTGGCGGTATTATTCTTCGACAAGGGCAAAACGTCCCTTCTGGGGCAAGAATTGGTAGAGTTGGCATGACAGGAAGAACCACCGGCCCCCATTTACATTGGGAATTAAGATATAAAGGCGATCGCATCGATCCCGCCGACATTCTTAGACAAATGTTTGCTCAAAGAACCTAAAATATACTAATTTACTTATTCTAAATAAATCAAAAAAGAACAAAAAAACTATTGACATAAAAATAAAATTTTGTTATAATTATTTTATAGAGATATAGCCACCTTTTTCTTGACCCGTAGCGGTCAGGGAGGGGTGGCTCTTGTCTTTTTTGATAGGTTACTTATAGTAATTCAAACAAATAATCATCTAAGTCATAACCGAAAATTTGTGTCATCGCTTTGAGGCGAGAATTGGTTTTGATGCCTTGTTGTTTTAACCAACGATGTAGAATAAAAGTTTTCTGCATTATCCATATATCAAGGGCTTCCTGATTATATTGTATTCCCTCACTACGATTAAACTGATGAGGTACTAACATCGCTACATAACGGGCTAATTCTCCTTCTCTCCAATTAAGACAAAAAGGCAACCATGGATAAAGACTATCTAAGGCAATAAACCACAACCTTACCTCTGAAATTTCCGATAATTCACGAGGATCAGTTTCCTCACGGGCATAATCAATTTGAAAAGTGATTTCTTGTTCTAAATTAAGAATTTCAGAAGATTTATCAAATTTTTCAATCACATTAACAACAGGAGATAAATCTAATTGGTGAATTTGAGTTTGATTAATTTTAATAATAGTAGTCATAAAAATTGACAGATTTTTAATTAGTAATTATCGTATAAATAACAAAACTTATCGTTTTTTGAACGAAATAAAATGAAAGTATTAGTAAGTGATTTTGATGGTGTGATTTGTAATGGATTATTAGAATATTTTTATTCTAGTAAATTAGTTTATCAGAAAATTTGGCAAACAAGAGAAATTAATTGGCAATTATTACAGGAAAAATTTAATATTTTGCGTCCTGTGGTAGAAACAGGCTGGGAAATGCCTTTACTTTTAAGAACTTTAATTGACGAAGGAGAAACTGTTGATAATATTTTAAATCATTGGCAAGTAATTAGAGAAAAGGCTATAAAAACTATAGAAAAAGAAGGAATAACCATTAAAACTCTGATAAAAACTTTGGATGAAGTGCGACAAAAACAAATTGAGGAAAATTTGCAAAATTGGCTTAATTTACATAGTTTTTATGAGGGCATAATTCCACATATAAAGAAGTTAATCAACGAGGGTATCAAAATATATATTGTTACTACTAAATCTGAAACATTTACCAGAAAATTATTAGAAAAACAGGAAATATTTTTACCTTCAGTAGCGATTATTGGCAAAGAAGCAAAATGCCCTAAATATGAAACCATACGCTCTATTATTGATATTGAAAAAGTTAATCCTCAGGAAGTTTACTTTATTGAAGATAGACTTGAAGCCCTAGAATTAGTTTATCAACAATCTGATTTACAAAGTGTAAAATTATTTTTAGCCAGTTGGGGTTATAACACCGATTATGTTAGAAAAAAAGCAAAAAATTTATCTCATATTCAGTTATTATCTTTAGATAAGTGGCGTAATCTAAAATAATTTAATTTATATAGCACTGCTACATTATTTGTAAAAAATAAACCATAAAAAAAATACTAAGATACTATCATCTTTCCCTTTTTTGACAAGATAATTAATTCAAATCAGGTAAAATTTTTAGAAATAATAGTTCTCAGTTTTTATTAAAATTTTATTAGATTCGGTGATAAGCTAAATAATATTTGTCCCAATGCTAAACCTCCATCATTAATAGGTACTTTTTTTGAATAGTAAACTTGAAAACTATTTTTTCTTAAGTTATCAATTGTATTCTCTAAGAGATATTTATTTTGAAAACAACCTCCTGCTAAAATAATATTTTTGAGTCTAACTTTTTCCGCAATAGTTGATATAATTTTAATTAAAGTTTGATGAAATTTTACGGAAATATAATTGATTGATTGCTTATCAAGATATTCTTTAACAATATTTCTAACGATACTTTCCCAATAAATATAATTACATTTATCTGCATTATATTGCCAACTAAAAGGATAAGTTTCTGTGGTTGTGATGTCATTAGTTAAATATTCTAATTCCATTGCAGCTTGTCCTTCAAATGTTATTATTTCTCTCGGTTTTAATAAGCAGGAAATACCATCAAATAAACGTCCCACACTAGATGTTAACGGGCTATTTATTTGCCTAACTAACATTTTTTTTAAAATAGCTAATTCTTGAGTGCTAAAATATTGATTGATTTTTAATTTATTAATGATCATTTCTAAATTGTTTTCTGCTTTAAATACTTGAAATAATAAGGCTAGTGTAATTCTTTTTGGCTCAATTATTGCTTTTTCTCCTCCTAATAATGGAAAAGGTGAAAATGTTGCAATTCTTTGGATTTTTTCTTCTGTAATTAAAAAAAACTCTCCCCCCCAAATAGTTTTATCTAAGCCATATCCTGTGCCATCCCATGCTATTGCTAATAAGGGTAATTTTAAATTATGTTCAGCAATAACACTATAAATATGGGCAATATGATGTTGTACTTGTACTAGAGAAATAGAATTTTTTATATCCTCATTTTTACTGAGTTTTTCTTCTTTATAAAATTTATTAATTATTGTTTTTGCGTATCTAGTTGAGTAATAATCTGGATGCGAATCGCAGGTTATCAAATCTGGTGTAATTTGATAAATATTCTTTAATTTTTGGGTAGTATTATTTAATAATTCTTCATTTTCTAGGTTATCTAAATTACCTAAATATTGACTGAGAAAAACTTTATTATCTATCTTAAGTGCGATCGCACTTTTTAAGTGTCCTCCTAATGCTAAAATATTTTTATTATGGGCTATGTTTTGATTATTAAGAGCAATAGATAAGGGAGCATAACCTCTAGCACAACGAAGAATAACAGCTTGATTGTCAACAACTCTGACAATAGAATCATCTATAGGAGAAAAAATAGGGCGATTGTGAACTAAAAAGTAATCAGCAATGGAATTTAATTTAACTAAAGCCTCTGTTTCATCAATACAAATAGGCTCACTTTGACGATTTCCGCTAGTAGCAATAATGGGAAAATTTAACTCTGCTAATAATAAATGATGCAAAGGCGTATAGGGCAACATTATACCTAAATAAGGGTTATTAGGGGTAATTTCTGAACAAATCAAACTAAGACTATTTTCTTTTTTTCTTCTTAGTAAAACAATAGGAGAAGCTGAAGATAATAATATTTTTTTTTCTAAGGAAGAAACATAACAATCTTGAGTAATTTTATCGAAATTAGGATACATTAAAGCAAAGGGTTTATCAGGTCTATTTTTTAATTGTCTTAATTTATTTACTGCTGATTTATTCCTAGAATCAACGACTAAATGAAATCCTCCTAAGCCCTTAATTGCTAAAATTTTACCTTGTTTTATTAACTCACAAGTTATTTTTAAGGCTTGATCAAATTTAGCTAATATTTCTCCTTTGTGATTCCATAATTCTAAATGAGGTCCACACTTTTCACAGGCATTGGGTTGAGCATGAAAACGTCTATCAAGGGGATTTTTATACTCTTTCTCACATTCTTCACACATCTTAAATTTATTCATTGTTGTAAAGATGCGATCATAAGGTAACTTTTTAATTATAGAGTAACGACAACCACAATTAGTACAATTAATAAAAGGATAACGATAGCGACGATTTTGAGAATCAAATAACTCTTTTAAGCAATCATTACAAGCACTTAAATCTGGTAAAATATTCGCAGAAATATGTTTATTTACTCTTTTAGAATCTCTAATTATAAATGATTTATAGCCAACAAAATTTAAAGGGTTAATTACTAAGTTTTCAATATAGGATTGTTTAGGTTTTTCTTGGTGAATTTTAGCAATAAATAAATTAAGTGTTTCGGGGCTACACTCTATGTGAATTGTCACTCCTTCAGAGGAATTATTTATCCAACCGTTAATATTTAATTTATGTGCCAATTGATAAATAAAAGGGCGAAATCCTATTCCTTGCACTAAACCGCTTATTTTGATTTCATATCTACTTAAACTCATATATAACAGATGTAATCTCAGGTTGGGGCTGGTTTCAGGGGCATTGGTGAATTAAGCGACGATTTTTAGTTTAATTCGAGAATAGGGAATGATAAGTGAGCGAGTAAAATTAATTGTATGTTTACCTTAAGAAAGGCAACGATTAACGAAGTATTTACAAGATTTGGATTAATTTTAAAATATACAATCTATTTTGTCTAGGCACTTAATAATATTTTGAGTGTTAGATATTTTTAGTGATTCAACAATGTTTAATACCACAATTAAACAACCTCAGATTCTGATAAATGCGATATTAAATTACTGTGGTTTTTATTATGCTTATTTTATGTAAATAATTATACCAATTATTCATTCCATTTCCCTTACGAGAAGATACCATAAAAATTTTAGCTTGAGGGGCAATTTGATGAATATTTTTAAGAGCCAATTCTTGGTTAAATTCTACTGCTTCTGCTATATCTATTTTGTTAATAATTACCACATCTGCACTTTTAAATAAGGTAGGATATTTTAAGGGTTTATCTTCTCCTTCTGTCACGGATAATAAAGCAATTCTTTTATTTTCTCCTAAATCGTAAGCAGAGGGGCAAACTAAGTTACCGACATTTTCAATCATCAATAATTGACAATTATCTAAATTAATTTCTTTTAAGGCTTGACGAATCATCTCAGCTTCTAAATGACATATATTACCTGTGGTAATTTGCACAACTTGAGCAGAAGTTTGTTTTAATCTTTGGGCATCATTATCTGTTGCTAAATCTCCCACTATAACGGCACTTTTATAAATATTTTTTAAATCGGTTAAAGTCTTTTGAATAAAAGTTGTTTTTCCTGAACCAGGGGAAGATAAAATGTTAAAAGTATAAATATTTTTCTGCTTGAATAAATCTCGACAATGATTGGCAATATGATTATTTTTTGAAAGAATATCTTGATGAATATTTAAGGTTTTTAATTGATGTTGATATTCGATTTTATTATTAATTTTAACTATATCAGGAGTGACACTACATCCGCAATCAGTACACATATTAGTCAAAATTTACTTAAATTAACTATACTTTTATTTTATCTATAAAATTAGATATTTGATGTTAAAAAATATTGAGTATTTAATTTAATTTTCTATTTCTAATGAACTTAATTGTATTTCTTTTCCTTGTAAAATATGATGGCTTAATTGATGACAGAAAGGACATTCAAAAATATATTGAAGAGGAGGATAAAATTTATCTTCGCAAGATTGACAATAACAACAAACAGGGATATTTTCGATTTTTAAAATTGCATTTTCAGCAATGGTATTTTTAGTAATCACATCAAAAGCAAATTCTAGTGCCGAAGGAATCACCCCAGATAATTCTCCTATTTTCAAGGAAATCTGTTTAATACTTTTTGCCCTTTCTCGCTTTGCGTAATTAATTGCTATTTCGAGGGTAGATTCCATAATGCTTAATTCGTGCATGATTTTAGTACCACATTGTATAGCTAGTTTCGTTAAATATTACCTATTAGTAAAAAAAGGTAAATCCCTTTACTGTCATGAATAAGCAAAAGTAAAAGGGCAAGGGGCAATCATTTGAGTTCGGAGTTAAGATTTAAGATAAAAAAGAAATTTCCCCCAATACCCCAATGCCCTAACACCCTAATTAACTTTTACTCATTACTTAATTATTTATCTCAATTATGCTGTTACTAAAACTTTATTGTTAGTTTTTCCTTTGCTAACTTTTTCTCTCAACACTACTAATAAAGCATCAAGATTGGCTTTAGCATCACCGAAGAGCATTTTTGTATTTTCCTTATAAAATAAGGGATTATCCACTCCAGCATAACCTGTGGCTAAACTACGTTTCATCACAATACTATTTTCTGCTTTCCACACTTCTAATACAGGCATACCTGCGATCGCACTATTGGGGTCTTCTAAAGCGCTAGGATTAACAGTATCATTAGCTCCAATGACTAAAACCACGTCAGTATCGGGAAAATCCTCGTTAATTTCATCCATTTCTAATACAATGTCATAGGGAACTTTTGCTTCTGCTAACAATACATTCATGTGACCAGGTAAACGTCCTGCTACGGGGTGAATACCAAAACGGACATTAATTTTGCGATCGCGCAGTATCTTGGTAATTTCAGAAACCGCCTGTTGTGCCTGAGCAACAGCCATACCATAACCGGGGGTAATGATGACATTTTTAGCACTAACTAATAAATCGGCAACTTCTTCCACATTAGTAGCGACGGCTTCTCCCACTTCTTGTTTTTGAACAGAATTATTCTTATTAGAGCTTCCTTCGCCAAATCCTCCTAGAATAACACTAATAAAAGAACGATTCATCGCTTTACACATGATATAACTTAAAATCGCCCCACTACTACCCACCAAAGCACCAGTAATAATTAATAAATCATTATTGAGCATAAAACCTGCTGCGGCGGCGGCCCATCCAGAATAACTATTTAACATAGAGATAACCACTGGCATATCTGCCCCACCAATAGCGGCGACAAGATGGATTCCCAACAAACAGGCAATACCCGTCATAATGAGGAGAGGTTGTAAGCCAAATTCAGAGTGAAGGAAATCATAACCCAAATAAATGGTTGCGCCTAACATTCCTATATTTAGTAGATGTCTAGCAGGTAACATCAAAGGTTTTGAACTAATAATTGCTCTTAATTTACCAAAAGCGACAATTGAACCAGTAAAAGTAACCGCACCGATAAATACTCCCACATAAATCTCTATTTGATGAATAAAGGCTTCTGCACCCACTAATCCCGATTCAGGTTGTAAGTAATTGCCTACCCCCACTAAAACGGCGGCTAAACCGACAAAACTGTGTAAAATTGCCACTAACTCTGGCATTGCCGTCATGGCCACTCTACTGGCTAAGATTGCCCCAATTATTACCGCAGGAATAATTGCCCCTATCAACGTGGTATAGTTTGTTACTTGTGGACTAAAGGCTGTGGCAATAAATGCGATCGCCATTCCTGAAATTCCGTATATATTACCTTTGGGGGCAGTTTCTTGATTAGATAACCCTGCTAGACTAAGAATAAACAAAGCACTAGCACCAATATACGCTACTGTAATTAAATT
The DNA here is from genome assembly GCF_036345015.1 of Cyanobacterium sp. Dongsha4. NCBI lineage: Bacteria > Bacillati > Cyanobacteriota > Cyanophyceae > Chroococcales > Geminocystaceae > Cyanobacterium > Cyanobacterium sp. DS4. The sequence goes on along the minus strand of NZ_CP084098.1, from coordinate 2,899,216 downwards.
CTGACTCATAAAGATTGATTTGTAGCTATTTACATTCAAGAATTATTTTTTTCTCTACTATCAGGTTATAAAATTTATCGGGGTTCAATTGTTAAGAATGTTTTAAAAGTAAAAAGGGCAATAATTTGAGTTCGGAGTTCGGAGTTCGGAGTTAAGATTTAAGATAAAAAAGAAATTTCCCCCCAATACCCTAATCCCCCTAACTAATCTCAGGGCTGTTTCAAAGTAGAAATACAAAAACGCTAAAACTATTGCCAGTAAAAGAATATAGGGTTTTAGAGCTTTGAGGATTAAGAAGTAGTTAAAAATGTTGAGATTATCAATTTATAACCATAAACCATTAAAAACTATTGCAAGAGTGCCTATTCCCCATTCCCTGCCTTAACCAGAAAATTTGAAAATGAAACAGCCCTGCCTAACTAATCTCCCCTTATCTAGCCATGAATTTTTAGTCTTAAAATGCGTAATAATTTCTCAAACTCTTGGGGTAAAGGTGCGATCGCTTCTAAAGTATTATTAGTGATAGGATGAGTTAAAGTAAGACGAAAAGCGTGTAGGGCTTGTCCTGTAAGATTGACTCCTACAGATTTACCATGAGAATATAAAGGATCTCCGATGATAGGATGTCCTATATGGCTACTATGTACCCTAATTTGGTGAGTTCTGCCTGTTTCTAGTTGATACTGAATTAAGCTATAATTACCGATTCTTTCTTTTAATAGCCAATGGGTAACAGCAGGTTTTCCTCCCTTTTCCTCCGATAAAATTGCCATTTTTTTGCGATCGCATGGATGTCTGCCGATGGGTAAATCCACGATACCGCTTGAAACAGAAGGAGAACCATAAACAACCCCTAAATACTCTCTTTTTGCTGTTTTTGCCTTGATTTGACCCTGTAAATGGTGTAAAACTGGCTCTGTTTTAGCTACTACCATCGCCCCTGTTGTGTCTTTGTCTAGTCTATGAACTATACCAGGACGTTCAACACCACCAATACCCTTTAAATCAGGACAATGGGATAATAAAGCATTTACTAAAGTTCCCTGACTATGACCCGGTGCTGGATGTACCACAAAGTTAGCAGGTTTATTGATAATGAGTAAATATTCATCTTCATAAAGAATATCTAGGGGGATAGCTTCGGGGATAAGATGAGAAGAAACAGGAGGCGGTATTCTAACTATTACTTCATCTCCTGCTTTTAATATGGTTTTCTTACTCTCACATACTTGCTCATTAACGATAACTTGTCCTTCACTAATGAGTTTTTGTAGGCGCGATCGAGATATACTGTCGATATTGTCTCCTAACCAAACATCAATTCTAATTCCTCCTTTATCGACAACTAATTTTTGTTGGTACTGCTCACTTGTCATTCTCAGCTTAAATTTATTTCTCAAAATACTTATGTGGTTATGTCCAAAGCATAACACTAACTGGTGTTGGAGAGTTAGGAGTTATTAATTATCAACTATTTGCCTTAACACAATCGTAAAAGTCGATCGCGCAGTGTGGTTAAACCATGACGTTGTTGGGCAGAAATAAAAACCGCTTGGGGATATTTTTCCTTGGCAATGGTTAAATGTTCACTGTTTGCCTTATCTATTTTGTTGAGGACAATTAATTCTAAGGATGGGGCTAGAGGCATTTGGGCAAGAATTGCTTTAACAGATTCAATATGACTTTCCCAAGCAGGATGAGACAAGTCCACAACGTGTAATAGTGCATCCGCTTCGGTTACTTCTTCAAGGGTTGCTCGAAAGGAATCCACAAGGGGAGGGGGCAATTCATGGATAAAACCCACGGTATCGGTCATTAACAATGTGGTTGTATCAGATGTGTTAGGGTCTGTAATAGTCAATCTTCTGGTGGTGGGGTCTAAGGTAGCAAATAATTGATCTGCGGTGTAAACATCGGCGTTGGTAAGGGTGTTAATTAAAGTAGATTTTCCTGCATTGGTATAACCGACAATGGCAACGCTAGTTATTTCATGGGCTTGTCTTTGTTGACGCAGTCTCGAGCGGTGGGATTGCAGTTGGTTTACTTCTTGTTGTAGTCTGGTGATTCTTTTTTGAATAGCCCTTCTTTCTGTTTCTAATTTTGTTTCACCAGGGCCTCTAGTGCCGATACCGCCACCTAATCGAGACATGGCTTGTCCTCTTCCTGTCAGTCTGGGTAACATATATTCTAATTGGGCTAATTCTACTTGTAATTTACCTGCCCTTGACTGAGCTCTCTGGGCAAATATATCTAAGATTACTTCGGTGCGATCGACCACTCTGACTCCTAACTGTAACTCTAAATTGCGTACCTGAGCGGGGGACAAATCCCGATCAAATACCACTAAATTTGCTCCTAATGTTTGTACCTGTAGGGCGATTTCTTCCACCTTTCCAGCACCTACAAGGGTTTGAGGATGAGGGTGAGAGCGTTTCTGCTCGATGGTGGCTAAGACTTTTCCTCCTGCACTATCTACCAGTAGGGCTAATTCTTGCAGATTATCTTGGAATTTTTGTTCGTCTCTATCTCCTGTTTGTAAACCCACTAATAAAACTCTTTCTTGTTGGGGTGAAACTTCTTGAGCAATAAATTCTCGGCTAAATTCTGCTTCTAAGTTAGTAACTAAATCGAGAAAATCTTGTTCGACTATATCATCTAAAGATTGCGGAGGTGATACATCCCAATAATTATCAGTATCTTTGAGGGGTAGCAAATGGCATAAATAGGCTTTATCCACAAATCCCCTAGCCCCTCCTCCTTTACGGATTATTCCTTGTCCTGTGAGGGTTAATATAACTAAAGCATCTAGTCTTTGTCTTACCATTGCGGTTAAACTGGCCTCACCCGGCGGTGTGGGTTTTAATGAGGTGCTTAAACAACGAATCCCTGACAGTCTTAGCTCACCGTAACGGGGCAATTCTAGGGGAGGAATTTGGGTTTGACGGGGCGTACCGACTCCCACTCTCATGACTTGGCCACGGCGATTTAGATATACGCTCAGGGGTTGTTTTAACTCGGTGGACAGGGCGGCTATTCTTTCGGCGAGGTCAATGGTAGAGATGCGATCGCCGCTTATTCTTTGATGATATAGTTTTTGTAACTGTTTGAGTTGGTTAGGTTTTAATCCTTGTAAGTTTCCGTAAATTGTTTCGATAGACATTAACTATTAATAATTGGTATATTGGTGGGATTATATTCGCCCTGATATATAAAATCTATCAAATTATTTATTTTCTGTTATGTCAACCATTGGCCTAAAACCTGATACCTGCTCTTAATCTTCACATAAAATTTATATCACCATTGTTTCGGTAATTTCTGTAATTTCTTCCACCGAAAGAGGTTGTATCTCAAAATGACATTGAAAACACTCGGCGGCGGCTTCTACCAAAACATTGACTATCTTTGGCATAATTAAACCACTAGGTATATTGATTTGAGGCGGAGATGAATTAAATACTTGTTCATATAGAGTGCGGTAAGTTAGTGGTGCTGTGCGATCGCACTTTACCATCATTGAACCATGTTGTAAAAGATATTTACCTTGTCTTAACTGAGCACTCCCAATAAATTTATTACCCTCATCATCCATTAAATCTGCATTAGTAGCTAAGGAAAAACAATTTGCTGAATTTAAGTACTTTTGTTTGGGCTTCCCTAAATGAAGAGATAAACCCAACTTTTCCCACCCTAAAATTAGAAATTGACAAATTTCCTCGTAAGTTTCTATGACAGTGCCTTGAGAATAGGAAGTAACAACACTATAAGTTAAATCCCCTAAGTGTAAAACCCCTCTGCCTCCTGTGGGGCGTTTAACAATTTCTAAGGGTTGATTTTCATAGGTTAAATTTTGCCAATGGGAAGGAATATGTTTTTTTTGGCTAACCCCGATAGAAATAGCAGGGGGATTCCATGTATAAAACCTGAGAGATGGAGTAGTATTTTTTTCTTTGTGTTGCTGAAGCAACCAAAGGTCGATCGCCATTTGTAGTTTCCCACTAGCACAAAATAAAGGAATTAATCGCCAGACAGGTTTTTGATTAAGAAACATTTTCGAGATTAGAGACACAGATAAGTTTCTATCTATTCTAAGTGGAATTACTTACTTTTTTATCTTAGTTCTGAGAAAATTAGAGTATTAATATTTTCCGCACTCTATGCTTGTTTTATTCTTAAAATCAAGACTTGATAAGGTTACAGAATGTTTAATTCAATCTAGTTAAAAAGACCTCATAATAATCTCATAACTTCAATGGGATCACTATAGTTTAAAATACTTTTATTTGAGTAGTACATAGTCTAAATATTAATAATTGCCGATGGAATTGTTTGCTGAAATTTTCCCTATTCAACTAAAATCTTTACCCAAGTTTTCCACTTATTCAATCGCAACTATGACATCAGAAAATAAAGATAAAGTGGGTAGAAAACTTCAATATCAATTACAAAAAAATTTCTCTGGTCATTGGTATTGGGATAGAATAAATCAATGTTTAATTACTGATTCTCCTCAACAGGAGGCTAAATTTAATGATTTCATCACTCTACTTTGGCAAAGTAAAGATGATATTTTTAAAAACTCTCTACAATCAATAATCCCCAATGATAAAATAACTCCATCCCATCAAGGTATAGCTGACTTCGTAGCTCATAGCTTACTAGGGGATATTAATCCTAATATCAGAGAAATCCTGAAGAAATTTATTCAAAATAAAGGCAAATATACTATTACCTATGAATGTGAGAAATATGGTTATGTTGTCAATAATCATCCCTCTGTCTCTATTTCTCTTAAATCAAGACTAGGCTATAAAGAAACACTAAAAGACTACTTAAGTAAGATCGAGAATAAAAATGAAATATTAGGACTTCACGTTACAGACATAACAAAACCAGATTTTCAATCCGCTATGACAATAACTTCTATCATCGGCAGATTAGGGGAAAATAATAATCGACAAAGACTCTTAAGTTATTCCATCAGCGATAGAATGCGGCGTATTATTACAGAAGCTAATGATCAAGAATTAATTGTGGAAACTAATAATCTTTATCATTATGTAGTAAATGCTTTGAAAATCAGAATTTATAATCAAGATTATGAACGACTAAAAATTAGTGAAAAGTTACAAATTACTTCGGATAAAAGAATAAAATTTCTTATTCCCATTATTGAACTAATTAAAAAAACTAATTTGGTGGGCAACGCTTACGCTTCTAGTCGTCATCAGCATTTATTTCTCACTCAAGACAAGCTCAATTATTCTCCTAAATTACTTTTTGCTAATAATCATCAAGATAACAAAAATGTCTTTAATTCTGTGAAAAAATTTGGAGTTTATAAACCTTCTCAAAATCAGAAGATAAGAATTGGAATTTTAAATACTGTACCTAATTTGAACTTAGATGATTTAAGAAGTAATATTAGAAAAAATTTGGGAAAAGAGGGCTTAGGCTATGAGTTAAACTTAGCAGGGGAAGAAAATATACATAGTCTTAGTCGATTTAATTTAGAAAGTGCGATCGAGAGATTAAAAGAAAGAAAACCGAATATTATTCTAGCAATTATTAAAGGAAAAATAGAAGGAAAAAACAATGAGCGGACTCTTTACGAAGAGTTTAAACATCTTACCTTAAAAAATGACATTCCTAGTCAGGTAATTAGACCAGAAACTATCAACAATGAATATGCTTTGAAAAACATTTTACTAGGAATTTTAGCCAAAACAGGAACTATACCCTATATTTTGGCTCATCCACTCAAATATGCAGATTTTGTTATAGGTTTAGATGTTTCTCGTCAGAAAAAACGTGCTTTGTCAGGCACTATCAACAGTGCTGCTATGGCGAGAATTTATTTTAATAATGGCGAACTATTACGATATAGTATCCGTGATGCGATGCTAGAAGGAGAAATAATTCCTAGTCATATTCTACAAGACATGTTTCCCGTTAAAGAATTTTCTAATAAAACAATTGTCATTCATCGTGATGGCAGACTACCTCTTCAGGAAAAAGAATCATTATTAGCATGGGGTAAGGATATTAACGCCACTTTTTATTTTGTGGAAATTATTAAAAATGGTAATCCTCGCTTATATGCTAGGGAAGATAGTAAAACAAAAAATGCTCCAAAAGGTAGTATTTTTAAATTAAGTGAAACAGAGGCCTTATTAGTCTCATCAGATTTCTCCGCTAATATGGGCACACCACGTCCGCTAAAAATTCGTACTCATCCTCCTTTTCCCCTAGAATCTGCCCTGCATTCTGTTTTATCTTTAACTTTACTCCATTATGGTTCAGAACGCCCTCCTAGGCTACCTGTTACGACTTATTATGCCGATAAAATCTCTACTCTAGCCTCAAGGGGATTACGCCCTCATGCTACAGATGGAAGTGTACCATTTTGGCTGTAATAAACAACCTAAGTTCAATAACATATTACTCATTACTTATTATTCCCCCTCATGGGTAAAGAGAAAAGACTGTTTAAAGATATGATGATTAGGTATTCACAATTTTTTGGAGCAGTCCAAATGAAGAAAAGTTTATCAAGAAACAGTAGATTAATCCTATCGACAATTTTACTTTTATTAATTGCAACTCCTGCATATGCTCACCATGCTATGGGAGGAGAAACACCCAATAGTTTTTTTGCCGGATTTATGTCTGGTTTAGCCCATCCTATCATTGGATTAGATCATTTAGCCTTTGTGGTGGGAGTGGGATTTTTAGCTAGTTTCTTTTCTTTGGGTATGACTATACCTTTAAGTTTTGTTTTAACTTCCATTTTAGGTACAGTTATACACTTAATGAGTATTGATTTACCCTTACCAGAATTAATTATTTCTCTATCTGTTTTTGTGACAGGTATCCTTTTAACCAGAGACAGAATTTTACCTCAATTTGTGGTGGTAAGTTTAGCTATAGTTGCAGGTATTTTTCATGGTTATGCCTATGGAGAAAGCATTATTGGAGCGCAAACAACACCCTTAATATCCTATTTAGCAGGTTTTGCTATTATTCAGAGTTTTATTAGTTTCACGGCTTATCAATTAGGAAAATATTGGCAAAAGAATTCTTCATCTGCCTTGAATCTCAAATTTGTAGGTTATCTTCTCTGCGGTATGGGTATTATTTTTACTGCTGGATTTTTCGGTGTATAAGTTTCACTCAATCTAAATATTAAGTTGCGTTAAGTTTTTCAACACTGCCCTCACTACCCCAATCCAATAATTCCATCTTATTTTTTTTCGGTAAAACGGTTAAAATAATTTAGCGATTAGCTGAAACTAATTCTATAACTATAATGTTTGTTCCTCTAGTTAGTGCGATTCTTGCCATCATAATTTCTGTTGCTAGTTTTTATTTATTGCAGGGTAAATTTCCTTTTATTTCTGATAATTTATCCAAAGTAGTAGAAAAAAATAAATTAATTTTTATCGGCTTAAATCTTATGGCTTTTGCCTTATTTTTAGGCTTAGTAGGATATTGGTTAAAACTTGGTGGTAATTTTCGCTACATCAGATTATTAGTAATAATCGTTGGTTTAATTTGTGTTAAAATACCTCTAGCAAGAAACATCAATTTATTCCCAAATATCAATCCTTTTCTTAAAAGAATTATTACCATTAATAACTCTCAGGCTTTACAAATTTTTGCGGGAGTAATTGTTTGTTTTTTAGCTTTAAAAAGCATTGTGGCGGTGGATTGGCCTAATGGCGATAGTTGGATGTATCAGTTACCTTTTGCCGCTCGTTTTTGGGGCTTGGTTTCTCCTCAAGAATATGTTTTTGAAGTTGAAAGAGAACCTTTTTACAATACTTCTACTATGTTGCCCAATATTTTGCAGGGTTTTTTTTGGTGGTTGTTTGGTTTAGAGCGTCCTCAAGGGGCAAATTTAGTTAGTTTTTTTAGTTTCATTGGTTATCTTATTTTTGTTAAAAATTATCTGAAAATTCCTTACTATTTATCATCTTTAGCTTTATTAGCTGTTCCTTTATTTCATATTGCTGTTACCAGTGCTTATGTAGATTTATTTACTAATATTGGTTTTTCTATTACTATTATAATTACCTACTTATTTTTTATTAAAGAAGATTTTATTAAACCTAAAAATATTATTGTTTTTATCATTGGTGGATTCATTGCCGCTAACAGTAAATATCTTTTAGTTCCTCCTTTATTTTTATTAATTTTGGTGGTTTTGGCTAGAATTTTATGGTTAATTTTTTATCGCTTTAATCCTGTCAATAAAGTAAAAAATATTGTCAAATTATTAATAATTAGTTTCGCTTCTGGGTTATTAATTTTCGCAACGGAGGTTAAAAATTTATGGTTTTATCAAAATCCTTTTTATCCTTTAAAAGTTTCTCTTTTTGGCTATGAATTAAACCACACAGTTGTACCTAGTTCTACTTATATGGCAGATGCGATCGCATCTATGTCTCCAATTCAAAGATGGATATTTTCTCTGTTGGAAATAGGTGCTTTTGATGAGCGTCGCCCTTGGCCTTGGACTATTGCGATGGATTATGTACCCTTGGAAGCAGATAGTTTTGGCATGGGTGGATACTTCGCTTTTTATGTAATATTTAACTTGATTTTATTTGCGTTTTTATGTAAGAAAAATAACCCAGAAACTAGAACGGCTTTAATATTTATAATTATTTTAAGTTTGATAACACCATTTTTACCTTTTGCTTATCAATTACGTTATTATATGTACTGGATAATAGTGTTAATTTCCTTAAATTTATACTTATTAATTAATCATTATTCTATTACTAAAAATAAATGGCTAAAACCTGAAAATTATGGTTATGTTGCCACAATGGTGTTAATGATTTTTGCTATTTTAACTCGTTGGGACTTTACTTATCCTAATGCTATGTCATTAGAGAAATTCATGAGTAGTCGAGTTGATCAAGAAATTATTGCAGATATTAAAGAAAATGAAGAAGTTTGTTTAGTGGGTTTTACCCCTCTAACTTTTCTTTATAACTCTAGTTTCCATGAGGGAAGAAATTACTCTGTGAAAGCTGAATTTAATCTCAGCAAGGAAGAGGTAAGGGAAAAATGTGATTCTCGCCGTATTATTCGCAAGGAGTAAAAAGGGCAAAGGTAAATAGGGAATAGGGAATAGGGAATAGGCAATGGTTTAAGAATTAAGAATTAATAACTCCTAACTCCGAACTCAGGTTAATTTCTGCTTAGTTTAAAGATTCTAAAACGATTTGTAAACGGTTTTTATCTACTCCTTTTTGATGAAGTAATGACCATGTTTGTAATAAATCTGGCCCATGTAATTCTCCTGTTAAACCAACACGAAGCGATCGCATCACTAAACCTTTTTTAACTTTTAAATCCTTAGTTATTTGTTTAATAATAGCATTAGCAGAGTCAATGGTTAAATCTTCATTTAGGCTATTAATAACTTGCTCTAAAACTTCTTTTACCCCAACAGAATGGATAAATTCTTGGGCTTCTGAGGATAAAGAAAAATCATTATTAAAAAATAATTGGGCTTCTTTTACAGCATCAGTTAAACGAGTTAAACTAGGGGCAATTAAAGCGGTAATTTCTAATAACCAATTTTCATCAGTATCAAGATTAAATTGATAACCAGCTTCTTGCCAATAAGGAGTTATTAAAGGTAATAAATCCTCCGCAGACATTTGATGAAGATATTGACTATTAATCCAATCTAGTTTATCCCAGTCAAACTTTGCCCCCGCTTTATTCACCCTTTCTAAACTAAACTTAGTCGCCGCCTCATCAAGGGTAAAAATTTCCTCTCCATCTGGGGAAGTCCATCCCAATAAAGTCATATAATTAGCAATAGCAGGAGCGACAAAACCCATTTTCCGAAAATCATCAATGGAAGTAACCCCATCTCGCTTAGACAGTTTTTTGCCTTCAGAGTTCAAAATTAGGGGAGTATGAGCAAATTCTGGCACTTTTCCCTCTAAGGCTTGATATAACAAAATCTGTTTCGCTGTATTGGCAATATGATCTTCTCCTCGAATTACATGAGTAATATTTATGTCTATATCATCCACCACTACCGCTAAATTATACAACGGTTGTCCGAAGCGATCGCCCTCTTTTTCAGGCATTCGGGCAATAACCATATCCCCCCCTAAATCGCTACCCTGCCACGTCACAGAGCCTCTGATTAAGTCTTTCCAGACAATTTGTTGAGAATCATCAATTTTGAATCTAATCACAGGTTTACGCCCTTGAGCCTCAAATTCTGCCATTTCTTCAGGGGTTAAATTGCGGTGACGATTATCATAACGAGGGGCTTGATTATTAGCTTTTTGTTGCTCTCTCATTGCCTCTAATTCTTCGGGAGTGCAATAGCAGGGATAAGCCAACCCCTTATCCAATAAAGTTTGAATAGCTTGACGATATAAGTCTAATCTTTCTGTTTGAAAAAAAGGACCTTCATCCCAATTTAATCCTAACCATTGTAAGCCCGATTTAATATTTTCAGTATATTCAGCCTTAGAGCGTTCTAAATCCGTATCTTCTACTCTTAGGATAAACGAACCTTGATGACGATGGGCAAATAACCAATTAAAAACTGCTGTGCGCGCTGTGCCGATATGTAAATTACCTGTGGGAGATGGTGCAATTCTAACTCTAACGGACATAAAATTTAACAATCATAAATATTTCTTGCAGTCTTCTATTCTATCGAAATCACCGTGTTGGAGTGTCAGGTTTCAGGTATCAGAGTTTTGGGGTATTGGGGAGAAACGAGTTAGGAGTTAGGAGTTAGGAGTTAGGAGTTATTAATTCTTAAACCATTGCCTATTCCCTATTCCCTATTCCCTATTCCCTATTTACCTTTGCCCTTTGCCCTTTTTACTTTGCCCCTTCCCTTTTTACTCTGGTTTTGCCATTACAATTTTATTCTTACCACTATTTTTCGCTTGATATAAGGCTTGATCAGCTATACTTATCATTCTTTCGTAGTCGCTATTTAATGAAGGAATCATGGTTACTATCCCTAAACTAAGGGTAATAACTTCATTGGTAGGGGAATATTCATGAATAATTTGTAATTCTCTAATATTTTTCTGAATTAATTTAGCTAAATTGATAGCTTTTTGAGGAGAAGTATTGGGTAAGATTATCGCAAATTCTTCTCCGCCATATCTGGCTACTAATTCTCCTGCCCTTTTGACGCTTCTACTAATTCCTTGGGCAATTTGATATAAACATTCATCTCCTTGAGGATGTCCATAATTATCATTATAGGCTTTGAAATTATCCACATCCGCAATAATTAGGGTTAATGGCTGTTGTTGTCTTTGGTGTCTTTGCCATTCATTGGCTATAATTTCATCAAACTGTCTTCTATTTGCGATCGCAGTTAATGCGTCTATTTTAGCAAGAGATTCTAATTGCAACTCCATTTTTTTTCTGCGGGTAATATCTCTAATGGTAACGGAGAAACCATCTCCCAATTTAGTGGCGATGTAATGATACCAACGACTCTGATTATTGTGTTTAAAGCAAATATCCTCTGCTAAAACTCCCCCATTATCAACAACATCTACAAGTTTACTAAATAAATTAGGATCAATTTTTGACATTATTTTTTTGCCTACCAATTTACCGACTAAGTCATCTCGATGACGATTAATAATTTTGGCAAATACAGGATTAACCACCAAACAGCGAAAATCGTCAATATGGGTGCTAAAAGGTTTTCTCACTGCTTGTAAGGCAACAATTCCATCTAAAGAGGTATTTAAAATACTGGCTAATAATGCTCGTGATTGATATAGTATCTCCTCTGTTTCTTTTCTTTTTTCTATTTCTTGTTGTAGTAATTTTTTCTGTTTTTGAATAGTTAATTGATTATTAATTCTAGCAATGACTTCTTCAATTTGAAATGGCTTAGTTATATAATCTACTGCTCCCATTTGAAAGGCTTTTACTTTGTCAAAAACTTCATTTAAAGCACTAATAAAAATAATAGGAATTGACTTTGTTTCTGGATCTTCTTTCAGAATTTGACATACTTGATAACCGTCCATTTCTGGCATTTTAATATCTAATAAAATTAAGTCTGGAGGACTCGATTTTATCGACCTTAAAGCAACTTTTCCGCTTAGTGCTTTTCTCACATTATAATTACTATGAGTTAGAATATTAGCTAATACTTTAATATTTTCAGCAATATCATCTACTATTAATAAATCATAGGTTTCTCTATCTAACATATCTATTTGTAGCAATTATATTTTAGTGGTGTTAATTTTTTGGTGATAAAATAAATGGTATCTTAACTCGATTCGGGATAAAATTTATTGACCAGAACAGAATGTCATGTTTAAGTGTATGGTTAACAAAAAAGGTCAATAGTCCACATTTCATAAATGATTTAGGACTACTATATATTTTTCCCATTATTTTTGATTTTTTAGGAGATTAATTTTCAGAAATAGAGAAAAAAACACTTGTTAAAAATTATAAATTAAATTTCGTCAATTAAAGTAGTGATTCGATCGAACTCTAAAGAGTCAACAATATTTTTTAATCCTTGAATTAAAGACTGATGAGAGTCTGGTATTTCTTGAATTAAGTCTAATATTAATTGCTCATCTAAATCAATACTAGCTTTATATAATTTTTTTAACCAGTCTTGAGGCATAACCACAAAATCCTTTGCTGTTAATTCCGAGATAATTTCTGTAGATTGATTTTCTTCTATTTGTTCATAAATAAAGTTGATTCCTAAATGTTTGCTTAACATTGAAAATATAGTTTCTTGTCGAAAGGGCTTACGCACAAAATCATCGCAACCAGCCGATAAAATAATCGCTTTTTCCTCCTCTAAAACACTAGCAGTAACAGCAATAATAGCTGTAGCATTACCTTTAGTTGTACCCTTAATAATTTTTGTGGCTTCATAACCATCCATAATGGGCATTCTCATATCCATAAAAATTAGATGAGGCTGCCATGTTTCCCAAATTTTTACTGCCTGTTTTCCATTATTTGCCTCTTTTAATTCAAAGCCAAAGGGTTGTAATAATTTAACTAATAGTTGGCAGTTGATTTCTTTATCATCTACTATCAATATTTTATATATTTTTTCATTGGTTTCAATACCAACTACTTGGGGCATTATCTGATTTGATTTAACTTCATAGTCTGGTATTATTTCAGTTTGAACCGTAAAAGAAAAAATACTACCTACATTTTCCTCGCTACTAACTTTGATATTACCCCCCATTAACTCAACAAATTTTTTGCTAATAGATAATCCTAAACCTGTACCTTCATTGACTTCTTTTCCTGATTTTGTTTGAGTAAAAGGTTGAAATAAAGTAGCTAATTCTTGGTGTTTAATTCCTTTTCCTGTATCTCTAATTATAAATAATAATTCTACTTTGTTTTCACTATTATTAAGTTTATTTATTGTTCCCTGAAGAGAAACTCCTCCCTCTTCTGTAAATTTAATGGCATTACTGACTAAATTAATAATTATTTGTCGTAATTTAGGTGCATCAGTTTTAATAAATTGAGGTAAGTTATCCAGTTTTTCAAAAATTAAATGTATGCCTTTTTTTTCTGCTTTGTATTTAAAAATATCTTCAATTTCATCTAATAGTTTATATAAATCGATATTCTCTTTATTCAAAGTAATTTTCCCTGCTTCAATCTTTGATAGGTCTAAAATATTATTAATTAAAGTTAATAGGTGTTCTCCACTACGATTAATTATTTCTATACTTTCTTGATGTTCTTCTGGTAATGTGGGAGATTTACGCATAATTTGGGCAAATCCAAGAATTGCATTGAGGGGGGTGCGCAATTCGTGGCTCATATTCGCTAAAAATTCACTCTTGGCTTGATTCGCTACTTCTGCTTTATCTTTTGCCTCTGACAGTTTTTTTGTTCTATCTTTGACTTTTTCTTCTAAGTTTTGTACTAATTCCTGTATCTCACTTGTCATTTCGTTAAATGCGATAGCTAAATGTCCTAATTCATCTCGACGTTTTAAAATAATCGGAGATTGATGATTTCCTTTTTGAAAATTGCTCAAGGCGCGATCGAGTAGTAAGATAGGTTTTGTAATGTAGTTAGTAGTCCATAAAGCAAGAAAAAGAGCAATTAAAAGGATAAAAAACCAAATTAAAATAGTTAATCTTGTATTAGCTTCAATGTCTCCTACTAAGTCTTGTTTCGGAATTAAAATTAGAATATACCAAGGTTCGGTTAGATAATTATTGTAGGGAAAAGCCTGAATAAAATAATATTGATTATCTAATTTAACTTGCCAAAATTGTGATTCTTTTAAATTACTTAAAGAGCTAAATTTTTTATTTATATTAGTAGATAATTGTCTAATTTTTTCATGTTGACTATTTTCTAAACTAATCCTTTCTGGTAATTGATCAATTTTTTTTGCATCGGGATTCGCAATAAAAAATGGTTTTTCTAGGGAACTAGCCACTAAATAATTATCACCATCTACAATAATAATTTCTCCTGTTTTACTAATTGATAAATCTCGTAAAAAATTACTAATTAAAGATAGTAATAAATCGCTAAATAAAACTCCTTCTAATTGATTCTCTTGGTTATAAATAGGCACAACAGCAGAAATTGCAAGGCGAGGAGTGCCTTGATAAATAAAAACATCACTCCATGTTGCTTCTCTCGCTTCAACAGCTTTTTGATACCAAGGTCTTTGTTGATTAATAAAATTAGGAATAACTGTTTTTTGAGCTATTTTATTACCTTTTTTATCCAGATTATAAATTTTTAAATTGTAAGGTGAAGAATCATCCATTATATTAATTTCTATTTGTTTATCATCTAATCTTTCTACTCCTATTAAGTTTCCTGTCTCTGTAGCATAACCAATAAAACCAATATTAGGAAATTGATTAATCTGATACCAAAGATATTTTTCCATTAAAGAAAAGTTATCAAAATCAATAATTCCTAGTTCACGATTATCTAAATTAATTTGATTAATTGATAAAGGGGTTGATAAATATTCAGTTAATTGCTCACTAACTTTTTCGTTAATTTCTCCTTGTAATTTTTGTGCTAATTTTTCCATTGCTTTATTGCTATTTCGAAAGGAAATATAGCCAAACAAGCCCATTGCACTAATCATGGGCAGAATAAATAATAAAATAATACGTGAGCGTAAAGACATAAAAAAGTCTGGAATTTTATTTACTAATATAACCGTAATTAGCTAAAAATTCTGTCATGTCTTGTTCTACTAAAGGAGGAGTTAACCAATTACCCTGTATTTCCTGACAACCCAATTTAATTAAATCTTCTATTTGTGATTTTTCTTCTACTCCCTCAGCAACAATTCTCAGGTTATCAAAACTTTTACTCAGAGTGATAATAGCATGGACTAGGGCTTTATCTTGAGGATTCGATCGCATCTTCTTGATTACAGGGCGATCGAGCTTTAAAGTAGAGAAAGAAAACTGTCGAAGATAACCAATACTAGAAACACCCGTACCAAAATCATCCAAAGCAACTCTAACTCCCAAATCTGCCAACTCATGTAAAATCTTCACCATAGTGGGATTATCTTCAGCAAGGGTAGTTTCCTTAATTTCCAGTTCCAAGAAAAAAGGATTAAGACTGGTTTTTTCCAAAACACCTTTCACCATCATCACAAAATTAGGCTGTTGAAACTGTTGAGTAGAAACATTAACACAAATTGGTTGATCATCCAGATAACTTCCCTGCCAAGCCACTCTCTGACGACAAGCAGTTTCCAATACCCATTCTCCCATCGGCACAATTAACCCTGTTTCCTCCGCCATAGGAATAAATTGATCAGGTGTAATACGACCTAAATCAGGATGCTCCCAACGAATAAGAGCTTCAATACCCGTAATTTTTTCCAAATCAATGGCAACTTGGGGATGATATTGTAAAGTAAACTCATTTCTATCCAAAGCGTGTGCCAATAGCTTCTCAATACGTAAAAAACGCTCTATTTCTCCTTGTCTTTGAGAATCAAAAAACTTAAAGTTATTCTTGCCAGATTCCTTACTTCTGAAAAGTGCTGTTTGTGCTTGATTTAAAAGAGTTTCTGCACTTTTTTCCTCTAATTCCTTTAAAGAGACTCCAATACTAATTTTTGTGTGTATCTTATGATTTTCCAAAAAGAAAGGAGGTTTTAAGGCTTCTAACATTCTCGTGCAAATTCTACCCACATCCTGAATACTCCTCACATGAGGCAATAAACAAACAAACTGAGAAGATTCCCAATGGGCAACGGTATCACCTGCCCTTAAAGAAGTCCTCAAACGTTTAGCGAAACCATCTAAAATTCCTGACCTTAAACTATAACCAAGAGTGTCTTTTCCTTCTTCTAATATTTCTAACTCCAGAAAAATAACACATAATAACCCCTTGTGCCTACGAATATTTGCACAGGCAGTTTTTAACTGTTCTAAAAATAATTGACGATTAGGTAAACCAGTCTCTAAATCATACAATCCCTCTTCCTGAATATAAGTTTGTTGATTGATATTTTTAGTAACAGGGCGAACCGTAAAAGAAAGTATAACTTGATCTCCATAACTAATCCAAATGACGTTAGACTCTAGCTCAAGAGGTAACTTATTCTTACTCTTATAAACAAACTCCCTTACAACAGCCTTATCCTTTTTCGACTTTAAGATAAAATCTACCTGCTCATCCAAAACCGCCGTTGACAAATCAATCAAATCATACAACTTAAGAGAATAAACCTCATCCAGACTATAACCCAACAAATCAGCTAAAGCATTATTTGCCTCTAAGATTTTTTTGTTATTGGCATCGACTAGAAAAACACCTTCTTTAGTTTGACTAATAAAAGCCCTATATCTCTGCTCACTTTCTTGTAACTGACTTTCTAAGGCTTTACGCTTAGTAAAATCGAAAATATAACTTCTAATGAGTTTTTTATCGGGCAAATAATGAAGATACTGCTCAAAAATCTGATCTTTAATCTGAATTTCCCTGACAAATAATTTATTATTCTTACCATGAGTAGTAATATTATCAATCAAACCTAACAGTAAAGGATGAGTGTTAACAACCGTATTATTTTTTAATTCAGGAAACTTATTAGTTGCCGAAGGATTTAGATAAGTAACATTACCATTCCAATCTAACTCAATAATCGGATTGGGACTCAACTCAGGAAAAGAAGCCAACTTAGCAACCTCCGAATCCTGAATATTGTCTCTCTCTGACTCCAAATTAGCCTCAGAAATCACTAAAGTCTGCTTACTAGCTTTTTCTGCCTTTTTCTTTGCTGGTGCTTTTTCTGCCCCTGTGCTATCAGACTCTAACGTTTTTTCAAAATCCCCTGACTGCAATAAAGCTAAATCATCAACGCTATTAAGAACATAATAACTAGCTTGAACTTCAAACCCAAAACGGATAGTATCTTCGTGCTTCAACTCCTGCACTAAACATCTTTTCTCATTAATAAAAATACCATTAGTGCTACGATTACCCTGTAAATCTCCATCAAGCAACCAATAGGAAAAACTACGATTTTTTGTATCTGTACGTCTTAAGAGTGTGGCATGAAAACGGGATACTTTCTTAGATGATAGAATAATTTTGTTGCGTGGATCTCTACCAATCGAATAGTTAGCTTCTTCTAAAATAATTGTACGGCGGGAAGAGTCGTCTTCTAATACTAAAACATGAGTTATTGGTTGTAAGTCAGTATGAGAGGTTGTTTTTATATAGTCGCTATTCATGGTAGGATTTCAAGGGATGATATTTAACTCTTTACAGAAGTCTCACTCAATTGAAAATTGTAGTCAAAATTCGGAGGAAAATGAAAACATTACAATTATTACTCAATTCTACACTGCAATTCGATATTGATTACTATTAATTATGAGATAAACCAACTTAAAATTGATAAAGCAAAGGGCAAAGGTAAATAGGGAATAGGCAATAGGGAATAGGCAATAGGCAATGGTTTAAGAATTAAGAATTAAGAATTAATAACTCCTAACTCCTAACTCCTAACTCCTCACTCGTTTCTCGTTTCTCCCCAATACCCCAAAACTCTGACACCTCCGAGCCCTAACACCCCACTCTTTCCTAACCCCGCCCTAATTTTTTTACCATACTAATTCGATGAATGTAAGGGAACTTTAAAAGAGTTAAGATGCTCTAGCAGAAGTTTAATTTTGTTTAAGTCTTTTTCTCCCGGATTAGTTTCCACACCGCTAGAAACATCGATTCCATCACATTTTAGGGTGTTTAAGGCTAATAAAACATTATCAGGAGTTAATCCCCCTGCTAACAACCAAGGGCGAGGAGGTCTAAAATCTGCTAATTCAGACCAATTAAAGGTTTTACCTGTGCCACCATACATATCTTTTTGATAGGTGTCTAAGAGTATAGTATCAATTACAGATAAATAATCATCTAATTTGGCTAAAGAATCAGAATTTTGATAACGAAATACTTTAATAATTTCTAAATCTGGTAGAGATTCCCTTAATGTCGTACACATACTAGGAGGCTCATCTCCATGAAGTTGAATTCCCGTTAAACCTGCTTTTTCGACTATATCGAGAATATTCTCAATGCTCTGGTTGACAAACACCCCCACTTTACTGATTTCTGAAGATATTTTACTTGTGATAGTTTTTATTTGTTCGGACTTTATGTATCGAGGAGAGTTTTCTACACAGATAAATCCTAATGTATCCACACCCAAAGAGGCGATCGCATCCGCTTGTTCCACGCTAGTAATACCACATATTTTCAGACGCATAATATTTAAGGGCAATTTTTAGTAATAAGAATGTAATAAAAATTAATAATAAAAAGCAATAAAAATGATTAATCTTATTTAAGATCTTAAAAGGAAAAGTAAATATAGCTATTAACATAGCAAAAATAGTTAACATAAATCAAACAAAAAAAAGACCATGACATTAATAGAATTAAGTTTTTTAGCAAATATTCCTCAAACTGTAGAATGGAACTACAATGTAGCAATAGTGATGATTGCCGCTAATTTGGTGGCAGTTTTTATCGGACGTTTTGCCATTCAAAATGCTGGAGTAGGCCCAGATTTACCCGTTGGCAAACCTGCTTTATGGAAAAATTTTGGTTTACCTGAATTACTAGCGACTCTTAGCTTTGGTCATATTCTTGGTGCTGGATTTATCCTCGGATTATCCAATGCAGGGCTACTATAGTTAATGGTAATAGGTAATAAGTGAGGCTCTCTTAACTTCTCGTCATGTAAATTATTGCTTAGGAAAAGGTGTCAGGTTGCAGGTGTCAGGTGAAATAAAAACTGTTAATTTATAAAAAATTCATTTTTGTTATGATTTACCCCATATCTTATAAGGTTTATAACAGTTATTTTCCAATAATTTATCATGACAACTGTAGAAGAGCCAGTACTCATTTCTTTTGTTATTCAGCAATAATTTATCATACTTAAAGTAAGAGAATCATTATTATGTCTTCTATCGCCGTTGTCACCATTGGTAGAAATGAGGGCGATCGCCTCATCAATTCTCTACAATCGATTAAAAATGTACTACCAGAGACAAATCCGATTATTTATGTGGATTCAGGTTCAACGGATGATAGTGTAAATAATGCTCAAAAATTGGGAGCAATAGTCCTCAATTTGGATTTATCAATACCTTTTACCGCCGCTAGAGCCAGAAATACAGGATTAGAATATATAATCAAGCATTATCCTCAGATTAACTATATCCAATTCCTTGACGGTGATTGTGAATTACATCCCCAATGGTTAGACAAAGCAAGGGAAAGACTTGAAGAAAATCCCTCATTAGCTATTGTCTGCGGAAGAAGAAGGGAAAAATACCCCGAAAAATCCCTTTATAATCGTCTTATTGATATGGAATGGAATACTCCCATTGGGGAGGCAAAAGCCTGTGGCGGTGATGCTTTAATTCGGGTTTCTGCATTAAAGGAGGTTAATGGTTATAAACAAGAACTAATTTGTGGGGAAGAGCCTGAAATGTGCATTCGTCTGAGGGAAAGGGGTTGGAAAATCGAAAGACTTGATTTAGATATGACTTATCACGATGCGGCTATGTACAAATTTAGTCAGTGGTGGAAACGTAGTATTAGAGGTGGATGGGCGATCGCAGAAGGTTATGCTATGCACGGAAAACCGCCCGAAAATTACATGATAAAGGAACATAAAAGTGGTTATTTATGGGGTTTTATTATACCTTTTTTTACCATAATTTTAGCTTACTTTACTAAGGGCTTAAGTTTATTTTTATTCTTGATTTATTTGTTGTTATTTTGGAAAATATATCGCTATAGAATTAATTTTGGTGATACAATAGAAAATGCAAAATTATACGCTTATTGGTGTGTTTTATCTAAATTTCCACAAGTTATAGGACAATCTCAATATTGGTGGAAAAGAATAAATAAGCAAAAAGTAACTATTATTGAATATAAAAGTTAGGGGTCAGGGTTCGGAGTTAAGAGTTATTAATTATTAATGATTATTTATTTTTGCCCCTTGCTCTTTGCCCTTTTACCGTAACCCATAAATGAAAATTTATCCCGAACTCAGGTTAGTTTAATTGTAAAACAGCTTTAACCACATCAGAATGCTTGTCTAACCGAAAACCTAGCTTTTGACAAAGGTTTTGCATCCCTATATTTTCAGGGAGAATTTCTGCAATAATCGACCTAATTTCCTCCTGTTTGGCTATTTCGATGAGTTTTTGCCCTAAAATACTACCTAAACCCTGTTTTTGACATTTATCTTTCACTAACATCCCTAATTCAGCAGATTCAGGTGTCCCATGTACCCTACTTAGACGGGCGATCGCAAGTATTTCTTTGTCCTTACTATCAGGTTGCACAGATTCTGCCACTAGAGCAATTTCTTGATCATAGTCGATAAAACAAATACGGGCAAGACGTTCGTGGGAAATAAGAGATTTATGGCTAATAGAGTGGAAATATCGTAAATAAACGCTTTCTTGAGACAAATCTCGGCAAAAATTGACCGCTTCTGGTTCGTCTTCAGGGCGAATGGGGCGAATTATCACCTCCCTACCGTTACTTAACTGACTATAAGAGAGATATTGATTCGGATAAGGGCGAATGGCAGGAGGAATTATATCTTCCTTAGAAATACTCGAATCATATAATAGTACCCTTGCATCAAGGGCGATGAGTTGATTTTCTGATACTAATAGGGGATTAATGTCAATTTCCTTAATTAAAGGTTGTTCGAGAACTAATTGACTGAATAACACCAAAATCTGTTTTAATTTCTCTAAATCAACGCTTTTCCTACCCCTAACTCCTTTTAATGCTTTATATATCTTAGTTTGTTCCATTAACCTCTTGGCAAGAGTTGTATTGAGAGGCGGAAGTGCGATCGCCTGATCTTGATACACTTCTACTAATTGCCCCCCTGTACCAAATAAGATTACAGCTCCAAATTGAGGATCAACGGTACTACCTAAAATTAATTCGTAACCGTCAAGGTTAGCCATTTTCTGTACACTCGCCCCTAAAAAGTCGCTAGCTGATATGCGACTCTGCATATCTAAAAAGGCTTGTTTTACCTCATCACCATTTTTCAGGTTAAGTTTGACTCCCCCCACATCGGTTTTATGGGTAATGGTTTCGGAATGGAGTTTTAACACCACTGGATAACCTATTTTTTCGGAAGATGCGATCGCATCTTCTACATTTTCAGCGATAATAGTTTCAATAATGGGAATACCATAAGCCTTTAACAGTTGCTTAGACTCATATTCCGTTAAAAGAGTGCGATTTTGCTCACGGGCATGATTGATAATATTTTCCGCAATGTCACGATTAATAAAATCATCGGACTCACCAAAACTGGGAGTTTCATATAAACCCCGTAAATTATAACTATAACGCCACATCAAATTAAATAAACGAGCGGCATCATCGGGATAAGGTTGAGTATAAATATGGGCATTATTAAGAATTTCTGAACCCTTGGCAACGGTTTCTCCCCCCATCCAACTAGCTAACACGGGTTTATCCTTAATATTTTGTGCCACTTTCACCAATGCCTCTGCCGTTTTAGTAGGATCGGTCATGTCTTGAGGAGTTAAAATGACTAATAAAGCATCACTATTGGGATCATTTGCCGCAATTTCAAGGGCTTTAGCATAACGTTCAGGATTCGCATCCCCCAAAATATCAATAGGGTTACTATGACTCCAATGGAGAGGAAGAATTTTATTTAACTCTTCGATGGTATTGTCGCTTAATTTGGCTAATTTTCCTTGTCCCCATGTTAGTGCATCTGTAGCCAAAACCCCAGGGCCTCCTGCATTAGTTAAAATAGTCAAATTCCTACCCTTGGGGCGAGGTTGTTTTGCCAAAATCTCAGTCATGTTAAAGACTTCTTTCACCGTATCAACTTGTAAAACCCCACTACGACGAAACGCCGCCGCCAATACCTTATCGCTACTACTTAATGCCCCCGTATGGGAAGCCGCCGCCCTAGCCGCTTCTTGGGTGCGCCCTCCTTTAATGACGATAATCGGTTTTGATAAAGCTACTTCCCTTGCGGCGGAAATAAAGGATCTAGCATTACCGATAGATTCCATGTAAATTACTATACTTTTGGTTAAAGGATCATCACCAAAGTAGTAAATTAGATCGCCCCAATCCACATCTAACATTGAACCAATAGAGATAAAAGCGCTAAAACCAAGATTTTCTGCAAAACTCCAGTCTAAAATTGCCGTACAAAAAGCCCCACTTTGACTGATAAAAGCAACATTTCCTGTTCTTGGACTAGTACTAGCAAAACTGGCATTTAACCCCGTAGGAGGGCATATTAAACCTAAACAATTGGGGCCAATTA
This sequence comes from Cyanobacterium sp. Dongsha4, assembly GCF_036345015.1. Classification (NCBI taxonomy): domain Bacteria; kingdom Bacillati; phylum Cyanobacteriota; class Cyanophyceae; order Chroococcales; family Geminocystaceae; genus Cyanobacterium; species Cyanobacterium sp. DS4. The sequence goes on along the minus strand of NZ_CP084098.1, from coordinate 2,876,313 downwards.
TTCTTAAGTTACCTTTTTTTGCTTCTGCAAGAACTTCTTTTTCTAATCTTAAACCTTCTGCTCCAATTTCTTTAAATCCTGCGGAAATAATGATTACTCCTTTCACTTTTGCCCTAACGCAGTCTCTAATAATGTCGGGAATGGTTACTGCAGGAGTTGCGATAATTGCTAAATCAACAGTTTCAGGCACATCCTGAATAGAGGAGTAAGCCCTAATTCCCATAACACTTTTTCTCTTGGGATTGACGGGAAAAACTGTGCCACCAAAGGGATGGGTAATCAAATTCCAAAGTAATGTACGCCCGACACTGCCTTCTTTTTCTGAAGCTCCTATTAAGGCTACGGATTTGGGAGCAAACATGAAGTTTAAGGGATTGTGGTGATACCGCATTATGTCATGGGCTTTTTCTGTTGCCATAATTATTCCTCGTGTTGGCTTATTTTTTATACTGAGATGCCTACTGCGTAGCAGTTTTCTTCGGTTATAAGTGTTATTTTCTAATCCTTACTTTCAGCTTACCTCAGTTGATTTTTTGCCTGACGATAATTTATGATTACTTTATATTTCACATAATACTTAGTAGCAAAAAAGTGGGGGCTTAGGGTATTAGGGGATTGGGGTTTTTAGGGAGAAACTAATTATTAAAGTGCTGAAGTTACCAATTACTAATTATTTAATTATTTATTACCTTTGCCCCTTGCCCTTTTCGCCATTACTCATAGACGAAAATTTATCTCGAACTCAGGTTCAATATTTAAAGTTGGAACAAATTGAAACTACTCCCGTCAAAAAAAATAGTTTATCGTTACTTTGGGTAATTTAGTTATGTTTAAATCTATTTCTCTTACTTCAAAAACTCTTCGTTTTATGGTTTTAAGTCTTTCTTTAACTACTTTAGTGGGTAGTTTTGTTTCAGTACAAGCTAGACCTGATAAATATTATAGATCTGCTCCTCCGGGATGGGAACGCAAAAACGAAGTCAATCAAAATAGAAAAAATCCTACCTATTATTCTGCTAACTTAAATTCAGGTACTGTTATTCCCACTACTTTACCGTCAGCAAAAAAAATACTTGTAACTAAAGACGAAACTTTACCTGTTACCTTAGTGGTTACTCGTGATGTGAAAAATAATTCAGGTACTGTTGTGATTCCCCGTGGTAGTGAGGTTGTTGGAGAAGTTCGCCCTGCAGGTAGTGGTTCAAGATTTGTTGGTAATACTGTAATTTTACCTAATGGTGAGCAGTATTCTATTCAGGCTAACTCTAAGATTGTAACCCGCACAGAAAAAATATCTGATGGTAGAAACACTGACGCTATTTGGCAAGGTGCATTGGCAGGAAGTGCCGCCGCTACTATTATATCAGCAGTGACAGGAGATAAAGCGATCGCAACTGAGGAAGTTTTAGGAGGTGCAGGTTTTGGTGCTTTAGCAGGATTTTTATTTGGTGGCACAAGAGATAGAGAATTGATTTCCATTAACACTCAGGAGGATTTAGATTTAACCGTAACTTCCAATGTTTCTTGGTAAATAAATTAGCCCATGCAAAAAGGGTGGGCATCGCCCACCAATGGATATTTAGGGATAAATATTTCTATTATTCAACCAATATATTTAATCAGAGCTCTTAGCTAAATAAGTAATAAAATTAAGGGCTGATAATGGTTGAGAAAAAAAGTAACCTTGTCCATAATGACAACCTAAAGCCCTCAAAGAATCTAATTGTGCTTTGCTTTCTATTCCTTTGGCGGTAACTTTAATATTCAAAATATTAGCCACGGCAATAATTGATTTAATCATGTTTTTATGTTGAGAATTTCTATGTAGGGATTGGACTAAACATTGGTCTATTTTTACGTGCTTAAAAGGAAATTTACTGAGATTAGAAATGGATGTTATACCCATACCAAAATTATCTAAACAAAACTCAATATTAATTGAAGCAATATCATTCAAAATAGTATCAATAAATTTTTTGTTTTCCTCTAAATATTCTTCCTTGATTTCTATACACAAATTACATTGCTGGAGTTGTTTTTTATCGATAAAGTATTTAATACTATTAACCATTTCTGCATTTTTAAACTGATACTCAGATAAGTTAATGCTGATAAGTAAATTTTCATATCTTTCCCAAGATTTTAAATCATTGATGATAGTTTCCAATATCCATTGTTCCAAAACCAAAATTAACCCGTTTTTCTCTAAAAAAGGAATAAATTTTTCTGGATATATTAAACCTAAATCTTTATTTTCCCATCTAACTAAAGCCTCTGCACTAACAATTTTTCCAGTAGAAATATCTATGACTGGTTGGTAAACAATTTTAAATTCATCATTACTAATGGCATTCAGAAAATTTTTTTCTAAAGTAGATTTTCCTATATCCACCTTATTCATATCATACTGATAAAATTGAAACTGATCTCTACCATTCTTCTTTGATTGATACATAGCTAAATCAGCATTGCGAATAAGTTGTTTTAATTCCTCTCCATCTTCAGGAAAAATAGTAATTCCAATACTGGCGGAAATAAAAATTTTCTCTTGAAAAATATAAAAAGGTTTTTTTAAAATTTGAATTAATTTATCTGCAATAATTTGTAACTCATTGCGACTATTGACAATGGGAATAACAATAAAAAATTCATCTCCTCCTAAACGCGCTAATAAATCAGTGCTACGTAATTCTCCTTTCATCCTCATGGTTGCCTCAACCAATAACTCATCGCCAAAATCATGACCTAAAGTATCATTTACTTCTTTAAAATGATCTAAATCAATAAACATTAAACCAACATTATATTTATTTTCTTGAGCTTGATTTAAAAGTTTATGTACTTTTTCTAAGGCATAATTACGGTTAGGAATTTTTGTTAAATAATCATATTTTGCTTGATACTTTAAAAGAATTTGTTGCTGTTTTTCTTCTGTTATATCTTCTTTTACTGCAATATAATGGGTTATCGATCCTACAGAATTAAATATTGGTGAAATTAAAGCTCTCTCCCAATATAATTCTCCATTTTTTCTTTTATTATGAAATTCTCCTTGCCATTCTTTGCCACTACTAATTGTATTCCAGAGATTTTTATAATCTGTATCATCCGTATAACCTGACTTTAAAACACGAGGATTTTTACCTATTACTTCTTCTTTTTTATATCCTGAAATAGTTTCAAATTTAGAATTAACATATTGTATATTTCCCTCTACATTAGTAATAACAATTGAAGCTGGACTTTGTTCAGAAGCACGATATAATATTTTTAATTCTTGCTCCATTTTTTTCTTTTCACTAATATCAATAAAGGAAATTAAATAAGCATTATTATCATTCCAAATAATTGGTACTGCTCTCATTTCTACTGTAATTAATTCAGATTGCGATCGCAGTATTTCTAACTCACTAATTTTATTTAATTCTAAGGGAATACCCAAAGTATCTCCCACCATTTGTTCATGAGTGCGATCGAATAATTTTTCCGCTTCTTCATTAAGAAATAACACCTTTCCATCTAAATCCAAAACAACCATACTATGGAAATGATTGTTAATAATTGTCTTTAGTTTTTTTTCCGCTTTTTGTAGTGATATTTGAGCATTTTTTCTCGCTTCTATTTCTGATTTTAAAAGCCTGTTTTGCGTCTTTAAACTATTTGCTAAATTACTAATTTTCAAACAAGTATTTACTCTTGATAAAAGTTCAGGATAATAAATTGGTTTTGTAATATAATCGATCGCACCTAATTCTAATCCTTTAATTTTATCTTCTGAGCTATCTAAAGCAGTTAAAAAAATGATGGGAATATCTTTAGTTTTACTTGATTTTTTCAGCAAAGAACAAGCTGTAAAACCATTAATATCAGGCATTAAAATATCCAACAATATTAAATCTGGAACTAATTGAGAAATTTCTCGAATTGCCTGAAAAATATCTGTTTGAGTAACAATATTAAAACCACTTTGATGAAGAAAACGACCAATTAAACTCAAATTTATTTTGTCATCATCAACAATATAAATTAAAAAATAATCTTTTTTAGTAGGTAGGATTTCATCAATCAATTTATCTCCCTCATTCCTTCGTAATTTAACACTCATTTTCTGAAATTTAAAAGTGGTAATAAAAAACTATCAAAAATTTATCATCAAATTTACTATATTGATTATTACCCTATAAGCCCAGCAATAATTATATTTATTGATTAATTTAATATTTCCAAGATTAAACAGAACAACATGAATATTTAACAAAAAATAATATTAATATGTACAATATTAAAGCTAATAGATAAAAAGATCTAAAAGTGAACTAAAAAAAATAAATAATATGGAAATTTTTACTACTATACTCACCATTATAGTATCGAGCTTATCTTTCGGGGGATTATTTGTTAATAATTCTTTAACCAAAGTAATTGAAAAAAATTCAGAAGAAGTAAAACAAATAGATGTTAGAGTTCATAGTGTTCCCACCCATCAACTTTTAAAAGGAAAAGCAGATTCTATTCAAATTAGTCTCAAAGAATGGCAACCTAGTGAGAATATTTCCTTAAAATTAGTCGAGATAGAAACCGATGAAATTAACCTTAACTTATCTCAACTAAGAAATCTCAAGAAAATAGAACAAAATGAGTGGAAAAAAATATTAAATTCACCCCTTAATTTAGCAGGAAGAATTATTATTAATCAAAATGATTTAAACAAAATGCTAACCTCTTCTCAAGCAAAGTCAATTATGACTAAATTAGCAGAAGAATCCGATGTTGAAATTATAGATCTAAACCTAGATTTACAAACAAATAACCGTATTCGCATCGATACCAAAGCCAAATTACCCATCAGAAAAGAAGAATTGTTAAATATTAGTTTAGAATTTACCCTAGACTTAGTTAAAGGTCATAAACTAGAAATTACGGATGTTAAAGGAACATTAAACGACAGACAACTATCATCTAAACTATTACAAGGATTTGCTGATAACATAAATACTCAGTTAACCTTACAAAAACTAGAAAAATATGGCATTATTGCAAGGCTATTAAAATTCAATATAGAGGATAATCAATTGGAAATAGCAGGATTTGTTCATCTTGATAACCAATCCCCATAAAATAACTAAGTAGTCAGTATTAATTACAGTAACAATTATGGCAAAAGATCAAAAACCAAATTCTTTTTTCTCGACTAAAATTATTGCTTCCATTGCCACTACAGTTTTAGCAGTAGGGACTTTTGCCGCATGGTATGCTTATAGTAACCTAGAGTCGAAAAATCAAGTTAGTCAACCAGATGACACTCCTCCTACAGATGTAGAAGTAATCCCCAACAATCCAACTAATAATCAAAAACAGCTAGTTGCTATATATCTATTAGATGAAAATCTCCAATTAACTCCCAAAAGTATTCCTCTTAAAATAGAAAAAAATCCTCAGTCAACCTTAACTACTGCTTTCAATCAATTATTATCTGAAGAAGAAAGTCAAGATAGTGCAATCCCCCCTAATACAAAATTAGAGAATTTAGAAGTAAAAGAAGATGGTATTCACCTAAACTTATCGGAAGAATTTACCCTCGGCGGGGGTAGTGAGTCAATGATTTCCAGATTGGGACAAGTTATTTATACTGCTACTAGTTTAGATCCTAATGCTAGTGTTTGGATTAGTGTAGAAGGGCAACCTCTGGATGTTTTAGGAGGAGAAGGATTAATTATAGAGCAACCTATGACAAGAGAAATTTTTGTTCAATCTTTTGCCTCTTCTAATTCTTCACCAGAATAGATATATTTTTGTCAATAACGGTAATTTAATTTATTAATAATTCTATTTATCTCCATGAAAAAGATATTTATTTTTTTAGCCTTATGTCTTTGTTTAACTGGATGTGTTCGCTATGATGTCGGTATTCAATTCCCACAGGCTAATCATGGTACAATGATTCAACATATCAAATTGGGTGAACAACTAACCAACTTTAGTGAAAAAGAAGGGAATGCGTGGTTAAATAGTATTGAACGTCGTGCATTAAAATTACAAGGAAAGAGTAAACGGCTTTCTCAAGATGAATTAGTGGTTACAATTCCTTTTAGTAATGGTCAAGATTTGGTTAAGAAATTCAACCAGTTTTTTGTTTCTACATTAGGGGATAAATCTTCTCAAAAAATCTCAGATGATAATTCTAATAGCCTTTTGGATTTATCTGCAAAGATGTCCATTAAACAAAATAATTTATTGTTTCTGGAGAGAAATACCCTTAATTTTGATGCAGATTTAACTCCTTTGGGAGTGGTATCCAGTGAAGGTAATATCATCATTTCTTCTGGAGACTTAATTAACTTACAAATTCAGTTTGATTTTCCTTTGGGTGCTAAACTCACCACCAACGAATTTACCCAATGGGAAAAACTACCCAACAATCAATACAATATTCAATTATCCGCAGGACAAATTAATCAATTACAAGCCGTCTTCTGGCTTCCTAATTATATCGGTTTAGGAGCAAGTGCGATCGCGCTTTTCATCATTTTAGGATTCTATCTCAAATACCAAAAACTCCCTCTTACTTAAAAATATTCAAGTTGGGGTTGCATTTGTAAAAAAAAGACGTTAACATAGTAGATGCGTCGCGGGATAGAGCAGTCAGGTAGCTCGTCGGGCTCATAACCCGAAGGTCGGTGGTTCAAATCCGCCTCCCGCCATTTTATTAAATCTATAGCGGTTTTACTTAAGATTGAAGCAAAATTTTCAAGTAGTTGCTTGTGATTATATGATTAGGGTTTTCTTGTACCTTAGAATTGTGGTGTCAATTGTAGTTTTTACAATGTTGTGATTGGGCAACAGTAACTACTAATTTATCAATAGTGTCTCTTAACTCTTTGCTTGGTGCTGAGGAGTTATTCACCATGATAGAAAAAACTATATCGTCATCTTTAGCTTGTAAATAGCCTGATAAAGCAGACACCCCTGTTAAAGTTCCAGTTTTTCCCCATAAGTCGTTATTGATCATATCCTCATTCTGAAAACGGTTTTTAAGAGTGCCATTAACACCCGCCAAACTCAAAGAATCCCTGAAAGTTTTTGCATATTCAGTTTTATCCATTAATTTTAATAAAGTTACAAGACTTCTGGGAGTCACTAAATTTTGACGGGATAAACCAGAAGCATCTTTTAGTGAATAATCATGAGAGAATAGCCCTAAATTTTCTAATATCTTTTTCTGAGCAATAAACTTTGTGTCTGGATTAGTTGCTAAATAACTTAATAAAATTTCGGCATATAAATTATTACTATTTTGATTAACTTCCTCAATTAAATTTTTACTATTAGGAGAGTTAATTTCTAACAACAAATTGGCATCACTTAAATCTATATTTTTTTGACCAATAATTTCCGTTTTTTCCACTTGGATACCATAATTTTGCAGAATTGCAATTAAAGAATCTTGAAAATATTGCTCAGGATTAGGGATAGATAACCACCAATTATCCTCACCATTATTAATAGGGAGATTTCCCTCAATTCTTAACCTAGATTCCAAACCCATAGGCTTTAAATTAATACTATATTCATTATCTTCATTAACAGTTATCCCCTCATTGATAATAAGCCATTGTTTTCCTGCTAATTTATCAGACCATTTTAATAATATTGGTTTACCGACTTGATTAGGAGTTAAACTGAGAGTGACAGTATTTTCTTCTAAAATAAAACTATTAATAGGAACAGCATAGTAAAAATATAAATCTGAAAATTCCCAGCTATTATTGAAAGGATATTTGATGGGAGAATCTTCTACTAGAATTAAATTTTTAACATGATTAACATTTAACTGTTGTAGTTTTTCTGCTATATTTTCTAAGTCAGATTTAGTAATACTTGGATCACCTTTTCCCAGAATAATTAATTCATCTGTAAATTCTTCTTTTCCTTTAATATAGATAGGAGTTTTTATGGTAAAACTTTCCCCAAAATTTAATAAAAAAGAAGCTGTAGTGAACAATTTAACATTAGAAGCTGGAATAAAATATTTATTCTCATTTAATCTATATAAAGTCTTATTTTGATTAAGTTTTTCGATTAAAATACCCCAATTTTCTTTACTTCTTTCTGACTGATTAAGAATGTTATTAATAGTTGATTCTAAACCTTCAATACAAACTTGACTTTGATTATATTCTGATGATTCTTTTATCTCTGCTTTACTACTTAAACTATAAGAAAAAATATTATAAAAACCGATTAATATACTCAATAATGCTCTATAGAAAATATTTGTTTTAATCATTAACAAAACCCATAAATAGAAAAATGTCAGAGAAACAATCCCCGACATTTAGCAATTATATTATTATTCAATAATTATGAGTAAAATGCAGCGTCAATAAAAACGCTTTTCGCCACAATATCTCATTAATCTATTTAAGATAATAAAGTTTTTCTGCTTCTAATTGTTCAACTAAAGCAGTTTGACCTTTTGCTTTTGCCACTTCTATGCGATGCTCTAAACTTTTAATTAAGTTTGTTCTGTGTGCTTGACGGGCATTTTCGAGGGTTTTTTGACTAATCATTTTCTTTTCTCCTATATATAAATTCAAATAAAGATGTAATGAGAGAAATAGAGGATAAAATCAGGAAAGCAAATCTATATCTATTTTCTCTTCTGCCTATGCTTAGTGATATTGACTATTGAAGTCCTACTTGTTCAGATGCTCTTTCCAACATAGTAGCTTGACGATTACTTTTACGTTGACGATTGTCAACCATTAATAAACGTGCTTGTTGACCAATAGAACTGATATTGTTGGTGTTATTATTGAATTTAGCGTTCATAATTCGCCTCCTCTAATTTTCGATGAGTTTAGATTCGAGGCGCGTTCCTTCAGAAGCTATTACTTCTTACTTCCGTCTGACTGTTAAGCAGATGAACGATTTATCCTTACCCTTTTAATATAACTAAAAAGTATCAAATTTGACAACTTTTTTCCCTAACAAATTGTAAAGACTGTGAGTATGAGTTTTTGAAAAAACTACTTTATGCGTATTGACTAATTCCTAATTACTAATTCCTCATTTCTCAAGAAATAAAACAACTATTCTTCTGTTTCTTCTTCTTCCTTAGTGGGATAAACGAAACCGTTTGCTTTACCGGTTAAAACAGATTTACCTAAAGATAAGGCTCTTTGAGCTTGTAATTCTGCTTTTTTAAACCAATGAGCGCGACGTTGATTACGTTTAGATTTAGATGTTTTCTTCTTAGGTACTGCCATAGGTTTTAAATAATATAATAAGTATTTTAGTTATTGACACAATTTTACTATTGTAACCATAGTTGATAGATAGTGACAATAGTTTATTTGCCCGTATCAGTCGTTAACTCTAACATTTCAGGGGAGTCAAGGGCGGAGGTTGTTTTTTTGCCGGACAAACAATATTTTATCTTTGCTAAAACTTTTTCTTGATCAATTGGTTTTCCTAAAAACCCATTAGCACCGACTAATTTACTTCGGAGTCTGTCAATCATACCATCGTTGCTAGTAAGAATAATGATAGGTACATCTTTCAGAGCAGAGACACGACGAATTTGGGAACAAAGTTCATAACCGTTAATAATAGGCATGACTAAATCCAAAAAGATTAAATCAGGTTTTCTTTTCAATATTTGTGGTAAGGCTTTTAGAGGTTCTCTAATAGAGAAATATTGATAACCTGCATCAGTGATAATATGTTCCATTATTTCACAAATTTGTGAGCTATCATCAATACAAACGATTAATTGTTGATAAGTAGTTTTTGTTATTTTATAATTCTGGTTTGTGACACCAATTAGAGTAATTGCAACGGGTTGATCCTCAATTTCGACTAAAGTAATTAAGTCTTGTTCAAAATAGGGTTTTAACCACACGGTAATTTTAAAAATAGTTAGGTTTAATTTATCTGCTATTTCTGTTAAAGGATACTTCCCGTTAAGTAAAGAAACTAATTTTTTGTAGGTTTTTTCTTTTCCTTTAAAATGTTGTTGTAATAAGACAGGATTTTTAATAACAGGTGCAAAATGGGGAATTAAATGGGTTAAACCAAATTTTTGCCAATGTTGCCATTCTAGTTCTAACTCCATTAATATTGGTTCGATTTTTAGTAAACTAACGGAGGTTTTTAAGCCTGATTCTTCTGGAAAATTATCTTCAATGGTAATGACATCATATTTTAATTTTTCAAGAAATTCTGCTTGATAAATATCAAATAAAGCCTGTTTAATTCTAACTTTAATCAGGGATAATGCTTGTTCTTTAGTAATTAAAAATCTTTGCAATAAAGAGACTATTAAATGATAGTTCCAACATTCAAATTCTTTGGATTTTTGAATATCTAAAAGATGGGTATCTAAATCAGGACAATATTTTTCTAGCAACCTTTGCCATTCACGATAAGGATGATAACCGCCATCTGCCCAGACTAAACGACTTAAGCAAAAATAAACACGCCATTCTTTTCCGTCTGCTTTTTTGACATCAATTCTTCCTGTGAATTTTTTCCCTTTCAGAGATAGTAGTGCTTTTTTAAATACTCCTGAACTACTCATTTCTTTCCTTTTTATGATATTAACTTTAGTTGGTAAATGACGAAATTAACAATGAGAGCTATTGTTAAGGAATGATAGTTTGATTGCTATTGCTAGTATGACAAATTTTGGCTTTTTAATATTTCATTACTAAATATGACTGATTAAATTTTCGTTTGAGTGTTATTGATTTTATTAATACCTAGGTTAAATATAACCTTAAAAGTTTATTAACATTTAGTGAACTTTAAAATATTTATTAATTACGTTAATAGTTTTGAGTTAAATTATTACTGATTATATTTTCCTCTGATTAATCTATGAAATTAGGCAGTAAAGAACACAAAAAATTATTTTGTCAAACTTTTCTTGATAGTCATATTCACTACGAGCCAGAAGATTTACCTTGGCCTGAGCTAGATTCATTTCATTTGAATCGTTTGAAAAGTATTCCTTTTTGGCGAGAGGCTTTAACTATTGAGGAAGAGGCTGGAAGGATGGTGTCTTTCTTTGCGGATACGATTGATGATCCTTTAATACGGGATGCGATCGCACTACAAGGTAGAGAAGAGCAACGTCATGGAAGATTAATTCAATACCTGATCAATCATTATCAATTAGATATTGCCCCCCCAGAAAAAGAAGAATTACCCAAAGATATTCAAAAAGAGTTTATCGAATTTGGTTTTGGGGAGTGCTTAGATTCATTTTTTGCTTTTGGAATGTTTGGTATTGCTAGACAAGCACAGTATTTACCAGAACCATTTTTCACCATTTTTGATCCGATTCTGGATGAAGAAGCCCGTCATATTGTCTTTTTCGTCAACTGGGTTACTTATTTACAAATTCAATCGGGAAAGGGGTTTCCTTTACTTAGAGGAGTGAATACTTTTCTTTCTTATTTGGGTGCTATTCGTAACTTAGTTGATTCTTTTGGAGATGTTGATTTGGGTGGTACTCAAGAAGAAGGTGAGGTGAATCCTTTCACTGCTTCTGGTGCAAGTCATTTTATGGAAGATTTGACTCCCAAATTATTTTTTGCTACCTGCTTGGCAGAAAATGAAAAACGAATGGCAAAATTCGATCGCAATTTATTACAGCCGATGCTATTTCCTCGATTATCAAAATTGGCGTATCAAGTTCTTCGGATTCTTCCTGAGAAAAATAGTAAAAGCATTTCTAATTCAGTTAAAACAAGCATAACTTAAATTAATCTGAGTTCAGTGGTTTTTAATTCAATTCTTCTCACTTTTTTCTCTTTCCTGCTCGTTTCCCCCTAAAAGTCAGCACAAGGTCATATTCATTTTGGTTAAATTGTGTTGAGAATGAGTAGGTGAGTTATAATTAATTGTTTGGATGTATATAATTGTTAACCAAAAAAATTTAGAAATACTTAAAGAATGATTTGGCCTTTTAAACCTTCGACTCGTAAACAAATTGCTAGAATTGAAATCAATGGTGCGATCGCATCTGCTACTCGTGAAAGAGTATTAGAAGCATTAGAAGAAGTAGAAGAGAGAAAATATCCTGCTTTACTGCTAAGAATTGACTCCCCCGGTGGTACAGTTGGGGATTCTCAAGAAATATACTCTGCTTTGAAAAAATTGGGAGAAAAAATCAAGATAGTTGCTAGTTTTGGTAATATTTCTGCTTCTGGAGGCGTTTATATCGGAGTAGGGGCAAATCATATCATGGCAAACCCCGGCACTATTACTGGCAGTGTGGGGGTAATTATTCGGGGCAATAACTTAGAAAAACTCTTGGATAAAGTGGGGGTTTCTTTTAAAGTAATTAAATCAGGCCCTTATAAAGATATATTGTCTTTTGATCGAGATTTAACTACCGATGAAGAGGAAATCTTACAGCAATTGATTGACAGTAGTTATCAACAATTTGTGGAAACTGTAGCCGAGGGGAGAAAGCTAAGTGTGGAAACGGTTAAAAATTTTGCTGATGGTCGTATTTTTAGCGGAGAACAGGCTTTAAAGCTCGGATTAGTGGATCGCCTTGGTAGTGAAGAAGATGCCCGTCGTTGGGCTTGTGAGTTAGTAGGACTTGATCCAGAGAAGACAGAATGTCATACTATTGAAGAACCTAAATCTCTGCTCGATCGAGTTTTTAGTGGTCGTGGTCAGGTAAAATCAGGTGTAGGATCTGCTATTAATTGGTTAGAATTTGAACTGGCTACCAGTGGTCAACCTTTATGGCTATATCGTCCTTAAATTATGGAAAATTGGCAACAAATCGGAGCAATGAGTAAACCGTTGATGACTAAAGTACGAGCAATTCGAGGGGCAACTACTGCCGACGCTAATACTATTGAGTCTATGAGAGAGGCTGTAGCGGAATTGTTAACAGAAATTGAAACTCGGAATCAACTTGACTATGAAGAGATTGTAAGTGTAATTTTTACTGTTACTCCTGATTTAGATGCAACTTTTCCAGCTGCGATCGCACGAGAAAATCCTCAATGGGAAAATGTACCTCTTTTGGATTTACAACAAATGCAGGTGAGAGGTAGCCTAGAAAAATGTATTCGGGTTTTAATTTATTTCAATACAGATAAACCTCAAGCAGAAATATATCATCCCTATCTAAGAAAAGCCAGAAATCTTCGTCCTGACTGGAATCTAACTCATATGATTATGGGCAATAAATAATTGACCTGAGTTCGGGATAAATTTTCTTGGTCATGGGTAAAGGGCAAGGGTGCGAAATGACTATAACAAACTCTTGGAAGTCACTGAATGTTTAATCAAAAGGTCAAATCTAAGTAAAATGAAAATGGGGTTTTCCCTTCTCAGTAAACTTTCAGGTTTAGGAGTTACAAGCTATCTTTTTTCACCGTCCCACAAAAAAGCAATATATTCTTGATCCTTACTATCAAAGACTCAGAAAGGAATTAATTATCAGTTCTCTAGGGTTGGCAGGTGTTTTTATTGGAGGGACTTTGTGGTATTGGTTAGTAGAAAAGTGGTCATTGTTGGATTCCGCTTATATGACCATGATAACCCTATCAACCGTTGGTTTTGGCGAAGTTAACCCCCTTGATGAGCGATCGCGCCTTTTCACTATGGGATTGATTTTGACGGGTATTATCGTCATTGGTTACATGGTGAATCGTTTTACCGAAGCATTTTTACAAGGTTATTTCCAACAAGGTATTCGTTTAAGACAAAAAAGAAACGTGATTGACAAACTATCAGGACATTATATATTATGCGGTTTTGGTCGGATGGGTTCTTATGTTGCTAAAGAATTTACTGCCGAAGCAATCCCTTTTATTATCCTTGACTCAGAGCAGGAAGAAGTGGAAAAAGCCAGTCAGATGGGCTATCTTGCCCTTCAGGGAGATGCCACCCTTGATGAATGCTTACTAATGGCAAAAATCGAAACGGCTATTTGTGTGGTTGCGGCTTTAAGTTCTGATGCAGATAATCTTTATACCGTTATTTCCGCTAAGGCTCTTAATCCTACCATAAGAGCGATCGCTCGTGCTAGTACCGAAGAAGCTGTGAAAAAATTAGAAAGGGCGGGAGCTGATGCGGTTGTGTCTCCTTACATTACAGGGGGAAAAAGACTCGCCTCTGCAGCTTTGCGTCCTCAAGTAATGGATTTTGTTGACGGTATTTTAAGCGGTGGGGAAAAATCTATTTATTTAGAAGAGTTTTTGCTGGATGAAAACACCTGCCCTTGTTTAGGACAAACTTTAATCGAAGCTGGTTTAAGGGCAAAATCAGGAGCTTTAGTGGTTGCTATTCGTCGTAGTAATGGTATTCTAATCGCAGGACCTACAGGGGGAAGTATTCTTGAAGCTGGTGATTCCCTTATTTGTATGGGTACGGCAGAACAATTAAGAATTTTAAATGGTATTTTAATGCCCATCTCCGCTCCTAGAATTCCCAGAAAGAGAGAGTAAATAAATTTTACAAGGGCGAAGACAATTAATTGGCAAATAATAATTAATTAAAACGCTTGAATCCACTCTTTAATTTCATATTCAGTCCAAATACCATTTTGCCAATAAGGATCAGATTTAACTAAGTTTTCCACAGTTTCTTGACTATCGGCTTCATAAATACCAAAAACTTTTGTATTGTCTTTTGTTGGGCCTAAAGTAACTAATATACCTTCTTCTTTTTGTTTTGCTAATCCTTCTAAATGTGCCTGACGATAAGGAGTTCTTTTTTCTAAAGCATTTTCACAGTAGCTACCAAATAAAATATATTTTGCCATACTTAATCAAAATAAATAGTTAGTTTTTTTCAGCGTTGGTGAATTAAGTTACAATTTTTAGTTTAGATCGGGAATGGGGAATGAGCAAAGGACAAAGTAAAAAGGGCAAAGGTAATAAACAATTAGTAATTATCAACTTCAGCACTTTCAGAATTGGTTTCTCCCTAATCCCCTAATATCTCAAAATCCTAAGCCCCTTCTTCCCCAATCCCCTAACACCTGAAACCTGCTACCTGAAACCTAACCTCAATATACTAAACGAAATAATTGCTTAACGTTAGTAGTAATAATCTTGGGATTGTACCATTTTTTGCGGTGCAAAAGCTAACCAAAGCGGGAATTTTAATAATGATAAGCTCACTTTATCGTCATCTAAATCCATAATTACTAAGGGTAAGTCCTCTTGAGCAACGATGCGATCGCCTTTTTGAATAAGTGCTTCTGGAGTTTCAAATAAAACAACTCCTCGACTGGGGCCAAAATCACTGCGAGAAATACCTAAACAGTCTTGTAAACCTCTACGCCATTCCCCTAATTTTTCGGGGGTGTCTGCCAAAATTAATACACGGGTGCGATCGCTGTATAGTTGATATAAAATGGAAATAATCGCAGAGGCAATGAGAATATTTTGTAGTCGAGAACCCATACTAGATAAAGCACCCCTACCGCCCTGAGAGAAAAACCAATCTGAAACCCTTTCGGCGTGTATTGGTTCAAAGGTACGGCGTAATTGCCAAGGAGACCCATAATAATCTGGTTTGGTACGATATTGATCTAACAGACGGCGAATGATTCTTGTTTCCTCTTTAAAACTCTTTTCCACAAATTGAGGATTGGAATTTTTACCCCTTTCATTCTCTGCTACAACTGGAGGAGACTCATTTTCCCATGTTTGGGGTGATGGTGGAGATAATTCTAGTTGCTCGGCGGCGGCCGCTAAATCTTGTAAACTACCCACAAGATAATCTTTAAATCCCTGTACTCTAATGGCTAAATCTTGAGAAATACCAGCAAAAGAGCCTTTCATTTCTTGATTTATTCTTTCTTTTCTACGCTCTAATTTTTCAATGGTTATTTCTAAATTTTGTTTTTTATTTTCTAGCTCTTGTAATCTTTCTTTTACTAACAAATTAATGTTATTACTTATTTCTTCTTGTTGTTGAAGAAGTTGTTTTTTTATTTGCTCAATTTCACTAACGGACTTATCTGGATTTATACTAATTTCCTCTTTATTTTCTTTGACTGTTTCTGTTTGTATTTGATTATTAATTACTTTTTCATCAATATCGGTGTTTTTTATCTCTGATTCTTCTATTAGTAAATTTTCTATTTCAGATTCTATTTCCAATTCATTAAAAGAATTATCCTGATTAATATCTTCTTTATTTTCGCTGTTTTCATGACTAGAAATTATTTCAGAATTAATTTCATCTTCAGATAAAGGTAACTCTAAATCAGGAAGATTCTCGTCATTATTTTCTGCTTGATCAGTCCATAAATCATCTTCATGATCAAAGTCATCGATACTGAAATTTTGGTTTTGATTTTCTTTATTAATTTCTGACATAATTGATTTATTAATTAAATATTTGCTCTCTTTTTTTTATTGATTATGGTAAGGGATAATATTTCTCTAAGCACTTTTTAAGGGTAATAGGATCAAAAATGATCGGTAAAAAATGAATACTTTTCACTTCTTTAAAATAAAATAAAATAGGTACGGGTTGCCAAAAAATCGCCCAGTTTTGCCAATCAGTGTAAGGAAACTCTCTAATTTTATTTTGTTGACGATAAACTTCCAAAGCCTTGGGAGTAAATTTTAACTTAATAATATTAGCTTGTATAAGTAGAAAAAAGCCAAATAAAATAGTAATAATACCGACAAACATTTGCACAAGACTCAAACCAACACCTAAAATAATAATGAAAATTGGAAGATTATAACGGGGTGTTAGTTCAATGGTTTCGGAAGTTAAAGTCGTACTATTCACAGAAATATTCAATTTGTAGATAGTTTTAATTAATGTAGATTGTACCAAAAAATGATTGAAGAGTAACTAATTCCATTATATTGTTTTATGATTATCTATAAAATTATAAAAATCGATAATTGACTAATGAATAATCTTCTTAAACTAGCTACTATTACTATATCTGGTGCTTTTTCTTTGGCTAATTTAGCGTTTTTTTCTAATAGTGTCAGAGCGGAAAATCAATTTGATGTTTGTTTAAGAGAATTAACCGCTAGTGGAGTTACCATAGAAGACGCTCAAACGGGTTGTGCTGATGCCCTCGTGCCTAGAGAATTATCTAGTTGCGTTACCAATATCAGTCAATCTACAAGTATCAGTGCGAAGGATGCTTTAACCAGTTGTTATCAAGTTAGAAGACCTGTGGATTTAGGTAACTGTGTTGTTAGTATCAATAATACTGTACTGACTGCTAGTAATAAAAATACTCAGGCAAAAGTGGAAGGTGATAATAGTCAATCTCCTTTAATGATGGCGTTAAGCACTTGTCAGGCTAGTCTTTTACCCGCTAGGCAATCTGAGTGTGTTATTGCATTATCTCGAACTCCTCAAGCCTCTAATCCAGTAAAAGCAATGGAGACTTGTTTAAGTGCGGAAGATTTCCCCAAAGATTTATTCCCTTCTTACAATTAGGAGTTACTCAAGAGAAAGTAGTTTTATTTGGATAGGTGCTAGGTATCATAATAGTTCGGGATTCGGAGTTAAAACCAATAGATTTTGATAAAAACAGTGTGAGGTAAACTAGGTTGGTAGTGGGTGGCAGGTTTGAATAGTGTTAAACTCTTATGGTTTTAGATTTAACTTAGAGGTGTCAATAATCTTTGAATATGATTAGCTAAATCTCTTAACCTTACAGGTTTACTCATATACTCATCTGCTCCTGCTTTGAGGCATTTTTCTCGGTCATTTTCACTTACTAGGGCTGTTAAAGCAATAATGGGAATATTACGGTAGTCAGAATTTTGTTTCAAATATTCGATCGCGCGAATTCCATCTAATTTCGGCATTTGTATATCCATAACGATTAAGTCTGGTTTTTCTCCGCTCAAAGCTGATATTGCTTCTTGTCCATCCATTGCGACAAAAAGACGATAACCTTTAGCTTCTAAATAATTTTGCATACTAATCACATTCGCTTCATTATCTTCTGCTAATAAAATCAGAGGTTGTTTTTTATTTATTTTTGTTTCTATTCTACTGTTGCTTGTATTGCTTGTATTGATATTGGTATTGATAGAGGTTGAAATCTTGTGCTTAACTTGATTTCGGGCAATGGGTAAATCAATCAAGAAACAACTACCCCATCCCAATCGACTGCTAACGCTAACTTTACCCCCATGAAGTTCGACAAATTTTTTAACTAAAACCAATCCTAATCCTGTGCCTTCATACTGACGATTCAAATTACTATCAATTTGTACAAAAGGTTGAAATAATTTATTGATATTTTCCTTCGCAATTCCAATTCCTGTGTCTGTAACTAATAAACGAAGATGATGAGAATCTTGATTATCAGAAAGAGGAGGATAAATAGCTTCTAAAGTAACTTGACCGTAATTTGGAGTGAATTTTACCGCATTATTCAGCAAATTGAGCAAAACTTGACGAATACGGTTCTCATCGGCGTAAATTTCGGGTAAATCTGGAGGTAAAATACTTTGTAGTTGTATTTGGTTTTTTTGAGCTTGAGCCTGAATTAAATCCAAACTTGATTCACACAGAGAATAAACAGAGATATTTTTTAAATTGAGATCAATTTTTCCTGCCTCGATTTTAGTGACATCGAGAATATCATTAATTAGTGATAATAAGTGCTGTCCACTATTTTCGATAGTTTTTAAACTTTGTTCTTGCTGTATGTTAATTTCCCCATAAATTTTTTCTTGGAGAATTTCCGTCATTCCTAAAATTGCATTAAGAGGGGTGCGTAATTCATGGCTCATCATTGCTAAAAACTCATCTTTAAGACGATTAGCTTTAATTAATTCTTGATTGGTTTTTTCTAGTCTAATTTCTCTTTCTTCTAGTTCAAAAGTTCTTTCTTTAACTCTTTCTTCTAACTCTGCATTAATTTGAATAATTTGATCATGGGCTTTTTTCAGTTCAAATTCGTAGTTTTTACGGTCTGTTATATCTGTTAAAACACCTTCCCAAACCGTTGAGCCGTCTGGAAGATCACGGGGAACAGATTCAGCAGTAATCCAACGCACTTCGCCATTGATCACAACCCTAGTTTCTCCGAAAAAGGGAGTTTTCTTCGCAAAAACCTCTGCATTTAATGCCACCCAAGCATCATAGTCATCGGGATGAACACAGGCAAAACCCTTGAGAGGGTCTTCTTCAGCTTCTTTTCGCTTCAATCCTGTTAATTCTAAGAAACGCTCACTCATAAAGGAAAAATAAGCCATTGGGCTATCAGGCTTTTTAACCATAGTATAAGTCCCCACTGGTATGGCTTCTGTTATAGCGAGGGCAGTTTGTGCTAAGGTTTGACGAGCTTTTTCTAATTCTGACTCTACTTGCTTTAAATCCGTTAAGTCTAACATGGACACTAAGACTTGATTTTCTAGGGCAGTAGCACTGAATAATATTTCTAATTGTTCGCCGTATTTGTTGACAACCTTACATTGTAATGATTCACGTTTGCCAGTCTTTCTTTGCTTTTCGACCAAATCATGCCACTGACTCAATACTTTCGTGCGATAGTTCGCATCTGGATAAGCTAATTGAGCCCATTCTGACATTGTGGGCATATCTGTCAGGGTGTAACCGAAAATGTCATGAAAACGCTTATTGAGAAATGTGATTTCTGGATCTTCTTTATTGGAATTATAACTTGCGATCGCAATGGGGGCATTATCTACAATTTTTAGGTATTCTTGCTGTAGTTGCTTTAATTCTTCTTCTTTCTGTTTGCGTTCTGTTATATTTCTGGTTATACCCTGTATTTGTTTTAAGTTTCCCTGCTCATCAAAAACGGGAGTAATAATTACTTCTGTCCACACACTAGACCCATCTTTACACAAAAGCTCTAATTCATCCCTAAAACCGTATTTTGGCGCGTTTTCAGGAGAACATTGACTAACCTCTTTTAACCGTTGATACCCTTTGAATAGTGAATCAGGAGCAACTAAAATCTGTTCAAATGTTTGAAGGCGAACTTCTTCGGGGGTATAACCTCTTATATATTCAATAGAAGGGCTTATATAGTCAAACTGAAAATCAGGAGTCATTGTCCAAATATTATCTGTGGCATATTCGGCTAACAATCTATGTCTTTTTTCACTTAGTCTTAATTGTGCTTCTGTGCGTTTTTGTTTCGTAATATCAACAAATGATGAGAGGATCATATTATCTAATATTTTGACGCTGATTAACACATCCTTCACATCTCCATTTTTACAAGTAATATGAAATTCTTGGGGCTCAACAATTCCTTTTTTTTGTCTTGCCTGTAAAATCATCTTGAACCATAATTTATAAGAAAGACTGCGATAATGAGGGTCTGGATAAGCAATGTTAAACCAATCATTGATAGTGGGAATATCGTTGGTAATATAACCAAACAAGTTAATAAATTGAGGATTTACATAAAAAACGGCCGAATTAGGGGGAAAAGCTGACAAACCGATACCCACTGGGATAGTATCAAAAATCGTCTTCAACAATGATTTATTAACGAATAATTGATCTAACCAATTATTTTCTATCTCATGAATTTGAGACTCTATCACATCTCGCATTTTCTCCAGAAGATAGATAAGATCATCAGAATAACAAGTTTCTCGATTATTAAGCAAACAAATTGTCCCAAAGATGCGATTATCTGAATATCTTAGGGGAAAACCTAGGTAAGAAATAAGGTTGCACTGTAAATCAAAATTATTTTCCCTGTTTTGTTTTGTTAAGGCATTATTAATAATTAATCTTTTTTTATTTCTGATTACTTGCTCACAATATATTCCTGAACCGATAACAGAGTCTCGACTAAATTTAACATAAGGATTTTCAGCATTTTGACTGGTAACAATAGTTTTAATCTGATTACCTAAGACTCTTGTAATTAATCCTACTGTTACTCCTGCTATATTGGTTATCGCATCTATAATTCTTTGCCATTCCTGAAAAGTATCTTTGGTAATAACCTTATATTTTTGTTCCATTATGCTGAATCCATAGATTAATTAATAATCATACATTTGATAATTTTACTTTTTTATCGTTTGTTCTTTAATTTTTGTCAACAAATTTTATGTATTTGTGTGTAATTCCGATGGTTTAAGAATCTGATTAACTTGATGATTAGTGTCGATATTTGCAACTAAATTTACAGATTGAGGATTTTCGATTAAAGGTTTGATAAATATTTCTGGGTGCAATGCTTTCCAAAAGTAGAAAACAAATTCTTCTATCTCTTGACTATTCATGCCTGTTTTTCCTTGAGCTATCATTTTTTGTTCGGCTTCTATGCGCCATTTGAGACTATAGCGATAGTCGTCAGGATTTAGTATCATCAGATAGTCTAGTTTTTCCCAAAGAGGTAAATATTCTTTGAGTCTTCGATTACAGTCAAGGGCAAAGGTGCGATCGCTTTTTGTTATGATAGGGGGCGGAGGATTTTTAAATACTTCTTCTTCAACGGGTTTCACTCCCACAAACCAGCCCTCAAAAATGATTATATCAGCGTGATTGACTATTTCTCCTGAGATGCGATCGCCTCTACCTTGATGGAGAGATTTATCAAAACGAGGAATACTAACCGGATATTGGCGATTTTTCAATGCAGTTAACACATCAAGACCTAATTTTACATCATGAGTATCAGGAGGGCCACGCCAAATTAAACGAGAATCTAATTTTAATAACTCTTTTCTATCCTGATAAGTTTTATATAAATCATCAAGAGAAATGGCAACACTAGACAGATTCAAATATTGCCAAATTAAAGAAAGAATTTTTGTAATAGTAGTTTTTCCCGTACCTTGTCCCCCTAAAATACCCATAATAATAGGATGAGATTTTTGTTGGTATAAATTAGCTAATTCCAATGCTAGGGGCAACCAAAAAAACCAAATAGTTGTTACATAATTCTCTGATTCAGTAAAATTTAACTGCTGTAAAATCTTTTTTAAAGAAGGATATATAAGAGGTAAAAGATTAAGTTTTTCTCGGTATAAATCAGGCTCTTGATTATAGGTAAATGGATAATTTGAATGAGGAGTAAATGTTTTTAATATTTCTTGCTCAGAGGAAGATAATGATTTCCTTTCAATAATCTTTAGGATTAAATAGTTAAACTCTGATTTAGATAATATATTCATATTACCTCTTAAATAAAGTGAGTATAGGTAATTTTTTTCTACAACAACATTAATTATTATTTTTTAAAACTGGCAATCTCTCCCCTCGGAAAATTTCTTCACTAGCCTTCCCCATATCCACCAACAAACTCATCACATTGCTTCCCAACATTTGCCCTAAAACCATGGGTGGGGTTAATAGACTTAGAGCAACACAAGATAATTGAGATGATGATTTTTGATCAGCCATGATTTTTCCTCAAATATGTGAATGGTTAACTTTTGATTTATTATTATTCGTAGTTTTTCCCGATTTATGGACTTGGGGATAACCTAAAGGACGTATTTCTTGATATTTTCTTTCTTCTTCTTTTTTCTTGATTTCTGTGTAGTCTAGCCAGTGAATACAGTCCACAGGGCAAGTATCGATCGCTTCTTGAACAATTTCCTCTGTATCCCCATCCTGATTGTACACCCTAGAACGCCCATAATCATTCTCAATATAAAAAGTATTGGGAGCGACATGAACACAATTTTTACAACCGATACAAGTCACCTCATCCACATAAACACCTTTTTCTCTCTCAATACCGCCTAACTCTGGCTCAAAACCACTTCTATCGGGATTATCTCGCCAAATGCCTCCTAATTCTGGTTCAAAACCTGTTTTTGATTCTCTATCCCCTTGATCTAACATAATAAAAAAAATTAAACTGTCAATGGTAATAATAATCGTTTGTCTATATAATAGTTTTGGGATAAACAAGGTAGAATGGGAAATCCGTATCTAAACCTTGTCTATCGCAATCATTGGTGAGTATTCAAGTTATATAACAAGCAGAAATCGGGATAATTAACCCAAATTTCAGTAAAAAAGAGAAAAGAGATTAACTCCAACGTTGAACAACTAAACGGATTGAACCATCATTGTTTTTTTGTTGTTCAGTGACAGAAAAGCCCTGTTTAGAAGATTCTTGAAGTACTGTCTGCAAAGCATAACCTTGAGTGACACGTTGTAAGAAACCATCAACAGTCCAAGGCTGTTGCCAGTATTGTAAATCAGCGACTAACTCATACTCTTGACCATTCCAAGCAAAACCAATATCATAGTTATTCTCTTGTTCAATAACTATTTGGGCTTGGGTAGTTTGTCCTTGATAACCTCTGACGCTAAAAGGACCATTTTTCCACTCAATACCCAAATTATTTAAAGAGGCTTGTAATGATTCCAGATTCCGAATTTGAGTCTTTATACTGCTAAAGTGAGACATAGTTTTTTATGACTAAATTTGATTAAATCGGACAAAATGAAAATTATATTCATTAAGTTTAACAAAAAATCAGGGTTGTAAAGACCTTCTTTTGAACAGTGTGTGATTAGTTATAATTGAAGCGAAAAAGAGAAGATAATTGATTAATATACCAGTAGCGAAAGTCGAGGTTTAACATGGTAACGGCAATCACCAAAGGTGCGACTACGTCTAAGACATCTCCTATCACCGTTGAAGAATATCTGGCACAAGAAGAAATCAGCAAGGAGAAAAACGAATTTATCGAAGAAGAAATCATTAAAATGGCAGATGCTTCAGCTAATCATAATCGTTTAGGGGTTAATTTTAGCCGTCTATTACCCTTAGAAATCAATAATCAAAGTTAGGAGATTTTTGTGAGTGATATGAAATTATTACCTCCTGATGGTGAGAATTATTTTTATCCTGATGTTATGGTAATTAAAGGTGAGCCAAGATTTACTAATGAGAAACAAACGGCGGTGACAAATCCTTGCTTAATTGCAGAAATTTTATCAAATTCGACGGAGGGATTTGACAAAAATCAAAAATTTGCCTTTTATCGCACTATTCCTGAATTAAAAGAATATATTTTGATTGATCAAGAAGATTATCGGGTTGAATTGTATCGCAAAGTAGGTAAAAATCAATGGTTATTAACAGAATTAATGAGTCAAGAGGATGTGTTAACTTTAGAATCTGTTGAGGTAGAAATTAGTTTGGCAGATTTATATAAACGGGTTAAGTTTACAAATAAATAGCAATACATAATTCAATAACTATTTTCGATAAATCTTCACAAAAAACCTCGATAAAGAAGAATAAATTATGAATAATCAATTATTGTCATTACCTATAACCGTACCAAGAAAAAAATTAGATAAATTTTGTCAACTTTATCATATTAGTAAATTATTTCTATTTGGTTCAGTTTTAAGAGATGATTTTAATGAAAATAGTGACATTGATTTTTTAGTAGAATTTAAAGCCGATTATATTCCCACATTCTTTAAATTATCAGAGATGGAAAGAGTATTATCAACATTATTTAATGGGCGAAAAATTGACCTGAGAACAAAAGAAGAATTAAGTCCTTATTTTCGAGATAAAGTTATCAAAGAAGCGGTGATTCAATATGAAAGTTAGTCCTTATCCGTGTAAGTTTATAGGTAAGTGTAAGCAAAATGTATCAAAAAAAGAATCATGAATAATAATACTAAAGCGGCATAGAATTTGTTAACTAACTTAGAAAAAACTATTAAAATCCAGCTCCTGTTTTAGATATTACTTTTCCATTTTGAAAAGCAACATTAATCAGTTTTGATCCATCTCTTGAATACCAAGAATAACTTTCAATTTCTATATTTCCGCTTTTTGCTACACCTCTATAACCTTTGACACCTAGATAATTTTGAACATCTTGTAAGGTCATCCCTTCTTTTATATTATCGAAAGTAGATTGATTTATTTTATCTGTATAAGAATCCGTTAATAAATCTTGAGAATTTTGTTCTATTTTCTGGTTATTTTTTTCTGTAGTAAATATTTTATTATATTGGCAACCATATAAGGAAAGAATTAATAAGATTAGCAAATTTCTAAAAAGAACAATATTGCTATATTTTTTCTGTTTTTTACAAAAAATTAACATAATTTACAAATCTGAGATGAGTCATAAAAAATAAAGAGGATTCGCTTAATAAATTTATAAGATATAAACTATTTAAAGATTTTTCAATTAATAATTATTTTATAGAATAAAGGTTGAAATAACTCAACCCTTACCTTAAAATTACCAATTATAATTATTTGTTTGATGATGATTAACCTGATTAGTAGTTTCTAAATTTTCCTGATAATAGTCTCCTGTTTTTTCCTGAGAGATAACCCTGCCTAATTGTGCCTCAATAGCTTCCGTTACTTCCTGACAAGATTTGCCGATAATGCCCGTGACTTTTTCTTGCACTCTACCATCAGGATATATTATAAATTCTAGTGTTTCCATAGACATAGATTCATTTTCCCCTTAGCTAAATTATTGTTTCTCATTTTAACCTATGGTTTATTCTCAACAAGACTTTGATCAAGCCTGTCAATCTATTATTTCTACTGCTAACTACTTATATTCTCAGGGATGGACTCCTGCTACTAGCAGTAATTTTTCTCAAAAATTAGATACCCATTATTGTGCTATCACCGTTTCAGGTAAAGATAAAGGCAGGTTAATCGCCGATGATATTATGATAGTTGATTTTGATGGTAAACCCCAAACACCCCAGAAACCATCTGCTGAAACCCTCCTCCATACCAGTCTCTATGGTTTTGATGACTCTATTGGAGCGGTTTTACATACCCATTCTCTTAATAGCACTCTCATTAGTTTAATAACAAATAATAATAATTGGCAATTAGAAGGATACGAATTATTAAAGGCTTTTAGTGGTATAACTACTCATGAAGATGCGATCGCACTTCCTATTTTTGAGAATACTCAAGATATAGCCAATTTAGCTCAAGAAGTGATTAATTATTTGAATACTGGTGTGCCTTGTTGGGGATATTTAATTAAAGGGCATGGGGTATATACTTGGGGGGAAGATATGGCTTCTGCCTTGCGCCACTTAGAAGCGATAGAATATTTAATGAAGTGTGAATTAGAAATAATGAGGATTAAAGGCGGAAAATGACAGCATTAAAAATCTTTTTAGATAATCAACCCTCTACACCTATTTTTGATAGTGATAGTATTCCTGAAGTGGATAGAATCAGCAAAATTGCCCATAAACTGCAAGAAGTGGGGGTGCGTTTTCAACAGTGGCAAACCATGGAAAATTTAACTTCTGGGGTGTCTCAAGAGGAAGTATTAAACGCCTATCAACGGGAAGTAAAACAATTGATGGATGAGGAGGGTTATTTAACTGTTGATGTAGTTAGTTTAACCTCAGATCATCCCCAAAAGGCGGAATTTAGACAAAAATTCTTAAATGAACACACCCACAGCGAAGATGAGGTAAGATTTTTTGTGGATGGTAGGGGATTGTTTAGTCTTCATCTCGATAACCAAGTGTTTGAGGTATTATGCACTAGAGGAGATTTAATTAGTGTACCTGCTAATACTCGTCATTGGTTTGATATGGGGGAAAATCCGCATTTTACTGCCATTCGCTTTTTTAATAATCCTGAAGGTTGGGTTGCTAATTTTACGGGGAGTGACATTGCCCAACATTTTTCTCGTTTAGACTCTTAAGACAAATCTTCCCTAATCTCTGTATTCCTTTCGATTGAATTGACTACTCCTTACCCTTAACTGAAATGGATGAATGGATTATTTACAAAGAAATAACCTTTGAAGCCGCCCACAAATTACCTCACCATGACGGAAAATGTGCAAGGTTACACGGGCATAGTTGGAAAGCAAGAATTTATGTCCGTAGTAATCATCTAGTCAGCGAAGGCACTAAACAAGGCATGGTTATGGATTATGGTGATATTAAGGCTTATATACAACCTATTTTAGATCAATATTTAGATCATTACTACCTCAATGAATCATTGGGCTTAGAAAATCCCACTAGCGAGGCGATCGCGCTTTGGCTATATAATAAATTAGAATCGATGGGAATGCCCAACCTATATGCAGTAGAAATCCAAGAAACCTGCACGGCGGCGGCAAGATACATGAGAATTTGAGAGTTTCGTTGCTTCTACTCTGCAAAATATCTCAAACGAAGGAAGTAGATAAAAATGACTAAAACATTATCAGAAATGATGGCAAACTTTACCCCTGAAGAACAAGCAGAAATACAAGCAGAAGCTAATCAATTAATCGCAGAAGAAATCACATTAAGAGAATTACGCAAAGCCTATTTAGCTAACTATATTCAGGGTTTAGGAGGAGGTTTAAAATTAGTGGCAGAATTTCCTGAAAATAAAACTTTTATCATTAAAGGATTAGCGGATTTAAGTGATGAATCTTAATTAATCAATAATAAACAATAAACAATAAATAATAGCTAATAACTAATTAAAATTAATCCTATTTCAAACATTATGGAAGCACAAGAATTATTAGAGCGTTACGCAAAAGGCGAAAGAGATTTTCGGGGCAAAGTTTTTGGAAAACTAGATTTAAGAGGGGCATCTTTGAAAGATATTGATTTAAGAGGTGCTATTTTAACCTTTTCAGATTTCAGCGATGCTGATTTAACAGGAGCAAATTTAGAGTATTCTTATCTCGTAGGAGCAAATTTTACCAATACCAATTTAGAAAAAGCATTATTAAATAACTCATCATTAGAGTGGACATACTTATATAAGACTAGAATTGATAATTGTCAGGGACTTGACTCTAAATGGTATAAAGTTTGGGGAATAGTAAATGGTCAAGCTAACATGAATAAGTTACAAAATCTTGACCTTAGTTTTTGTTATCTCAAAGAGATTAACTTTAGTAATTGTAATTTACAAGGGACAGATTTTTCTGCTTCAAAATTAATTAATGTTAATTTTAGTAACTGCAATTTAAAGAATAGTAAATTCAATTTCAAAAAAATGCAAAATTTGGAAGGATATTCACCTAGTTTTCATTATCATTATCCTTCAATAATAAATTGTAATTTCACTAAGTCCGATTTGACTAATGCTGAGTTTATATCTGCCGATTTGAAAAATCTAAATTTTACTGATAGTGCATTATTTAATACAAATTTTAGTTCAACAAAAGCTGGAATTGATCCACATTGGAATGAATGGTTTACAACTAGCAGTGGCTATATTTGGTTAAAAACAAATTTTGATAATGTCGATTTTCGTGGAACTAAGTTGGCAACAGCAATATTTAATCATACTAATTTAAGAGGTATAATTGGCGATGAAAGTGTTTTTGAAAATAATAAATTATATATAGCTTGGTTGTTAATAAATAATTTGATTAATGAAAATAGCAAAACATTTTTAGAGTATCCATTAGATTTGGATTTTGTCGATTTAAGAGACATTAATACTGAGCAACTTAAATATATTAATTTAAAGTTTGCTAATTTACAAAATAGTGATTTAAGAGGTTTAAATTTAAGTAATCTTGATTTAGAGGGAGCTTGTTTAAAAGAAGCTGATTTATCAAATGCAAATTTAAACAGAACTAATATGAAAAGAGTTAATTTAACAAAAGCAACTCTTTTTGAAGCAAATTTAAGTCAAGCAAATTTATCTGACAGTAATCTTTCTAAAAGTTCTTTATATTCAAGTATTTTTGATTTGGCTATTTTAGATAATGCAATTTTGCAGAAATGTAATATAACAAATGCTAATTTTAGATATAGTCAATGTGTAAAAGCTAATTTCGATAATGTTTATATATGCTATAACTTAAAAGCTAATTTTGATAGTGCTAATCTGACAGGTACAATCTTTGATAATACCCTATTAAATAAAAACTATCAATCATCTCCTATAATCTCAGAATTTAACCACTTATTAACTCAACAAAAAGACTTTATAACTAGATATAAACAAGGCTATTTATTAGAATCCCCATTAGAAGGAAGCCATAGCGAAATAACCACTATTTCCACCGAAGAAACAGCAAAATTAAGGGCATTTTCTTGGGAGATGGTAGATAAATATAAAAAATTTAAACAAAATGCAAAATCCGTTGAACTATTCGTTAATAATTTAACAGGAAAATTAGGAGAAGCACTATTAAAACATCGCTTAGGAAATCTCGTCACCGAAGTTGATTACGAATTATATAATTATGGTGATGGCGGTGTGGACTTTACCTTAACAGATTATCCCAATATCGGTATTCAGGTTAAAACCCGTAGCGGAAATTTAACGGAAATTTCATGGTCAATTAGTAAAGCTGAAATAGAAAAAAATAGCCTTTTAGTATGTGTTTTAAGTGAGCAAAAAATCTCCGAAGCTCAACCAAATTATAAACTAATTTTTGCAGGTTTTATCCCTACTTCTGAAATAAAAATTGACGGTAATAAAGGCTATGTAAAAATTGATGATTTGTATTATAGTGGAGGAATTTACAGTTATTTAGAATCTCTCTTCATCAAGGATTAATACTACTAATATTTATTTAATTTTATAGGAAGCTAATTTAGCTTTAACTAATTTGATTTCATCATAACTATATTCGCTACCTAAATAGTCTCTAATAGGTTTGAGAAATTTATCTCCTATTTTATTAAGGGCTTCACTGATATTTTTCTGTTTTTCTAGGTTAACAAATTCATCGATATTTACGGGTTGATTTAATTCAATTAATTCACAGAAATGACTAATAATTGTTGATTCTGTTAAGCCTCTTTTTTGTGCTATTTCCCTCACTGTTAAACCTTGTTGATAGAATTGTAATGTTTTCATATGAGTATGAGAAGGTAAAGGAGTTATTACAGGTTGTTCATGATTAAAAGAAATTATTTCTCTGAGAAAATAGTTTCCATATTTGTTTAATTTATATTCTGTAACTCCAGATATTTTGCCTAAACTTTCTAAGGAAATTGGTTGTAGTTGTGCCATGACTTTTAAGGTAGAATCACCGAAAATAACATACGGAGCGATATTTTCTTCATCTGCCAATTTTTTTCTTAGTTTTTTTAGTCTGGATAGTAAAATTTCTGTTTCTAATTTTCTGGGATTATCTAGGTCTTGAGAATTATTATTTTGCTCATTATTTAAAGCTATTGTTACTTTCCTTTTATGTTGTAAAATTTTCCAGCTTTCATTATTTAGTTTTAAAATTTTATAACCATCGTTACTTTGACTTACTAAGCCTTGATAAACTAAAGATCTTCCTAAGTATTGCCATTCTTTAGTTGTATGGTCTTTTCCTATACCATAAGTGGATAATAAATGATGTCCATATTGATAAATTTTTTGATTTTTTGCTCCTCTTAAAATGCTGATAATATGGTTCATGCCAAATTTTTCTTTAGTTCGAGCAACACAGGATAAAAATTTTTGAGCTTCAATAGTCCAATCAATAAATTCTTTGGGGTTTAAACAGTTATCACAACCGCCACAATCCCCTTTATATTTTTCACCAAAATAGCCTAATTGAACTATTCTACGACAGTAATTTGTCTCTGCATATTCTTGTACTTTTTTAAGTTGTTCTCGTGCTTGTTTTTGTTCGTTGATATTTTCTTTTTGTTTGATGAAATAATTGATTTTATATTCATCGCTAGGATTATATAACAGAATACATTTTGCTGGTTCTCCATCCCTCCCCGCTCGTCCTGACTCTTGATAGTAACTTTCAATATTACGAGGTAAATCGTGGTGGATGACAAAACGGACATCAGGTTTATTTATACCCATGCCAAAGGCTACGGTAGCAACCATTATACGGGCATCATCTCGAATAAAACAATCTTGATGGTGCGATCGCATCTCATCGGTTAAGCCACCATGGTAAGGTAGAGCAGAAATATTGTCTTGACGAAGTCTATAGGCTAAATCTTCTGTTGTTTTACGAGCTAAACAATAAATAATACCAGAACCTTCTAAAGAATTAATTAACTGCAAAATTTGGTGATAGTTGCGTTTTTCTCGTGGTCTTACTTCATAATAAAGATTAGGACGATTGAAGCTAAAGCGACGAATAATCGGATTACGAAGCCGTAACTGTTGAATAATATCCTGTTGCACTCTGGGGGTTGCCGTGGCAGTTAGAGCCGTAATTGGTATTTGCGGGAAACGTTGACGTAATTGCCTTAATTGCCGATATTCCAAACGAAAATCATGACCCCACTCAGATATACAATGAGCTTCATCAATAGCAAAAGATGCGATCGCATTAGTCTTGGCAACGGTATTTAAAAATGACTGAAACTTCTCACTAATAAGCCTTTCAGGAGCAAGATAGAGTAACTTAATTTTACCAGAAAGAATTAATTGTTCCCGGTGCTTAATTTCTTGAAAATCAAGGGTGCTATTGATAAAAGTTGCCCCAATACCATTATCATGCAACGATGTAACTTGATCTTGCATTAAGGAAATTAGAGGAGAAATAACAATTGTCACCCCCTTTTTTAGTAAAGCAGGAAGTTGAAAACAAAGAGATTTTCCGCCCCCAGTGGGCATAATTATCAGTAAATCATTATTATTGAGGGCATTTTGGATGATTTCTTCTTGTCCTTCCCTAAAGCTATCATAACCAAAGTATTTCTTTAATGATTGGCGTAAGGATGACATTATCTAAATTCCTACCTCTGTCTGACTTGCAATCAACAAAACTCAGCATCTCAACTTGGCTCAATAACCACTACTGTAAACTAACCGCAGTACCAGTGGCAGTAACCAATAACAATACACCTTCTTGATCTACATTAATTGTACCAGTATCAACTTTTATACCGATAACTGCATCCGCATTAAGTTTAATTGCCCGTTTTTTTAATTCTTCAATGGCTTCTAATTGGGCTTTTTCAAAAACCTTTTCATAACTACCAGTACGTCCTCCAAACATATCACGAATTCCCGCAAAAAAGTCTCTTAAAGCATTAGTGCCATAAATTACCTCTGCTGTAACAACACCTAAGTAAGAAGAAATTTCTCGATTCTGAATATTATCTGTGGTAGTAACAATCATTATGGTAAAAGAAAATATAATTTAATTTCTAATTTTAAATAAGCTCAGATTATTATATAATAACAACAGTAATAGAATTTCTCCAGCCATCATCAATTAATAATAGAAAATGACTGTCCATGATTGACCTTAATCAACTATTTTCTTCCATTGATCCTAATCCATTTATATTATCAATTCTTGCTAAAATCAAACATGATTTAGAAGTTGATCAAGTATTTATTAGTCAATTTAATTCTAGGGGTGAATTAGAAAATATTATCAATGGTTCAGAGCTAATTTCAAAAAAAAAAGATTCCTTTCAAGAAAATAATTTGTATGAAATTAGTGATTCTTTAATTGGAAAAATAAAGAAGAATCAACAATCTTATTTTACCCATGACAGTGATGATTTAACGGAAGATACTTATCCCTTAAAAAGAGCAGAATTACTGTTTCCCATTAAGCTAAAAACACCTCAAGTTATAACCGTCAATGAAGATATTGATTTTTGGGGAATTTTATCTATTTATGACTATAATTATGAGCGTAAATGGCAAGAAGAACAAATTAAACAAATTGATGAAATTATTAGTATTTTAACTTTAGCAATAGAGCGAAAAATTATCTTTGATAAGTTAATAGAAACACAGCAACAATGTCAATCTTATTCCCTTCTTGATGATCAAACTGGTTTAGCAAATTATTCAGCTTTTATTGATTGTTTGGATTATGAATGGAGAAGATTAGCAAGAGAAAAACAACCTCTTTCATTAATTTTATTAAAATTAAGATTTGAAGCTGAATTTAATACGAGAATCTTAGCAAAAATCGGTTATTTTATTCAAGAAGAAATAAAACGTCCTGCTGATTTAGGTGCTTATTTTGGGAATAATAAAATAATGATTATGCTTCCTAATACGAATGGTGCTGGTGCTTTATGGGTGAAAAAAAATATTTTCAAATCCTTAGCAAAAATAACAAATGCCCAAAAAAGTTTTCAGTGCGTCGCAGAAATTTTAACGATTATTCCTGAATATAATCAGGACTATAATTCTATCATTAATAATTTAGAAAAGTCTCTACCTAATTTTGAATAAACTATATCAAAGAAATTTGATTTGAATTGTGATGTGGTGGTTAAGGAAGAATCCAAAACTCAGGAGTCAGTGTTTTCAATTTAAGTAGGGTTCTATTTTTTGTTTTTCTTCTGAGAATGGGTAATCCATTCTAAAAACCGATTCCATGCCCACCATTTATCTTGATCATTCCATTGTCGTTGACAGTTTTTACTACTAATATAACCGACATGACCGCCGTATTTTGTAAGAGTGAGGTCAATCCAAGAATTGTTTTCGCTTACTTTTATAACTTCTTCGATTAAGCTAGGGGCAAACATGGGATCATCTTTAGCATATAAGATTAAGGTCGGTTTTTTTATTTGGGGTATGATTCTCAGAGGGCTACTAAGTCGATAATATTCCTCTAAGCTATCAATACCTAATTGAGGAATAACTAAATTTCGATCGAACTCTTTTATACTATTGACTCGATCGAGTTGTTGTTGATTAAAATGATGAGGATGAGCTTGAAATATTTTTTCTGCCAATTGTCGTAAATTACGGGTAATTACCTTCTCTAATTTACTACCTACAGGATGATTTTCCAGATAATTTAAGGATTGCCAAGCATCCAAACTCGGACAAATCGCACAACCTCCGCCT
Organism: Cyanobacterium sp. Dongsha4; assembly: GCF_036345015.1. Lineage (NCBI taxonomy): Bacteria > Bacillati > Cyanobacteriota > Cyanophyceae > Chroococcales > Geminocystaceae > Cyanobacterium > Cyanobacterium sp. DS4. The sequence goes on along the minus strand of NZ_CP084098.1, from coordinate 2,842,589 downwards.
ATATCTTCTTGTGATAACTCTAAGGAATCTTCATACTTACTCAGATGGGATGCCTCATATAATCCCCATAACGTTAATTTTCCTCCCAGAGAATAACCTGTAAACCAAAATTGCGGAGGGCAACCTAATTTTTTACTTTGAGAGGCAATACACAGAAAATCTTGTCCTTCATATAACCCATCAGAGGTTAAGGTTGGAGAAAGTAAAGCCGTTTTACCATGAGCTCTCCAATCAAACATAACTACCGCATAATTCTGAGCATATGCCTTAGCCGACAAAATCTTTAAAAACCATTGGTCTTGTAAACTTCCTGTAATGCCATAAGTAGCAATAATCGTACCTTGAGCATGAGGAGGAATTGCTATTAAACCATAAATGAGTACATTATTCGCACCATAGAATATATGTTCTTGATAATTCGGCTCACTATATTTTATGGTTTTCTGCCAATTTCTGTGAGCAAAAAGGGCAATATAGAGAGTTTGAATTAAACCACTACGCAAAAAAATACTCGGTTCGTAATGCCACATATATTTGAGGTTGATCAAAAAAGTAGTAGTAGGTAAAAGGGCAAGAGTGTTTAATTAACACTAACCGTAATACTCCAACCCCGAACTAAAATTATTCCCCTTGAATATGGACAGCTATTTGGCGAAGATGCGATCGCATCCTATGTTCCCATAAATATAATCCTTGCCAAGTACCTAACCATAAACGCCTCTGACGAACTATGATATTCTCAGAAGTGCTAGTCAAGACAGAGCGAATATGACTAGGCATATCATCAACACCTTCTGCACTATGGAGATAATCAGCACTTTCAGGCACTAACTTACTAAAAAAACTACTCAAATCAGCTAATACATCAGGATCGGCATTTTCTTGAATAATTAAACTTGCGCTAGTATGAAGAATAAAAACCGTACATAAACCCGTCTTAATACCTGAATTAATGACCACGTCATTCACCTGAGAGGTTATCTTATGTAAGCACTTACCGCTAGTTTTGACTTGGATTACTTGTTGGTGAAGTTTCATAACAGTAAAATAATTAAACAAAAAAATGGAAGAATTGAGTTTTTCAATGGCAACATTGGCGGATTTTGATACCCTTAGACAAATATACCGTTATACGGTTAAAAAACTTGCCCCTAGCTTATATTCTCCTGCACAAGTAGAAGCATGGTCTGCCGCCCCTGATAATTTTAACAGTTTTCAATATTTTATTTTCGATCCCGATACATATTTACTATTGATTAGGCAACAAATAGTTGGTTTCTGCGGTTTGCGCAAAAATGGACATATCGCCTCATTATATATTCATCCAGATTATACCCGTCAGGGTTACGGTACTAAACTGTTAAATTACGTTTTAAATATAGGTGTTAACCGACAAATAAAGAGATTTTTTACGGAAGCGAGTTTTTTTTCCTATCCTGTTTTTACCCGTTGCGGTTTTACCGTGATTGAAATGGAAATAGTAAATTATGGAGATGTTGCCTTCGATCGTTATAAAATGGAAAAAATTATTCCATACACATCAGACTCATGAGCGATGAGAATTTAAAAGCATTGGCAAAAGAGGTAAAAATTCAATTTACCATCCTCGGCGTTTTTGTCATTATTTTCTGGTTAATTGAAATTATAAATCTAACTTTCTTCGGTGATCGCCTCGATTATTTGGGAATTATACCGAGAAATTTGACAGGCTTAAGAGGCATCATTCTCGCCCCTTTTTTACATGGAGATATACCCCATTTAATCGCTAATACTTTTCCTTTTATCATATTAGGATTCTTAACCATGTTAAGGAAAACCAGTGATTTTTTCATCGTTACTTTTTTCTCAATGATTGTGAGTGGCTTAGGAGTCTGGCTATTTGCTTCTCCTAACTCAGTTACGGTGGGTGCTAGTGGGGTGATTTTCGGTTTTTTGGGATTTTTGATGTTTAGGGGCTTATTCCAAAAAAATATCCCTTCTATCGCCGTTTCCTTAATTGTTATTTTTTTATATGGTGGAATGGTGTGGGGCGTATTACCAACAGACCCTCGTATTTCATGGTTAGCTCATCTATTTGGTTTTTTAGGAGGAGTTTTAGCGGCGAAATTTATTGCTGATAATCAAGATAATTAGGGGTTGATGAAGGAGTAGTGTCCCTGAGAGTAGGTAACAGGTGACAGTCCAAAATACCTATAAATCAAAGATTTCTATAAAATATAAGATGCGATCGCATTTGCAACTCCATCATTTTCCACATCTTGAGTAACTCCCGCCGCAATAGCCCTAATTTCTGGGGGTGCATCCCCCATCGCAATACCCAAACCAACATAATCCAACATGGTGTAATCATTGTAATTATCACCAATTGCCATAACTTCTTGGGGGTTATAACCTAAGATTTTTTCCACAAGATACTTTACTGTTGAACCTTTATTGACATTGGCTTGAGTTGCTTCTAAATAAATAGGATTGGATTGAGTTAAATATAGTTCATCTGTGGAGTAACGAATTTGTAAATCTTGTAAAAGGTTGCCGATAAAATCAGCATCAGGACTTTGTGCTAAAACTTTTGTGGGATGATTATTTAATAAAGTTTCTAATTTTTCTACTACATTAAAATTAATTCCAGACCTAGTAACATAAAAATCTGTTTTTTCTGAGAAATTTTCTACATATAATTGATCATCATAATAAAGATGAATTTCTAATTCATTATCTATTTGTTTTTCCCTAAAATATTGCATTAATTCCTGAGCAATGTTTTTATTTACAGGCTGATGTAAAAGTATTTCCTGATTATCAACTCTTTGCATCCAAGCACCGTTATAAGCAATTATAGGTAAGTCAGCGTTAATTTCTTGGTGAAATCTTAAAGCAGAACAAAACATTCTCCCTGTAGCTAAACCAACTTTTACCCCTTTTTCTTGGGCTTCTTTAATGGCATTTTTTACTTTTTCTGTTACCTGATTAGATTTCCCAGAAATCGTACCATCAATATCGAGAATTAGCAATTTTATATCTGTCATTTTTTTATAGTAAATGTTAATTAATTAAAACACAGGGCAAAGGCAGTTAAAAATCAGTAATTAGTAATTAAGACAAGGCAATAGTTAAGAATTAAGAATTAAAAACTTCTGACTTCTACTAATTACTCGTCAATAGATAATTGTTTCTTTGCAGATTGCCAGAGAGCTTCTAATTCAGTCAATGAATACTCTTGCAAGGGGCGATCGCATTTTTGCTCCATGAGGGAAAGCCTTTGAATAAAACGATTATTTGTTCCCTGTAGGGCAACAGTGGGGTCAATCCCATACCAACGCCCTAAGTTAACTACTGTAAATAATAAATCACCTAGCTCCGTTTCGGCGTGTTGTAGATCACCTTTAATAATAGCTTCTTGAAATTCTTTTAATTCTTCCTGAAACTTATCCCAAACTCCTTCTACGTTTTCCCACTCAAATCCCGCTTTTGCTGCCTGTTTAGAAATTTTTAAGGTTGCCATCAGAGGAGGTAAGCTACGCACATAAGTTTTGAGTTTTTCACTTAATAAAGCATGGGTTTTTTGTTTTTCTTCTTGCTTAATTTTTTCCCAGTTGTGATGTACTTCTTCCTCACTTGTTACCTCAACATCACCAAAAACGTGGGGATGACGGCGAATTAGTTTTTCACTGATACCCTCAGCAATATCTTCAAGGGTGAAATATTCATTTTCCTGGGCAATTTGTGCTTGTAAAACGACTTGTAAGAGTAAATCTCCCAATTCTTCGGCTATTTCTGCCTGATTTTGAGAGTGAATAGCGTCCACTGCTTCGTAGGCTTCTTCAATAATGTAGGGAATTAAAGATTCTTGAGTTTGGGCTAAATCCCATGGACATCCCCCTAGAGGCGATCGCAACTTGGCTACTATGTCGATCAAGCGTTCTAGTGCAGTTAAGATTTTTTGATTAGGGTGACTGGCAAATTTGGTCATGATGATTTCAAAGGGTGATTATAATGTCAAATAATAGTTGACAATTGATACAGGATAAAGACGATTAACAATTAAAAGTTAACAATAACAATTAAGACAAAAAAACAGGGTTGAATTAACTTCTCCCTAACCCCCCAATCCCTTAACTCCAAACTTCAATTTGTCTCATTCTTTCATGTAAGATCAAAGAAGATGCGATCGCAACGTTAAGGGATTCCACATCATTAAGTAGAGGAATTTTGAGCTTGTGAGTGGCTAAGTTTTTTAAATTTGCCGACAATCCTCTGGACTCATTTCCCATAAGTATAATCGTGGGGGCAGTTAAATCAACTTGCCAAGGTTTTATATCTCCTTGTAAATCAGTGGCAATAATTTGATAACCTTTTTTTTGATAGTCAGTAATTAAAAGTGATAAATTATCTTCTACCTTTGCCTTAATCTTAAACCATTCCCCCACCGAAGCCCTCATTACTTTAGGATTATCCAAATCGACACAATCTCCACTTAACCAGATAAAGTCCACACCCATGGCCACGCTACTACGAATAATAGTACCTAAATTTCCGGGGTCTTGGATGCGATCGAGAATTAACCCCAATTGTAAATTTTGCCGAGGTTGAGACACCACCGAATTCCTTTTAGCAGTTGCCACTACCCCATCGGGATTGACAGTAGTTGCTAGTTTCGTCATCACCTCTTCAGAAACTGTTTCAACTCTTTCCCCTTGACTCTGTAATTTTTCCCATAAAAAGGGATTTTTTTTCTGCCACAACTCAGTAGTTAACACCGTAACTAAGGGATAACTGACTTCCAATGCCACAGAAATTAAATTAGTGCCTTCTAATAGATGCAAATTTTGTTTATGTCTTTCTTTACTATTATGTAATTTGCGAACTTGTTTAATAAGAGGATTCTGCGCACTGGTTAACATAAAAAATATATTAAATTAATTTTTAGCGTAAAATATACAATTAATTTTACTCACCCACTTATCATAAGAGCAGAATAACACTCCGCATCACCACCACCTAAATATATTTCTTCCCATTATCCTAACTAGCTTCAATATAATCAGTTACAGATAATGGTAATGGTATTGGTAAATTTTCCTCTCGCAACCCTTCTAAGTGGAAGGAGATTGCATCTGCCATTTCTTTTTTTATTTCCTCCATAGTATTACCCGTAGCAACACATCCGGGTAAATCAGGACAATAAGCAGAATAGTTTGATAGTGCTTTTTCGATTATGATCGCATAGCGCATAAAATTTACTCCTGTAGTTGAATTATTTTATTTGTGCTTGTTTAAAAATACTATTAGCTGTACCTAAAGCTAAATCATCCGATAACTTGCCAGGTACTGTAACTAATCCTCTTTTAATATCATGCTTGTATTGTCTATGACTACCTTTTGTTCTGACTAAATACCAACCGTCTTCTTCGATGATTTTAAGAATTTCTTTTACTTTCATATAAATCTTTAAAGTCGCAAACTCACCAGTAATTTAATCATTAATTTCCTGTAAACTACAAAATAATGAGGAAAATGTGAGTTCTAACTCCTAACTCCTAATTCCGAACTCAAGCAATTATCTATCGGATATATTCTTTTAATATACTATTCCGATTAGGATGACGTAACTTACGCAAAGCCTTAGCTTCAATTTGTCTGATTCTTTCACGGGTAACATTGAAGATTTGCCCTATCTCCTCTAAAGTCTTCATTCTGCCATCATCTAACCCGTAGCGCAGTCTTAAAACATCTCTTTCACGAGGACTAAGGGAGTCTAACACATTTTCTAAATCTTCTCTCAATAAATTTTTAGATACTTCATCTTCTGGGGTTTCTCCATCTGCCTCGATAAAATCTCCTAAACGGGAGTCTTCTTCCTTACCAATGGGGGTTTCCAGAGAAATGGGTAATTGTGCTGATTTTGCAATGAAGCGTAACTTTTCAATGGTCATTTCCATATCTTCGGCAATTTCTTCTTCTGTGGGTTTGCGTCCCATTTTTTGAGATAGCATCTTAGTAGTTTTTTTGATGCGAGAAATGGTTTCATAAAGATGCACGGGAAGACGAATAGTTCGAGATTGATCTGCGATCGCTCTTGTAATTGCTTGTCGTATCCACCATGTAGCGTAAGTGGAAAATTTATAACCTTTTTCGTGGTCAAATTTTTCGGCGGCTCGAATTAAACCAAGTGAACCCTCCTGAATCAAATCCTGAAAAGATAAACCCCGATTCATGTACTTTTTAGCGATAGATACCACCAAACGCAAATTGGATTGTACCATCTTATCCTTTGCCCTGCGTCCAATATGCAAACGACGATTAAATTGACGCATATTTGGCATATCAGATGCGATCGCCCATTCTTCATCCGTTGGCACACGCCCCAAATGTTCAATTAAAGTAGAACGAATATACTCAAGATCCAATAAATCAGCAATTTGTCGAGCTAACTCAATTTCTTCCTCGGCGCGTAATAGCCTGATACGTCCTATTTCTTGTAGGTAAACACGAATTGAATCTTCCGTAAAGGGCTTTTTCTTCGATTGACCTCGACGACGGGGGGTAGCAGATAACTTGCGGGATTTTTTACTACTAACATCTGCTACACCAATGGAATCAGCCTCGACAATCATCTCACTTAATTCTCCTTCCCTGCCAGAAACCGAAGAATTATAATCGAACATTTCTTCTAAATCATTAACGGGTGAGATAGTTGCTAAAATTTCTTGTGCTTGGGTCATGCCGTTTTCCTCGTACTCCTTCTGAAAATTTACTGAGAAGATAGATTAGATAATCAAAAAAATAAATACAACAAATTATCTCTCCTCCAAAACAACTTCACCATAAATTAACACCAACAAAACCCTCACCATTGCATCGATATTAGCGAATAGAGAGTGAAAATTAATTGGTAGTGTCATCTAAATATAGTTAGTGAATGTTTTACTTTAGAGAAAAGACATTCAGGAATCAACCTGAAGTTAATAACCTTAACCTTTATAAATCAAGGCAAGTCTAGCCGACTGTTTCTTTTTATTTTGGAAAATTCCACAGTCTGATATACTTGTAGATCAGCGAAAGATAAAAGTGTTTGATTCTGGCTAACAGAAAGTAGGAAGGGTTGAGGGTTCTCATTGCTGACTAACCTTACCTCCTTTTCCTTCTTTTCCATTAACTCTTGAATCCCTTTATCTTGTTATTCTCCTAAAACTTTTATATCAATATAAATAAACATCATGGAGTTTTTAATAAGTCTGATTATTAAAATCTTCAGATATTGTAATGAATTTCACAGAAAATAGCATCCAGAAACGATACTTTTCTATCATAGAGCCTTCATGTTCTTTATGGTACATATGTAAATTATGATTGTTTCTTAATCATCCCTGACCACTAGGTTAACAAACCTTTTCGATTTTGGGCATAGTCTGTGTAATTTTACTGATAATTTGTCATCGAATTTTAATGGATTTCCTTCAGATAGGATTAGTTGGGTGACATTATACTCTGGAAAAGCATAACTTGAGGTGGGTGAAATTGGTCAACGGGCAACAGTTTTAATGTAATGTTAGACCATAACCTTTACCAGTAATATAGTTGAGTTAAAAATGTGCGATCGCTTCTTTCATCAATCATGGTTTAATTTACCAACACTCTATCTTTAAAATGTGTTTAAAAACGTGCTTAACAATTCAGCTCAACTTAATTGTCTTGGTTTTAGTTATCATAGTGGGAAAAGTTATTAAGAAAAAGAAATAGCGATTATGTCTCTAGCATTAACACCTGAAAATGTGGAACAAGTATTAGATGAATTACGCCCTTATCTCATGGCAGACGGTGGAAATGTGGAATTAGTCGAAATTGATGGACCCACTGTAAAATTAAGATTACAGGGAGCTTGTGGTTCTTGTCCTAGTTCTACTATGACTCTTAGAATGGGTATTGAACGCCGTTTAAGAGAATATATCCCCGAAATTGCCGAAGTAGAGCAAGTAATTTAATTTTTTAGTAATGATGGATTTGCGAGGGGTTTAAGCCCCTTGTTATACTCAGGAAGTTTATAACTTCTACCGCTTAATCTGAGTGAAAGTAGGCAACAGGCAAGAATTTTCTTCTCGTAACATAATATTGTGAGTTTGGATAGTATAGTAATTCATTACTTAAGAGTAAAAAACCTCCATTCACTTTTTCATCAACGCATATTTAATTTATTGGTTTTCAACACAAATATTTACACCCTGAAATTAAAAATTCTTTGGTAAAGAATGATAGTAACTATCTTACTTGAGATATGATGGATTATCCCTAAAAAAAGGTTTCAGATGGCAAGTTTTAGGTTTAATTAAAATAGTTAATTTATAATAATTTGCCCCAATCACTGCAGAAGAGCCATAATAGCTAATGTTGTTTGTGAAATGTTAATCTTAATCAAACTGTTATAAAACCCAAATATGTTGCATTGGGATAATTTTTGGAAGAAATAGAGAAATAGCTTAATAAAAAATAAATAATTCAATTTATAGAATTGTCTATAATGAAGTTAAAGAATAAAAATTGATTTTTTATCTTCCAACTCTTAATCAATATATCTCTACATTTGACCTAAAAAATAGGAGTTATTTCTTATGGAATTTGCTAATAGTTTAGCAGTTTTAGAGCAGTTAATTAGTAATGTTAAAAAAGCTCAACAACAGTATGCACATTTTTCTCAAGAAGAAGTCGATCGCATCTTCAAAAGGGCTGCATTAGCGGCAAACTCTGCCCGAATCCCCTTAGCTAAAATGGCTTGTGAGGAAACAGGCATGGGAATTGTTGAAGATAAAGTAATAAAAAATCACTTTGCTTCTGAGATTATTTATAACAAATATCGAGACGAAAAAACCTGCGGAGTTATCGAAAAAGATGAATGTTATGGCATCGAAAAAATAGCCGAACCTTTAGGGGTAATCGCAGGAATTATTCCCACTACTAACCCCACTTCTACCGCAATTTTTAAAACCCTTTTAGCCCTCAAAACTCGCAACGCAATTATTCTCTCCCCCCATCCCAGAGCGAAAAAATGTACCATCGAAGCGGCAAAAATTGTCAGAGATGCGGCGATCGCGGCTGGTGCGCCAGAGGATATAATCGGATGGATTGAAGAACCGACATTACAAGCCTCTCAAGCGTTGATGCAACACCCAGATATTAAGCTAATTCTTGCCACAGGAGGACCGGGAATGGTGAAAGCGGCTTACTCCTCTGGACATCCTTCTTTAGGGGTAGGGGCTGGAAATACCCCCGCCGTTATCGAGAAAAGCGCCCATATCAAAATGGCTGTATCTTCGATTATGCTCAGTAAAACCTTTGATAATGGCATGATTTGTGCTTCTGAACAGTCGATTATAGTGGAAAATGCCATTTATGACGAATTTAGACAAGAATTTGAGCTTAGGGGAGCTTACTTTCTCAAAGATGAAGAAATCGATAAATTGAGGAATATTTTACTCAAAGATGGTAGGATTAATGCTGATATAGTAGGGCAGTCCGTGCAAAAAATCGCTCAACTAGCTAATATTACCATTCCAACCGATACCAAAGTATTAATTGGAGAAGTAGAAAAAATAGGTTATGATGAGCCTTTTGCTTATGAAAAACTATCTCCCATTTTAGCAATGTATCGAGCGGATACCTTTGAAGATGGGACGGAAAAAGCGGCTCAATTGGTCGAATTTGGCGGAAAAGGGCATACATCCTCTGTTTATATTAGTCCTGATAAACACAAAGAAATTGCTTATTTTGAAAGTAAAATGGAAACTGCTAGGGTATTAGTAAATACTCCTTCTTCCGTAGGTGCGATCGGGGATTTGTATAACTTCCGTCTTGATCCGTCTTTAACCCTCGGTTGTGGTAGTTGGGGCGGTAACTCCATCAGTGGTAACGTGGGAGTGCAACATTTGCTCAACATTAAGACTATCACCGAACGGCGAGAAAATATGCTTTGGTTTCGTGTACCGCCGAAGGTTTACTTCAAATACGGTAGCTTACCCGTTGCTTTAGGGGATTTAGCAGGAAAAGAAAAGGCTTTCATCGTCACCGACAAACCCCTCTATGAGTTGGGTATGACCAAGAAAATAGAGAGCGTTTTAGAGCAAATGGGCATAAAATACGACATTTTCTACGATGTTGAGCCTGATCCTTGCCTTGCCACCGTCAATCGTGGTTTAGCTCTGTTAAACAGCTTCAATCCTGATGTTATTATCGCTTTGGGGGGAGGCTCACCGATGGATGCGGCAAAAGTGATGTGGTTAATGTACGAACACCCAGACATCGAATTTGAGGGCATCGCCACTCGGTTTATGGATATTCGCAAACGGGTATATGATTTACCTGAATTGGGCAAAAAAGCGATTATGGTAGCCATTCCCACCACATCAGGCACAGGCTCAGAAGTAACCCCTTTTGCTGTCGTCACTGATGAAAAAACGGGCATGAAATACCCCCTTGCTGACTATGCTTTAACCCCAAATATTGCCATAGTTGATCCTGAATTGGTGTTAAATATGCCCAAGAGTTTAACGGCATTTGGAGGCATTGACGCTTTAACCCACGCTTTAGAGGCTTATGTGTCCATTTATTCCACCGAGTTTACCAGTGGTTTAGCATTAAAAGCGATCGGACTTTTGTTTAAATATCTACCCAGTGCCTATCATAATGGAGCGAAAGACCTCAAAGCAAGGGAAAAGGTACACTACGGAGCGACTATTGCGGGAATGGCTTTTGCTAACGCCTTTTTGGGAATTTGTCACTCTTTAGCTCACAAATTAGGGTCAAGTTTCCATGTACCGCACGGGTTGGCTAATGCGTTGATGATTTCCCACGTTATTCGTTACAATGCGACGGATGCACCCTTTAAACAGGCGATTTTCCCTCAATATAAGTATCCTAATGCTAAATTTCGTTATGCCCAAATTGCGGACTATTTACAGTTAGGGGGTATAACAGAGGATGAAAAAGTTGAGAAACTCGTCGAAGCAGTAGAAAACTTGAAAAAAGAGTTAAATATTCCCCTTACCATCCGAGAAGTGTTATCAATAGAAGATCAACAGTTCTATGATGCGATCGAAAGTTTAGCAGAACAAGCCTTCGATGATCAATGTACTGGTACAAATCCCCGTTATCCTCTAATTAAGGACATGAAGGAATTGTATATCATGGCATATCGTGGCTTTAATCTCGAATCTCAATTTTATCACCAACCAGAAGAATTAAGTAGTTTGGGTTAAAAGCTATACAAAGGTTAGGTTTCAGGTTGCGGGTGTTGAGGTATTGGGGTATTGAGGTGTTGTAGTTTTTTAATGCTAATGCAGATACAGCTTATTTCCCATTCCCGAATACGGATAATTGTCATGTCTTTAGCATTCAGATAAACGCTATGATTTAATTTTTTTCTTATTTCCGATTAATATTATGAGCTTCTAATTCTCTGAAAATTACTTAATACTCTTTGTCTTTCTTCACTGATGGCTATTTGTTCTTTAATAAAACGGATAAATTCTTCACTATTATATTCGGCATCTCGATAGTTAGCTTTAAATTTTTGAAAAAGAGGCTCAAATTCTTCAAATTGTTTGTCACGCCAACATAATTCAAGATTTCTCCATTTATTTAAAACTCTTACCCATTCATCGTTTAAAATGTAATTAAACTCTTGTAATTGTCTTAATAAATCTTCAGCATCTTGTCGGTTAAATTTTGTTTGTTCAGCCATTTTTTACTCCTATATTGTTATTAAAATTTTTCAAAATCTTTTAATATTTGATAATATTTTTTTAGCCATTCCAAGGCATCTTCTCCTGCTAATAAAGTTCTTTTCACTTGACTGTGCATTTCTTCAAAATCATCAGTAAAACGTTTTTTTGATTCCCCTTCCCAAGATTCATCGCAACGATTCCAATCAGATTCTACTGCTTGAAATCGATCGCTCATGACATATTGAAAATATTGTAAAGCATCAATAAATTCCTTTAATTCATCAATATCAATATCAATATCCTGTGTCATCAAATTTTCCCCTGATAGTTTAAAATATCCCTTAAATTATTTTTATATTCTAGCATTTTCGTTGCCTTGCAATAAATTGAGAAGGCTTATAGCTTAAATCTGCTAAAGCGATTAATAAATTACCATATTTCTTATTGCTTAAATGGCACGAATAACCTCCTTTAATACTGTTTCTTTTAGATGAGGACGTAAGGATTCAGATGTACCAATATCAACGGAACACCCTAATAAATCTTCTAAATAACTTTTTAATTTCAATAATGTAAATAATCCTACTGGTTGATTAAAATTGACTAAAAAGTCAACATCGCTATCTTCTGTTTCTTCTCCCCTTGCCACTGAACCAAATAAAAACAATTCTTTAACGGCAAAATCATGGATTTGTGTTTGATGTACTTTGATAATATCGATAACTTGTTGTTTATTCATCATAATAATAGTTCCAATTTTATCCGTCTTAACTCTTCTTAAAAAAAGAATTTTATCCCCGCTAATCTCCCTTAAACAAAGGGGAGAATTTAATTGTTATTCGGGCGATTTCCTTTTCTTAAAATTATTTTTATATTCAAGCATTTCTGTTTTACTGGGGACAGCATAAGGTTTAAATTTATCTAAATCGATGCTTAAAGAATCATCCTTAAAATATGCCCTTAATCGGGGTAATTTTTCTGCAAAAGATTCTCCTAATAATAAACGGGAATTATCCCCTGACATGGTTAAACCTACTCGCAAATCAAAGTTTCCTAACCACTGGCGATTATTAGCACTCAGTTTGGCAAAACCTTTCATATCTTCTAACCATAAAATAGTATGAATACCTAACTCTGAACCTTTAGAAATTAACTCCAGAATTTTTTGAGCATCCTCGGAAGGTTCTTCTTCTCTCCTTCCCATGACAGGGCGTAAATTTGAGGCTTTATTTATTCCTCCAATGGCATAGACAAAAAATAATGATTCTCCTAATTCATCGGGGTTAAGTTCTGGGTTTTCATCTCTTAGTTTTAATCTTCTTTCAAATTCTTCAAAAGTTTCTTTTAATAGGGCTTCAGCTTTAATTATTTGTTGTTCTTTATCACTATATTTTTTAGCAATTTTAACAGGGAAAAATTCAGCAAACATATCCCTAAAATTAACGGTCATTTCTGTCCAATAATTATCCTCATCTTCGATGGATAAATCAATGATATTAAACTTTGCTTTTTGCGGTTGATAGCAGTGGATTAAACTAATTAAAATACCGCCAATAATGCCGAAAATGGTTTCTTCCGAATTTCCTATTAATAACAGATTACTACGAGGGCGACGGCGAAATATTCCTTGAGTGTGATTGCCGATGCGCATGGGTTCACCTAACCAAAATACTCCGGGGCTTTCTGGTACAATCCAATCAGGATCTTTAATTACTTTTTTGTTTAATTCCCTTAAAGATAACCATTGATTCATTTTCATTAACTGCACTAATTGGCGATTATCTTTTAATTGAGTCGGTTTTGAGCCGTAGAATAACACTAGCGGTTCGGGGCGTTGATATTGTCTTTCTTTTGCCACGTTTTGAATGTTAATCAAAGCCTTATGCCTTTCTTCGGCGGAGATGTCTGCTACTTGCCCAATGTCGTTATAGTTTTTGTTGCCAAAGTTGCGGTTATAAATCATTTTACCTGGTCGATCTAATAAATCAATAGCGTCAGTGTTACCTTCATCTAATACATAACCTGCGGTGTTTTGAGGCATTTGTAACGCCATGCGTAAATCGAGAAAGTCATAGATTTTGCGATTCATATTAGACACATTGGGAGATTGAGAGGCGATTAATAAGTGAATACCAAAGGCTCGTCCTTGTCTTACTATATTTTCCATGACTACGTTAAGGCGTTGGGCAATCTGATCACTTTCTTGAAACATATATTGAAACTCATCGATTAACACCAAAATACGAGGTAATTTATTGCCTGTAGCGTTGCGGTATTCATAGATTTTTTCAAAGTTACCTGCGGACTTAAATAGTTTACTGCGTTCTTCTATTTGTTGATTAACATATTCTAAGACGCTTAAGCCAAATTCTCGATCGCTCTCGATGGAAATAACTTTCGCATGGGGTAAAGCCCTTGTTTCGTCTAATTCTTCCCTAGAATTACGATTTTCGCCTTTTTCTGCATCGACATAAATTTGAAATTCTACTCCCTGCTTAAAATCTAATAAATATAATTCCAATTCATCGGGAGAATATTGCATAGCTAAACTAAGAATAATGGCATGGAGAGTAAAACTTTTACCAGCACCGGGTTTTCCTGCTAATAAACCATTACTAACGATGCCTCCGTCTTCATTTTCCCCGAACCAAAATTCTAGTTTATCCTTTGCACCCATCAAACCAATGGGGGTTCTAATTTCTTTGCGACTGTCAGCATACCAATTAACATCTGGATAAAGTTTGGAAAAGGCGACGGTATCAACTTTGACGTTTCTGATTGCCTGATTAATGGCTTCTGCCATTTGGTTAAACAGTTCGTTAGCTGGAGGTTTATCTAAAATCAAAGAGAAAGGCTGAGAAATATTGGGAAAATAAATCTGATACTGAGAATTATTGGTAAATTTATTGATAATAGAGCAGAAATCGTTAAAGGTTTGGTAATCGAAATTTCTGGGCTTTTCTAAATTTTTGTCGATGTGTAGAATGACATAAACCCCTGTTTTTGGACCGTTGAGGAGAATACTTTTTAAGTCTTCTAAGGCACGTTGATCAAAACCTGTGGGAAAATCAGCGATAAATAAGTAACGATAAGGCTCGGAAATTGCCCCTGCTTCAAGGTTATAATCTTCGATGGTGGGGTAATTACTGCCTAAATAATTTTGAATTACTTGCTCAATGTGTTCGGTTAAACCCCGTAATTGTTCCCGAATGTCATCAGCACGGGTATAGATTCTTTGGCTGGTGATAAAGTCGTGTAAATTACCAAAGGGAAAGGTGTCCCCCATACCCACAGGATCGATAAAGATGCCTTTAAATTTTCGCACGGGGAAGGTACTAATCATTCTGAAAGCAAGGGATTGTATGGCTAAAAGGGCGGTTTGACGAGAGTTGGCATCCTGAGAATAAAAGGCAATGTGTCCAGATTTACTACCCTGTAATTGCTTGGAAAGGTCACGAATGGGAACAAGGGCGGGAAATCGGAGGGGGTTATAATTGTTATTTAGTTCAATTTCTCCAATGCGGACAATATCAGGGACTAAATTATTGATTTGAGGTTGCCAATGGGAGGGATCATTTTCGGAAGGAATCCATAAAGGATCATCCCAATGAAAAGTTAATAGATTAATAGAGGCATTAGGATCATCTAAAATAGAAATTCTGTTGATTATTTGATTAATATTTGCTGATTTTTCATGAAATATTTGTTTTAATTCATCTTCTTTTTCTTGTTTAAATTTATGTGCTAACTTTGTATATTCATTCAATTCAGAAAAGAATTTGATAATTCGATTTTTACACTCAGAAATAACATTCAATAATCTTGGTATTTCTGTATTTTCTAGATATAATATATTTTTGTCATCAGCAAGTTTTTTGTTTATTTCTTTTATTTCTTCATTCTTTTTCTTTAGTTGTCCAAATAAATTAAAAAAGTCAAAGTATTCGGAGGAGCTAGATTTGTTTGATTTTTTCATCTTTTTGAAGCCCCTGATAGTATAGCACCTAAAACCCAAAGAGCAAATATAAATAACAATACATATACAGCAATATATAATAGCCCTGCAATGACGATTACATAAACAATAGAATAAATAACAATACCAATTTGTAACAATAATTTTTCTGTTGTTAATTGCTTTAATTTTTCTAATAAAATTGGTTTAGACAACACATAAGAATTTATTTGCTCATTTGATACAACAATACCTTCCTGACCTTCAAGTATTAACAGTCCATCCTCTTTTATAGCACTTAGAATCTTCTGAACTTTTTCTTTTTCAATTTTTTTGAGTAAAGAGCGACTTCTGGAAAGTTTATTATGTTCTGATTAGTAAAACCAAATGATTTAACTAACTTCTCACCTTCCTGTAACTTACTTTCACACCAAGACAAATCCTGTTTAGCAGAAGATAATTGATTAATTTGATCGTCAATTATCTTTAAACAATCATAATATTCTTTGAGGTCTTGATAGTGTAGGTATTTGTGCTTGCCTTCCATCAGATTTTAGGGAGTTATATCGACATATTCATTAATAATATACCAATATCTTTAAGAATACAATCTGAAAGTGATTTAGTTTTATGGGGGAGGTGCGATCGGGTTTTGTGGAGGTGTGATCGGGTTTTGTGGGGGAGGTGCGATCGAGTTTTTGTAGAGGTGCGATCGGGTTTTTGTGGAGGATGTGATCGAGCTTTGTGGGGGGTGCGATCGGGTTTTTGTAGAGGTGCGATCGGGTTTTTGCGGAGGGTGCGTGCTGCGTAGCAGATCCCTTCGGGATCGAGTTTTTGTAGAGGTGCGATCGCTTTTTTATTGATGTAAAATTGGTGAAGGTATTGCCCCTAACACCCTAATCCCCTATTTTTACTCCATCATCACCTTAACTTATAAGACCCATTACTAATTACTTTCAATGATTACCCCGAAGATAAGTTAATATTAATTAACAGATTTTAATATTTCTTAATGTTAAGATAGGTTACTGTAAAGATAAATAAAACAATGTCAGCAATCGTGTTTGGTAGTTTACCTTTTCCAGGACAAAGTGGCGATCAAATCGTCAGTAAAGTAGTTACAACAGCGATCGCAGCCTTATTTAAAAAAACAGGCAAACTAGAAGCCAATGTGAGAGCTGAACCTATCGCTAAAATATTACAAGGGAGTATTGATGGTTTTGATTTTGTAGGCAAAGGAATGGTGATGTATAACGGATTGCGTTTAGAAGCAATGGAGTTATACTTACAAGCTATTTCCATCGACTTTAGTGCTATTTTTAGTGGCAAAGTCAAATTGAGACAACCAACTCAAGCCACCATGAGAATTGTCTTAACAGAAGAAGATTTAACTCGCTCTTTTAACACTCCTTTTATTATCGAAAAACTGCAAAGATTACAATATCAAGGGCAATCCCTTCATTTTCAAAATACTCAAATAACCGTTAACTCAGATAAATCCATTAATATTCAATCAGAAATCAAAGTAGGGGATAATACTAATTATATTCCCATTAATATGCAAACAGAATTACATACTGAAGGTAGAACTAAAATTCAGTTTATTAACCCTAAATTTGAAGGGGAAGAAAACTCAATTCAATTAAGCAAAGCTATATTAGATCATGTCAATAATTTACTTGATTTAGACAAATTTAAACTCGATGGTAGTAGGTTAAGAGTCGATCGAGCTAGAGTAAAAGATAAAGAATTCGTCTTTTATGGCACTGTGGAAATTGATCGTTTCCCAGAAGGGAAAAAATAATATTTCAATTATTAAGAAGGGATTAGTAATTATCAATCATAATTTAAGAGTTAAGAATTAATTTTATCTTCATCCTTTATTCTTAACCGCCCTCTACCACCCTAATTTTTCGAGAATTCTATTGATTTTTTTAGACTTTTTCACGATACTTAAGAGGAAAAGGAATAGAGAATCATTTCAACCCCTTATAGGTATTAAGTTAGTCTTATTTCAATTCCTTCTAAGTATTAATACGGTCTAACATCCAACTGAGAATAATCCGATGAAAGCAATAATGGTAGTGGGAACTGCATCTCACACAGGTAAATCATCTTTAGTAACCGCCCTATGTCGCTTAATGTGGCGTAAAGGATGGTTAGTTACTCCCTTTAAGGGTCAGAATATGGCTTTGAATGCTTATGTTACCGCTACCACAGGGGAAATTGGCTACGCTCAAGCCTTACAAGCATGGGCGGCGAAAACAATACCAAGGGTAGAAATGAATCCGATTCTTTTAAAACCTCAAGGTAATATGACTTCTCAGGTTATTATCAAAGGAGAATCTGTCGGAGTTACCAACGCTAAAGAATATTATGAAAACTATTTTGAAAAAGGTTGGCAAGCCATAAGCGAAAGTTTAGATACTCTAAGCCGAGAATTTGATTTAATCATTTGTGAAGGTGCAGGTAGTCCAGTAGAAGTTAATCTTAAACATAGAGATTTAACTAATATGCGTATTGCCAAGCATCTTAAAGCAGATACTATTCTAATCGCAGATATTGAAAAAGGTGGGGTTTTTGCTCATATTGTTGGTACATTAGAATTGCTAGAACCAGAAGAGCGATCGCTCGTTAAAGGAATTGTTATTAATAAGTTTAGAGGGGATAAATCTATTTTAGATCCCGGGTTAAAATGGCTGGAAGAATATACTAAAATACCAGTTTTAGGGGTTATTCCTTGGTTTGATTCTCACTTACCTGCAGAAGATTCTTTAGGATTACTAGAACGCCCTAGCCGTAAAATTAATTATCAACTAAAAATAGCCGTCATCAAATTACCTCGCATTTCCAATTTCACCGACTTTGACCCCCTTGAAGCGGAAGAAAGCCTTTTAATTGAGTATATTGAACCAGATCAACCTCTTGGTTATCCTGATGCTGTAATTATACCTGGTACAAAAACCACAATTCCCGATTTAATGGTTTTGGAAAACACGGGAATGAAAGCTCAAATTCAAGAGTATGTAGAATCAGGAGGAACAGTATTTGGCATTTGTGGAGGCTTCCAAATGTTAGGACATCAAGTCTTAGATCCAGATCACTTAGAAAACCTTAAGGAATCTTGTCAAGGACTAGATTTGTTACCCATTCAAACCACATTAAAAGTAGAAAAAATCACTCGGCAAAGGGAAGTAAACGCTAACTATCCCCAAAAAGGATTACCTGTGGACGGCTATGAAATTCACCAAGGTTATACAGAAGTAATACCTGCTCTGAGCCGACAAAGAAAAATCGGTTATAACAGTCTTTTTGACGATCCAACCCTAGGTTTAGTTAATGATAATCAATCCGTATGGGGTTGTTATTTACATGGAATTTTTGATAATGGTGCATGGAGACGGGCATGGTTAAACACTTTGCGACTGAAAAGAGGTTTACCATCTCTACCCACTGGAATTGCTAATTATCGCCAACAAAGGGAAAAAATTCTCGATTCTCTTGCGGATTTAATTGATGAGCATTTAGATTTAACTCCTCTGAAGTTATAATTAGTGAGTTTGTAAAATCAAATTTAAAATAAATTAAACACCAGATAATTTCAACAATCTTTACTTGTCCTGATACAGCTTATTCCCTATTACCCAAATTACCCAACTTACCTCAGTTCGATTTAAAAATTGTTGCTATGGTTAGGTTTCAGGTTGCCGGTTGCAGGTTTTAGGTTTAATTTTCTAATCAAGTTGTTTAGTTAATCTAAAGATTGAAAATAATAAAATCAATAAAGATGTGTTTTTTATCAATTCTTTAACTCGATACCGAACAGCTAATACCCGACACCTTTCCAAAACCGAAAATTCTATCTCGAACTCAGGTAACTTCTGCAACAAGTCTAATGAATAATTGATCATAAAAAAGGAGATGGAATTGTAAAAGATGTATGGATAAAGATTCCTTTTTCTCTTACTTACCATCCCCCTGAGTCTGGAATTAACAGCTAGAACTATACGTCGTAAGGTGCTTTACCAGAGAATTTGAGGGTAACAGGTTCAGGATTTTTGCCAATATTTCTGTCTTTTTTACCGTGAAACTCTCTGCCTTCATTAACTTTTTCAGGGAAAACACCATCTGCAGGATGAAGATATTGAGTTTCGCCAGTAGGATAAATACGGTAAATTTTATAGTCTTCAATTTTGGGCTTAAATTTAGTGCGTAATTGAGTACCTAATGCTAAACACTGTTCTTTACGGGCAAAATATAATAAGTTTTCACCCTCATTCATGATAGCCGCTCCACCAGTGGGCATTTCAAAGACTTGCTCTTTTTTGCTAGTCCAAGTGATGGCATATTTTTCTTCTCTGTCAGCCGCAGAAAGTAAACCGCCAGTGCTACCGCCAAATTTAGGCATTGTTCCTGTAAGTTGAATTGTTTCGCTCATAGAGATACTGCTTTTGTACAAATTATATTTACTATCTAGGCAATGCTACCACTGAGATCCCCATTATTGTGCATCTTTGTTATGAACTGTAACAGTTTATTTTTTTTATCCTTCAAGTGTAAATTCTTATTAAGGAGAAAATTCTGTTAAAACATCATAAAAACTGGTTTGAGGAGGGGTGGCAAATAAATGCTTCATTTGTTCCACAATTTGGTTATGGACTTCGTTTTTGTTTTCTTCCATATCTTCTATTTTTTCCCAAAGAATAAAGGCTATTCCCTCGTCTGTGTTTGGTTTTTGGAATAGGTATGCCCCTTTAAATCCTTGAGAATAAGATGCGATCGCCTCTTCAAATAGTTTCTGGGCTTCGGGAAATTTACCCGGTTTAAAGGTTGCTGTTGCCACGTAGGCACATTTATGACGTAAAAAGTCACTAAATTCTTGCATAGTTTAATTCAGAAATATAACAATTAATCTCTATTGATCATCTTAAGTTTTTTTGCTTCCATAGGAATCTTCTGATTCATAAACAGTTACATTAAGATAAAAAGGTCAAGGAGCAAAGGAGTTCTTGAAATACTAAAATTATGAACTGATTAAATGCTCTATTGACAGAAAATTAATTAAATTTTAGATTGATGGAAACTTTTTATTTATTATTAAAGTCAAAAATAATAACAAATACATTATCATATGTTTGATGATTCTCCATTATGTTAAAACAAATTTTCTTTTCTTCTATCTTTTGGCGTAACTGTATAATAGCTTATATTATCGTTGGTTTTTCGTCTTCTTTAATTGCTGAGTTTTATCAAAGTTTTCAAATTAGTAATCAGTGGGAAAATGGTGAGCGTCTTTCCCGTATTGTTTCCATCGGTGTTGCTTATTCTATGAAAGAAAATCTGTATAAATAGTTATTCTGTAAAAATCTCAATTTATGTTTTATTATGAAGGTCAATTTTACGAAGGAAGTAGTATTTCTCTTAATATAAATGATTCTACATGGCTTTATGGTGCAACAGTTTTTACCACCATGAGAGTCTATGAACAATCGTTAAATCATCCTCTTACTAATTGGCAAAAACACTGCGATCGCCTCTTAAAGAGTATAAAAGAATTAAATTGGACTTCTCCTGATTGGAAATTAATAAAACAAGAAGTTGAGCAGTTACTAATATATTTTCCTGTGATTAGAATTACTGTTTTTCCCGATGGTAGAGAGTTAATTATTGGGCGACAATTACCCACAAATTTATTGCAAAAGCAACGGGAAGGAATAAAAGGATTAGTATGTTTAAACCCTTCCATACAACGCTCTATTCCTGAACATAAAACAGGTAATTATCTTGCTCCTTGGTTGGCTTTGCAACAGGCACAAAAACAGGGCTATCAAGAAGCAATTTTGACAAATATTGAACAGAATTGGTTAGAAACCAGCACTGGTAATTTGTGGGGATATAAACAAGGTATTTGGTTTACCCCTAATTTAGCTCAAGGTATTTTGCCCGGAATTGCTCGACAAACTATTATTGACAAAGCACAATTCCCCATTGAAATTAACCAATGGACTCCAGATTTTATTAATGACTTGGAAGCCATAGCCTATAGTAATAGTGTGATAGAAATAATTCCTTTTAATAAGATAATGAACGGAGAAAAAGTGATTGACTATGACTATAATCATCCTGCCTATAAGACTTTGAGAGGGATTTTTAACTAATCCCCTAGCATTTTTCTTTAAACGGAAAATAATGGTTTCTTAAGATTGATTTGTAACAAAATCGGTGATAAATTGTCCCTTATTATGATGATTGACTGTTTCTTTACGGGTATCTGTAATTAACCAGTCGATCGCAGCCGCTTGAACATCAATGGCAGTACCAGTTTTATCCACACAATATCGACCAAATACTAATTTATCCTGTAAATAAACCCCTGAACCAAGACGAGAATATTCAAAGATAACACTATTGTCCACCGTTGCCCCTTCACAAATCCAGCAGTTAGGGCCAATCATAGAGGGGCCAACTATTTTTGCACCATCTTCAATGTGAGTCATCGCACCAATATAAACAGGGCCAGTTATATCAACTTTATCCCAATTAACTGACACATTTAAACCTGTATAAACCCCCGGCTTTACTTCTTTCCCCGGTATCTGCACATTTTTTACATCTCCCCTTAATACCGCCCGAATAGCCTCCCAATAGTCTGGAACTTTTCCAATGTCCACCCACTCAAAATCCATATTAACCGCATAAAAAGGGAGGTTTAATTCTACCAATTTAGGGAATAACTCACTACCAATATCATATTCTTGATTGGGAGGAATGTAGTTAATTACTTCAGGCTCAAAAACATAAATCCCCGTATTAATTTCCGTACTCAAAGCATCCTCTACAGAAGGTTTTTCTTGGAAAGTGAGAATTTTGCCATTTTCATCGCTTACTACCACACCGTAGCTTGATACTGCCTCTTTGGGAACACTTTTTGTTACTACTGTTGCGATCGCCCCTTTGGCTTTATGTTGTCTCACAACTTCAGTCAAATCTAAATCAATTAAAGCATCACCACACAAAACCACAAAAGTATCATCGAAAAAAGGATTAAACTCTTGAATCTTTTTTAAACCACCAGCAGAGCCTAAAGCCTCTCCCACCAATTCACCATCAATGATACGTCCTTCAAAAGAATAACCAATTTCCACCCCAAAACGTTGCCCATCCCGAAAATAGTTTTCAATTTCTTCAGCTAGATGACTAACATTCACCATTATTTGCTTAAAACCATGTTGACGGAGTAACTCTACCAAAAACTCCATTACAGGCTTTTGTAAAATGGGAATTAAAGGCTTAGGGATAGTATGGGTGATGGGGCGAACACGAGTTCCTTTACCCGCCGCCAGAATCATTGCTTTCATAATATTCTTGATCTTAAATTTGATATTTAATATAACTTAATCAAGTTTATCCTACAGTGCAATTATATTGAGGAAAAGCATAGTTTGGTCTAGGTAAAGTTAGGCAACGGGCAAAGCTGATACCTCAGTTCGATATAAGAATATCTGATTTGATTAGGTTTCAGGTTTCAAGTTTGATTTTCTGAATAATAATCCAAAGAATGGAGCAGACAATAGTTTTTAATGGGCGGTTTCCCCCTAATGTCCTAATACTCCTTCCTGTCTAACCTATCTAATCTTAAAAATTAATTCCGAACCCCGAACTCCTAACTCCGAACCCTGAACTCTTATTGGTGCATTGCTTTAGCCAATTCGGCCGCTACTTTAGGACGAGAAAATTCTGGAGGTGGTAATTCACCACGACGCAACATTTCTCTTACTTTTGTACCTGATAAGTGGATTCTTTCTTCTTTGGTAGCAGGGCTGGTTTTTGAGGTTGCCATTTGATTTGTACGAGTACAATAGAAGGCGTGTTCAAATTTAAGAGGGGTGATGCCTAATTCTTCAGGCTTAAACTCATCGAAAATATGTTGAGCATCATAAGTACCATAGTAGTCACCTACCCCTGCGTGATCTCTACCAACGATAAAGTGAGTACAACCGTAGTTTTTGCGAATTAAAGCATGGAAAATGGCTTCACGAGGACCTGCGTAACGCATAGCAGAAGGGTTAATAGCAAGAATAACTCGGTTTTGAGGGAAATAGTTATCTACCATAATTTCATAACAGCGCATTCTCACATCAGCAGGAATGTCATCGCTTTTGGTTGCACCAACGAGGGGATGAAGGAATAAACCATCAACGATTTCTAAGGCACATTTGATGATGTATTCGTGGGCGCGGTGGATGGGGTTACGAGTTTGGAAGCCAACAACGGTTTTCCAGCCTCTTTCTACAAACATTTTACGGGATTCGGCGGGATCAATTTGATATTTAGGGAAGTAGGGATGATCGTCTCTTTGTAGTAGCCAGATAGGCCCTGCAAGGTTGATTTCTCCTTGTTCGTAAACTACTTTAACTCCGGGATGTTTTTCTTCATCGGTGCGATACACGTTTACTGCTTCATGGGTTTTGTTATAGCGGTATTTCTGGGTTAATTCCAATACACCAACAAATCTGCCAGTATGATCATCTAAACGTACCCAACTACCTTCTTTTAGAGGTTCTGCTACTTCTGCACTGACAGAAAGGGTTACAGGTACAGCCCAAGGTAATCCGTTCATTAAACGCATTTCTTCTACTACTCTTTCGTAGTCATCTTGTGCCATAAACCCGTTAAGAGGACTAAATCCGCCTATGGCAATCATAACTAAATCAGATAAGGCACGATCATCTAATTCAATTCTAGGAAGGCTATCTGCTTGTGCCATAAATTCGTCTCTTTCGGCAGGAGTAGCCACCCGATTGACTAAATGCCCTCCATGAGGTGCGATCGTCTCTATAATATTACTCATATAAATTTTTGTTAAGTTGATAAAGGATCAGGTTTTATAGTATCAGGCATTGACTCTCAGAAACAATCAGGTTGCCAAATTTAAGGTTTTAGGGGATTGGATAGAGAAGGAGAGAGGGGAAAATTAACTCTCAGTGAGGTTATTTAGTTCTTGATTGATTTTTTGTTTTTCTAAATTTTTGCCGATGATTACAAGACGGGTTACTCGATTATCTTCAGGTTTCCAAAGACGATCAAAAAATGTTTCGATGCGATCGCCCACTCCTTGTAATACCATTCTCATGGGTTTATCAGGAACATTTACAAATCCTTTGATGCGGTAAATTTCAAATTTCGTGATTAGTTTATGTAATTCTTGGATTAAATCTTGTGGGTTGGAAGTTTCACAAATCACTAACTCAAGGGAATTTATGTCGTCATCGTGATCGTGTTCTTCTTCTGTATCATGATGGGAGGGGCGATTGTTTAAATCATCTTCCACGGCGGCGTTAAAACCGAGTAAAATATCAGGGTTAATTTCTCCTTGATGACAGGGTATTACCTTTACTCCTTGACGCAATTCCTTTTCTAACCAAGACTTAACTTGAGTTAAATCCGTTTCGCTAATTAAATCAGTTTTGGTTAATAATACTAAATCTGCACAGGCTAATTGATCCTCGAATAGTTCTTCAATGGGGGTTTCATGATCTAAACTAGGATCATCCACTCTTTGAGTTTCTAAGGCTTCTAAATCTCCTACTAATGTGCCATTAGCTAAGGCTTGGGCATCAACAACCGTTACCACACCGTCAACAGTGGCATGGGTGCGAATTTCTTGCCATTTAAAGGCTTGTACGAGGGGTTTTGGTAAGGCTAATCCAGATGTTTCAATAATGATAGAGTCGATCGCATCTTTCCTAGTTAATAACTCTTGCATGGTAGGATAAAACTCTTCTTGGACTGTGCAACAAAGACAGCCATTAGTTAATTCAATGATGTTATTTTCTTCTTCCTCGGTATCGCATACCTGACAACTACGCAGTAAATCTCCGTCAATACCTACTTCTCCAAATTCATTAACTAAAACCGCAATTTTTCTTCCTTGATTATTTTGTAATAAGTGTCGTAAAAGGGTAGTTTTTCCCGCACCTAAAAAGCCTGTGATTACTGTTACTGGAATTTTGTGCATTTTGATTATTATTTATCTATTAATTTTGATATTTTCCCTTCTATACATTTTATGGAAAAAATTTTTTTATTCAACCTTTGTATAATAAAATACACATTCTATCTTTAATTTAATAACCACTAAATTAATTTTAAATAATCTAAAAAGAACAAAAAAACTATTGACAATTTTTTGTCTAATTTGTTATAATTTAACTATGAGAAGATAGCCACCCTTTTCTTGATCCGTAGCGGTCAGGGGAGGGGTGGCTCATGTCTTTTTTTCCTCAATGCCATGACTTTTTCCTAATACCCAATGACGGCGGAAAAAGCGATATAAAGAGGATTCTTCTAGGGATAAATAAATAGGTCTGCCATGGGGGCAGGTGTGAGGATTTTTAGTAATTTTCCAATTATCAACGATGTTTTGCATCTGTTCAATAGTCAGTTTTTCACCGTTACGAATGGCACTTCTACAAGCGATCGCAACTTGGGCAGAATTGAGATCTCCTCCATAACTTAATTCCATAATTGCTGATAAAGAATCATCTCTATTTAAAAGTATTTTAGGAATAGTTCTTAATGCCCATAAATCTTCCCCAAAAGTCTCTATTTCCAAACCAATATTATTTAGTTGTTCTATTTGTTTTGGTAGTAATTTATCTAAAATAATGGGATTTTCTAAGGCGACTATTTCCCATTGATTTTGTATTTGTTCATAAATAATTCTCTCATGGGCGATATGTTGTTCTATTAACCATATTCCTTGGGAATGTTCCGCAATAATATATGTATTTCTTGCTTGAGCAATGACTTGTAAATTAATTAAACCGATGTTTTCTTCTGTCTCTTTTTCTGTTTCTTTGATTTCTGGCGTTTCTAAGTTATAAATACTTTTATTTTCTGCTACTTTAAGGATATTTTCAACTCTCTTATTCTCCCATTTTTGAGATATATTATTATTAGTTAATTTAAAAATTTCTGCAATAGTATCTTTAATTTGTTCTTGCCAAAATTCAATATTATCTAAGAAGACTTCCGCTTTAGCAGGGTGTCGATTCCAGTCTATTTGTCGAGGAGATGTTTGTAAATGTAAAAAGGCAACGGGAAAACGATCTCTTTCTAAGGTACGATGAAAACCCTTATAAATAGCTGATTCTAACTCAGGACATTTGATTATTCTACCGTTAATTCCTATCTTAACCCAATCTGGTCGAGGACGAGAGATGCGATCGGGTAATCCTAAAACTAATTCAAGGTGAGAAATAGATTTTTCATAGGGAGTATCAAGAGTTTTTTTAATAGTTTTTAAATCAGAATAATGAATAGTTTTTAATAATTGTGGCAAAATTCTATCCGCAGAATTACTACGACTAATGGAAAAAATTAAACGATCATTTACTAATAATTGCCAAGTAATATGGGAATGACATAAAGCAAATTCTCCCAACAAGATTTGAATTTTTTTCAACTGCTGTTTAAAAGGGGGATTTACCTGTCTTCTCACAGGCATATTGCCAAATAAGTCATTAACTCTTACTATTGTCCCCACGGCTGAGGGTTTAGGATAAATATGTTGTAGTTGGGCATTTTCAGCCATAATTTCCCAACCGCAATCATCAGTAACCCGACTGCTAATATTAATCTGTGCCAATTGAGCGATACTATGTAAGGCTTCGCCCCTGAATCCCAGTGTGTGAATATTAATTAAATCATTGGTATTATTTATTTTACTGGTGGCATGGGGTTGAATCGTCAGAGGTAAATCTTCTTGGGTAATACCTTCTCCGTTGTCGGCTACTTGTAAATTCCATGTTTCTGGATAAATGGACACGAAAATGCGATCGGCTTTTGCATCTAAACTGTTTTCTACTAACTCTCTGACAACGGCTACTAATGAATCTATAACTTCTCCTGCGGCAATTAATTTAATTAAGTTGTCTGGTAATTTCCTGATAGCCATTTCAATTAGTAATTAGGGGTTGATGAAAAAGTGGTGTCATGAGGGTGGGCAATGGGCAATAGGCAATAGTTTATAGGCAATAGGCAATAGTTTATAGTTTGATCATAAATAATAAAAACACCTGAAACCTGCTACCTACTTCTGACTCATTTACTCATTAGTGACACTGTAGTCAAATTCACTAGCTCGATTATGACACTCAACACAAGTATTGTGAGTAACTGGGGTTGTAAATTCTATATCAGGATGTAGGGCGAAAAAGTAACGAGACTGGGCAATAAATTTTGGTTGAGGTTCATCCTTAAGTAATTGTCTTGAATACTGCTGTAAATATTGCCACATTAAAACTTGGGTAAAACGGACAATGCCATCTATTCTCACACCATAATGATTCCCCGGATTTTCCAAAATTGTCTGCCATGTTTCTGAGGGTAAAACGGCTGGGGGAATTGGTATATGGCAAGTGGAACAATTTTCTAAGTATAAGTCTTTACCAATAACAAAGTTGCCTACTGCTTTATCAACAGATTTTGTTCCTGCGGTTAAAGATTGATGATTCATCGCTAAGGATGCACCCCACCCAAAAATCGAACAGAAAAAGACTGTTAAAGCTAA
This sequence comes from Cyanobacterium sp. Dongsha4, assembly GCF_036345015.1. Lineage (NCBI taxonomy): Bacteria > Bacillati > Cyanobacteriota > Cyanophyceae > Chroococcales > Geminocystaceae > Cyanobacterium > Cyanobacterium sp. DS4. The sequence continues at coordinate 2,814,346 of NZ_CP084098.1, read as the reverse complement.
TATTAGTGGTAAAGTTACTTTTTTTCTTTTTTTTGACTTAAAAAACATGATTACCCTTAAAAATGAATATTTGAGAATTATCCCTCTCCAACTTCGGCGACATTAATGCGATCGCACTCGTTGGTACTAAGTTATTGCAACTGTATTGAGTAACCGAGCTACAATCACTTTGGCATTTCTACCTCCGGCCGGAATCAAACGATGAGATAATACACTAGGTGCTAAAAATTTAATATCATCGGGAATAACATAATCCCTCCCTTCCAAGAAAGCTAAAGCCTGAGATGCTTTTTGTAGAGCAATTGTTCCCCTAGGACTTACCCCCAAAGCAATATCATCATCCTGACGAGAAGCATTGATTAAATTAACGATATACTTTTGAATCTCTGGAGCAACCCTAACTGAAAATACCTCTGTTTGTAAATCTTTCACGTCTTGTAAACTCACACAGGGTTCTAATTCTTCCACTAAAGTGGGATTTAACTGCTTTTCTAACATTTGCAACTCTTCCTCAAAAGAAGGATAACCGAGGCTCAAAGAAATAGCAAATCTGTCCATTTGTGCTTCTGGTAAGGGAAAAGTTCCTTGATATTCTACTGGGTTTTGTGTGGCAATGACAAAAAAAGGTGTCGGTACAATCTTAGCAACTCCGTCAATGGTGATTTGTTTTTCTTCCATTACTTCTAACAATGCTGATTGAGTTCTCGGAGTAGCTCTATTAATTTCATCTGCTAGTAAAACATTCGCAAAAGCAGGACCTGCTAAAAACTCAAATTCTCGACTGTTGGGATTCCAAACATTTGTTCCTGTTACATCACTAGGCAATAAATCAGGAGTGCATTGGATACGCTGAAACTTACCATTAATTGATTTTGCAAGAGATTTCGCTAAGAGGGTTTTACCCACTCCGGGTACATCTTCTAGTAAAGCATGACCTCCACTTAATAAGGCAACTAAAACTAATTTAATGGCATCATCCTTACCCACAATTGTACGGGCTAGATTTTCTTTGAGAATGGTAATTTTTTCCCTCATCAGCAGTTATTTCCTTGTGTGATACTGAGTCCATATTTTATCAAATTTAGACGAAGTGCGATATACAAATATCACTCTCTAAGTAGGTTTCAGGCTTTAGGTTTTAGTTAATTTTTCTCAAAATTAATTTTAAATCATCAGTATTTTTGTAAGTAAAAAGTCATCAAGCTAAAACTTATTAAACTTATCTTTTTATTGGGCGGAGGGCTTAAGCCCCTTGTTATGTATGATCACATTGTTACCTACTCTTTACCTGTTAGATGGGATGTTAAATGTGTCTGCTTCTTAGCCTACCACTCAACTCCTTTAGAATGAGCATCGCTACCGTGTCGAGAAGTAGTTTGTACAATTGAAAAGTGCTGTAAGATAAAAATTAGTTAGACACAAGAAATTAAAAAACTATCATGAGTAAATTACGCAACGTCCTCATTGGTGCTGGAATAGCTGCGGTTGGTGCAGTGGGGGTAAAAAAAGCCGTTGATTATTTCCATAATAAAAAACAGCAAGAAGCATTGCCCGAAACTCCCGAAGATGCTCAAATTTCTAATCCAGAAGAAGAGGTTGCTTTTGCCGTTGTCGAAACTTCTTCCGTTCAAGATTTTCTTGATAAAAGTTTTGGTAATTCGGGGCGTTATAAGCCTAATCGCCCTCCCAAAGTGTTTGAATATCAGGATAAACAGTATATGGTAATCTGGGCATACGATAACGAAAAATCTAAAAATCAAATGCTTGTTTTTCAATATACTGACAGTGGAAGACAAATGATTGCTAGTGTAGGCTATACCAATTCTGCCACAGACTATAATTTAAAGATGGGAAATACTCCCTTTGCCGTAGAAATTAACGGAACAAAATTACAATCTGGGGAAGGTGAAACGGGAGGCACAAGTGATGTTGATTTCGTCTTAGCTTAGTATTCCATTCTACTTCTGATAAAAATTAGGATTTTTAAGGGGTAAAAAAGTCATTCTGCCTGTATATATTTATGGCGATGTCTGTTGGGGGGATTAGAAGAATTAGGAATTATGTTGATCGAGAATTAGTGGTTAAATAACTTGTTAATATCATTAATTAGTGATCCACTATTAACTACTAATTATTCACTATTTATTATACAGATGGAGGTTATCAACTTTTATGGCAACTCAGGTTATTCAAAATCCGCAAACAAAAGCTAATAGTGAAAAAAAACATCATCCGGGTTATCGAGTTTTACTGCATAATGACAGTTTCAATACGATGGAGTATGTGGTAGAAACTTTAATGGAAACCGTTGGAATGAATGAACCTCAAGCAGTTAGTGTAATGATGGAAGCTCATACAAATGGTGTTGGTTTAGTAACAGTATGTGCTTTGGAACACGCTGAGTTTTATTGTGAAAGTTTAAAAAGTAAGGGTTTAACTAGCACGATCGAACCTGCGGAATAATGGTTTATTATTACTATCTATATTAATTATTAATTGTCCTCATTTTGCTTTTATCTAATATCAAAAATTATCCCATAGTTTTAAGGTTAGGGCTATTTGTCTTAGCCTTACTATTTATTTGGTCTCCTTTTTTACTCTCTACTTACTATTTTCTAGGAGCAAAAGATCCTAATTTAACTACTATTATAACTATGGCAATTTTATTTGTCATTTTTCTATTTTTGGTTAAGTTTTGGGGTCAATTTGTATATGATAAATCTAATATTTTTAAAAGTTATGGTTTAGTTTTTTCTCGCACCAATTTTCTTTTTCTAATCAAAGGTTTAATTATTGGTTTTATTTCTAATTGGCTATTATTTGGAGTTGAGTTTTTATTGGGGTGGGTAAGTTTTCAATCTCCTTCCTTACCCTTGATTAAACTATTAACAGAAGGATTTATAAGTGCTCTTGGGATTGGCTTGGCAGAAGAATTGTTTTTTCGAGGCTTTTTATTATGGGAATTGGAAAGAGATTTTTCCCTGACTTTTTCTGCTAGTTTAAATGCTTTTATTTTTGCCTTTTTACATTTTATTAAACCCCTGCCTGAAGTAATTCGTACCAGTGTTACTTTTCCTGCTTTGGTTATCTTAGGATATATTTTAGTATTAGGGAAGCGATCGCATCTTAACTTATTAGGTATTAGTATTGGTATTCATAGTGGTTTAGTGTGGGGTTACTATATTGTAAATGTAGGACAAATGATAAACTATAACGATGTAGTACCATCTTGGATAACAGGAATAGACAAAAATCCCATTGCAGGAGTTATGGGAATTAGTTTTTTATTGATATTATTATATAGTCTAAAAATAGATGATAAATTGAGAAATAAAGTTAAAAAGGATGTTAATATTAACTAATTTAAGAAAAATATTAACTAAAAAAAAGTGTAATAGAGGTTAAAATGTCCTTAATTAAAAAAAGTTTATTTATTGCCGGTGTAATTATTTCTCCTCTTATTTATTCACCGACAGAAGTTGATGCACAAAATGTAAACATCAGTTTTAGTCAATGGTGCGAACAACAATCTTTATCTGCTGAAACAGAAAAAACCATTAATGCAATCACTAAGGCTTTAAATGTAAAAAATTGTGCAGAAGCCGCCGAAATTGCCCCCAGAGTATTTACTTTAACTATAGCAAATCAAAGTATTTCCGACTTACGACCACTCAAAAGTTTTATCAATCTTACAGACTTAAACTTATACAATAACAATATTGTCGATATTTCTCCTCTACAATCGATGACCAATTTAAAGAAAGTAGTTTTAGGTCATAATCCCATTCAAGATTTAACCCCTTTAAAATCATTAAATAACCTCGAAAAATTATATATCAGCAATATTAATACTAATAATTTTGAAGCAATTAAAGACCTAAAAAAAATTAATACTTTATATATTAATCAGAATAAAATCAGTGATTTAAAACCACTAGAAAATTTAACTAACTTACAAGAATTATATGCTAGAGACAACAAAATTAGTGATTTAAAACCATTAGAAAATTTAACTAATTTAGAGGAATTATCTTTAGATAATAATCAAATTTCTGATTTAACTCCCTTAGCAAAACTGAGTAAACTAGAAGAATTATCCCTCAATAACAATCAAGTAACAGAAGTCGGAATCAAACCCCTATGGGATTTAAAAAATTTAGAAAGGGTATATCTACATCAAAATCCAGTAGCACGACAGTTCTGCCCCAACAACAGAGATAGTCTTTGTTTCATCGGTAATAGATAAATAAATTAATAACTGATGTTACGCAAAAATATAATTAATTGTCCATAAAAGGTGAAAGGTAGCAGAGCAGGTTTTAGGTGGAATTAAAATTGTTAATTTATAACCATTGTATTTTTATTTGAGCAAAACTTCTTGTCAGTTAAGGTTTGTACTAATTAACCTCAATTCGGTTTAAGAATATCGGGTAAGGGTAGGTGTCAGATTGTTAGGGGATTGGGGAGAAACGAGTTAGGAATTAGGAGTTAGGGGTTTTATAAAAGTAGGGGAGTGGGGAGTAGGGAGTAGGGAGAATTAAAAATTCGGAAATTTTCTAACATCTAACACCTGAAACCTGAAACCTGAAACCTGTCACCTTTTAATTATCAACTATTTACCTTTGCCCATTGCCCTTTGCCCATTGCCCTTTTAACTTTGCCTTTTTCACCATCACTCATAGATGAAAATTTATCCCTAACTTCAGGTTACTTATACTCTGAAGAGCCGAAAAAGTAAATAAAAGAGTCAGAAATGATTATTTAAGATTTCTAGTTGGAAAATTGAGCATTTATTTATTTTCAATTCTTTGATTGACTAATCACAAATTTAAGGGTTTTAGTTCATCGCCACAAACAGAAACTCTATTAAATTAGAAGATTCTAACAAAACAATTAAGGCAACGAACAAAATATTTGAGCAGTGGTTTTACTTACCATCAGGAAAATTTACTTATTGTACACTTAATTATATAGTTATATAATAAAAATATTAAAGCTAAGAGTAATTATTAAATAAATCAAGCTCTGAACCTACAAAAATTATTATTCGGACTTATACAAAATTAAATAAATTAATGGAACATCAAACCTATTCTCATCAAATAGTAATAGTTGGTGGAGGTAGTGGCGGAATAACCACCGCCGCCCAATTGTTACTTAAAGACAAAAATCTTGATATTGCAGTAATTGAACCTTCTGAAAAACATTATTATCAACCGGGTTGGACTTTAGCTAGTGGTGGTTTAATCGATCCTGATAAGATAATCCATGACAAAAAAAAAGTAATGCCTAAACAAGTTCATTGGATTAAAGAATTTGTAGCAAAATTTAATCCTGATAACAATAGCCTCATTACTCGTCAAGGCACAGTTGTTAAATATCAATATCTGATTTTGTGTCCCGGATGTCAACTAGATTTACATTTAATTAAAGGTTTAAAAGAAACTTTAGGCAAAAATGGGGTAACGAGCAACTATGCAGGTTTAGGGGGTTACAGTTGGAAGCTAATTGATAATTTCAAAGGGGGTACAGCCATTTTTACTTACCCCAACACACCTATCAAATGTGGGGGTGCGGCACAAAAAGTAATGTATATGGCTGATGCAACTTTCAAGAAAAAAAGTGGTGTAGGTGTTAATAGTGAGGTGATGTTTTGTACAGCAGGTACTAGAATGTTTGGGGTTAAAGAATATTCCGATGTTTTAGATGAAGTTGTGGAAAGACAGGGAATAGAAGTTAAATATCAACATAACCTCAAAGAGATAAAAGCAGATACTAAAGAAGCTATTTTCGATGTAATTACAGCCAATGGCACAAAAGAAGTTATCATTGAATACGATATACTTCATGTTGCACCGCCAATGAGTGCCCCAAATTTTATTAAAGAAAGCCCTTTTGCACAAGAAAATGATGGTATTCAAGGGGGGTGGGTTGATGTTGATAAATATACCCTTCAACACTTACAGTATCCCAATGTTTTCGGATTAGGAGATGCTTCTTCTTTGCCCACTTCAAAAACGGCCGCCGCCGTGCGTGGGCAAGTGCCAATAGTAGTGGAAAATCTACTATCTCTTATGAAATCTCAACCTCTGAAAGCTAAGTATGATGGTTATACTTGTTGCCCGATTATTACCAGTTATAATTCAGTAGTTTTAGCAGAATTTAATTATGAGGGTGAACCCATTTCTTCTTTTTTCATTGATTTAGCAAAAGAGCGTTATAGTATGTTTTTGGTCAAACGGTATCTTTTACCTTGGTTATACTGGAATCGAATGTTAAAAGGTAAACCTTTTGAAACCAGTATCTTGAAAAAATTAGGTTTACTAAAATAACCTCAGTTCTGTTTAAGAATATCCGATAAGGGTAGGTGTCAGGTTTCAGGTTGCAGGTTACCTGAGTTCGATGAAGAAAGTTTTGAAAAATAAGAAGTTGAGAGTTATCGCAGAGAAAATTTTGCGAGAAAAAATAATTAAATAAATTCTTATGAAATTAATTTATTCAGCTTTTTTGTCAATAACTATAACTTTTAACTCCGAACCCCTAACTCCGAACTCCGAACTCAGGTCAGGTTGCAGGTGTTAGGATGATGACCAGATGATAAGAGAGGATGAGAGGAGGAAGTAGAGGCTTAGGGTTTGGGGTGGTAGGGGTTGAATATATTTTTAACGTTAGTTCGGGTTAAGGCAATTTTATCGTTATTTCTAAGAAGCTATAAGGTTTTCTGACTACGAGTTGGTTTCAGCTTTCAGCTTATCCAAAACTCAGGTTAATTATTAAACCATTGCCTATTCCCTATTCCCTATTCCCTATTTACCTTTGCCCTTTTCCCCACAACTTACTCTAATTGTCGGGCGGCAAGTCTAGCGAATAATCCATCTTCTTTGATAAGTTGATCAAAATTGCCCACCTGTACCACTCGCCCTGCTTCTAAAACATAGATGCGATCGGCATTACGGATGGTGCTTAAACGGTGGGCTACCGCTACTCTAGTGGCGTTCATGCGATCGAGGCTTTTGGTAACAATGGATTGAGTGCGATTATCAAGGGCGCTTGTGGCTTCATCGAGGAAGATAATTTTTGGTTTCAGCACTAAAGCACGGGCAATTAAAAGCCTTTGTCTTTGCCCCCCAGAAAGGTTTGTTCCCCCCTCACTAATAACCGTGTGCATTCCCATTGGCATTTGTTCAATATCTTCTGCAAAACCTGCCATTCTTGCCGCTTCCCAAGCCTCATCAAGGGTAACTAAAGCTCCAGAAGTAATATTATCAAACAGAGAACCTGCACCGATACGCCCATTTTGCAAAACAACCCCTAATTGTCGTCTGACAGCTTGAGGATTTAAACCTGCTAAATCTTGCCCATCATAATAGATTGTTCCTGCTATAGGGGTTTCAAAGCCAAGTAACAAACGCATGATTGTTGATTTACCACTACCTGAAGGACCTACCAAAGCAATGAATTCTCCGGGGTTTGCTTCAATGGTGACATCATCTAAAATTAAGGGGCCATCTTCACGGTAACGAAAAGTAACATGATCCACTGTAAAACGTCCCGTTAAACGCCCAGGGTCAGCGCTGGTAACGTCTGCTTCGGGTTTGCCGTCTAAAATAGGTTTTGCCCTTTCCCATAGAGGGACAATTTCTAAGACATCGGTAATAGTAACACTCAGATCGATTACACCACTGAAAAAAGTGCCAAAAGCAGAGTTAAAAGCTAAGAAAGTACCCGCATTTAAGCCCCCCGGTATGCCTTTTGCGATCGCACCTTGAATAAACATAATGGCAAACCAAAATAATAATACCGAACTCATTAAGGGTAAGGCTTCTGTGACTACAGTAACACTATCATTAATTCTTTGAATACCAGCCATTAACTTTGTCCGTTGACCGAATTTTTTTGCCCAAGCCGCAAAAGCCCTTTCTTCGGCGGCCGCAACCCTCAATTTTGAAACTCCGTTAATTAACTCAATACTGAGACCATTTAACTCCCCGTCTAACTCCTCTGTTTTCCTTTGTCGCCGTACAAGCATGGTACTAGAAACAGTGGTAACAATTGCCGCTACAAGGGTTATGCCCATTGCCACTAAAGCTAATTTGACACTGTAAATAAACATTAACCCTAAATTTAATAGGGCGAAAATACCACTTAAAAGAGTACGTTGAGTCGCCCCACTTAACTGAGAACGAATCTGCCCCACCGCCAACAAACGCACCAATAAATCCCCTGTGGCATATTTACGGAAAAAAGCAGGACTGAGTTTAATTAAGCGATCCCATACAGCAGGTTGCAAAACTCCATCGGCCGCACTTTCTACCCTTAAAGAAAAAATCCCTTGAGCTAACTGGAAGGCCGCTTGTCCAAAAGCCGCCGCAAATAAAGCCAAACCAATTTGCCATAACAAACCTCGATCGCTGTCAGGGATGGCATTATTAACTAAAAGGTTAGTCGCTTGAGGTGTCACCATCCCCATAAGAGTACCGACAGTACCCATAATACCAATGGCAATTACGTCTTTTTCATAACCCCGAATACCAAATTTAAACACCTCTAAAAAATTAGTTATTCCCGTAGGCAGAGGGCGATAAAACATATAGGCTTCCACCGATAAAGTTTCAGCAATAGCCTCATTTACAGGGGTTTTAGTTTTAGTAATCGGGTCAAACAAAACATACTTATTACCCTGATGGGGTAGCAATGCCACAGGATTATCATCTTCTAGGGTATAAGCTAAAAGAGGTCCATTTTCTTGCTTCCACCATTCCCCCATTAACAACACCCGACGGGTACGAAATTGAGAAGACCGTGCGATCGCATCTAGGGGATCTTTAATCCGACTCAAATCTTCTGACTTAGCTGGAGGAAGAATTGTAATTCCTTGAACTCTGCCAATAGCCCCAGCCGCAACTAACAAAGGCATTCCCTCTTGGAAAAAGCCCACCTCTTCAGGGTGTAAAACTTCTTTTAATCCCCCCAAAGCACTTTCTGTCACCTGAACATTAAGTTCCTGCCGTTGCTGAAACTGTTGGAAATTCTCCTCTTGTTCCTTGGCAACAACTAAACCAAGGTAATGCAATAAATAACGATGAAATTGATTTAAACTTAGACTTAAATCTTGACAATTTTCTAAATCAGAAGTGGGACAGGTATAAATTTCCGTCTGTTCTTTTGTATTTAACCACATTTCAGGAGTAAGGGGAAAAACAGAGCAATTCGACTCAAGCATTATTTCCTCTAATCCCATCCAATGAAAACTTCCTGAGCGAACGTCAATCCAAGCTACCTGCTCTTTTCTAGCTTGAAGACTTTGTCCTTCAATTAAAGAAATGAAATGACTACCCTCGGCTGTAACCAAACTTAAGGGAAATTCAGTGATTTTTACATACTGTCGGGCTAACCACTCATCCCAATGATGTAACCATGTTTCTAATGGGGTAATTTGTTTTAGATCTTGATTGGGGTCAGAATCAGAAGTTTTTTGGATCAAGGGTTCAAAAAAATCTTGAAAAGAGAACTTTCTTAAAACCGTTTCCTCTAAACCCACCGCAATTATGCCATATTCATCCGAGAGAAAATCAACTCCTAGTAAAATTTCTCCCTCTACGGCGGTAAATAAATAACGACGAATATCTTGAGGCTTATCATCTTCAATCAGGGTAGAAAATAATACTACTGAACCTGACTCCACTAACCACACGGTTTGAGGATCATTTAACAATAAAGGTTCGTTACCTTTAACTAAAATTTGTTCGGGTAATAAAGTTTGTTCTGTCATAACTTTAGATCAATACTCCTTGTTCTTGTTCTTCTTCTTCGGTTTCTTGAGAACTGGTTAACTGGGCATAAATACCTCCTTGTTCCCTTAGTTCCTCATGAGTTCCCCGTTGTACTACTTTGCCTCGATCTAAAACGATAATTTCATCACAATCTCGAATCGTACTTAATCGGTGAGCAACTACAACACAAGAACAACCTCGACGGCGCAAATTGCGATCGATAATTAACTCTGTTTCCGCATCAAGGGCGCTTGTGGCTTCATCCAAGACCAAAATTGAGGGATTTCTTACTAAAGCCCGTGCAATTTCTAGACGTTGTCTCTGTCCTCCACTCATGTTCATACCCCCTTCAATTAACTCCCCTTCATAACCCCCCGGCATAGCTAAAATCAAATCATGAATTGCCGCATCTTCACAGGCTTGAACAATATACTCTTCAGGCACAGTAGAATCCCAAAGAGTTAAGTTATCTCGTACTAAACCTGCAAAAAGGAAGATTTCCTGCTCTACCATTGCCAAAGAATTAGCTAAAACCGCCCTTGATAAACGGGTACGAGGAATACCATCAAATAAAATTTCTCCCTCCCAAGGTGCATAAAGTCCCGTTACTAATTTTGCGACGGTGGATTTACCTGAACCACTGCCCCCCACTAAAGCCACTCTTTGCCCCGGTTTGATACTTAAGCTGAAATTACTGATTAAAGGGGGTTCTAAACGGCTATAACCAAAACTAATATTGCGTAATTCAATATAACCTTTTAGTTTAAAATTATCTTGATTCACCGTTGCTAGTTGGGTAGTGGTTTCTACTTCTTCCCCTCTTTCTACTTCAGGATCAATAGGATTGGCTAAAACATCATCTAAACGTCCTAAATCTGCTTCTAATTCCTGTAAAGTGCTACCGAAATTAAGTAGGTTATTCACGGGAGATAAAAAACTTTGAGTTAAAGCCTGATAAGCAATCAACATACCAATACTAAGATTGCCATTCATCACCCGAAAACCTCCTACCACTAAAATAGCTGTGGTTGCGAGAGAGGTTAATAAACTAGGAATAGAAGATAAAACTTGAGAGGGTAAACTCAATTCCTGTTGAGCATTAACCATTTTTGAATAATAACCTGCAAACTTAGAAAATAAGTCTGATTCTAAACCTGCGGCTTTCACTGTTTCAATGGTCATAATTCCCCCAATGGCAACCCCCGCCACTTTTCCGCTCTCTTGGGCTAATCTGGCATTGGCATCTAATCTGGTACGGGCTAAATATCTCAGGGCGACGAAATTAATGGCGGCAAAGAAAATAACCATTATTGTTAATACCCAATCATAAAGGAACATGATTAAGGCATAAAAGACAATCATCACCGTATCAATGATCGTTGTGGCTAACTGTCCCGATAAAATATTAGCAACCTTTTGATTAAGCTGCGATCGATTACTTATTTCTCCTGCGTATCTTTGAGCATAAAAACCAATGGGGAGACGCAAAGTGTGCCACAGAAATTGCCCTGACATAGAAATCGACAGTTTCAGCATCAATCTTCGCAGATAAGTCAACCTCAATCTTGCTAAAACCCCTATGAGGATAACGGCAAATAACATTACTAATAATAACGGTTTGAGCCAGTCTTGCCGACCTTCCACTATCACCTCATCAATAAAAACTTGAGTAAATGCTGGTACGGCTAATCGGGGAATAGTTAAAAATAGACCCGTTAAAAGACAAAATAAAATTGCGGCGTGAGAATTTTGTAAACGGGCAGTTAAAGCAGGTATAATTCCTTGTTTTTTCCCTCCTTTGGTAAACTCTGGTCCCGGTTCAAAAACTAAGACAACTCCTGTGAAACCTTGGTCAAATTCTTCTAGGGTAATGGTTCTAGGACCTGAAGCTGGATCGTTGAGATAGACTTTATTTTTTACGAATCCTTCTACAACCAAAAAGTGGTTAAAATTCCAGAAAACAATATAAGGGGGTGGAAGTTTTTGTACTTCTTCTAAGGATTTTTTAAAGCCCTTAGCATTTAAGCCGTATATTCTGGCGGCTTTTAATACGTTTGATGCTTTACTACCATCTCTGGATACCCCACACTCTCGCCTTAATTCGGGTAAGGGTACAATACGACGGTGATAACCTAAAATAATCCCCAATGCCGCCGCACCACACTCCACAGCTTCCATTTGAATGACTGTAGGAGTACGAACTCTTTTTGTTTGGGGAGAAGAAAATAGTTTTGATAAAAATGCAAAAGCCATAATTTATAACATCCAATATTAAAAGTAAAAAAGTAGTTATCGGGTATGGTTATGGTTATAAAGTTGATTGAATTAACTTCAGTTTGTCTGAAGAATATCTAATAAGGATAGGTTTGACAGTTTTATTTTTCTAATATTTAATAATTCAGTTAAAAGATTAAAAAGAAGAAAATCAATAAATATATGTTTTTGTAAATTATTATCTTTTTTCCCTCTTTTCTTTTTCCTGCTAAAACTAGAAAATTTTATCCATAATTCAGCTTAAATTAAAATTTAAAAATAGTTTTTATAGACTTGATATAAAGCACAAAATAAATTAAATTAAGATATTTTATTGTCAATTTTAGGCTTGTTAAAATATTTTTAAGGCAAATTTTAATAAACCCCCGTCCAAGATCTAAATAGGGGAATAATGTAGGAAATGGGTGCAACTTCTCCCACTTGAATACGAGTTGTGGTTGTAGTGCCGGGGGATAATTCTTCATTGGGACCTTTAGAAGAAGACCATTTATAACCACTAAAAGTGTTAGGGTCTTTTTCCAATTCAGCAAATACTTGTATGGGTGCTTTTTCCTGTCCTAATTGTTGGGCTAATTCTGGATTACCGATAATTGCAGTCATATCTTGAGTAGTGACGGGAAAATCTGAAACATCGGTTACTTTGCCCAAAATTCCTCCGTATCTTTCTCTTTTGACGAGACTAGGAGTAACTTGAACTGTCATTCCTTCTTTGACTTTTTGTCCGTCTCTGTCGGCAAGATAGGTAACGCTAATCAAGGGGCTGTCTTCTTCATCGATTTCAATAGAGCCAACACGAGTACCACTTTGAATTACTTGACCCGGTACTATGGCTAATTCTAAAATCTTGCCATGATGTTTGCTGATAATTTTTCCTTGATCCGCCAATTGAAGTTCTAATTGAGCTATTTTACGCTTTACTTCATCGACTTGATTGGATCTGTTAAAGGATGATTCTAGTTTTTGTTGATCTATACTGGCTATTTGGCTGTTAACTTCATCTATTTTGTTTTGAATATCATCAAGACGATTGAGACTTTCCAGATATTGTCGTTGCATATCTGTTTTTTGTACTTCTATTTCTTGGAGCTTACTTTTAAGATTATTGATTTGATCTAAACCTTGTAGATATTCTCGTTCTATTTGGGCTTCTCTCACATCAAGTTGACTTAATTCTGCTTCTAGGTTAGATAATGAGGCAATATTTTCAAATAGTTGTTGTTCCGCACTTAAGAGGGCATCCCCTGTAATTAATTGCTTTTCGAGAAGTTTACGGCGACTTTCAATTCTTTCTTTGAGGGTGGGTAGCAGGACATTAATTTGCCGAATACGCTCATTTAAACTCTTTCTTTGTTCTTCAAGGGCTGTAATGCTTCTTTTTCGCACGAGAGGAACGTTTGTTTCAAGGTTCTCAAGACTTTTTTGTAGATTAATACGGTTTTTTTCTAATAATGCAAAATTTTCTTCCCGTAAAACAGGTATGATAGATTCGCGATCGAGAGTTTTTTCTAGGTTATCTTTTCTTTGTTCTAAAGTTCCTCTTTCTAATTCTCTTTTTAATCCTTCTGCTTGTGTTGTATCCTGATTTTGGTTAAGTAAATCGGCTAATTTTTGTTTTTCTTGGGCGATTTGTTGTCTTAAAGAAGATTGGTCTATAGTGCCTAATATCTCTCCTTCTTTGATCACATCTCCTGATTTAACATTTAATGTGATAATTCTTCCTTGCCCTAGGGCTTGAACTTGAACCACACGACGAGGTTGAACTAAAATTCCTTGACCTGTTACTGTCAGGGGAATACGACCAAAAACGCTCCAAAGTCCTCCTACTAACACTAAAGAACTCATGGCGGTTAAAGGTACCCATGCTTTGGGGTTTATCACCTGCATTAATTGGTCTAATCTTTCTGGGGAAGAAAGACGTTCGAGAGATTCTTGTCTGAATAGTTTACTCATTGCTATGCGAATTTCCCTTATATACTAATATTTCGTTATATGTTTTATGTTTCAACTAATGTGCTAATGTGCCAATGGAAAATAAGGATATATAAAATTTTTGTCATCAAATATTAACTAACTTTTAATCTTCTTAGCATCCAATCAAATCTTGCACCGCCGAGGGTGAGATTATCCATAACATCTAAGTCGATTTCATCTTCATAAGTTGTATCTTGAGATAATGCCTCTCCTTGAGAATAAGAAGTTTTGCCAAACCCTAGACGACTAATCATGCCTTGCACCCTACCTGACATTAGTTTTGCAATTACTCGATAAAAGCGTGAAGCCATACCGATGTCTTGTTGTAGTTTAAGAATCATTTGTTGCCTTGAGATGACCAAAACAGAACAGTTTTCTACTGTTTTAATTGTGCAGTAGGAGCGATGGGATTCTAAAACCGCTATTTCTCCTACTATTTCTCCCCTTGATATGTGACCAATTTCTCGTTCTACGGGAGCAGAGGAAGTATTATCGTCACTTTCTAAAAGAGCAAAAATGCTATTGAGACGATTTTTTTTCTGTTCACTCACAGAAACATTCATTACTCCTTGAAGCAATATATAAATATTTTCTACTTGCTCCCCTGATTGAATTAAAACGGTATTAGGGGGAAATGTCTCTAATTTACCTTTTTGTAAAAACCAGTCCACATCTGAATCTCTTAATTCTCCAAAAATGAGGGATACTTCTTGGAGGGGGGCTATTTGACCTAGTCTTTTTTTCAAATAGAGAGTGATTAGATGTTGGAATCTTTCGAGTAAAAGTATGGTCATTCCTCGATAAAATCGAGCGGCAAATCCATAATCTTGTTGTAATTTTTGATTTAGGGATTCACGGGGAATACTTAAAACCACAGAATCTGCGATCGCTCTTATACTATTAGCGGCGGGATTCACTTCTAAAAAACTCATTTCTCCCAAAATTTCACCCTCAGAAAATTTACCAATTTCTTGTTCAAGACTTTGATTATCTTCTAAAGCGGCAAAAACTTCTCCCAGTCGTCCTTTTTCATGACGAGTTAAAGTGGCAATAAATTCTCCCTGAATAATGATATAAACAAAATCAACTTGTTTTGTCTGTTCAATTAAAAGGGTGTTAACAGCGACTCTTTGAGTTTGACCTGTGTTTTTGAGCCATTCAATATCGCTATTGCTTAGTTCCTGTAATAAAACATCTGTCATAATTCAATTTATTCTCCGCAATCTTAAATTTGTTTTATTTTGGCGAAGTTGGTAATTTGAGATAATAAAAAATACTGATTATTATTAGAGATCTTGGTTTAAAATAACATCGACTAACTAGCCAAAATGGTGCAAATATCTTGAGTATGCTTCAATTAAAATTATTACTCAACTCTGTTTGTCACCTTCATTAGTCATCTATTCTCTGGGTCAAGATCTGAATATTACCTATTTCTCCTTGATTTTCTCCTTTTTTCAGAGTCAATTATTCTTGTCCAAAGTATAACCATATTTACTCAATCTTAAAGAATTTTTTTTGATAATTTATAGATTCTTGAACAAGAGTCTCGAAATCGTTAGAAGCCAATTCTTCTAATGTTAAAGTTGTTAAAGCCATTAGTAAGGAAATACTTTCTTCTTCTGTGGGAGTAGAGTCAAAGTATTTGTTATGAAATTTCTCTAAATTTTCTGCGGCAGTTTTTACTAAATTCTGAAGTATTTTAAATGCTTGATCTGATAAAGGTGGGACACCCCGATAGTTTTCTAGTCTTCCTCCTTGACGATAATCTGGGAAAGATTCCAAACCAATAAAATGGAGAAACCAATCAGCCCGAAAATACCCCAAAGCCGCTACAATTCCTTGATAATCAGCAATAAGCTCATCTAATAAGTTATTGCCCATATAGTTAAGCACTCTACGGGTGAAATAATGGGTACACTCATGCTCTAAACGAATAGTAAGAGATAGTTTTTGCCATTGTTGTTCTGTTAACCCTAGTTGAGTAGCACTAACATTACTGTAAAAGCCTTGACTAAGAATAATAAAACGGTCTTGATATAAGGATTTTTGGGGGATTAATCTTTTAAATTCTTGATTCCAGTCTTCTTGAGTGCAATGGTTAGGATTATTCTTTTCCCATTCAAGGCGATATTGTTTGATTCGATCCCAATTGTTATAACCTCCAATTATACAAGCTCCCATGGATGGGGGAATGGTGGCGGGTTCATTTTTTTTGGTGATGGCTTGAATTAAAAGCTCAAAGTCTTGACGATTAGGGGCAATAATAACAGGTATTGCTCCTGCAAGAGTGTCTTTAATCTCCAGTTGTAAATTATCTGGGTCTGTTAATTGTAATCCCCCCTCAAATCGGAAGTTTTCTTCACATTCCCCCTTGCGCACTGCTCGAAGATACTGTTCGTTTTGACTCATTCCCTCTTGCACGGGAAATTTCAGTTGAACTAATGGAAAAGTTAAGCTATTATTAGTACCAATTTTATCAGCTAAAGTTTTATAATTTTGCCAAATTTTTACGTGAGGTTCTGATTTTAGTGGGAAAGAAATAAAATCATTGATATTACTATTTTGTTTGAACTTATTTTCGTTATAAGTCAATAATTCTTCAATTTCGGATTCATTTAGTTTAAATTTGGTTAAGGTTTTATAACGTGATTGTATTTTATCCATATACTTTTTAAACTTTTTTCCTACCATCATAAATGAAGATAATGAAAAAATTTCTAATGATTTATATTTCTAAAAATAAAGTTTTTGGAAGTGGCAGTTTTTATCTTCTGATATTAACTTTTGTTAACATAACTACTCTGTTTATCTCTCAAAAATCTTTATTAGCAAATGAGCCTTCTTTAACAATGGGAGACAATAAAAAAGAAGAAATAACACCTTTTATTGATAGTAAATATCAAGCTATTGATACACAAGAATTTAATTTCTCTGAATATGAAAAATTATTCTTAAGTCAAAATACTTCAGAGGTTGAAAATAGTATTCCTCCAGACTTACGAGTGAATCCAAATCCTTTAGATTTACCGACAACTCCCCAAGAAGTGGAAACCGTTACTATTCCTTTATCTTTAGAAGATGCGATCGCAGTTGCAAAAGGAAATAGTCAACAGTTAAAAATAGCCAAAATCAACTTAGAGAAAAGTCAAGCCGTCTTAGACGAAGCGAAAGCGGCTCTGTTTCCCACTCTTTCGGCGGCGGTTACTGCTTCCCGTCGAGAGGAGGCTTCTCAAGGTTTATCTACGGATGCGAGTGAACAAGACACAAAAAACCAAATAGCACAGTTAGAGTCTTCTATTCCTGCCATTGAAAATCAACTTGATCAGATTGATAGTGTATTAGAACAATTGAACCCTGCCGATCCCACTGTCATACCAACAATCGTTTCCTTATTGATAGAAAGAAATAATGTTGAACAAAGTCTTCTAAGCGCTCAAAGTTCTTTAGAAAGCAGTAGGGAAGCCCTAAGAGACATCAAAAATTATGCAGGTACTTTCATTGATGGCACTGTGAGCTTAAACTATAATATCTATTCTCCGGGTCGTCAAGCAACTATCAATTCCGCCTCGGAACAAGTTTTAATCAACCAGTTAGAAGTACAAAGAATTGAAAATGAATTGGTTTTAAATGTCACCTTAGCTTATTATGACCTTCAACAAGCAGATCAAGAGGTAAAAATTAACCAAAATGACGTAACCAACCGACAAATTAGATTAGAAGGCTTACAGTTGCAATTAGAAGCCCAGTTAGCCACCCGTGTGGATTTACTCAATGCCCAAGTTGAACTCGATAACTCCATACAAAACTTAAGAAATTCCCAAACCGTTCAACAAACCTCACGGCGTAATTTAGCTCGTTTATTGAATTTACCCCCTACTGTGACCCCCTCTGCCTCAGATGCGATCGCAATGAGTGATTTGTGGGAATACTCCCTACAAGAAAGCATCATCATGGCATATAAAAACCGAGTTGAACTACAACAAAAATTAGCCCAACGAAAAAGTTTTGAAGCCCAGAGAGAAATTGCCCTAGCACAAGTTAGACCAACTTTAGCCTTGTTTGCTAACTATCAAATGCTACAATCTTATACCGATGACCCCAGAATCAATGTCTTAGTAGATGGTAGTTTTTCCACAGGATATGCTTTTGGTTTACAGTTAAATTGGAACTTTTTTGACGGTGGTGCGGCCAACGCAAGAGCGAGACAAGCCGACGCAGACATTGCCAGAACAGATCAAGAATACTCTCAAGAAGCTGATTCCATACGTTTTCAGGTAGAACGAGCATACCTACAATTACCCTCCCAAGTGGAAAATATTGACACAGCAAGACAAGCTGTTAATCGGGCTCAAGAAGCAGTCGAAGCGGCTCAAATTCGATTCAGTGCTGGTGTTACCACTCAAACAGAAGTTTTAGATGCTCAAACCCGTCTGGTTCAAGCTCAAAATAATTTACTCAATGCCGTATTAGGTTACAACAGAGCTAAAGCAGAACTACAAAGAGCTGTTAAAAATTAAAAATAATTTATTTAGTTATTTATTTTGTTGATTAAGATAAAAAAAAGATTTTTAAGAGGATTTTTTTATGGCTAAAATAATTTCAATTCATTCTTACAGAGGTGGTACTGGAAAATCAAATCTTACCGCTAATATTGCCAGTATTGTCGCAAGTCAAGGAAATAGAGTCGGAATAGTGGATACTGATATTCAATCTCCGGGGGTACATATTCTTTTCGGGGTTAATGAGAAAAAACTAGAATATACTCTTAATGATTTTCTTTGGGGTCAGTGTCCCATAGAAAAAGTCGCTTGTGATGTAACCCATGTTCTGCAAGAAAACGCCCATAAAGACAGTAAAATATATCTACTTCCTTCCAGCATGAAAATCAATGATATTTCTCGTATTCTCAGAGAAGGATTTGATATTGAGTTGTTATTTGATGGTTTTCAAAGCCTAGTAGAAAAATTAAAACTAGACTATTTATTTATTGACACTCACCCCGGCTTAAACGAAGAAACTCTTTTATCTCTCACATTTTCTGATATTGTCTTTGTGGTTTTACGTCCCGATAAACAGGACTTTCAGGGAACTGCGGTAACAGTAGAAGTTGCACAAAAACTCAAAGTACCCCAAATATTTTTAATTATTAATAAAGCATTAGCGGCATATAACTTCATGAAAATGTCAGAACAAATAGAAAGTACCTATGGTCTTCCTGTAGTGGGAATTTTGCCAGAATCAAAAGATGTGATTAAACTTGCTAGTAATGGTATTTTTTCGTTGAAATATGAAGATCATCCCATTACAGAAACTATTAAAGAAATTGCCAAAACAGTAATGATTAAATAGAGGTTGACGCAAAAATGATGTAAAAATAGTGTCATCGAGACTGGGCAATGGGCAATAGTAATAATATTTAATAAAAACAGTTCCTAAATTGATTTTCTGGATTTATTTTGTTAAGTATTAATGCACCAGTACAACATCTCAGATCTCTAAAACTAATTTTGATAATCTTAGAAAGATATTACTTTTTTCTTAAAACTTGAATTAAAATACACCAATTGACTCAGGAAAACTCTTTTTTACAGGATATTAATGGGATATTAATTAGAATTTTTACTTTTTGGAGGAATATTTAAGAGTAAATTTGAGAAAAGAAATTTGAAGAAAAAATGAAATCTAAGTAAGATGGACAAAACGTAAAGAATCAAAAATAGTAAAAAAATGTTTGACAATTCTTTATTAAATCCGTCTTTTAGGACGATTAATTTTCTTGCTCAGATTGAAAACTCAATGAAAACTTTTTCCCTAGATGGAACTTTGGGGGAGAATTTGATTATAATCGCAAAAGCCTTATTAATTTTGGTGATAGGTTTAATTTTTGCCAGTGTTTTTAAGGGACAAGTGAAAAAATGGCTACATAGGACTGAAATCGACAATAAAATTGCCGCTTGGATTACTAGCGATGAAGATTCTTCTTCTTTACCGATTGAACAATGGATTGGAGAAATCATCGGCTGGATTATCAGTTTATTTGTTATTGTTGCCTTTCTCAACGCCTTAGATTTAGAAGTTGTTTCCCAACCGTTAAATACTCTATTACAGGAAATAGCCCAATTTTTACCTCGTATAGGAGGTGCAGTATTACTACTTGTATTGGCTTGGGCATTAGCAACAGTGGTCAAAATTTTAGTTGTCAATGCTTTAGGCAAACTAGAAGTAGATAAACGCCTTAATCAACAAATACAGGGGGATGATTCAGAAACAGAAACTATTGCCTTAAGTGAAACTATTGGTAATGCTCTTTACTGGTTTATTTACCTTTTATTTTTACCTGCTCTATTAAGTATTTTAAAATTAGAGGGTACTTTACGCCCTTTAGAAGAATTAGTTAATGAAGTTGTTGGTATTTTACCCAATGTTTTTGCGGCGGTAATTATTGGGGCGATTGGTTGGGTAATTGCACAAATCATTAAAAAGGTTGTGATTAATCTATTAGTGGCTAGTGGTATAAATCAAATCGGAGAGAAATTTGGTTTAGGGAGAAAGGAAAATAGTCAATCTTTGGCTCAAATAGTTGGTTCTGTGGTGTATGTGTTAGTCTTAATACCTATTGCCATAACTGCCCTTGATGCTCTGCAAATCGATGCCATTTCTACTCCTGCCACAGAAATGCTCAATCAGGTATTAAATATATTACCAAAACTTTTTGCTGCGATCGTGATTATTGGTTTGGCTTATGTAGCAGGGCAATATTTATCTGAATTAATCACAAATCTTTTAACCACTGTCGGATTTAATAATATTTTCATTTGGCTTGGAGTAACTCAAGAAAGTCCTCAAGCAGAGGAAACAGAAGAAGCAGAAAATGGCATTCAAACAACTGCCCAACAAACACCTTCTCAAATTGTAGGAGTTATCGTCTTAGTGGCAGTGATGTTAGTTGCATCTTTAACAGCAGTTGACATTTTGGAAATAGATGCCCTTAGAAGTGTTGTGGCTTTTATTCTTGTTATTTCAGGACAAATTTTAGCAGGGTTGCTGGTTTTTGCCATTGGCTTATACTTTGCTAATTTAGTATTCCGATTAATTGCTAACTCTGGTACTAATCAAGCGAATTTCTTAGCCCAAACGGCTCGTATTGCCATTATTGTCATGGTTTCGGCTATGGCTTTAGAAAGAATCGGCATTGCCCCAAATATTGTTAATCTCGCTTTTGGCTTACTAACAGGAGGTATTGCAGTTGCGATCGCACTTGCTTTTGGTTTAGGAGGCAGAGAAGTGGCTGGAAAGGTTTTAGAGGATTGGGTGAATAATTTTAAAAAGTAGTTTAGGGGAGTTCGGGGTTAGGAGTTAGGAGTTAGGAGAGTTCGCCTTCGGCTCTTACACTCCCTTCGGTCGTGAACGGGATTTTTAATTTTTAATTCTTAATTATCAACTATATACCTTTGCACCTGCCCCTTGCCCTTTGCCCCTTAATCATCCTTGATAACCTTGTAAATTTTCAGGCTCAAAAACTTTTAAAATTCTAGTAGCCTGATTTTTGATCATTTGATCTCCTTCAACAATGATTAAATACTTACCCTGATTAAGACGATTACGATAAGGTAGAGCGTCACCACTACCCTCTGCTAAACCGATACTTCCCCCCACAAAAAAACTACCCATAGCACCACCGATCGCACCTAAAAAACCACCTATAATATGGTTAAAAGGTTCACCTGCCCAACCGAAGGTATTAATACTGGTAATGGCATCAAAAGTATAACCACCAAAAAAACCAAAAGGCACTAACCAATAAGCCATTCTAATGGCATTTTTACGCCCCTCATCTTCAGGTTTAATTAAGCCATACTCATCGGCACTTTTATACCCCTTACCGAGAATCGATATTTGTTTTGTGGGAATACCCGCTTTTTCAAGGGCAGTGTAAGCATCTTCTGCTTGGATGCGATCGGATAATACAGCGATTAAGTAATTCTTCATGTTTTCAATTAATAATTAAAAAAGGGAACAGGGAACAGGGAACAGTGTAAGATATACAATCAAGAGTTAACAATTAAAAAACTCCGAACTCCGAACTCCGAACTCCGAACTCTTAACTTGCTCTTTTATAAGCCTCGTCTAATACTTCGGATAAAGTAGGATGAGCATGGACATTAAAGGCTAATTCATGAACGGTTTGACGAGATGCGATCGCATTTGCCGCTTCTTGAATTAAATCCGAGGCATGAATACCAATAATATGGACTCCGAGTAACTCCCCTGTATCTTTGCGGAAAATAATTTTAGCGATCCCATCTGTTTCTTTCTCTGCTAAGGCTTTGGAATTGCCCTTAAAGTAGGTTCTAGCGGTAGCTACCTCAAAACCGACCTTTTTGCCTAATTCCTTGGCTTGTGGCTCATTTAAGCCCACGTAACTAATTTCAGGATGGGTAAAAGCGGCGGCGGGGATACTACGATAATCAATGGTTTTGTCTCTACCGCACATATTTTCTACGGCAATGATACCTTGTCCTGATGCGGCATGGGCTAACATCATTTTACCATTAGCGTCGCCTACTGCCCATAAATGGGGTACGACTTTACCATCTTTTAAAACCTGCATTTTATCGTTGACGGGGATAAAACCTCTTTCGGTTTCAATACCCAGATTTTCTAAACCGAGGTTTTTGGTGGCAGGAATACGCCCTGTAGCGACTAAACAAGCGTCAACTTCCAATACATCAACTATTTCTTTGGTTTTAGCGTCTGTTAATTCTATTTTTACAGGATTTCCGGGGGTGATTTTGGTGGCAAATACGCCCGTATAGGTTTCGATGTCACGACTATTAATTAATACTCTTTCGGCAATTTTAGCAATATCAGGATCAAAGGTAGGCATTAATTGATCCATCGCTTCAATCATAGTAATTTCTGAGCCTAAAGCTGTATAAACATCAGCAAATTCTAAACCAATATAACCACTACCGATAATGGCAATCCACTGGGGTAAAGACTCTAATTTTACTGCTTGGTCGCTAGTATAAACGGTTTTACCATCCACTTCTACCCCTCTAGGCACAAAAGGCACTGAACCCGGACATAACATAATATCTTTCGCTGTGATGACTTTCTCTGAACCATCATCACCAATAACAATTACTTTCTGAGATTCAGCTACTTTACCCCAACCTCTGATAATATCTACTTTTAAACGGGTTAAGCTATTAGTTAAGTCTGATTGAATTTTACTAACTAAATCCCCCGCATGAGATGCGATCGCACCTCTGTCAAAACTAACACCGCCAACAGTAACGCCCATAGACTGTAAATGTTCAGTTTCTCTTAACTCTCTTACCTTACCAGAAGCGGCTAAAAGGGCTTTAGAAGGGATACAGCCACGATTGACACAAGTACCACCCATGTCTCCTGCTTCAACAATGGCAGTTTTCAAACCACATTTAACAGCGTGTAAAGCGGCACCATGACCTCCTACACCAGCACCTATAATAATTAAATCATAATCAAAAGACTTACTCATAATACTTTATACTTTGTTTCTGAAATTGAGAAAAATAAACCATAACCCTTATAATACCTTAGTTTGGGGATTTCGGGGTTCGGAGTTCGGAGTTCGGAGTTAGAAGTTATTAATTATCATCAACTATTTACCTTTGCCCCTTGCCCAATGCCGCCCTTTTAACTCTTAATTTTCAAAATAGCTTGATTAAGTTCATCTATTTTCACTGGTTTGCGAATATAATCATTCATTCCTGCAAATAAACACATTTGTTGATCTTGATCTAAAGCGTTGGCAGTTAAAGCGATAATAAAAGGTTGTTTGATGGACATTTTTCTAATTTTTTTGGTGGTGGTTAAACCATCCATTTCGGGCATTTGTACATCCATTAAGATGATGTCGTAATTATTGTTTTCAATTTTGTTTAAGACTTCTAGTCCATTTTTGGCAATGTCTGCACTATATCCCAGTTTTTTTAAGAAGGAAAGAGTAACTTTTTGATTAACGAGGTTATCTTCTGCTAAAAGAATCTTGAGATTTGATGGTTTGATATTGTCTAAATCTTCGACAATAAAAGACGAATTTTTTGAGGTTAAATAACATTTAAGAACTTCTTTTGCCCTAAATGTAAAATAAAATGTTGATCCGGGTTGTTTTTCTGGACGGTGATAAAACCAGTTTTCTGGAGGAAAACCACCGATATTTCCGTTACTTTCAACCCAAATTGTGCCTCCCATGAGGTTAATTAAAGTTTTGCTAATAGCTAACCCTAAACCTGTGCCACCATACTTACGGGTAATGGAATTATCTGCTTGGGAAAATGGTTTAAATAAATAAGAAAGGCGATCGCATTCTATGCCAACTCCAGTATCTTCCACTCTGATCATTATTTCATATTCTTGCCATTCCTGTTGACTATAAACGTTTTTTATCTCTGCATAGACATTAATGCGACCAACCTGAGTAAACTTAATACTATTACCCATTAAATTAAGTAGTATTTGCCTGAAACGAATACTATCCCCCAATAAGTTAGAGGGAATTTGTGGGGCAATAAAGCAAGAAATTTGGATGTTATTTTTTTCTGCTTGGGGAGAAAGTAGATTAACAATAGTTTTGATAATTTCCCGAAAAGCAAAGGGGCGTTCTTCTAATTGTAAATTACCTGATTCAATTTTGGAAAAATCAAGAATGTCATTAATGATAGTTAGCAAAGTTTCCCCACTATCGATAATAGTATGAACATAAGTTTTTTGCTCTTCATTAAGGTGAGTAAGAGATAATAATTGTGCCATACCGATTACCCCATTCATCGGAGTGCGAATTTCATGACTCATGTTTGCGAGAAATTCACTTTTAGCTTTAGCCACACTTTCTGCTTTTTCTTTTGCCTGTGCCAAGTTTAGCTGAGTTTTTAAGGCTTTATTATATTCCACTAAAATTTTTTCTCTTTGTAGTCTATCTTCCCTTTGTTGTTTGGTTAAATTTTTTAACTGTAAATTTGTTGCTCTCAAGTCTTCATTTGCGGAAGCTAAGTCTTTTTCCGTTTGATTTTTTTCATTTAATACAGCACTCAAGACTAAAGTTGTAATAGCAATACAGGCAATAAAAGATTGTAAAAAAAGTAAAGAACTTCTAATATTATCTTGGGAAAAAGAACTATTACCCTTGATAGTTGTTACTGCTAAACTAATGGTAATAATAAAAGTTAGTAGTGTTCCACCTAATTCCTGAAACTGAAAAACCGTCCACACCAGTAACGGTATAAATAAATATTCAACGTTATAGCCAATAGAAACGTAGTAAATAATAATGATAGTTAAAGCGACAATGATGATTGTTTGCCAGTAACGATGATTAATTTTCACCAAGAAGCCAGAGAAATAGTTATTCCAAGCAATAATTAAAGGGGTAAAAACTAAGATACCGAAACTATCACTTAACCACCATGTAAAACTTATGTCGAAATACAATTCCCAAGGTGCTTTTCCTAATAAACAAATTATTAATGAACATAATACTGCTACTGGTAAATGACTCAGAAAACAACCATAGGCAATAAACTTAATGGTACTTTCTATATGACAAATGAATTGATAGCTACCAACGGATAATCGAATTAAATAAACTGCAAATAACTTACCTAAAGTGGAAATTGCCGTAATAGTGAAAGTTAAAATTAGCTCAGGAATGCCTAACCAACTTTGATAAATAAATATTTCTGCCCCTAAAATACCTATTAATAAAGCCCACCACAAAGAATCTCCCCAAATACATATCAAACCTACTCCTACTCCCCCCGCAATCCAAATGGGGGTTGAACCTGTTTCTGGATAAGTAGTAAAGTAATCTGAAAGTATCGCTGTGACAAAATATGCGATCGCAACTACAATATATTTCCAACCAGCAGGAGGAGATTGCCGAGGCAAAAAGTTATTCTCTGAAGATTCAATATACAAAAAATGATCGGGGGAAGGCATTATTGGGGGTTTTGTGATAGGTAATTAAAGAGATTAAAAATATAAAAAGACACCTTTGCTCTCTCTATTTTAGACTAGGTATTAAACATGACGAACAAACTTGTAATAAATTGGGTATTTTCAGCATTAGTCTCAGTAAAATTAACTAAGTAACCTGAGTTTGGGATAAATTTTCATCGATGAGTGATGGTGAAAAGGGCAAAGTTAAAAGGGCAATGGGCAATGGTAAATGATTAAGAATTAAAAACCCCTAACTCCTAACTCCTAACAATACCCCTATTCTCTACTTCCCCCTTTCACCTCGCATCGTTACCCCGATTTGTTTTTGAGAATTCAGATATAATCTTGATTAATTAAACTACTATCCCTGTTTTGCAGAAAATCCTTCAAAGATTATGGAAAAAAAACCCCGACACCGAAAAAAAGTCAATCATCTTTTTAAATGGCTTTCCCCCGGAATTTTCGTGAAGCGTTGGTTACTTACCAGTGTGATTGGGGCTTTTATGATTGCCCTAGGATTAGCTATTTGGAGTAACTTAACTCCTGTTTTTCGCATTTTCGAGTTTATTTTTAATATTTTAGATCAAATTACTAATTATATTCCTAGTCATATTTCTGGCCCCTTAGTTTTGTTTCTGGGTTTATTTTTATTATTTTGGGGGCAAACTCGCACTTTAGGCTCAATTACAGAGGTTTTAAAACCAAATAAAGATGAAGAATTAATCGATGTGCTTTGGCATTATCGTCGTTTAAATAAGGGGACAAAAATAGTAGCTATTGGAGGTGGTACTGGTTTATCAACTTTATTACGGGGTTTAAAGGAATATAGTGCCAATATTACCGCTATTGTAACGGTTGCTGATGATGGGGGTTCATCGGGAAGGCTTAGACGAGAAATGGGTATTTTACCTCCCGGAGATATTCGTAATTGTATGGCGGCTTTGGCTGACGAAGAAAAATTGTTAACAGAGTTATTCCAGTATCGTTTTACCGCAGGGGAAGGATTAAATGGTCATAGTTTTGGTAATTTATTTTTAACCGCTATGACTAATATTACTGGTGATTTAGAAGGTGCGATCGCAAAAAGTTCTAAGGTATTAGCGATTCAGGGGAAAGTTTTACCTGCAACCCTAGAAGATGTTACTTTGTGGGCGAGATTAGAGGATGGTAGAGTGATTTATGGAGAGTCTAATATTCCCTCTGCTAGGGGGAAAATAGTTGAGTTAGGATGTAATCCCACCAATCCACCTGCTACTCCTGCGGTAGTTAAGGCAATTCAACAGGCAGAGTATATCATTTTAGGGCCGGGTAGTTTATACACAAGTATTATTCCTAATTTGCTAGTGCCTGAAATTAAAGAAGCTATTTTGAATAGTTCTGCTCCTAAAATTTATGTTTGTAATATAATGACCCAAAAAGGGGAAACTGATGGTTATACAGTTAGTGATCATATTAAAGCGATAGATAAGGTGTGTGGGAAGAAAATATTTGATGCGGTTTTGGTGCAGGGAAGACAACCTTCTCCAGAGGCTTTAAGAAAGTATGCAGAAAAACATTGTCATCCTGTATATTTAGATCGGGAAGAGGTGGAAAAATTGGGTCGCAGAATTGTTAAAGCCAATGTCATGAGTGAAAACCGAGATAGTGCTTATGTTCGCCATGATCCTCAATTATTAGGAAAAGTTTTATTTCGTTGGTATAGTAATATGCCCAAATCAAAATTTGTGAAAAATAGTAAGCAGTTTTTAATGGATATTTCCCGCCGATAAATTATACTCACTGCCCCCGTATAACTTCATTTAAGTTGGGGTAAGCTAAAGTTTTCTTGTGGCATCAATTTATAACCTTAGACAGCATAACTATTATTATGGAATCATCTATTTATCCTATTTCTCCTTTAATCAAAATAACCCTTCTTAATCTTTATTTCGCCTTAACAATTCCTTTGCCTTTTCTGCTCAAAACAACTTCTCTTAATTTCCCTATTTGGTTACTTTCGCTATTAATTGGCTTAGGTGCGATCGCAATTTTTGCTATTTTAAGTGAAAGAGTTATGGTTGATGATGAGGGTATAGCCGTTACTTATCCTCAATGGGTAAAATGGTTATGGCGTAAGGGATGGCATTTATCTTGGAGAGAAATTGACAGTCTGAAAATGCGTACGACGGGGCAAGGAGGATTAGTCTATTATTTTGTCTCAAAAAATAGAGATAAAGCCTATTTACTACCCATGAGAATTGCTGGTTTTGCCAAAATGGTTAAACAGGTGCAGAATAAAACTAACATTGACACTACAGATATTCGTCCTTTAGCACAACCTTGGATGTATATTTTTTTATTCTTTTTTACCTTTTTTCTCTGGTTAGTGGATATTTGGACTATTTATCAAATACAGTTTTCTAATTTAGTATAAATTAATATAAAAAAAATGAGTTTAATCGATATTATCAAAGAGGATTATCAAAAATTTCCTGAAGATCAAACCTATATAATTTATGCCGAAAATGTCCACTTTAAAGACCCTGTTTATGATTTTTATGGACTTGAAAAATATCAGGAAATGATTGCTTTTTTAAGAAAATGGTTTAGTAATTTAAACTTAGAATTACATGAAATAAATCAAATAGAAAATCAAATTAATACCCGTTGGACAATGTCTTGGAATAGTCCATTACCGTGGAAACCTTTTATTTCTGTATCAGGAAGAAGTGAACTAAAATTAAAAGATGATCTCATTATAGGTCATTATGACTATTGGGATTGTTCTTTATTTGATATGATTAAACAACATTTTATTTTTAAATAGTTTTTATGAATAATAATTCTAATAATCAGAAAAATAATAAATTAAGTTCTGAAAAATATGCCTATTTAAAAGCAGAAGCAGAAGCCCCCTATAAGGGTTTAAGAAAGTTTATTTATTTAGGTTTGGGAGCATCAGGTGCGATCGGAGCTTTTATCTTTTTCGCTCAATTATTAGCAGGAAAAAACATTAGTGATAACATTTATAATTTATTTGTACAAATAACAGTAATTGCTATTATGGTTTTTCTCTATCGTTGGGAAGATCGCAAAAAAAAGTAAAATATTTTTCACTATTATCAATTATCATAAATTAAGGAAAAAATGACTAATAACTGGTTATCAGGCACTGTAAACACCGTCATGGGTGTAAAAAAAGAAAGCCAAAATAGTAATCAAGAAAACACCCCTTTAAACGGACAAAAAATATTCAGTTATGTTGCTGGAACACTAGCTCAAATTGGCTTAATGACCTTGACTCTATGGTTAGCTAATAAGGGTTTTGAGAATTTAATTAAATACAATTTAGATGAGAAAATCAATGTATCAATAGTATGTCTTTTTCTCACCTTTTTTACTATTCGTTCTCGATTTTTCTCCCCTCTTGATAATACTCGATCGCGCCGTCAATATGATCAAGTTATTCGTCCAAAATGGGCTCCTCCTCCATTCGTATTTCCTATAGTGTGGATGAGTATTGGGGTATTAAGAATCGTCTCATCCTACCTAGTGTGGCAAAAATTAGACCAAAATTTTCTTGCTATTCCCTTAATTGTCTTTGCTATTCATTTAGCCTTGGGAGATACATGGAATACTATTTTCACCGTTGAAGGTAGATACGCCTTAGCCGTGCCTGTTGTAATATTAGGGCCATTACTATCATCTATTATTCTCGCTGTGGTTTACTGGCAGATAATCCCTTCTTCTGGGTGGCTAATACTTCCCTCTTGCGTTTGGTTAGTTGTTGCCTCCGCATTAGTAACTCGTATTTGGCAGTTAAATAGAAGTTAGGAAAAAGGTATCAGGTAGCAGGTGTTTTTTATTTATTATCAGTTTATTTTAAAGAAAATAGAGAGAAAGTGTATATATTCTTGAAGGTAACAATTCAATAAAATCTGGGAGAAAAAAGATTCTATAAAGTGAGAAACCTTTACCTGTTCTTAATTTTGTTCTGTTAACCTAATGCTTAAATCAATGTATTCTCAATAACAGTATTTATTATGCTACTGGGTTATCCTTCCAATCATAATCTGAAAACTCAATTACGTTCCGGAGAAAGAAGATTACATTTTTATGAGCGGGGGGAAGAAATACCCTTAATTGCTCAAGGCATTTGGCAAGTTAATAGAGGAGTTGTACAACTTTTCAAAGTGGGTGCATTGGGAGAGGAAACTTTATTAGGATGGTCACAAACGGGCAATTTTTTCGGCTTGTGGTTTACTAATCTCGATACTTTTCAGGCTAAGGCTTTATCTGATGTTTATTTACAATGGTTTTCTTTGGAAGAAATTGAACATGATCCTAATTTAGCTCAAAAAATTCTCACGGAAACTGTTACCCGTATTCGTCAAACAGAGGAGTTATTAGCGATCGCAACTTTGAAAAGAATAGAAGAACGTCTGCTAAAATTATTAAATCTTCTCGGTGCATATTTAGGGGAAACCAAAGAGGATAAAATTAGAATTAAAGTTAGATTTACTCATCAAAATTTAGCAGATGCGATCGGTACAACCAGAGTAACAGTAACAAGACTATTAGGAGATATGCAGAAACAAAAATTAATCTCCTTAGATTCTAGTCGTCACTTACTTTTACATTTTTCGTAGCATAGATTGAAAAAGCACCAGAAATAAAGTATCAGAAATGAGGAATAACTATTTAAGCTCAATTCTGATTACATATAATTTCATTTTTATTCTTTCAAAAAATTATTATCACTTTGCATAAAATTGAAAATCGCTACTGATATATAGATAAGCACCCGAAAAACATAATTCTATATACGGTGGGTATTTTTCATGAATAGACCTGATTTTTTCCAGAAAATAAATGCAAAAGCCTTTGAAAGAAATACAAAACCTAAACCCATTATTAATAAACAGAAAAATCCCGTTTCTCAAGCTGAATTAACGTCTTCTCCTTGGGGCAAATTAACCCTTTTTCTCGATCGTGCTTTAGGAGATATAACCCCTAGAAGTTTCGGTAAAAAAAGACAATATTCCGAACTAGCAGTTATTCAGATTAAATGTTTAGATAAATTGCTCAACTATAAAACAAATAATTGGGATGACTTATTAGACGAATTAGACGAATTAGACGACGAAGAATATAACAAAGCCGAAAATTTTTATTACCATCTCTCTCGCCAATATAGTATTAGACCAGATAAATTTATCACTTTTTGGCATCAAAAAATATCAGAATTTGTCGATTTATTTGAAAAAATTGTTAACAGCGATCAACTTGATTTAATTAAATTAGAAAACTTTGCAAACATCATCGATAACTTTAATCGCTCAAGGGAAAGAAGTTTTTGGTTTTTGCATCAACTACCCTATTACCTAGACGAAAAAAATAAATATTTCCTTCTTAATTCTGAATCCTATCAAACTATAATTCAATTCGGTGCATCAGAATATATTGGTAAATTTGGTTATCAATTACAAAAAGAATTTAATTTAACTAGGACTGATATAAAAGAAAAAGCCGCACAAAATTTAGTTCAAGAATTAGGGGAAACAGAAAATAATTTAAGGGCAGAAATTAGCAGACTAGAAAATGAGAGTCAGGAGTTAGAAAGAGAAATTCAAGATATAAAAGAAAACTCCTTACAAGAAGCAGTTTATACATTAGCTAAATCTCTCCAAGATGAACAACAACAACCTGTTTTAGATCAACTCTTTAGCCTTTATAAAAAGATTGATAAATTACTAGAAAATAATGAAGGTTTATCAACTCAAGATACCCTCACTTGTTTTATTAATTTAGAAAATTTATTTAAGGCTTTTTCTACGTTAAATATTCAACCTTTTCCACCAGATACAGAAGCCATATTAGAAATCACAGGAGAAGATTTAGACAACAACAAATATAACTATATTTCTGGTAGTCAATTCACCAGTAAAGAAGAAGTAAAAAAAGTTCAATGTGTTGCCTGTGGTTGGAAAGTGGGAGAAGAAATTGTTACCCCTGCAAAAGTGGAAGAAATTGAAAATTAGAAATTAATTAACTTGTGCCTAAATATTTGATAATCAAGAGGAAAAAATTATGTACAATATTGCTGTTTTATTAGATTTAGATAATATTAAACCGAGATTAGAAACCATTGAGCAACTATGTGGTAAATACGGCAATATGGTTGTCAAAAGAGCTTTTTCTAATACTCCTTCTGTCTTAACTGCCTATGGTAGTAGTTTTCGTAAATTTGACTATCGTTTTGAATTAACCCCCGGCTTAAATCCTGTTTCTCAAGAAGTAGATAATTTAATCTTTCAAACCGTAGATGAGTTAATTAATAATAGTAAATTAGCTATTAATTTAGTGGCAATTGTTAGTAATGATAATGACTATGCTCGACTTTTTAGCTATCTTCAATCTAAAGGCATAAAATCCCTAGTAATTGGTAATCAAATCGGTAATAAGTCCAGAGAAAATGCTAATTATGTGGAAATTCTTACGGAGGTAATGCAACCTACTTATGTGGGGATAGATTTAGGTACAACTAATACTGTTATGTCTTTAGCTAATTATACTCTGAGAAAGGAATGGAATGCTTCAGTGGTGGAAGTGCCTGTAAAGGATGAAAATGGTAGCTTGGTGAAAAAGGCAATTATTCCTTCTGGAGTGCGTTTTACTTCGGCAGACGAAGGAGAAATTGGTGGACATATTAAGAGTAATGCTTATGCTTTCCGAGATCAAACTATTTTGGCATGGAAACACAATATGGGATATAACCTTGATGGGAAACCCTTTGAATATTCTCTGACATCGGGAAAAGTTTCTCCTGAAAAGGCGGCTTCTCAAGTGTTAAATTTTTGCCGTCAGCAGTTGTTAGATAAATATACCAATGTGGGAGGTGTGGTGATTACTCATCCTGCTTCCTATGAATCAGATGCCATTGAAGCAACGAGAAAGGCGGCGGTGTTGGCTGGTTGGCAAGAGGAAGATGTTGTATTATTATCTGAACCTCAAGGGGCTTTGTATGATTTTCTTTACTCGATGCAACGGGGTGATATTCCTCCTGCTTTTGATGTTAATACCCCTGCAAATATCATGGTTTATGATTTGGGGGGAGGTACTTTAGATGTTACATTACATCAGGTGCAGTGGGATAGTAATAGTAATACTTTTTTGATCAATGATGTTGCAATCGGATCTCGTACCCGTGTTGGAGGGGATAAAGTTGATCAATTAATTGCTAATTATATTTTAAAGAATGCAGTTAATAATGTTAATTTGTCTCCTGCTGATCGAGATAAATTAGGGTATGAATTGCCTCTTTATGCAGAAAAATTTAAGAAATTATGGGGATCTGAGTATTTTTCTACTAATGATAAAAATAACTTTAAATTGGCTTTTCAAGGTACTTTTTTAGATAATCAATTACCCATTCGCCATTATATCAGTGTCGATAAGATGAGTTTGATTTTAGCAGATTTACTCTGCCCTGATCTCAATTTGGAGATGTTACAAGCCATGAACCCCGAAACTGCTTTTGATGAAACCCCTTTTACTGACCGCTTTGATACTTTTGTCGTACCAATTTTAGATGTATTGTTAAAGGCGAAAATCACCACTGGAAAAATACCAGAAGTGGACGCAATTTTGCTCAACGGGGGTATGACTTATTTTCCTCCGATAAAAGACAGATTAAGAGAGCTTTTTGGTAATATTCCCATTTTAGATGAAGGGAATCCCGATTTAGCGGTGGCAAGGGGTGCAAGTTTATATGCGGCAGGGGCATTAAAATCTGTGGAAAGAGTTAATCCTACCCATATCTATTTGCAAACCAATCAAGAAGATACAACAGGATTAAGATTATTAATTGCCCAAGGACAAAAATACCCTTACAAAACCAGTCTGAATGGTTTGAAGTTACCTTCCTTAGCTGAAGGCTATCTAAGTTTTGATATTTGGGTGGGCATGGGTAGTAAACCTAATGTAAATACCAATTTACAACGTTCACGGGGGGTATCTTTCAATGAAATTTTAGAAGCTAATTTACAACCGGGTGATCCTCTCAATTTGGAGGTAGAATACACTTTTGATGAACGATTGTTATTAACTTTAGTATCTCAAAAAAATGAGAAAGCACGATTTAAGTTAGAGGTTGCCTCTGATCATCATAACAACGGTTTTGTGGCCACCACTAAAACCTTGAAAGTGGCTAGTGAATTTGACCCTAAAACTTTAATTCCCCATATTTCTCGCACTCGTAAAGGTAAAGAAATTGACGATGGCGTGCAAGTAAAATTTAAAGATTGGGAAGACGTAGCCTATCAGTTAGATCGCAATTTCAATAATGCTCGTTTACATGATCGCCGTCGTGATTTAACTAAGTTAAGCGCGATCGCATCTAATCGAGGAGAAATCGTCAATGATTTACTGCGATGGCTAGAAATGGATAGTTTTTGGGGAACATCTAACCATCCAACCCGTAGTTATTTAGCGGTATTGTGTTTGGGGGAAATTTTAGCCTCTCTCAACCCAGAAGAATCTCTCGCCTTAAAAAGTGCTGAGATTAAATTTGAACAGTGGATTCAAATGAAAATTAATCAGGATTTAGCCCGATTAGATAATAAACTTTATCAGGCGATCGCAAATATTCCGGGTAAACTATTATGGGAAGGGTTTGATCTCAAACTAATAGAAGCCTTTAAGTGTTTTCAAAGAGAACCAAGCTCTCTAGTATTTTTGAACTCACTAGGTAAATGTGGTCAATGCAACTCCAATAACCTTAACTTCCTGAAAAACGTTTTAAAAACGAGCAAACATTTGGGACAACAAGAAAAAGCCGCATGGGCGTTAAGTCGTTTAATTAGCCCCGGACAACCTGAAGAGTATAGAATTGACTTTAAACAGGTAGAAGGAATCGCTCAATTTGCCCTAGAACAGTTGCACCATGTAATCATCAAACCTCAAGTTGCCTTAAATATGTTAGGGTGCTTATCCCAGTGTTTAGCATGGCACGCCCTAGACTATGAACTAAATCCCACCATCTGCCGACAAATAGAGTTATTACCAAAATCCGATTTACCTGTCCATAGTTATTTAAGTGGTTTCCGCCAAATTGAGTCCATATTTGATGATCGCATAGAATTATTACCAAAAATGTTAAATATTGCCACAGTTTCCGAGGAGGATTCGAGCCAAATCAAACAATTCCTCATTGATACTATCAGAGAATAAATTTTTGGAATCTTAACTCACCTCAGTTAGACATAAAATTTTCTCGCTTTGGTAGCAGATTTAGGAAGAAGTGGGGGGCAGGGGGCAAAGGTGAAAGTTAAAAGGGCAAAGGGCAAAGGGCAAAGGGCAAAGGTAAATAGTTGATGATAATTAATAACTTCTAACTCCGAACTCCGAACTCCGAACTCCGAACTCCGAACCCCGAAATCCCCTAAACTACTTTTTAAAATTATTCATCCAATCCTCTAATACCCCAATATCTCAGACGAAATCTATTCTTTCTTTTGAGGAGTATAGGAGGGAGGAAGTCCATAAGTCCGAATAATGGCTTTAATAACATCTTTAACTACAGGAGCGGCAACAGTTGAGCCATAAGTATTTGCTCCTTTTGGTTCATCTACCACTGCAAAAACAATATATTGAGGATCATCACTAGGTAAAATGGAAATAAAACTGGTGATTTTAGCATCTGCTTTATATCTTCCTCTACCATCATGTTTTTGGGCTGTTCCCGTTTTACCCCCTATGTGATAGCCTTCGATGTGAGCGGCTTTACCTGTACCGTTAGCAACTACTGATTGCATCATTAAAGTGACACTACGAGCAGATTCGGGAGAAAATATTTGCTTAGTTTTCAAGGAAGCACTCGATTCTATTTCTCCTTCTGCATTGACTAAACCTTTAACAACGTGAGGGGTAACTAACTTTCCTCCATTAGCGAGAGACGCATGAAGTTGAACTAATTTCAATGGTGTGAGAGATAATCCCTGTCCAAAGGCTGATACTGCTGTTTCGATGTCTCTGGCGGTGAAAATACTTTTCGGTTTTACGTATCCTGTGGCTTCAAAAGGTAAATCAACCCCCATTAGTTTATCTAAGCCTAATTCTTCTAATCTTTGGTAGTATTTTTCTCGGCTTAGTTTTTTCATGGTATAAATCATCGCTGTATTACTAGAATCTTCTAAGGCTTTGGTAATACTAACCCACCCTTTTCCTGTTTTAGAAGCATTAGAAATCGGCCATCCATCAATTACTACACTAGGTGCATCTAATACCCTTGAGGTAGAATTAATTACTCCCTCATCAAGTGCGATCGCAACATTTATGGGTTTAA
This sequence comes from Cyanobacterium sp. Dongsha4, assembly GCF_036345015.1. Taxonomy (NCBI): domain Bacteria; kingdom Bacillati; phylum Cyanobacteriota; class Cyanophyceae; order Chroococcales; family Geminocystaceae; genus Cyanobacterium; species Cyanobacterium sp. DS4. The sequence goes on along the minus strand of NZ_CP084098.1, from coordinate 2,778,016 downwards.
AAGTTGAACCCGGTTCATAACTATCTGTTACAGTCCAATTTTTGTAAAGAGCAAAATCATAGCTGGAATAATTATTAGGATCGTAAGTAGGTTCACTTACCAGAGAAACTATCTCCCCTGTATGCACATCCATAACAATAACAGCCCCTCGTTTCGCATTAAATTTTTTAATTTGTGCTTTGAGAGAATCCCTTGCCGCCCTTTGTAGTCTTGTATCAAGGGTAAGTTGCAGTTGTAAATCATCTAATTGGACGATACCATCTGGCAAAGAAGCAGGAATAATAGCCCCTTCACCGTCTTTTTTTACCGTCATCATAGATTTTAAATCTAGTTGAGTTAAATCCCGTTCTAATAAATCTTGTTGACTATATTCTATTCCTGCCTGTCCACTATGTTCTGTATCCACATAACCAATTATGTCAGCAAACAACTCCCCTTGGGGATAAAAACGAGCATAGCGTTTTTCTAGGTCAATCCCTTCAAATCCCAATCTTTTAATACTATTTCCTTGGTCTTCCGTCACGGTTCGAGCTAAAACGATACCAGTGTCACCGCTATTTAAAACTTTTAAAATCTCATTTTTGTCTCTATCTGTAAGAATGGTTGCTAATTTTTCAGCAACTATATCCTTATCTTCATTTAACATCACAGGATGAACATAAACCTTATAAACCACTTTATCAAGGGCAATAACATTACCCCGTGCATCTGTAACCGAGCGACGAGGAATATATGGACGAAAGTTATAGGTTTGTTGCTGTTTTGCCAGTTTAACTAACTCATCTCCTTTGACTATTTGTAGTTTATATAGTCGCCATCCTAAACCAGTCGCTCCAAAAACTAAAAACAACCAAATCAGTAATAGTCTAATCCATGTATCAAAATTTAACTGAGTAAAGGCTAATTTTAGGTTACTCAATTTACTGTTAGATTGAGAGTTACCAACATGATCATTGTCAGATTTTAGCTTAAAAACATTCATCTTGAGGAAGTTAAATAACTTAGCATTATTACAAACAATTGACTAAAAAGAAATAAGTTGATTCTTCTATCGTAGTTTATGATAAATTACTTCTTAAAAAAGTTTCTGGTTTCAGGTTAAATATAAAGTTAAAAGTTTATAAATTATTATTCAATAATTCCCTTTTTCCTCTTTCCTGCCCTAACCAACAATTTATCACGACGAGAAGCAAGAGAGCCAATCGGTTTAATCTTAATAGGCAACAGGATAAATAGGTTTGACTTTTTTTATTTTGACTGGGTTAATTGGTTTTGGGGTAATGGCAGTGGCGTTAGTTTCTGGTAAGAAAATAGGGGGCTTACTTTGGTCTGGATTTACAAAGCCAGATCCCTGTTGCTGGGCGGATTCCGCCAATGTATCTTTCAGTACTTCATCGGTAAAAGTAAATTGTCTTTCTTGTTTTTGCAAATTTTGTAACTGATGATATTTATTAGTCCACTGCTTTGGAGCATAAACTGTCATGCCATAAATTACTAATGCTGTACCAACACTCAGACCACAAATAACAGATGAAAAATGATTAAGGACGATAAAACTTTTTAACCATAGAGGATACTGTATTGATTCTGAAAACTGAGAAGTAGAAGTATTACTATTTCTTTCTTGAACGCGCCTAGGGTTTTTATTTACGGTTTGTTCTTGATTGTGGAAATGACTGGATTTACGGCGAAAATCTCTTTGATTAAGGGATTTATTTTTTACGACAGCATTAGTATTCTTTTTGGGTAAGGTATCGTGGGCTAACATAAGTCATTGGGAGATTTTGATTAGAATTAACTAATATTAGCAAATATAGCAGAAATATATAATTTTTTATTTTTCCCAACTTTGGGAATTAATTAACCTCAGTTTGGCATAAGGATATTGGGTTTGGTTAAGTTTCGGGTGTCAGGTAACAGACTTGATGGTTTTAATTGAGGGTTGATGAAAAAGTGGTGTTGCCGAGGGTAAACAACAGGGTTAAATTTGCCCAATAACAATGCCTTTATCTGGAGATTTGCTGATGAATAAATTTCCATTTCGATTAATTGCAATTAATTCTCCCCATATATCAGGAGATGTTAGAGTTATTAATTCTGTTTCTTTTTCTCGATCATAAACACTAATTTTCCCGTCTTGAAGCAAACAAATAATTAACGTATTATCAGGACTAAAAGTTAAGGATTGAATAGGGGATTTACTTTCTACTTTAATGGTTTTTTCTTCTTCTTGTTTTTCTATATTCCAAATTTTGATTAATTTATCTCCTCCTCCACTGATTAGATAGTGGTTATCATCACTAAAACAAAGGCTATTTACTGCCATTTTATGTCCTGATAAGGATGCTATTTCTGCTTGATTTTCTACATTCCAAATTTTTATTATTTTATCACTGCCACTACTAGCTAATAATTTATCATCCTGACTAAAACAGAGGGTATTTATTGCCATTTTATGCCCTGATAAAGATGCTATTTCTGCTTGATTTTCTATATCCCAAATTTTAACTATTTTATCGCTACCACCACTAATTAATTTTTTACTATCATGACTAAAGTTTACGCTATTTATATTAATCCTATGGGCATTTTCTAGGGTTAATATTCTTGTTTTTGTTTGCCATTCCCATATTTCTATATTTTTATTAGAGAGTGCAGTTACAATTAATTGATTCTGAGGATTAAATACACAACATTGAACCTCTTTGCTATCTATTTCTAAGGTAGCTATTTCTTGAAAATTGACTAAATTAAAAAGATTTTTTTCAGGAATATTAATTGGTTTTAAATAAGCATCAAGGTCTATTTTTTCTTTCTCAATTTTTGGTTTATCTGTTACTTTTTCTTGAGGTAAATTTTGATTATTTTCTTGTTTTTCTGTTTTATTAGCAACTATTTTTTCTTTATTAGTTTTATTATATGTTATATCTTCTTTTAGCTCCCCAGTTTCTATATTCTGATTTTCTAATTTATCTTTATCTTGATTAATTTTTGGAGGAGAATCTTCGACTAATACCGTTGGATTTAATATTTCTGTGGTGAAAATAAATTCTGGTCCTTTTAATCCTAATAAGATGCGATCGCCGCTTTTGAGGGTATAAGGAGAAATAATTTTTTCCCCATTAATAAAAGTACCATTAGTTGTTCCTTTATCTTCTATTTGCCAATAAAAATTATCATCTTTTTCTATTAACTGAATTTGTGCATGATAACGAGAGACAGTAATATATTCTTGAGGATCTAAAACCACTTGACAATCGGGAGATCTGCCCATTAAATTAAGAGATTGACTAGAAAGAATATACTCTACTTTTTCTTTTAATTTACTATTAATTAAAGTGACGTGAGCAGGAGAATAATTATCCATATTGAACTCCCTAAAATGTTATTTAGTATTTATCATTGGGTATCTAAATTATAAGCTAGTTTGCATCTAAATTTACTATACTTCAGTAAGGAAATAAAAGACAGAAAGATAATATATTATTAATTATTATTAATTTTTGTTTATATCATTCATCATAAAAATTTAAAAAATATACATACAATTTTTCATAAGTGAACATTCCATCATACTGGCAAAAAAGAACTATTCTAGGAGTTGGCATTATCTGTGTTTCTTTAGCCGCTATATTTGTGCGTTTATCTCAACAGGAAATAAATGAAGTTACCATTGGATTTAGTTTATTTATCGCTTCGAGTAGGTTAATAATTTCTGCTCTTCTCTTAATTCCCTCTTATGGTGATTTATGGAAAATCAAGAAAAATAATTCTGGTGTTTATTATGGCTTAGGGGCTGGTATTTGTTTGGGGCTACATTTTGCCACATGGATAAGTTCATTAGGTTTTACCTCCATTGCCGCTTCGGTTAGTCTCGTAACTACCAATCCCTTGTGGGTGGCTTTGCTTTCTTGGTGGTGTTTAGGACAAAAATTAACTCGAAAAACCATTATTGGTATTGCGATCGCACTCTTAGGTAGTGTATTGATTGCCTTTGCCCATGATGGTAATAGTTTTAGCTCAAATCCCTTGTTAGGTGCAATACTAGCATTAATGGGTAGTTGGTTTGCTAGTGGCTATATCTTACTAGGCACATTAGCACAGCAGAAAGGATTGACCACAAAACAGTACATTATTATTGCTTACCTCACAGGAGCATTATGTTTATTACCTTTACCACTCCTTTTCGGAACTAGCTATGGAGGTCATTCCCTCAATATTTATATCTATTTAATTTTAATGGCTATTATCTCTCAAATAATTGGTCATACAAGTTTAAATTGGTCTTTAAAATATTTTTCCCCTACTACTATTTCTTTATTGATTTTATTTGAGCCTGTTATTTCCAGTTTATTTGCATGGTGGTTTTTTCAAGAAATACCTCAGTTGTTAGTTATCATCGGTGCTTTTATTCTATTGTTGGGAGTCACTTATTCTATTAAGAAAAAATTGTAACCACAAACTCTTAACTCCAAACTCAGATGATATGTATTTTTATTAATAAAAATCAAGTTTCGATAAATTTAGTGTGGATTTGTTGATAAAAAATGAGAGATAAATCAAAGAATATAAAATATAGATAGAGGTTGTTTTTTTCATTTAATGTTATCAGTTAATAAGAAATGATTTGATACCCCATTTCGCTATCTTTTAAGGAGAAAAGGAAATGACTGTTACCGATGTTATTAAACGCTATCAAGAGGGCGATCGAGATTTTCGCAATACTAACTTAAGCAAAAGTAATTTAAGTGGAATGAAACTAAGTAATTCCAACTTTTCTTACTCCAAACTGATTGAAACCCATCTTGCATGGTCAGATTTGGAACGTTGTTTTCTTTTAGAATCAGATTTAAGAGGAGCATTTTTGTATGGGGCAAATTTAAGTTTTGTTAAGTTAAAAGAAGCTCAACTGATAGAAGCCGATTTAACCAAAGCAGATTTAAGAGGAGCTCAATTACATAAAGCGGATTTACAGGGAGCAACATTAAGCGGTGCTATTTTAACATGGGTAAGTCTCTACATGGCAAATCTACCAGGGGTTAACTTATGTGGTGCAAATCTCGATGGAATTAATCTTAGGGGTGCGAATTTACAAGGGGCAAATCTAAATTGGACAAATTTAAACCATGCGAGGTTGAGCGGTGCAAACTTAAGGGGGGCAACCTTATACGGCATAAAATTAAAAGGAGCATTTCTTAACGGTTTAGACTTACACGGTTTGAATTTTAGTGGGATGGATTTAGAAGAAGCAAAATTAAGTGGTACAAAACTTTATGGGGCGGATTTTTCTGGAAGTAATCTCACTGGTGCTTTCTTACGTCGCAGTGTTTTGCACAAAGCCAATTTAAAAAATGTCCAATTGTATCACGGGCAAATGAAAGGAGCAGAAATAATACAAGCTAACTTAATGAAAAGTAATCTCAGTGAAACAGATTTACGCAATGCTGACTTAAGTTTTGCTAATTTGAACTTAGTTAATCTAAGAGGTGCAGATTTAACAGGGGCAAACTTGCGAGGTGCTTATCTTTGGGGTGCTTGTCTCAATGGGGCGATATTAAAAGATACCAATTTAAGTGGTGCTAGTTTGAGGGATGCAGACTTATCGGGAGTTAATCTGTCAGAGGCTATTTTAGAGGGTGCAACCATGCCTGATGGAAAAATTTTTATTTAATGAAAACATGAGTTCGATATAAAATTGCCAGTTAAGGTAAAGAACAGGGAAAACCCCTCTGTGTCTCCCCCTAAAAGTGGAGAAGAGAATAGGGAATAGTAATAATAATTGATAAAAAAATTATTAAAATTGATTTTTTCGAGGAAAATTTCGCTAATTCATAAGTCTTAACTCATTATTTTTCAATACTTTTTTCGTATAACTCAGGTAACTACATATCATATATCACTACGATTTAAAGGAATCATTGCCCATGTAACATAAGTACCAATAGGACTCCACAAAAGATATGGCATCAATAGAGCCAATGCAGAATAATCGACTTTTGCCACGAAAAAAGCCAAAATTAAACCAATAAAAAAGCCAAAAGCCCCGATCGCAGTTCCTACCACTAAACTACGCACAGCACACATTACTCTTGTATAAGCAAGTATGGACATTTGTAAGATGACGTAGGCAGACATAAATGTTATTTTGGGAAAAAGATTGATATTACTATCCCAAACCAAACTAGCAGATAAGACTAAACAGACAAAAATAAAAATCCAAATAAAGGGAATAAGAAACTCAAAAGTTAACCATGAGGGACGTTTAAGCCGAAAAAACCAACGTAAATCATCGGCAGGTATGCGATTAATAACAATGCTCAACAAAAGTGCGATCGCACCTATTATTAGCCAAGAAGGTAAAAACATTTAAAAGCAAGGGGTAAACTCTTTTTTCAAAGATAACATCGGAGTTCGGAGTTCGGAGTTCGGGGTTAGGGGATTGGGGAGAAACGAGTTAGGAGTTAGGAGTTAGGAGTTAGGAGTTTTTAATTATTCACTATTCACTAATTGCCTTTTGCTCTTTGCCCCTTGCCCTTTCCTATATCAATTAATATCTAATAGATTTAGCAGTTTCAAAGAAAACCCTAACATGGTCTTCAGGAGTTCCCACTAAAACACCATGGCCTAAATTAAGAATATGTCCTCCTTTTCCTGCTTTTGCAACAGTATCATGGATTCTTTCCCTAATGAATTCTGGTGAGCCAAATAAAACTCCGGGGTCAATATTTCCTTGCACCTTCATCTCTTTACCGAGTCTTTGTCTCGCTTCTGCCATATCTACAGTCCAATCGACGCTAACAATGTCAACCCCAGATTGTCCCATTCTTTCCAAAACTCCTGCACTACCACTAATATAGAGAATTAAAGGGGTATCAGGATGAGTGGCTTTAACTTGTTCTACTACTCTTTTTTGATAGGGTAAAGCAAAAGTTTCATAGTCTTGAGGGCTTAATTCTCCTGCCCAAGAATCAAACATCTGAACTACTTGAGCTCCACAGTCGATTTGATAACGTACATAAGTTGCGATCGCATCTGCAATTTTACCTAGCAATTTGTGAAGCATATCAGGCTCGGAAAAAGCCATACTTTTAATCACAGCATAATTTTTAGAGCTTTTACCCTCAATAGCATAAGCCGCCAAAGTCCAAGGCGCACCCACAAATCCTAAAACCGTTGATTTATTACCAACTTCCTGACGTAAAGTATTAAGGATAGTTTTAATAAAGGGTAAAGACTCCTCTGGTTGTAGAGGATGTAACTGCTCGATTTGAGCCAAACTACGAATAGGAGGATCAATAATAGGACCTTTACTTTCGATAATATCAAAAGGAATACCCATACCGGGTAAAGGAGTTAAAATATCAGAAAACATAATTACCCCGTCAGGCTGAAAAGCGCGCCAAGGTTGAAGGGAAATTTCAATAGCTAAATCAGGATTTTCCGAACGTTCACGGAAACTAGGATATTTATCTCTCAAATCACGATAGACTTTCATATATCTACCTGCTTGACGCATCATCCATACAGGAGGACGATCTAAAACTTCACCACGGGCAACCCGTAATAGACAAGGCAATTCGCTCATTATATATTTGTTTCTTAAATTTAGTGCATTTTTTAGCTTATCACCAGAGTTATACACTTCATAACTAACGAAAAGAAATGTAACGATTATTTTCTTATAACCCTAGTTGGGGTATTAGGGTGTTGGGGTTAGTGTTAATTAAACACTTTTACCCTTCTCACCTTAAAAGGGGAGACACAGAGGGGGTTGCCTCTTGCCTTTTAACTTTTCCTAATTGTTAATTGAACTAATGACTTATAATAATCACAGAAATAATCTATAAAAGGTAAAAAAGCGATGTTAGCTTATTTTCTGGCAATTCTTGTAGCAATAACCAGTTTATCTCTATATATAAATGCTTTTATCCGTCCCAAAATACACAGGAAAGATGATTTTTTATGGAGTGGTTTAGGCTTATTTTATGCCCTTGTGTTATGGATTTGTGCAGGTAGAATAACTGGTGCTGTATTATTAGGACAATGTGCAGGAGTTGCAGTGGCGATCGCATTTATTTGGGAAAATACTAAACTAAGACAAGCCCAGACAGCAGAATCTCAATCTAACCAAGCCTTAGAAGGGTTTTCAGTGCTAACATTTATAGCCCAACTGTTGGCAAAGGTATCTCAGTTAGGTAAGAAAAAATCCGTTGTTACAACTAGCCAACCAGAAAAACCATCAGAGACTCTCACCACTCCTTCAGAAGAAAAAGAAGAAACTGCCACCCCCGTCGCTTCAACCACAAAAGAAGAAACTCCAGTTAAAAATCCGCCAACGGAAACAGAAATTAAACCATATAGGGAAGAAGTTATTAAAGACACCATAGAAGAAGTAACTTCCCCTCCTCAGTTGGAAAAAGACATAGCAATTAGTGATGAGGATAAAGAAGAAGAAAAAATCGATGCTACCCCAGATGATGAGGAGATAGAAATAGATAATGTAGATGCTATCTCAGAGGATGTGACAGAAACAACAGAAAATAAGCCAACAACAAACTTATTTGGTCGAATTAGAAATATTTTCCGCAAATCACCCGCCGAAACTTCTTCCACATCGGTTAAGGATGAATTACCAGAATCCCTTTTGGATGAAATTGATGATTTAGAGGAAGAAATTGACCCTGAATCCACCGCCGTAGAAGTAGAAGAAGCGATCGCAAACCTAGATGTTACAGAAAAAACACTGGAGGAAGAAAAAGATAACGAGGAAGTAAGTGAAATATCTCAAGAAGACGTTGAGGAAAAAGCCTTAGAAGAAGAGTTAATTATCGATTCAGAAGAAGAAACCAACGAAGAAATAAAAGATAAATCAGTAGTTGTGGAAGAAGAGAAGGAAAATGAGTTTGAAGAGGTAGAAACAAAGATAACAGAAGAAAAGATAGAAGTCATGGAGGAGAATGTAAACACTGAATCCGAAATAGAAACCACTGCCACTTCTCAAGCAGAAAATCTCGTCATAGAAGAGGGAATATCCATTCAAACAGACACTCAAGAGGAAGATAAAGAAAAGGAAATTCCCTCAGAAGATACCATCGAATCCCTTGATGATTTATTTCCTGACAAGAAAAATTAATTACACTCCTGAAGCAGATAAGAGATACTGATAGAAAAGGGCAAGGGGAAAGGTAAATAGTTTATAATTAACGATTTCTAACTCTTAACTTCTAACTCCTAACTCATTACTTGTTTCTCCCTAATACCCTACTCCCCCTCTCATCTCGTCCCCAATATCCAACAAACACCTACAATCTGATAACCTCTTACCTAACTCTGAAATCTACACCCCTTATTATTCATTAACTAAAAAAAACCGTGACAGAAGCAAATTTAACTCCAGAAAAAGCAATAGCTAACTTACTACAAAAAGAAGACCTTGGTATGAGGTACTATGCCGCTTGGTGGTTGGGCAAGTTCAGAGTTGCCACAGATGAGGCAGTAAATGCTCTAATTCAGGCTTTAGAAGATAAAGAAGATCGCGCCCCTGATGGTGGTTTTCCCCTGCGCAGAAATGCCGCTAAAGCCCTAGGAAAATTGGGTTTTAATCGGTCTGTTGAACCTCTAATTAAATGCTTGGATTGTGATGATTATTATGTCCGTGAATCTGCCGCCCAAGCCCTAGAAATGTTAAATGATACAAGAGCGATCGCATCTTTGATGAATTTATTAGAAACGGCGGTTGAAGGGGAAGAATTGACAGAATATGGTAAGGGTACACCCCTAGGGAAACCTCATCCCCATGAACCTTATGAGGCGATTATTGAGGCTTTAGGCACTTTAAAGGCAAAAAATGCCCTAAATTTAATTAAGCCTTTTCTGAAGCACCCTATTCCTAAAGTGGCTTATGGAGCGGCGAGAGCAATGTATCAACTAACAGAAGAGGATAGTTATGGAGAAATTCTTGTTACTGCTTTGCAAGGAAAAGAGCTACAATTGAGAAGATCAGCTTTGATGGACTTAGGTGCGATCGGTTATACGAACTCTGCTGAAGCTATTAGTGCTACCTTTGCGGAAAATAGCCTTAAGTTAATTGCCATGAAAGGTTTACTAGAGTCTGCTATTGCCAAGGAAACAGAGGAAAAAGACTCAATTCATCCTGAAGCAATCAAAATTATGGAGTTAATGGATAGTTTGCTATAACTTTTAAGAAAAGGGCAAAGTTAAAAGGGCAATGGGCAAAGGTAAATAGTTTATAATTAACGATTTCTAACTCCTAACTCATTTCCCTAACACCTGCAACCTGAAACCTGAAACCTGACACCTAACCTTATCTGATATTCTTAAACTGAACTGAAGTTAAAAAACAATGATTACGGTCGAAAAATTAAGTAAAAACTACGGTTCAACCCAAGCAATCAAGGATATTTCCTTTTCTGTTGAAAAAGGCTCAATTTTGGGTTTATTGGGGGCAAATGGTGCAGGAAAAACCACCACCATGCGCATTCTGAGTGGTTATATCCCTGCGACTACTGGTAAAGCTATTATTGATGGTTTTGAAGTCCATGAAAATCCTCTTGCTGTTAGAGAAAGAATCGGTTATTTACCTGAAAATCCCCCTCTCTATCCAGAAATGACGGTGACAGAATATCTCGATTTTGTCGGGAAAATTAAAAATATTCCTAGATGCGATCGCACTTCACTGCTTAAAAAAGCCATAGAATTATGTCAAATAGAAGATCGTGCCAATAGTATTATTGGGAAATTATCAAAGGGATACCGTCAGAGAGTGGGTATTGCCCAAGCCATAATTCATGATCCTCCTGTTATTATTTTAGATGAACCTACGGTTGGTTTAGACCCTCGACAGATTATTGAGGTGCGTAATTTAATTAAAAGTTTGGCAAAAGAAAAAACTATTATTTTATCCACCCATATCTTACCTGAAGTAACCATGACTTGTGATACAGTCACCATAATTAATCAGGGTATGGTAATCGCTACAGGGAAAACAGAGGAACTTTTACAACAACTTAATAATAAGGGTTATCACTTAGAGGTGGAAGGAGAAGTTAGTAGTTTAACCTCTAAACTGGAAAAAATAGACGCAATTGATAAAATTATCATTGAACCCATAACAGGAATTGATAATCGTTTTATAATAAAATTGTCGTTGAACAATGATTCTGAAGTAGGTAAAGAAATAGCCTCTATTTTAGTTCATGAAGGCATAGGAATTTATGAAATGAAACGCTTAAAAGCCTCTTTGGAGGAAGTCTTCCTTCAATTGACTACTCAAGAAAATATATCGGTTAACAATTAATTCCTCCCCAAATATTTAATTAAATGCTTTAATCTCACTACTCATTCCTTATATCGATGAAAATATTTAACCCTCTGTGGCGTAAACCTCAGACAATTATATCTATATCCATAGGGGTAGGAATGGCTATAGTTAGTATGGTAACTTTTCTTTTTCTGGAGGAATATAATCACCGCCAAGTAGAAAATTTAGTGCAAACTCAGTTAATTTCTTTACGACAAAAAACAGAGTTAGAGTTAAAAACAAGAGTGTTAGCCTTAGAAAGAATGCAACAACGATGGGAGATAGAAAAAGGCACTCCCAAAGAAAGATGGGAAAAAGATGCTCTTCAATATATTCAAGATTATACTGGTTATCAGTCGATTCAATGGGTTAATCCTGATTATTATATAGCTTGGTTAGTGCCTGAAAAGGGTAATGAAGATGTTAAAAATCTCTATATTAAGTTTGAAGGAAGAAGAAAAAGTGCGATCGAAACTGCTATTATTGAGGATAAAACTTATATTAGTCCAGTCGTTAATCTAATTCAAGGGGATAAGGGCTTTATTGTTTATACTCCCCTTTGGATTGATGAAGGAGAAAATCAACCCCCTCGCTTCGATGGTTTTATTACTGCGGTTTTTAAATTAAATAACTTCCTTTATTCTGTTTTCCGTCAAGAGGTATGGAAAGGCTATCAAATTTTTATTTATCAAGATTCCCAACTAATTTATAGTAGCATTTATGCACCACCAAAAGATAATTTACAGTGGCAACAATCCATCGATTTAGAATATCGAGGCATTAATTGGCAAGTTAAGATTATTCCCAATAACTCTTTTCTGAAAAAGTATCGCTCAATACTTCCTCATGTTATACTAATTGTTGGTTTAATCTTAGCTAGTTTATTAGGATGGAGCGTTCATCTTCTATGTGAATTTAAACAACGCAATCAACTATTAATCAAAGCCAAGCAAGAGGCTGAAACGGCAAACTTAGCCAAAAGTCAGTTTTTAGCAATGATTAGCCATGAAATTCGCACTCCCATGAATGGCATTTTAGGCATGGTTAATCTTTTGGAAGACACTTCATTAAACGACATTCAACAAGAATTTTTACTCACCATTCGTGACGGTGGAGAAAGTTTACTGACAATTATCAATGATATTCTGAATTTCTCAAAAATTGAATCCAATAAACTACAGTTAGAAACAAAAAATTTTTCCCTAAGACAATGCGTCAAAAAGGTTATTGATTTACTGCAATTCCAAGCCCAAGAAAAAAATTTATCCCTGACTTTTGAAATAGATGACTCTCTTCCTGAATACTTTTTAGGAGATATAATTCGCTTAAGACAAATCTTACTCAATTTAGTTTCCAATGCTTTGAAATTTACTAAACAAGGGGAAGTTAAGATAATTGTTAAAGGCAAAAAAATTAACCCTAACGATAGACTCTCAGCTTATCAAATTTTATTTATAGTTCAAGATACAGGTATCGGTATTCCTCTTCATAAACAATCAAAATTGTTTCAACCTTTTTCTCAATTAGATGCTTCCATTAACCGCAAGTATGGTGGCACAGGTTTAGGATTAGCTATTTGTAAAGGCTTAGTGGAGATGATGCAAGGAGAAATTTGGTTAGAAAGCGAAGAAAATAAAGGTTCTAGTTTTTATTTTAGGGTTGTTTTGTCCCTCGGTAATAATCCACAAACTTCTTCTATGGTTTCTTCTTCTGTTTCTTCTCCAACTCCTCAATCTTCCCTCAAAATTCTTATTGTTGAAGATAATTTAGTAAATCAAAAAGTCATATCACTAACACTGAAAAAATTAGGTTATCAAGCAGATATTGCTAATCACGGCTTAGATGCAATTCAATTTCTTAAGCAAAAAGACTATAACTTGATATTAATGGATATGCAAATGCCTGAAATGGATGGTATCGCCGCCACTAAATGGATTCGGGAAAATCTCCCCCCAGAAAAACAACCTTATATTATGGCAATGACAGCTAATGCTATGGACTGCGATCGCATCTTATGCTTAAATGCAGGAATGGATGATTATATGAGTAAACCTATCAACTTGCCATTACTCAAGGAAAAACTGCAAAACATTACAAATATTAATGGCTAATTTCCGCAAGGGCATTATTAATAATAGTTTCTTCAACTCCCTGACGTTTCAAACTATCAATTAATTCCAAAACATTACTTTCTTCGAGTTTTTCTAAATCTTGTCGTAATCCTTGCCCTATATAAGCCCTTATCAAAGGTTGATAACCTGAAAATCCTAATAGGGGTGCGATGGCTTTTAATTCTTCCACTACATCTTCAGGCATACGGAGAGTAACGCTTTTCATGGGGCGATTGCTTTTTAGTCTTTTTTTCAATGTTTCAATTTTCATAGTATATACGTTCTTGACGAGTTGCTTGACGGGCGGATATAATGCGAATCATATCGTTTTCTTGTTGAATATGAACCACAAATAAAAGGTAATTATTTTTATCCATACCGATAACGGCATCTCTAGCTTCATAATTACGACTAGCATCCATTACCACCAAAAAGGGATCAAAAAATGCTTCGGCAGCTCTTTCAAAAGTAATGCCCTTATGTTTGAAGGAATTTTGCTTGGCTTTTTCTTCATTCCAAATAAAGGTTATACCATTCAGGATAAATATAAGATCCATTCTACTTAATTATAGTCAAGTTCGTATTGACATTGTCAATATTTTATTCTCTCATTTATGTGTCTGTTTCTCTATTTGATCTCATATATAATTCTAATCTGTGTTATTTTTTTATCATTTAATTTCTGGTAAAAATTATGATTTTTGCACCGTAAAACAGTTATCTTGCTCATATTTTCATATGATGTCTATTTGACAAAAAAGAGAATGTATAGTACTTTAAAGGGCTGTGCCAAAAATAAAAGACTCATTTCTATCAGGAAAAAACCGTGAAAATTGTCTGTTCTCAAGTTGATCTCAAAAATAATTTATCATTAGTTAGTCGTGCTGTGCCAACTCGTCCGACTCATCCCATTTTAGCCAATGTTTTATTAGTCGCCAATCAAACTAAAAATCAAGTCACCCTCACAGGCTTTGATTTGAGTTTAGGAATGCGCAGTTGCTTTTGTGCAGAAGTAGAAGAAGAAGGAGTAATCACCCTACCTGCAAAACTATTAAATGATATTATCGCCCGTTTACCAGAAGGAGAAGTAACTATTTCCTACGAAGAAGAGGAAATGGAAGAAAATCCCCTCGTTACCATAAACTCCCTCTCAGGAAAATTTCAACTAAGAGGAGTTAAAGGAGAAGAATATCCTGAATTACCCGTCGTAGAAAGAGAAGAAGCCTTTTTATTACCCGTAGCCGCCTTAAATGAAGGTTTAAAAGGCTCATTATTTGCCGCAAGTAATGATGAAACTAAACAAATTCTAACGGGAGTACATTTAACCCGCAATCTTGATACTCTTGAGTTTGCCGCCACCGACGGCCATCGTTTAGCAGTTGTTAAAACCAGTGCCATTGAGGAGACAAAAGAATCAGAAGAAGAAAATAACTCTAATCCGCCCATTACCGAAGAACAAAATTTCACTATAACCATTCCTGCCCGTGCCTTAAGAGAATTAGAAAAAATCCTTTCCATGGCAAAAGAAGGAGAATCCATTGCCTTATTTGTCGATGAAGGGCAAGTAGTCTTTGAATTAGGGCAACAAAACCTTACCAGCCGAAAATTAGATGGTGCATACCCCAACTATAACCAGTTGATTCCGAACAATTTTGAGCGTACAATGGTAGTTGATCGCAAACGGATGATTGAGAGTTTAGAAAGAGTATCCGTGTTAAGTGATCAAAAAAATAATCTCGTCAAGTTTACCTTGAATTCTGATAACGAGCAAGTAACCTTATCTGTAGAAGCAAAAGAATTAGGTAACGCCAAAGAGTCTATTAGTGCCGAAATCAACGGGGATAACTTTGAAATTGGCTTCAATATCCGCTACTTGATGGATGGATTAAAAGCCCTATCTGCCAATGAAATCAAGTTTCAATTTAATGGTGCAACCCAACCCGTTATTGCTACTCCTCTCAGTGGCACCCAAATGACTTATTTAATTATGCCTGTGCAAATTAGAGACTAGCAGATTTCTTTCAATCAATAACAGATTAAGAATTAGTTTTCCCATCTTCCCTTTCAAGGGGAGATACAGAGGGGTTTCCCCAACCCAACACTAAAACCAGAAAAATTTATCCAAAACTCAGGTTAGTTAGAAAACTGAAAGTAATTCATTAAATGATAAGCAAAATCTGGAGTTAGATTAAGCCTTTTTTGTAAATCAGCAATATGACGATATTTACCATTGCTTTCTCTATCAATCAGAATTTGTTGAGCTATATCTTGGCTTAAATTAGGAATTTTTATTAATTGGTTAAGTGTGGCATTATTAGGATTAACTTTTGCTGGTGCATGAAAACTATCATCAGCATAATAGGCAAAATATAAAATAGGTTGCCATGACTGTATTTTTAAAACGGATATTCCCAAGGCCGCCGCTAAATCTTCTAAGCAGAGAAAATTTATTCCAGAATTGGTTATTTCTACTAAATTCCTCGCCTGAGTAATAGAAATACCCGGTAGTCTTAGCCAATCATCTACAGAAGCAATATTCACATCTATTTTTATCCCCAATTGTGCTCCAACCTCGATTTCTAAGTCTGATTGAAAACGATAGTAAGGATCTTGTTTTATTTTAGATGCAAGAGCATTTTTGTGAATATTTATTTTATTAGCCGAAGCAAACCAACGAGATAAAACCATAACTTACTTAATTCTGTTGCAAATTATTACAAACTCATGCAATTATTACCATCTTAAGGCACATTAAATAGTAATTTACAAATTGTATCAATTTACCTTTATTACAGGAGTTTTTTCTTATGCCTATTTCTGAAACTCAAGTATTCGTGGCTTTGGTTATTGCTTTAATCCCCGGTATTTTAGCTTTTCGTTTAGCTACAGAATTGTACAAATAAACTAATTGAATTAGGAATTAGGAATTAATGTTAAAAGGGCAAAGGGCAAGGGGTAAACCCCTCCGTGTCTCCCCTTAAAAGACATCCCTCTTTATCCCCCCTCGAAAGGAGAGAGGGCAAAAGTGTTGAATAAACCTTAACACTCCAATACCTCAATACCCCAATCGTCTAACACCCCTACACCCCGAAACTTGAAACCTAACACCTCAGCTAAACTAAAGCCTCGAAAGCTAACCCTTCCAGATTAAAGGTATTCGCATAATTAGTTATTACTGTTTCTGTTTCTGGGGAGGCTGTATATAAGTATGAGCCGGGAAAATTACTATTTTGAAAACGAGTAATATTATTTGCCATCTGGGCACCTTGAGGATAAGCATAAAAAGCAATGCCTTCAGAGACAAAATTAGGATAATTTGCTTGTATAGACTGACTTTCCTCCTCTCCTGCGTAAATATATCCTCCTGTCTGGTTAGTATTGCGAAAACGATTGAAAGCTACTAAGCCATCTTCAGGGGTATCAGAGACATAAAAGGCTAATCCCTCTTCAATAAAGCTATTTGTGTAGTTGGTTAAAATAGAGTCTCTTTCCTCCTCGCCTACATAAAGATAACTGCCGTCAGTGTTTAAACTGCGAAAACGATACATGGCAGTGTCTAAAATAATTTCTGGGGCATCACCATCAGCGAAAAATCCTCTTTTATGAATGATTCCATTTTCTACACCATCTAAGTCATAATCGCCACCATCTTGGAGATTTAAAATAACACCGTCATTTTTACCGTCTCCATTTTCGTCAAATAATTCTGCCCCAAAATCACCGTTAAGGATAAAGGGTTCATATTTTTCGGTTTTGAGATTAAAAATGTAGTAGCTATTAAAATTACTATCTCCTTCAAAGTAAATTTTTGTCTCGGCTTTTCCTTCATTGGCTGTCACTCTAAATTCTAAATCACCATTCATAACACTCAAAGGGCGATCGAGTATGATATGATTCCAATTACGAATTTGTCCATCTGTGGGATCAACATAAATGGAAAATTGATTATTAAGGGGAGTATTACTTTCTTTTTCGAGAGTTACCAGTAAACCAAATTCCCTTGTGCCAGTATAAACATCATCTAACGGTAAAGGCACGGAAACAGTTTTAGTTGTTTCTCCGGGGGCAAATATTAATCTTCCTAGCACGGGATTATAGTCGCTTCCTGCTTTTGCCCTTCCATCGGTGCTGATATAGTGAGCTTGGACATATTTATTTAAGTTTCCTGTGCGTTGAATAGTAAACTCTATTTCTCCACTAGCTTCGTTAGCAGTAGGGTTAGAAACAAATAAACGAGTTTGGCTATCATCGACATTGTCGGCGGTGAAAATATCACTAGAAATTCCTTGAGTTGATGAGGCAGAAATAGTAGCATTTTCGCTAATTTCAGCAATGGTAATTACTTCAGGAGAATTAGTGATAGGTGCAGTAAATTTTATACTTGCATTGCCGTTAGCAACAAAAACATCCTCAAATTGTACTTGCAAGTAGGTTTGATTATTGGTAGTACCTGCGTTATTGACAGTAAACTCGATCGCATTCTCTCCTGAAATAAATCCTTCATCCAGAGTAAAAGGCACAAAACCAGTATTAAAATTAGGATTTACCGATAGATTTTGAGCAACTCCGTTTACTTTTATCGTTATACCTTCATCATCAGTAGCCCATTTTCCATTGATAGATATACCATTGGGATTAACGCTTTCAGGAATTGTCAAATAGGTTTTATAAGTATAGTCCCCCGGTGCCGTGCTTAGACTATTATTACTATTACGTTGATTAGGTTGGATAAAACTTGAGATGGTAGTATTACCGTCAGTAATAATAATTTCTCCGACACTGGTTGAGGGGAATGATGTTAATTCATAGTGTATATCGTTAATAGTACCATTGGGTCTTTTAACCCCTGAATCATCTACTCCTGTGTTGTATAAGGAGAAATCTATAGGAGAGTAATTGACATCGTTAAGACTGTTGACTAAGACTGTCGCTGATGAGGTATTGGAAGTATAGCGGATAAATCTTTGATTGTATTGATTGACGAATCCATCTTCTGCAAAATCTGGGCTGAGATTAAGAGTGTCATCTTTATCCATCACCACTGTAATGGTGTTATTGTCTGAGATTTGATTAACAGTGAGAGAGTTGATAGTAAGGGTATTTGCCCCATAATCTTCTGTGACGAGAATTTCTAGGTTGTGTAAACGCCCTGAAAATTTGGTTAAATCCCAATCTTGTCGGTTATAACCGGTAAATTTTAATATATCTACTCCCGTGCCACCATCTATACGGCGGAAATAAGTATCACTAACGGTGATAAAGTCGTCATCATTGGCACTATAAACAACATCCACGCCACCATTGGTATAAATTTGGTCTTCTCCCTGACTACCAATAAATGTTTCTCCTGTGGCTGTACCAATCATTATATCATCACCGATCGAACCTATTTGATTAATTTTTTGGGTGAAGTCACTACCAAACAAGACAAAACTCAAATTATCGTTATTTCCAGGTGCACCGATAACAAAGTCACTAAATCCGTCACCGTTAACATCATCCCCTCCGTCAAGGGCAATACCTGCTTGAGAACTGGCTAAACCTTTTATGGTAAAACCGTTATCATTAGAGTTATTAGTGGGATTTTGATTATTACTCAGGCTTCTTAAGTCAAAGGGATTATCTTTCGAGTATTGATTTCCCCAACTCGTGCCACCGAATACCACTGTCACCACTCCATCTTCTGTTTTGTCACTGGTGAGAGAAGTATTAGGAGAGGAAATGGCAATATCGTCAAAACCATCACCATTAGTATCACCGATCGCGCTAAAATTAGTCATCTGATAAAGATCATCACCATCAGAAACCGTTGTATAAGCTAAAACCACATCAGGGAGAGAAGTGTTAGTTATACCAGTAGTTTTACCATAGTAGATAAATAATGCACCTCGATTATTTTTATAGGCTAAATCATCTAAAATTCCTAAATCAGCAATATAACCTTCTGCTAAAACGGCAAAATCTTCGATGCCATCCCCATTAAAATCGCCAATAGTTTGGAGTTGACTACCTAATTGTTGAGTTTGATTACTTTCATAAAATGGATCAGATACATAGACATTGAGAGAATCATCATTTAACCCTGCCATTGCTACATAAATACTTTGATTAAAAAATGTGGCATAGGGTGCATCATCAATCACATTATCAGCAAGTGCGATCGCATTTGTCCAATTAACTCCATCGGTAGAGGTAGGATAAAATACCTGAAAATCATTACCACCGCTAGAAGTTGCCCCCTCATGGAATAAATAAAGCTGATTATTTCCTGCTACGATAGAAGGCCCCTCAGAACTAGCAAACTGTGACAATACTGTACGACTCCAATCAGTGCCATTACTACTAGAAGCAACATTGAGAGAGTTATTACCATTACCTGTAAAAGCTACATACAGTTTATCATTAAGAATAGTTGTACTAACACGATGATCACTAGATTGATTAAAACTATTAGCAAATATATTCTTTTTGGCACTCCAACTGTTACTATTAGCCGTATCAGAAACAGAGTAAATAATTTCCCTCGTGCCATCGTTGGAAATAAAGAACACATATAATTGATCTTGAAATTCAATCAAAGAAGGCCCATTCACACTTTCCTGAAACTGATTATTACCACTTACCTGAATGGGATTATTAAAACGAATTCCTGCAACGCTACTGTCATCTTCCACCGCCGAAGCATACATAACCCTTTCTGAGGTATCCCTAAAACCCAAATAGAGAGTATTGTTAAAGACAGCTAAAGAAGTTTTCTTATCCGTTTGAAAACCACTGCCCAAGTTAACTTCCCCTTCCCAGTTATAACCATCATGACTTCTTTGCACCCAAAGGTCATTATTATTGTTATCATTACGCACCATATACAAATAGCCATTGTAAGCCACGATGGAGGGCGATAAATCCACTCCTTGAGTCGATATAGTCGAGTTAATATTAACAACAGAATTGCTATCGGTTGAGCCGTAAATACCCCATTGACTAGAAGTTAACACCCCTGAGTAAGCAGAGGCATCAAAGGGATTAATAGTGACGGGGTTATTAAATTGAGAGTTACTGTTTCCCAGATAAGAGGTAAATTGTCCATTACCAATGGGGTTATTATTATCAATAATGTTAGCTTGAGGAAGTCCATAACCAAAATCATCATAACCATCGCCATTGAAATCCCCTAATCCGCCAATGGTGAAGTTTTCTAAACTCATTTCCATCGAGCTATTAGTAATACTTCCTTCCGCATTGCCTAAAAATAGTTGAATTTGTCCGTCTTTTTCTGCGACAAAATCATCATAGCCATCTCCGTTATAGTCTCCTATGGTATTAACGTTAACGGTATTATTAATCGCAAATTCTGTGAGGGTTAAATTTCTTTGTGAGGAAAGGTTAGTGTTACCCAAAATTAGGTAAAAATCACCATTTTCTGTTAAAACACCGAAATCTCTTAAACCGTCACCGTTGTAATCTCCTAGTTTTACCGCATCCGTAATTGAATCATTTTCTAGGGTGATAATTAAATTTTGACTACCACTAGCACTGTCTAATAAATCTTGAGTGCTACCACCAAAGACAACAACTAATCCCCCCTCTCCTCCTGAGAGAATATCTGCAAAACCATCTCCATTAATATCCCCTAAAATTATATTTATGTTTCCAGCTTCGATCGCGCTTAAATAAGGAATATCAGAACTAATAACATCTATGGCATTATTTTGATCAGGGTAGCTAATAATTAATTCTTCTCCTGAAATAATCGGAGTGGGAGTTGCTATAGCATTTTGAGAAGGAATAAGAGAAAATTCAGACCAATTATTGCCATTATTAGAATTACCTAAATAAATATTATTGTTGCTATCTCGATAGGTTAAGTAAAGACTATTTTGATCAGAAGTTAATCCCACTGCACCTGTAGCTTTAATATTCTCCTCTTGATGAGTATTCCAAGACAGGCTACTCAAATCTGTGTCATCAGTCCAAGTAATATAATATTTAGAGGAAGGGTTACTTTTTGTTCCTCCCTCATAGGCAATGTAAAGATTATCATTTAAAACCGTAGCACTCATGGCGTTAGCCGATGTTTGATTACTACCTCCCGATGATGTCAATATAGTTTGATTGGATGACCAAGAATTTGCCGATTGAGGATTATTTGAATGAGTATAAATGAGGCGACTTTGAGAATCATTAGAGGTAAATAAAACCAGTAATTCTCCTTGATAAACAACTAAAGTGGGAGTGTCTGGGGTTGATTGTCCCGAAATTTGATATTGATTGCTCCAAGTTTGACCATTATTAGTGCTGTAGGTGATGTTAATTTGATTATTTCCTACCCCTTTATAAGCTAAATATAAAACACCATTATAAAATGCGATCGAAGGTGGTTTATCTGTTGTCATGCCAGTGGGAAGAAGGATAGCATTACTCCATGTTTGCCCCTGATCGCTACTGGTTGTAAGGTATAAACTATTATTGTTATTTTGACCTTTATAGGCAAGATAAACAACCCCATCATTGGTTGCTAAGGCAGGAGAGGTATTTAGTTGTTGTTGAGAAACGGAAATTCCACCAATATCAAAGCTACTGTAAGAATTGCCATCTATGACAAAGCCATTATCGGCGGTAATATTCGCTAGTTTGATGCTACCATCATCCGCTAACCAAGGATGTCCATAAAGACTATAAATTTGTCCTGCATTGGGGGCGCTTATCATCAAATCATTAACACCATCATTATTAATATCACCGATACTTCCCCCTGCTGTACCCGCTAACTGATAGGGCAGACTACCATTAAGTAAGAAAGTGGTTTTGCTGTCATTGGCGGTGACGTTGAGATCAAATGTTTTACCAATTTGGCTTAAATCTAAGGGGCCAAAAAGCACATAACTTTGCCCTGTGCCGTTTCCTGCTTGGGGTGCAGTAATCAAAAAATCTTCGTACTCATCTTGGTTTAAATCTCCTGCGGAGGTAATAATCGCCCCTGTTTCACTTTTCGCAATGCCTCCCACTATATTCAGATTTGCAACAGTTGCAAGGTTTTGATAATTACTGTTACTCGAAACCCCCCCCTTAATAACATACACCCCCCCATTATTATCATTTGCTCCCTCAGATGCGATCGCCAAATCTTGAGTACCATCACCATCTAAATCAGCACTAGCTAAAGCACTTCCTGCTAAAACATTACTAGCCGTGCCGTTACTGTTGGCTATATTTGCTCCCGTGTAACTTACATAGGGAGTTGAAGAAAAAGTATTGCTTGTTGTGCCGTTACTCCGAAATACATACACTGCACCCAACTGCACGGAGGAAGAACTAGGATAACTATTTAGGTCATTTGTACCATCAGGAAGATCATCCGCCCCTGCCCAATCATTATTGACATTACCCTGATAACCGATCGCACCTATAATGAGATCATCAGAGGTATTTTTAGTAAAAGTACTAGGACTAGATGTTCCTTTATAGGCAGACACCCCAAGAGAATAACCTGCTAATTCTCCGTCAATTTGTGAACTATAGACAGTGGAATAGTTGCTATTTCCATCATAAGCAACATAAACCTCTCCGTTACCATTATTAGCCCCCGGTGTACCAATAGCAATATCTGCACTGCTTCCACCGTTAAAATTTCCTATCGCCACAGAATACCCGAATGCTACAGAACCTGAGATATTAGGTATGATAGTATAACCTTGAGAGCCTAAATTAGTAACATCAATGGTTTTACCTGCTAAACTAGCTGAACCATAAATGACATAAACCGCCCCTTGTCCATTATTAACGTTAGGTGCACCAATAACCAAATCATCAAAACCATCACCATTAACATCCCCTGTTGCTAAACTGAGAGTATAATCACCATTACCATCGCCACCATCTGCAATACCTTTTATTAAAACACCGTCAGGATTACCACTTAAATCAGTAGTTGTTAAGGGATTGGTTTGACTGTTACTTAAGACACTACCGCCACCGAATAATATTTGTATCGTACCATTTTTTAATACATTACCTTCTGTATCTGTATAACCTCGATTGCCGATAATAACATCTGTTTTGCCGTCATTGTTTAAATCGCCGTTAGTAATGACATAGCCTATGGCAGAATTATCCGTATTAGTAATAAAACCACTATCAATTAAAGTAAGAGATGAATCATTAGCTTCGGTAACAGTTGCAATGCCCATCACCTGATTAGAATTAATGGTTGTGGGTTCACTGGTTACATCCGCAGGGGAGAAGTTGACAGGATTACCCCCATTGATAGAATATTGGAAGTTAGATAAGGTAGAAGGGTCATTAGTTCCAGCATCGACAAATAAATCAAAATCAAGGTTAGGATTGAGAACAGTATAAGCAAAACTCTTATCAGGATTTAAAGGATTAAGTAATTTATTATTTTGTACAACCCCTAATTGATTACCTTCCCCTGTGCCGATACTCCATGTTAAAGTATTACCTGAGCTTGTTTGAGCAGTAACTTCGATCGAATTTATTACCCTGTTGATAGTTTGATTAGTGAGATTGAGAGGTAAATAAATATCAGGTGTGCCATTGGGGGCAATATTACCGTTATTGTTAGCAGGAGTGGCAGAAACTATATCCCATTCAGGCTTATTAGCAGAGGATAATTGAGTAGGGATAACTTCAAATTCTGGCTCAATTTGTTCAGGATTTTCCCAGATACTTGATTCTGAGTTGTAGGTAACATAATAACTTTTTGCACCAGATGGGGTTGGGGTTATGTATTGAGAGTTGTATTTATTGCCAATGTCGTTAGTATTGAGTAGAATTTGGGCAACATCCGAACCTGTTAAATTATCAACATCATTAAAATTACTAGGTGCATTACTATAACTTAATACTTTATTGTAGAAAGCTACCTCATCGAGGGAAATATTGGCTTTATTGTTATTATTAAAATCTCCTAAAGTGAGACTGGTATTGTTTGGTAAATCTAATTGTATATCACTTAAAAATTCTTCTCCTGTTTCTCCCGTCACTTCTGATGTAATAGTAAGAGGATGCCCATTAAAATAAAGTGCTAATTGTTCACTTTTACCGTCATAGGTTAAGACAATTTGATACCATTGATTAGCAGTAAGATTTTGCTCCTCACTATCGTAGGTGTCTTGATTGGTGCGGAATCGGAAAAAAGATCTATCAGATGCACTACTTACTACATAAAAATCTAAAATCCCCTGTAAAGATAACAGATTTAGGGTATCTCCACCAACATATTCAGAGGCATTAAACCAAAATTCAAGGGAAAAAGCATTATCGGATAAAGAGATATTCCCAGAGGTTGCCTCACTGCCTTGATTAAACAATACGGCCGAATTAGAATCTCCTTTACCAGTAGTAGTGTTTTCCAATGCACCCAGTTGATTAAAAGTCACGCCGTCACCGCTATAAGTGCCATTTCCTCCTGCACCAAAAATCCCTTCATTAACTAGGGTTGTGCCTTCAGTTTCTGCTAGACGATAATAGATTAATGGTTGTTCAGAAGTAGTTAACTCATAGTAGGATGGTGGTTGGGTTTCCGTCCAAAATACCGCAGGTTGACCATTTAAGGAGGTTATAGTTAATTCAGTAAGAGGGTCAGGTTTGGCATTATCTGATAGTATGTTCGGAGTACTCCAGTTAGGTGTTCCGCTATTATAGGTTAGGGTTGACCAATAAATATTAGTTTCCCCATTGTTGGTATTTAACCACACTGCCATCAAATTATCATCAACCCCTTTACCTAATGCTATTTTACTATCTGTTCCTGCTAAAGTTTCAATAGCTTCTGCAATAGTCCATTCTCCACTGTTTGGATTATAAATAGAGTAGTAAAGATCAGACGTAGCTAAAATATCCGTTATATTCTCAAATTGTTCTTGAGTATAGTATTCCCCCGGAGTTAAATTAACAGGAATATTTGTGCTATCAACATTTGCCCAAACAATAACACTATTTCCTTCTTGATCTAAAGCTGTAACAGGATATAAATTTAAACCAGTAGAGCCGGGGATGCTAGTAATATTAGATAGTAAATTATCTCCCGAAGGACCAAAACCATATTTAATAACTGTGGTGAGAGTATCATCAGAGGTGATAACAGGAGCATTACTAAAATCTGCTACCACACCACCGCTACCCGTTAACGGTTGCTGAGTTTGGGCGTTACTCCCCGTGTAACTGACTGTTACTAAATCCCCAATACCAATCAAATTTGAGCCTGTAGGAGGTTCAACGGTCAAAATAACGGTATTATTGTTAACGGTAATAGTTGGGTCAATAACATAAGTAACCCCATTATTAATAACCTCAAATTGACTATTGATGGGATTTCCGCTCAAATTTTGGTCAAAAACAAGGGTAATTTTATTACTGTTAATATTTTCTACTATTGCACCTATACCTAGTAAAATAGGAGCATTGTTAGTACCAGTAATATTGGTTAAAGCAAGATTTTCAAAATTATCAATCCATAGTTTAGTGTTAGTGGTGCTGTTGAGGATATAAAGACTTTCGTTATTGTTAGTGGTAGAAGCGATTTGATAGTCAATGGTTAATGCGGTATTTTGGGCTACGGCGCGATCGAGGGTTAAGGTGATACTATTACCTAAGTTACTAATATTCTCAACGGTGTAACTATTATTATTTTCATCCGTGACGGTAAATTGACTCAAATTTGGTTCATTACTCCCAGAATTACCCAAAGTATCCACAAAATTGAGAGTAATTACACTGCCATTAACAAAACCTGCAATGGGTTTAATAGGAGGCACATCCGCCACCCAAGTCGCCAAAACAGAACCACCACTGGTTAAGCTAAGATTGAGAAAACTATCTTGACTTAAATCCGCCTCAATGTTTTCTAATGCCGATTGAGTTTTAATTGCTAAAGAATTACTGTAATTTTGACTGTTGCCTGTAGTGGGGTTAAAGGTAAAGTTAAAAGTGTCAGGAGTATTGTTTTCTGCCGATAAATTGTTGATATTGGGGATAAGATTCCCGTTAGTATCCACTAAACCTTCATTATTGGTGAAATTTAAAACAATGGGGTTTTCTGTGGTGTCAGGATTATCTGAGGTTAAATAGTTGGCATTGGCAGAAGGAGGTATAACATTTTTTAACTGCAAGATGACAGAAGTATCAGAATTTCCTTGCAAAACGTTAAAAACTTCGATTATTTCTTCATTACCACTTATATCCGTAACGGTAACGGTAAAATCATTAGGGTTGGGTAAATCGGTAAAAGTTGCTCCTAAATCCACATATAACAAAGAGCCTATTACTTGAGCTTGAGACTCACTAGCTAACACCAAATTTGCAGTAACAGCATTTGAAGTATTGTCATTGTCAAAAATAGTCCATGACCAACCGGGATAAAAGTCTAAGCCAAAGCCAATAGGACCTAATTTGACATTAAAATCAATGGGAAAGTTAAGGGTAAAAGTAGTATCTGTATCCCCTAAACCCCAGTTAACGGCGGCAGTTGTACCTATATCCACTCCTGCACTAAAGATAGGGATAATGGGAATTTTGACTTCTCCACTAAACCCCGCACTGATAATGGGAAAACCAATTGTACTACTTAAGTCTAACCCTTCTGCAACACCGTTGATATAAGCTCCAAAAGTTTCACCTAAACTAATAGCCAAATCTGCAAGGATGGCACTAGATAAATTACTACTGTTATCTAAAGTTAATAGTAAGATAGTACCTTGAGCTAAAGCACCTACTCCTAAAACACCCAACGCCGCCCCAAAATTATCAGGGAAATAATCCCCCCCAATAGGATCAGGAGTACCCGTAATTTCCCAGTCTGCCCCAATACTACCAGTTAAATCAAGAGTGAAAAACCCTGCGGTTTCGGCGGCGGAAACGACAGGAAACTTTAAGGATGCACTTACGGTAATTTTATCTAATATTTGAGTTAAATCAAAGGGTGAATTGGGTTCAAAACTGTATTTAGAATCGATGGATGCACCAATGCTAATGGGGGATTTTGAATCGTCTTCTCCTCCTGCATCATTTTTGACTTTCCAAGGGGCGGTTAATTCGAGGGGAGTTTTTACCTTTAAATTGGCTACGGTTTCCACAAATAATGATCGATCCTGATTACCTAGCCACTCTGGAGATACCCCAGTTTTTAATACTCCTTCAATTTCAAAAATTTCGAAAAAGGGTTTGATGATCGATCGCAAAAAGCTATCATTAGGGGTACTATCTATTAATTTCCATGAGTCGAGTAAGCTACCAGAAAAATAAATTTGGGCATTCCACGAGCCAAGTAAACCTTCAAATGAGCTATCATCAGAGGCTAAAATAGTTTCATTAAAAGCTAAAATTTCATTCTCGGTGAAGGGATTATAGGAGGCATTTCTAACAACTCCTGTATTAATTACGCCATTATTGACAAGACGGGGAGAGTAAACGGCGTTGGCAACACTTATATTTTGTGGAGATGTGAATAAACTGCTATCGACGGTGAATTGTTGAAAATAAACGTCTGTATCTTCTTTTATGGATAAATTTTCGACATTATCGATGTTAACTTTCGTACTAACTACGATTATCTCATTATCTTTTACGATAACTTTTGGCTCTAAATCTGCTACTTCATCAACGGTTAAAGGTTGGGGAGTGTCTAACCATTGTAAATTTTGAACTTCGTCATATTGGGCGGCTGTATAGTACAATTCGCTGTCATTCTTTTGTCCCTCTTGCCATACTACTACTAATCCGGGTAATTGACTTTGCCCTTCACTAATTAAACCATCATTGATGACTAAGTTAAGATTACTAATAGTTTGATTACCTAAAGATGCGATCGCATTTGCATTTTCCCAAGTGCCTGAATTTTCATTATAGGTAGCATGATATATAAACTCATTATCTGCCCAAACTATATGATTAATACCAGTAGAAGGGTCAACCGATGTAGCGGTGCGATGAGATGCAAGATTAAGAGCCATAATTAAATCCCAGTTTTTTAGGGCGTTAAGTCATTATTCTTCAGTTTATATTAAATAACCTAGAATCTGACAATTTTTATCAGTTAAACTTCATTCTCTTTGTTTAATCGGAAAACTAAGTCAAAAGAAAAAAGGGTGAATTTTTTTGACTTTAAACCTGATACCTGATACCTGACACCTGACACCTCAAAACAACAACTAATTATCTTTTTACGTAACATCAGTTGTTAAGATGGCTAGATTTCCTTCAGAATTATCATCAACATATTTTTTGATTAAAGTAATCCCTTGTTTTTGAAATATTTTCTGGCTAATGTATTCATTCGCACCATAAATTTTTAATTTTAAGTAGTTTTGAAAACAGAAATTATCAGCAACTATCATGATAGGTAAAGTTTGATATTCCATTAAGCTACGAACTATTTTACAAAATTTTTCTGCATCTTCATTTCCTGTGTCTGATTGAACAATTATCAAATCAACTTTGGTATTAAAAATATAATTTAAACCCTCATTTAAGTTACTAGCATTTAAACCAATATAATTTTCCTCTTCTAAAATAATTTCTACTTCTTGCAACCAATTTTTATTTTCACTCAAGCAAATTACTTTTCTATAATTTTTTTTCTTGATTTCTCCTTGACTTACTCCGTAGCGATTAATCATTTTAATTAAATTTTGTTGGCAATAGGGATAAATTAAATGTGCCACATTGATTATACTTTTATCAGCAAAACGAGATAACTGTAACAAAGAAGTTTTGCCATCTATTTTATGATTAAATTTAACACTTAAATCCTGATTAATTAATCCTTCTTGCTCTGAATAGCTAATAGTAGGACACTGTAAAGGAGATTGGAAATAATGGCTTAATTTGTGCCATTGATATAAATCTTCTATTACCTTTGGTAAAATGTCCTCTAATTTAAAAAAAAAGTTTAGGGGTTGTAAACTAAAATTATCTTGCCAAATAAAGTTACCTTCTCGTAAATTTATTGTTTGAAAAATAACCTCTTCAATAATCTTATTAGCAATATTTTTTTGTTGCTCAAAAGATAGATAATTATATTTTATTAATATTAATAATGCTTCATATTCAACAATGCTATTAGTTTTACTAATTTCATCTCGAATAAATTTAATACTATTGTGTAATTTATAGGCAGTTAAATATTGTTTAAGTCTAGTTAGTGTAAAAGAATTTTCATCCCCTGCGAATACTATAGAACCCTGATATATCAATATAAAATAAAAAATAGGGCTGAGGAAAACATCATATTTTCTTTCAATTAATAGCAAACCAGTTTTTTTTTGATTAGCTAAAAAATTTAATAGAGAATTAATATCTATTTCCTGTAAATTGCCATACATAAAAAGTTTTTTAATTTTCTGATTCGATTTGATGAATAGGAATAAAATTTTCCCACGGAAGTAAAATCGGACGTTTAGTAAATAGTAGTTGACCTCGATGAGTTTTGCGATTAATAGCAACTCCAATGGGCGGTTTGCTTAATTTAATGTGAAAATAGCGATAAGTGTTATAAATTTCACGGGCGGATTTCAGCAAATTCGGGTCTAGCAATTCAGGAACTCCATTTTTCATCATACTTTCTTGTTTATCCTCAAAGTATATATCCATTTTTATATTGATTCTTTATATTAATATATAAATTAAAATCGGTTTTGGTTAAAATTAATAGATAAAGATTATGAAGAGTACAAGTATAGAGGACATATCTCAAGCAAATTCGAATAAGCTAGACAAAAACTTCAAAAGCAACTCCTTCTAGTGTGAATTGAGGATAATTGGCGAGAATATTGTTTTTTTCCTCCTCTCCCACAAGGATATAACTACCGGGGTGTTGAGTATTTTGGAGACGATAAATATCAACTCCCAGATTTGCTCCTCCATCGAGAGCGTAGAATGCAATACCTTCTTCCTTAAAGTTAGAATAATTTTGACGGATACTTTGACTTTCTGCTTCTCCTGCGTATAAGTACGAACCCGGTACTGCCATATTTTGGAAACGGTAAAAGGCTATTAATCTATCATCCGCTTCGTTACTCACATTAAAAGCAAATCCTTCTTCCACAAAGTTGGGATAATTGGCACGAACACTCTGACTTTCTGTTTCCCCTGCATATAGGTAGGCATTCGGATGATCGCTATTTTGGAAACGGAATAAAGGATCATTGAATAGTGTTTCAATGGGTACTTTAGGTTCTGTCGGCTCTGTCGGCTCTGTTGGTTCTGTTGGTTCTGTTGGTTCTGTTGGTTCTATGGGTAGATTTTCTACTAAAACAGCCTGATCTGAGAACATCAATAGTTCTATATTGATTAAAATATCGGTCTCAGTGTCTGTACTAACGATGATAACTTCATCTTCCATCCTAATAGAAAAGTCGGCAAGTTTACCATCAAAAATAGCGGTATCGAAATCCTCTCCACCATCGAGAAAATCATTACCAAGACCTCCTCCGAGAAAATCATCCCCACGACCACCATCTATGTAATCAACCCCTGGACCTCCGACTAAAGTATTAGTTGCCGTAGTTCCTTGAATAGTATCATTGCCCTCTCCTCCAGTGACTGTACCAGTGAAGAAATTTTGAGTTCCAACACTCCTACCGTCACTAACACGAATGGTGCTACGGATACTCGCTAAGTTCACTAGCACATTATTTGTAAGACCTGAAGCGTCAATATTGTTGATAAAATTGCGATCGCCGATCACCATATTTATATCGTCAGTTAAAATGTCCTCAATTCCTGTAGGACCTGCGGTGATCTGTGTATCTGTAATAATTATCGTTGCATCTTCGGTGTAAGTAAAAACTGCCATAGTTTTTTAACTCTTTTATTTCGTAAATGTTTTAATTATATTCTTCTGTTATTAAGAGAGGCAGGGAATACCTGAGTTCGGAGTTCGGAGTTCGGAGTTCGGAGTTAAAAGTAATAATTATTAACAAAAAAGCTGAATAAATTGATTTTAAATGAGTTTTTCCTAAATTTAATAATTTTTTATTCCAAAATTGGCTCGATGATAACTCTCAACCCTTTATTTTTCGATACTTTTTTCATCGAACTCAGGTAGGGAATAGGCACTCTTGCAATAGTTTTTAATGGTTTATGGTTATAAATTGATAATCTCAACATTTTTAACTACTTCTTAATCCTCAAAGCTCTAAAACCCTATATTCTTTTACTGGCAATAGTTTTAGCGTTTTTGTATTTCTACTTTGAAACAGCCCTGCCTAAATCGCCCTTAATAAGGGAGACTTTACTTTAGAAGCTAGGAGAAGCTAGGATTTTCAAAAGCTATAACAGCATCAAGGGAACTAGAGAAGGTCGATGATGCGTTGTTAATGGCGAGATATGTAGTTCCACCAGTGCTAAAGAAAATATAGTCGTTTGCCCCCACTCCCTCACTTCTGAATAAACGAGTTATCTCTGTGGCATTTAGTGCAGAAATTGCGACGGGGGAATTTCCATCTGCCCAAGTAATACTCGGTGCACCACTAGGAAGAGATAAAGTATCGTTCGCACTATTAAAGCCTTCAATAGTGTCAATACCATAGGTTAAACTGGACTCATTCAGACTGTTATAGGTGAAAGTATTATTCCCTCCTCCACCAGTTAGGGTATCTGCACCGAAACCACCGATAAGGGTATCAGTACCACTACCACCAAAAAGCGAATCATCACCACTACCACCGTCAAGAATGTTACTATCAGCAATACCTGCAAGTATATCATTGCCACTACCGCCTTCAAGAGTATCATTGCCATTACCGCCGTTTAAGGTGTCATCCCCTAAGCCACCGATTAGAATGTCATTACCAGCATCTCCTTGAAGACCATCATTACCAGCACCTCCTTGAAGATTATCATTACCATTACCTCCAGTAAAGTCGTTGTCCGCACTGTTTCCTAGTAGAGTATCGTTACCATTACCTCCTGATGCGCGAGTAAAAAAGAAGCGAGTTGCCACGGTTCGATCGAAGTTGCCGTCTCCATCGTCGTCAATACGAATGGTACTACGGGTACTAGCTAAATCTACTAATAAGTTCCCTGTTAATTCACTTCCAACGGTATTAGCTATGATCACGTTTGAAGATGCTGTGCGATCGCCGATAATGGTGTTTGTTGAACCTGTTAGGGTATCCTCAATTCCTGTAGCACCCGCAGTGATTTGGCTATCACTAATGATAATTCTTGCATTTCCTGTATAAGTATAAACTGCCATGATTTTTAAACTCCTTATTTAATTAAATTTTTTAAGTTAATGTTTAAATATTCCCTGCCCTTAAATAATAGAGACTTTATTTATAAAGATGGTACTACAGGTACTAAGTTAACTGGCATACTATAGGTAAAACCAAGACCTGATGCGTCAATATCATTAGTGGAAGTGCGATCTCCAATGACAGTATTTGTAGCACCTGTTAAAGTATCATCAAAATTTCCTGTTAAACCTGTGACGATCCCAGTATTCGTAATAGCAATGGTTGAATCTCCCCTGTAAGTATAAACTGCCATAGTTTTTTCACCCTTTTATTTCGTAAATGTTTTAATTATATTTTTTCCTTATTAATGGGAGTTGGGGATCACCTGAGTTCGGAGTTAAACTTGGCAAATATTGAGTTGAAACTATTTAAAATTGATTTTTCGACCTTATTTACTAATTTTAATGGTTGTTTTACTCATTTTTAAACTCTGTCTTCCCATACTTATTCCACACCTCCTATGCTTCCCCACCTTAACTTTTACCATTTTTCTTATATCGAACTCAGGTGGGATCTTAATATAAGATTAAGCTCAACTATTTTACTTTAGGATTAATGAAAGTAAGGTAGGGGTTTAATAGACTTCGATTTACTATGTAATTTTTCACACCTTTTCTTGTTCAAAAATTAAGATATTGATTTCTTTTTTTACTAATGGAGGTGTGTATCTAATTAACTTTGCAATATCCCTCTAAATCCCCCTCATTAAGGGGGACTTGCGAACAAAAAAAATAGGTCGATTTGACTTAGTTAGTTTTTCTTTATTTACCTGAATCACTCAGGAATACTAGGACTAACTAACTTGGATAATGGCATCAAAGGTAGCTGAAAAAGTCGCATTACTATCATTAATACCAAGATAATCATGACCACCAAAGGTGAAGACAATAGATTGATTTGCCCCTACTCCTTGAGTTCTGAATAAAGTGGAGATGGTACTAGCATCAAATGTACTAATTGTTGCGACACTTGTGCCAATGGTTGTAATGTCTGCTAAATTGGGAGTACGAATAATGTCGCCTGTAGTAAAATCAGTGATATTATCAACACCATAGGTTAAACTAGATTCCCTTAAGCTATTATAGAGGAAAATGTCATTTCCACCGCCACTAGTTAGGCTGTCACCTCCCAAACCCCCAATAAGCGTGTCAACACCAGTACCAGAAACAAGAGAGTCATCCCCACTACCGCCATCGAGGGTGCTACCACCAGTATCCCCAGCCGTAAGGCTATCATCACCACTACCACCATTAAGGGAGTCAACACCTGTTCCCCCAGTTAAGACATCGTCACCGACACCACCGATAAGAGTATCATTATCAGCACCGCCATCGAGAGAATCATCGCCACTGCCACCATCAAGGTAGTCATTTCCCGCACCACCGATAAAGATGTTATCTGCACTGTTTCCTAGGAGGGTATCATTCCCCGCACCGCCTGTAACTGTACCGGTGAAGAAATTTCTTGTTCCCACTGTTCTTTCGTATCCATTTGTCAGATCGTCATCATCATCAATACGAATGGTACTACGGGTACTAGCTAAGTTTATTAATAAGTTATGACCTGCGGTAAGAGCCGAACCATCAATATTATTAGTTGCCGTGATGTCTCCGATGGCAGAGTCTCCCCCAACTAAGGTATCAGGTCCAGAACCTGCAGTGATCAACGTGTCTGTAATGGTAATAGTCGTATTGCCAGTATAATTATAAACTGCCATGATTTTTAAACTCCTTTATTTTGTCGATACTATGATTGATATAGCAATCGTCAATTTAATAAGGATATTCCGAGATTCTTCACTTTCGTTCAGAATGACAATCAAAGTTAGTAAAGTTCAGTACGAAGGTTAGAGATTCAAAGGATAGTATCCCCACTAACGGTCTGTTTGCTATAAGTGAAAATATGATGAAGAATTAATTTTTACTTTCCTTTTCCCCTCCGAGACTGGTTGAAGAAACTTTTACCAATTATTTCAATGATGATCGATACAAAGAATGCACCAACCATCAAAAAGGGAAAAAATATAGTTACTCTAAACCATCGACTCCAGCACCAGCACGGATGATAGAAACCACAGA
The DNA here is from genome assembly GCF_036345015.1 of Cyanobacterium sp. Dongsha4. Classification (NCBI taxonomy): domain Bacteria; kingdom Bacillati; phylum Cyanobacteriota; class Cyanophyceae; order Chroococcales; family Geminocystaceae; genus Cyanobacterium; species Cyanobacterium sp. DS4. Next base: position 2,743,251 of record NZ_CP084098.1, on the reverse strand, counting down.
AGCAAGATCTGCAGGATTGGTCGTTAGATCTAAGGAATCTAACTGAGCCGCTGCCGCCGCAGTGAAAGTAGTAGAGCCACCACCTAAACCAGCAACGGAATCGGGTAAACCGGGATCGACAACTAATTCAGCGAAGTTTTGATCGTTGATAGCTAAACCAGATTCTCCAACTAAAGAAGGATCTCCGGGGGTTTCTAAGGTGGGGGTAACAACGGCTGCACCTGCAACTGTACCTAGTGTTGCAGAGACACCACCAGTAAAGTAAGTACCAGTAGGTAAGGAAATTTCTGCACCAACGGACTGACTAGCACCGTTCATTAAAACGATGGTGGAAGAACCGGAAGCGTAAGTTTGAGCAAAAGCAGGAACAGCTAATAAAGAGCCTAATCCTGCTACACCTAAAGCTAATAAAGTTTTTCTCATGATTTATACCTAAGTAGATATTTGTTGCATTCGATAAATAAACTGCTAAATAATAACATTGACTAATTCCATTGTCAATATTGTAGAAGGAAATTTAGTCTTTGTTTTTAGCACAATTTAATCATATAATATCAGGGTATAAAAAATCATATTTTTTACACTTAATTTATTTTTATTTTAAATAAAATGATATAAAATGCCGATAAAGCAATTTACTAAAGTTATTTTCTCTTGTATCTCTATTCTCTGATAATCTATAATCTATAAACTTTAAAGTTCACATTAATAAAAAAATATTTCACACACACACATATATATATATATATGACTATAAAGTGTTTATAAAGAAAACACGAGATGATTAATAGAAGTTTAATATGAAAAAAAAAAATAAGTATGAGGTGTTTTTATCTTTTTTTACAAATAGATGTATTGGCAAAAATATTCTATATTTTTTTGTATTTTTGATATTTTTTTTGCAAAAAAATGGTAGTAGCTACGCAGTGGTTTTTACGGATAGGGAGGATTTTGTTGAGACAGAGAAGGTGAGTTCGAGTATTTTTCCCAATCAACTTGCTCAGAATATAGAGGAGTATGATTTAGCTCAGTTATTTATACTCAGTCAGGAAATAAAAGGTACTGGTGAAGGTGGGCAACAGGCAACAGGCAACAGGCAACAGGAGTTTTTAAAATACTCTAATGATGGTCTTGTTAAGTATATTCCTGAAGGTGCGATCGCCCAAAGCACTGCTACCCAGATCGCTCTTAATCCTTACAGTTTTGATGAGCAGGTCAATTTAACACCTTTTAATAACAATCTCCTTGCTCAGAATATAGAAGAGTATGATTTAGCTCAGTCATTTATACTCAGTCAGGAAATAAAAGGCACTGGTGAAGGTGGGCAACAGGCAACAGGCAACAGGCAACAGGAGTTTTTAAAATACTCCAATGATGGTCTTGTTAAGTATATTCCTGAAAGTGCGATCGCCCAAAGCACTGCTACCCAGATCGCTCTTAATCCTTACAGTTTTGATGAGCAGGTCAATTTTACTCCTTTCAATAACAATCTCCTTGCTCAGAATATAGAAGAGTATGAAGTAGCACAGCTATTTATCACACCACCTCAAGATGCGCCCATCAAAGATGCCCCTTTGCGGATCGCTCTTAATCCTTACAGTTTTGATGAGCAGGTCAATTTAACACCTTTTAATAACAATCTCCTTGCTCAGAATATAGAAGAATACGATTTAGCTCAATTATTTCTTCCTGAAAGGGAAAACTCTGCTTTTACTCCTCAAATTGCTCTCAATCCTGCGGATTTTGCCCAAGAGGTCAATTTAACACCTTTTAATAACAATCTCCTTGCTCAGAATGTAGAAGAATACGATTTAGCTCAATTATTTCTTCCTGAAAGGGAAAACTCTGCTTTTACTCCTCAAATTGCTCTCAATCCTGCGGATTTTGCCCAAGAGGTCAATTTAACACCTTTTAATAACAATCTCCTTGCTCAGAATGTAGAAGAATACGATTTAGCTCAATTATTTCTTCCTGAAAGGGAAAACTCTGCTTTTACTCCTCAAATTGCTCTCAATCCTGCGGATTTTGCCCAAGAGGTCAGTTTAACACCTTTTAATAACAATCTCCTTGCTCAGAATATAGAAGAATACGATTTAGCCCAATTATTTCTTCCTGAAAGGAGAAACTCTGCTTTTACTCCTCAAATTGCCCTTAATGAATCTTTTACCATCCCCCCACTAGCTTTAAATATCACAGAGAACCAGAATCAAAATTGGCAAAATTCTGACAGTTACTCTTTAGCGAAAGAACAGTTCTTTGCCCAAAGCGATTTATTAGCAGAAGATAGACTAATACCTTTTGAGCGTCAACCTGACCCTAGAACCTTACCCGTTGACCCCTTACAAGATGAACCTCCAGAGCCAGAACAAGAGCCTCCCGATACCATAACTGTACCGCCTGAAGTGGTTGCCGAATTTATTGATAAGGCTTTAAGTGGTACTGCCACAAAATATCCTTGGATTATCGGAGGTTCAGATAGTCTCACTTTTTCTCCTTTTATTTTTAAGCCTCGCATCGATGATATGTATCTTAATTTAGACTTAAGAGAGTCCGATCGCAATCCCTTTTGGAATAAATTTGGTTTTGGTTATTATCCTTATAAAGACCAATTGTACTGGGTGTTAGAAGACAATACCATTGTCGGTAGTGTCGCAGGTATCTTAGGGGGGGCAATCTATGAAGGAAGACAAACAGATATTACTCAACGACAAATATTAACTCAAAGACAGAGTTTTTCTGGTTATCAAGCAGTTTGGGTAATACCTAACGACTTACAAAGACTCTTTAATGTAGAGGATTTATCAAATTTTCAGGTACTTAGTTTAGCAGGGGAAGTAGTTAACCCAGAAGGAGTACCCGCAGGAGATGTTCAATTCAATACCAGTGGTATTGGTACGGGCGAAGAAACAATTATTTTACCATCTCCCCAAGCTGTTAATGATAGTCAAATCGGTGTCGCTTCCACCTTCAATCCCAGAGGGGGAGGAGCGTTATTTCGCAATTTAGATGTAGAAAATAGCCCCCTCATCTTACAAGGTTTTCCTACCAATGATTTAACGGCATTAGCGGATATTGACTTCAAAAGAGGAGAAACTATTTCCAAAGAAATATTAGAAGAAGCAGGAATTTATTGGACAAATCCTATTACAGGAAGTTCAGCTCCTATTTTTAACCGTGAGGTTACTTCCACCCCCGGCATCAAAATCGCTCAAGACGGAAAATTTGACAACCAAGACTTATTAAATATTTTGGTTAATCCTTTCTTAAGCGAAAGAGAGAAAAATTATCATTATTGGAATTCTCTTTTTTGGCTCAATATGGGAATCCAGCCGCCTCAGATTAACACCTTTGAAATTGCTAATGATCAAAAAGACTGGTACAGATTCTACTTCAGTGGCTTACATAATCGTTTTTTACTGCAATACTCCCAAGAAGATATAGGGGCAGTTTTTTATAATCTATTTACTAACCCCGGATTGTCTGTCACCCTCTCAGACGATTTAAACAATGTTGATGAGACTCAAAGTATTAACGCTAGTATTGGTATGATGCTGGGAGCAGTATTTCACACTTTGGATCTGCACATTTTAGATGAGAGTCTCGAAAAAGCCAGAGAAAGGAGGGATAACAATGAAATTTTTAGACCCATTGCCACTAAAGCCACATCAGAACAAAGACGAGATATAAACGTCCGCTTGAATAGTACGATCGGCTATGGTAATTCTGCTAGTAGTTTAAATCAGGTGTCTGGTTTTATCACTTTCCCAACCTATGTTACTCCTGATGAGTCAGACATTTTTCAAATAAGAACGGGTAATATCAAAAGGGCAGTACAATTCATTCAACAAGATATAGGTGATTGGAGGGAAGGAAATACATTTATCGAGTCCGCAAGGCTTTCTAATCGAGATTTTGGACCTTTAACTTTTTTGGGGAATACAATTCCTTTGCAACCTACCGAGTTTGAAAATCGAGGGCAACCTATCAACGAAAATTTTGGTAGTCAGGTAATTTTAATTAGCCCTGAAGGACAAAAATTTGTCCAAGAGTTTAATTCTCGTTATTTAACTACCTACCCTGTACCTATCAAAACCTTTGACTTAGCATACGATCGCTTCGTGTTACGACGAGATTTTGTTCGGGATATAGATATTAAATATTTTAACGGCTATGTAAATTTGCCCACCATCGAAGGGCTTTATAGTGGAACATCAGGAGATTGGGCTTATACAGCCAATACAGGGGTATGGTTTAACGTTGATCCTAACTCTGTCGGGGATTTAAGTCGTAATGATTTTGGCTTTGAAGAACCATGGATAGGGGTTTATGTTAACGCTTTAGCCACAGCTAATTTTTCTACCCCTGAATTTGATGAAAATAATATCTTAAAAGCTATCAGTACCCATAGCCCTTTATTCCGCTTTAGTTGGAATAGTGCCAGTAGTGGTAATAACCCTTGGCAGATTACCCTTGCTTATACATACTCTCGTCAAACTCGCAGTTATGGCACTTCTGTTACCGGTGCATTAGGTATTATTCCTCAGTATGGAAACGGCGAAGTAGTAGGCTTTATTAACGGAAGATTCAGTTTCAATAATGGACCGATTTTCAGGGGAAACTTAGAATTAGGTAATACTGTTTATTATGGTCTTGAAGCAACTCAGAAAATTACAGATAACTTTTCAATAGGTCCTTATGTTCGTAACTATATAGATCTCAATCAGGGATTTAACAGTAGGGAAGAAGAATTAAGCTATGGAGGTATTATTGAGTATCAAATGCCTGACAGTAGGGCTTCTATGCGCCTAGAATTAGGGGTGACAGAAAGCGGTGATTTCATCGGGAGTTTAAAAGGAGATCTACGTTTTTAGGGCTAATGACGATTTAGATGCGTACTAGCTTATAATTGGTTTTGGGAGAGAATTTACTGTAAATTTGAGCTAAAGTCATTCGATAACATTTAGAACTACTCATCAATTTAGTATTGCTTTTTGAATATATTACCTTATCAAACTATCATGAATATAAAACAAATTAAAACTGCCATTATCCCCCTGCTGACAACTTTAACAATGGTTAGCACTACAGCAAAAGAAGCCAATGCCCAAGCTACAGCCACAGGGGCGATCGTTAATTTTATTCCCAGTGCTAGTGGTGATTATATTCAAACAGTTGGAGGTAGTTTATCCGTTCCTGTGGGGAATTTTGGCAATACCTTAACAATAATTCCTGTTCCTAGCACAAGCGGTAGCAATATTGAAGGTAATCCAACTTATGAGTTAGTGGTAAATCCGGGGGGAATAGATTTTAATAATTTAGCCCCTACATTACAACAACAGGCGGCGATTGAACTGGCAAATGCAACGGGCAATCTTTCCCAAATTATTTCTATATTAAGAGCTAATCCCGAATTTTTGCGCAATCCTACCACAGAACAGGCGATCGCAACGGGGGAAAGTACTTTAATGAGTCCTGGGGGTTCAATGCAAACAATTAGTGGAGAAATATCTTTACCTGCAGGTCTATACTTTAAGGGTCTTATAGATGATGGAACTCCTGGCTTAACTGGTTGTGCTGACGGTACTGGTTGCTTTAAGATTAGTCCTTTTGTAGAAGCTCCATTGACTAATCCTACTCCCATAATAACTGAATTATCTGTTAACGCTGGTGCTATTGATATTCTTCAACCTGGCATACTTGATTTCCATTCTACCGCCGCCAATTTATTGACAAATCCGAACAATACTTTAGCAGAGCAAGTATCTATCATCAGAGCGGTAAAAGACTCAGGGGGGGTGTTTTCAACCCAAGTCCAAGCTAGGGCAATGGGTAGCATTACTGTGACTAATCCTGATGGCTTAACTATGTCTGTTAGTGGCGAAATGACATTACCTGCAGGTTTATTTTTTGGGAATGCCCCTAGCCCTTTATGTGCCGCCCCCGGTACATCTGCGGATGTTGGTTGTGTTTCTATCTATCCTGAATATCTGGAAGTAGATCCGGTTAATCTACCTGATTATTTATATATAACAGAATTGTCTATCACTCCGGGAGAAGTATTGCCGGGTAATCCTTTTGCTCCTTCTAGTAGTTTGACCCCTTCTAGTTTTGACTTGAATGCCTCTGCCGCAGCGATTCTTTATTCATATGCAGATCCATTCATAGAATTATCCAATGTTGTTTCTGTTATTCGAGCTGGAGCTGGACAAAATGGTTTATCTCCAGATGATCGTCCTTCTGCTTTTGTTTCTGGTAGTGCGACTTTAGTTCTTCCCAACGGTGCAGTGCAGTCGGTAACTGGAGAATTAAGCCTTCCAAATGCCCTCTATTTTTCTGGAGGAACTGCTAATGGATTTTATGCTAGTTTAGACTGTACGACTTCTGCTTGTTTAGTAATCACCCCAAGTTTTACCATTGATGCGATCGACCCAAACTTAAGTACCATAGATGATTTAGTCGTGGATGGAGGGCCTCCCGCCGCAGATCAGTTATGGGATTTTGATGCGGCCGCTGGTTTCGCTTTAGATCAAGCAACACAGTTACATGAGCAAGTTTCTATCATCCGTGCTGGTGCGGGTGCTGGTTTAGAATAGAAAAACAAATAAAACAGTCAATTTGACGTAAATAACCTCAGTTTGGTTTAAGAATATCCGATAAGGTTAGGTGTCACCTGAGTTCGGAGTTCGGAGTTCGGAGTTCGGAGTTAAAAGCAATAATTATTGACAAAAAAGCTGAATAAATTGATTTTACGTTAGTTCGGGTTAAGGCAATTTTATCGTTATTTCTAAGAAGAAGCTATAAGGTTTTCTGACTACGAGTTGGTTTCAGCTTTCAGCTTATCCAAAACTCAGGTTAAATACAGTTATGACCACCACTGTCGATGATGTTTGAAGAATTTTAGCAGAATTAGCTCAATCTCAGAAAGAAATCGATCGCCAACTGCAAAAAACTGATCTCAGACTCAAACATTTAAGTCAAGAAATAGAGCGTAGCAGTCAACAGAGCGATCGCAAATTTCAGCAACTGAACCGACAATGAAAAAAACCTACCTAGATAGGGGTTGAAGATTGTTCAACCCTTATGAGATTAGATAGTAGCAAAAACACTTGAATCGATACCCACGAAGGTTTTAAGTTCGATAATACTATCTGTGGTTGCACTAAACCCTGCATTAGAATCATTGATAGCGAGGAAATATCTTAACGGTGAATCATTCAACTTGAATAAACTAGCCGTATCAGCTCCGAATGTTGTATTTGTTAACACGGATTGAATGTTTGATTCCGTTAAACCTGCAACGCTCAACATACCAGAATTAAAGGTAATAGAGTTTCGGGTAATAATTTTATCTTCATTGGGATTAAAGTCCTCAATTAAATCATAAAGAGGAACAGCAGAAGTTCCCAAAATAGAGTCTTTAAGATTGCGGTAATCAAAATAATCCATACCGCCTCCTCCTGTGAGACTATCCGCTTCTGCACCACCAATCAGGGTATCATTGCCAAAACCTCCTGTGAGTCGATCGCGTCCGGCATCACCCATCAGCAAATCATCACCATTTTCCCCTGCCAAAAAGTCTCCACCATCTCCTCCTGAAACAGTATCGTTATCATCTCCAGCATAGAGTCGATCGCCTCCTGCTTCTCCCATTAACAAATCATCTCCTTGAGCTCCATAAAGAATATCGTTAGCACCCCGACCATTGATAAAATCATTCTGTGCAGTACCTTCAATAATATCAGGACCTGGTTGGGTGTCAAAAGACGATATGAAACCATTTGGAGTATCATTAATAACGACATAAGCCGTTGCCAGATTGGAATTAAGGAGAGAATCATTCGCTAAGAAAGAAATCGATCGTACCCCTTTATCTCCATCAGTTTCGTAGGTGATATTGCTAATTAAAATATTGGCTTCACCATTCGTAAGTTGTTTGCTAAAGGTTATGACTAAAGGATTTCCATCATCTCCTCCTATAAAAGTACCGATTGGCTGACCATTAATACTTATAATCTGATTACTGGGATTGCTAGTATCAAGAGTTATACCAGAACCAGTATTGAAAGATAGTGTTTCACCAGTGAGGTCATAAGAACCATCAAAGGAAGCGGAAATACTAGGAGTAATAGTTAGTTTACCACCAGTTTTTAATAGTTCCGTATCCACTAGGGTTGACACAGTTCCGATAGTTCTTTCATCAATGATAATGGCAGGATCAGTTGGTGTAACCTGTAAAACATCCCCATCGAGATCATTAATAACAGGAGGGGTATTCACTGGACCAACATTGATACTGACTTTTGCTAGTAAACTAATGGCACTGGTATCATTCGTTGGACTACCGCTTGGTAATCCCGTACTCTTACTACCCAGATTAACATTAGAAGTAGGAATAGTAATTGAACCGTATGCTGTTGATAAACCAGCAGAACCAGTATTATTATCAATCAATCTGACATCTAATTCAGGAGTACCAGTAAAACCATTTACAGGAACAAAACGAATGGAGGTGTTAACAGGTAAAACTAACGCCTTGGTGTCATTAATGGTGTTTGAAGTAATAGCATTAGTAGGAATAGGATACCAACGACGACGATATTCATACTGCCATGTTCCTTGGGTAGAAGCATTGGCAACATTATCCACAACTGCCATTCCCAATAAGTTATTAACATTACTACCTCCCGTCACCCGATCGCGCTCATCATTATATGTATTTTGAGTGGTGTTAAATAAATTACTTATAAGCGTACCTGTGGGATTAGTATTGTTAGAAGCAATAGCGGGTAAAGTTACATCATCTGCGAGAGGACTATCATTAACAGGAGTAACGCTTAGGTTTAGATTCGCTGTTGCCGTAGCGCCCTGTGTATCGCTAACAGTATAGGTGACAATCGGTACTGTTCCGTTAAAGTTAGGTGCAGGGGTAAAGATATAACCACCGTTGGAATCAATAGTTAAATCTCCTACAGTGACATTTATACCATTAACTTTCTTGGTAATGCTAGTTACACTATTATTACTGTTAGGGGGGATACTGAAGGTTTCTGCAACTCCAATAGTTCCATCCCCATTAACATCAACGCTAAATTGGGTAATTCTTAAGATGTCACCATTAGGGTCACTATCATTGGCTAACAGTCCAGTGGAGGGACTTGCCGTGATATTTAAGGGCGTGTCTTCTGGAGTTGTATTCGTTTCCCCTTGGACATTGGGAGGTTCGTTTGAAAATACGGTTATAGTTGAGGTGATCGCCAAAGTATCATTTATATTATCATCAGTATAATTATTACCATTTTCATCGGTGTAAGTAGTACCGTTAGACCCACTGTCGGAAAGAGAGGTAATAGTTATAACTCTGGGATTAATATCGTTCGGGTCTTGATCTGTATTACTATAAGTCATACTGTTTATCAAGACTGCCATTTGCGTGGTATCTAAACTACCTCCACTAAAAGTAAGGGTAACTGTATTTGAAGCATCCACATGAACATTGTAGTTAAAACCATTTGTAGCAGTTGTACCTGAACTATTACTTAAGCTGATAGCCGTACCATCAATGGTTAATATTTCATCACTGTCGGTGACATTGGTAATAGTTATTTCAAAGTCTGTGAGGGTTTGACCTGCTTCAATAGTATTAGCAGAAGCACCACTAAATACGGTTACAGGGGGATCGCCTTCCGTGTAGGTAGGATTATCTCCTGTAGCAGTAAGAGTAGGTTCATCATTGACAGGAATAACTGTTATGGTTCTGGTTAAAGCAGTGCGATCGCTTCCCCCATTATCTAGTCCATCTCCATCAATAACTAGAAAACGTATTGCTCGATCAATTGCAGAAGGATCATCTGATGTATTGTTAAATGTAACATTTTCGATTAATGCTTCTACTGCTGTCGGGGTTGCCTCGTCGCGATCGAATCTGATACGGAGTTCTGTTCCATTCTGTCCATCTAAACTTGGTACAATGACACCGATGCGTTGCCCTTGATAGTTAACGATATTATTATTTACCCCAGTAATAGTTATATCACCACTGGTATTGATACCGAGTTGATCACCAGAATCGAATGAACTATTATTCACTCCTCCCGGATTAAGAGGACTAGGATAAAAGACTCTCAAAAAACCACCATTGAAGTTAGGAGAATCAATATCACTCAAAGTCACATCATTATCGTAAATTTCCGCAGGTTCACCTTCTATGTGGATTAAATTATCTAGGTCTGTAAAAGTTGGAGAATCATTAACCCCTACTAAGTTAACAGTAAAAGTTGCGATACCAGAGGTAAGATTGCCGTCATCAGTAACGGTAGCACTAAAGACACGAGTACCATTGGGGTCATCGGAAGAACTGTTATACTTCAGGTCATCAACAAGGGTTTCAAAGTCTCCTAACGGAGCTGTAACACCACTATTATTAGTAAAAGTGATAGTACGCTGACCACTAACATCAGACACATTGTAAGCAAAAGTTGTACCACCATAGGTAACAGTTCCAAAACCTGTGGCAGAGGTTAAGTCAATGACCGTTGTACCTAAACGCAGTTGATCCCCTGTTTGTATGGTATTACTGTCTATACTAATTGTTAGGTTACTTAAAACAGTGCTATCAGGATCGCTAACATTAGTACCAGAACCGTTATTAATAGTGAAGTTAACCGCATTCGCCCCCGTGTCAGGAACGCTCATTTCTGTGAAAGTAGTGGTATAGTTAAGAGTCCCCAAGTCGGTGGGATCAAAGTCAATGACAGGGGGATCATTGGTGGGTGTAATCGCTATTCCCCCAGAAAGAGTGTCGGAGTCTAATGGATTTAGTCCTCCTGCATTGTTGTTTACACCTTGAACATTATTCCCATCATTTACAAAAATATTATATTGACGGGTGTTATCCGTACCAAAATTAGTGGGGTTATCACTAGAACTTCTGTACTGAATATTGTTAAGAATATTATTTACCTCAGTCAGAGTGGTATCCTCATCGAGGGTGATAAGAAAAGGAATGTTACCTGTACCACCACTTACTGTGACACCATTAGGTAGGGTAAAACTGGGATCAATTTGCAGTATGTCTCCGCTCACCCCGTCTGTGATTCGTGCTGTAATAGTACCTGCACCAAAAATATTAGAAGCTAAACCATTGGTGGTGGTTAAGTCAATATCTGTAACATCAGAATTACTGAGTAAGTTGACAGGTTCTATGGAGTTTCCTGTGCCAGTGGTGTTATTTTCTGTAACGGAAATATTTCCATGAGTAGCAGTTAAAACAGGATTATCATTGCGAGGACTAATAGGTGCTGAAAGGTCGATCGCTTCTGACCATGTGCTAGTCTGAGTTAAATTACTTGTAATATTTACGCCACTAGCAAAAGTTTGGGAAGTATCTGCAACTCTGACACTTAAAGGATCAGGATTGCCATTAAAGTTAGCATTAGGTACAAAGCGTAATTGTGCATTTTCGGGGAGAATTAAAGCTGAATTATCGGAAACCGAACCCACATTAACCCAACCACTACCCGTGTTATATTGCCAATTTCCTTGGGTTGCCGAATCGGCGGTGTTACCGACGATCGCAATTCCACCGAAAGAACTACTGGCATTACCTCCCCCTGTAATTCCTGTTTGGTTATCAGTTGCATCACTATAGCCAAAGTTAGCACCTGTTACATCAAGGGCAGGAGTGGGATTATCTTCCACTGCACCTGTAATGGAAGTATTAGTAGCAGTGGGACGATCATTTATATTAGTTATACCATTAGTGGTAATAGTAACAGTACCATTTGACCATGCACTTGTACCTCCCACCGTACCAAGATTTTTAAAATCACTCGAACTGGTACTTGCAGTTAAAATATTTGTACCATCGGCTAAACGAACGTTTAAACTACCCGGAGTGCCAAAGAAGTTAGGATTGGGTACAAAACGAATATCTCTTCCTGCGGGAATAATGAGAGCATTTGCATTAGATAATCCGCTATTAGGAATATTAATCCATCCGCCACTGCCGTTACTATATTGCCAAGTACCTTGCCCTGCTACATAGTTATTACTACCAATAACTGCGATCGCACTCATGGGTGTATCATTATCTGTACCGACGGCAGTAACTATATCGTCGAGGTTATCAGAATAGTTAGCAGGATCGAGAATCAGACTATTAATGATTGTACCGCTAGGATTATTATTATCTTCTGATTCTTGGTTAATTGATACTGTACCTTGGGCAATAGGTGCATCGTTAACAGGATTAACATTAACGGTAATAGTATTGGGAGTTTGATCTAAATCGACTCCATTATTATCTGTGCCTCCATTATCTTCTACTTGGAAGGTGAAAGTAGCGTAGTTATTGCCATTTTCGTTGGTGTCGGGAACAAATCTTAAATTACCAGCGCTGACATCCGCAACATTTATAAATGTACCAGCAGTGATAGATGAACCATTAAGAGTTAAAGTACCGTTGGTGGGTAAAGTAGTAATTAAAACTCGATTAAGGTTATTAGGTGCGATCGAATCATTAGGAAGATCAGTAAAACCAAAATTAGCAGTAGTAAAGGTATAAGCCGCATCTTCATTAGTGGTAACGGTATTATCTGTACCACTAGGGGCATCGTTAACAGAGGTGACACTGGTGGTTAAGGTGACAGCATTACTGGAGTTGCTATACTGGGTTGTACCACCACTAAGGCTATTATCATTACTAACGTTGACCGTTGTGCCTGAAGTTACCGCCCCAGAAGAAGTATCTATTAAACGGGTAATTAAACTCCCCGGAGTGCCGTGATAGTTAGCAACAGGCACAAAACGCAATAAATCAGTGGGAGCTAGAACAAAAGCACTGCTAGAAGATACAGAAGGTAAAGGAGTCCAACTTGTGCCACCATTAGAAGAATATTGCCAAACTCCTTGAGTAGAAGCATTAGCATTGTTATTGGTGATGGCAATTCCTGCAAAATTGTTGGGGGATGAACCACTATTGACGATTTGGTTATCTCTTACATCAGAAAAAGTAGGGTTAAATAAAGAATCAACTGTTGCACCAACAGGGTTAGTATTGTCTTCTAAAATTGATGCTAGGTTGGTGGTAGCAATGGTGCGAGTAGGAGCATCATTTACAGGGGTAATTTGAATACGAATAGTGTCTGTGTCGTTGGAAAAGGCAGTTGTGCCACCGTTAGTAGTAGTATTAGCAGTTCCGCCATTCGTGCCAGTGGTTTGATCCCATGCTCTGAAGGTGATACCACTTGCTAAAGTACCGTTAATGTCTGTATTCGGAGAGAAGAAAAGACGGGTATTTCCATCATTTGCCAATAAAAGAGCATTACTGTCGGACAAAGTTCCCGTAAATTCAGTCCAATTTGTCCCGTTATTGGTAGAGTAATAAATTTTCCCTAAATTACTGGCATTAGTTAATGCGATACCTGTGGAGGGGTTATTATCTACATCAGTGATGTTGTCATTACCACTGCCATTAACTAAATCGACAAAGTCACCAATTAAAAAGCCCACCGCCCCAGAGGGAATACCTATATCTTCTGTGGTGGAGAGACTTAAATCAGGAGCAGGATTTAAGACAGGAGCATCATTAATAGGATTAACAACAACAGTAGCTATGCGGTTAACGTTTTCATTAAAATTATCGTTATTGTAAGTTACACCATCCACATCAAAAGAATTATTAGCTCCACTATCGGTTAAAGTGGTGATAGTAATAGTTCGATTTCCCGCCGTGGGTGCTTCACTGTTATTTTGATAAGAAAGACCATCAACTAAACTGTTAATTTGACCCGTGGTTGCATTTCCTGTCTTTGTAATGGTTAGGGTTGCAGTTCCAGATGATTCAGAAACGTTGATAGTATAACCATTAGTAGTATTAATAGTATTACCATTTGTTAATGTAACTGCACTTCCATCAATATTTAAAACTTCATTTACTCCATCACTGACATTACTAACAGTTAATTGTAACTGAGTTAAAGTTTGTCCAGATTCGATCGTACTGCTTGATATAGTACTGAAAAGATCAACAGCAGAAGCATTTTCGTTATAGGGTGCATTGCTAACTCCTGTTGCGTTGAGAGTAGGTTGATCATTAACAGGAATAACTTCAATGGTTGAGACTAAATTAAGATTACTGTTATCATCACCACCGTTAAGCACACCACCATTATCTGTGATGGAAGTAATAGTAACCACTCGATTTCCCGCCGTCGGATCTTGACTTGTATTACTATAAGCAAATCCATTAACTAAAGCATCTATTTGAGCAGGAGTTGCACCAGTGGTGTGGTTAATTGTAATAGTTGAAATTCTTGTGCCTGAATTGTAACTAATGGTTGCTGTAAACCCATTATTGATATTTAGGTTTGTTACATTAGTAATCAAGGGACGATTAACACCATTAAGACGTATTCTTTCTGAAGTTCCATTTCGGATATTATCAACAGTAAAGACAAGTTGATTAATTAATTGTCCCGCTTCAATGGTACTTGTCACCGAATTATTAAAAAGAGTTTTAAAATTATTCCCTTCTACAAATTTAGGATCTAAACCATTACTTATTAAAGTGGGTTCATCATTAACAGGAATAACCGTAATATTTCTGGTAGCTGTACCCGTAGCCGCTCCAGCACCATCAGAGTTAGCATCAGTGACGTTATAAGTGATAGTACGAGTTGTATTAGTGGGATCATCACCAGTATTGATGAAGGTAAGAGAGCGTAAAACGGTCTCATAATTCGCTTTTGTGTCTATGCCAGAAAGAGTTAAAACACCTGTGCCAGAATTATAACTATCAAAAGTAATATTCGTACCAGCGATAACTTGCCCAACAGTAGCACCGTTAATATTTAAAACATCCCCTGTTGTGAAACCACTGCTAATAGAAATAGTGGCATTTGTCATCTGGGTATCATCCACATCTGTTAGAGTGATGGCATTATCAACATCGATAGCGGTATTGTTGCCAATTTGCCCCACTGCTTCGGTAAAGATAGCATTACCCGTAGTCGGAGTGATAACAGGTGCATCTGGTTGAGGGGTAATATTAACGGTAATAGCTTGACTGAAACTCAATGCTCCTCCACTTCCTTGAGAACCGGAAGGGATAGGATCGCCATTGATACTGTTACCATCATTAATGGTATAAACTAAATTGACGGATGGTAGAGGATCTTCAGTACTATTACGATAAGTAACTTGTTGTAAAGCACTGTCAACTAAACTGTTAGTAGCATTATTATTAAAATTAATGGTTAAAACACCACCAGTATTAGTAAAAGTACCGATCGTCGTTCCGCTAACAATTACGTTACCACCACTGAGAATTGAGCCTCCAAAAATATCTTCAGCATTAGGGGTAAATGTACCATTGTTACTGCCATCAACTGTACCTCTTTGAATGGTTAAAACTGAGCCGCGCCAGTTGTTGAATAATTCTAATTCATTGTCTTTTAAGATAGCATCACTATCAAGAATAATTGCACCATCATTCTCAATGTAAGGGTTAGCAGAAGTACCATCTAACTGATTAAAGAAGGGTCGATCGTTGATGTCAGATACATTGATAATAACTTGTTTTTGATCGGTTAAATTTCCCCCATTTCCACTGATAAGAGTACCGCCATTGCCTAAATCTTCCACTAAAATATCCAGGGTAGCGGCAAGATCAGAGTTAGAGTTTGTGGGTGTATAAATTAAACCATCAAGGGCTTGATTAATTGATTCTTTTGTGCCTTCCAAGACAACAATATGTGCATCAGTATTACTATCTACTAAACCAGATGCCCCATTGATTGTTAAAGTACCATCAGGATTACCACTTTTTGTGACTGTAAGTGTGACTCGGAAATTATTTACGGCATCAGGAGTGTTCGTAACGTTGAAATCATTAATATCGTCGATCGAAATAAGATTACCGTTCCCGCTACTAAAAGTAATACTAGAATTATTCAGAATCTGAGTATTTGGTACTGTTACAGTGGGAGTATCATTAACAGGAGTAACAGTAATAGGAATATCAGCGATCGCAATATTACTGCTTCCTTGTCCAACACTACCTTGTCCAACAGCCTGAATATTTAGAGTATCACTACCATTAAAATTAGCATTGCCCGTATATCGTAAGGCATTAAACAAAGCATCAATGGATGCTGGTTCAAAAGTACCAGTTATATTAATAGTATTTGTTCCTTGTCCTGTAATGGTAAAACCAGAAGGAGGATTATTAAAAGACAAAGTACCATTTGTTACCGACAACTGAACTGTATTATTAGTTGCCTGAAAAGTATCAGGATCTCTGACTTCAATACCGCTAAAAATTGCTCCACTTGCTACATCTTCTGTAACGGTAACATTTGCGGGAACATTAAGGATTCCAGTATCCTCGTTAACAGTAGAAACATTGATATTAATTACTCTCGTAATCGTGTTATTGGCATCATTTAAAGGTAATGTACCTCCAGAAGGATTTTGATTTAATAAACCACCATTTGCCCCAATAACATTACCACTACCATCATAAAGGCGATCGTCCACAGTTACATTAAGCTCGATCGTCTGGTTTAAGTCGGTATTGGTTTGATAAGTAAGAGAGGCTAAAGCGTTGTTTATATCTGCTAAAGTTCCCTCAATAACTAATTTATTCCCTAGGGTATTATTAGTACCTTGAATGAAAGTAATACCTGTTGTGTTGGTCAAATTCAATGTACCACTATCAAAAGTATCACCACTATTTTGACTACCATAGGCTTGAGTTAACTTAGGATCGATCGTAACTCGGATTCGATCGGTTTCACCCACCACAACATTAACTAAATCAACATCTGCAACGCTAATACCCGTAATAGCGAGGGGATCAGGTGAACCCAAATCAAAAGTAGTAGTAGCAGTAGCTAGAGTTGCCTTGTCGTTAAGGGGATTAACTTTAATGTCAAATTGTGCTACATTGGTAGTTTTGTTTCCATCACTGATAGTGAAACGGAAAAAATCAGTAAAGTTTTCTGAGCCGTTATGTTTATAGCTTAATCTACCATCATCAATATCTTTTTGAGTGAAGGTACTGCCAACCCCTAAGACTTTACCATCTAATAATAACGTGCCATTTTGGACTGCCTGGGTAAGGCGATATTGTCTTTGAATACTGTTGTTATCAGAATCTATTGCTTGTAATAAACTATTATCAATCAGTCCAGTATCACCTTCATTTAAGGGAGTAACGAAACCTAAACCCTTATTGGTAGCAGTTGCAACTTCCCCCGGAAAAGGATCGGGAATGGTAATATCATTAGCAGGATCAGTAGATGATGTTAAAGGTACGATCGGAGTATCATTGACAGGGAAAATATCGATATTGATGACAGCATTACCACTAATACTACTATCAGGTTGAACTTCAGGTATATTTTGGTCATCTCTTGCTCGAACCGTAAACTGATCAAGAAAATTCTCCGTGCCGTCGTGAAGATACTTAACTTTATCGTCAATTAAGTCTTGTTTAGCAATCCATTGAGTTGTAGTAATGATTTCTGTTGATGTATCTACTCCCGGATCAAATTTTCCATTTCCATTATTATCAGTGAAATCAAGACCATTTCCATTAGCATCAAGAAATAAAGTACCATGAGTCGGTAGAGCCGTTACTTGAAATTCAAGGATATTGATGGTAGCGAAACCTATTCCTACTTTATCTGAGTTGCCATTATCACCATCCACATCATTAAGACTTAATTGAGAAGATGTTATGGTGGTTACTTCTCCTTCTTTTAAAGTAACAGAAGAACCTTGACCAATGGTAGGAGTATCGTTAACAGGGTTAACATCTATACTAAAAGTATCATTAATGCGAATTTCACCACCATAACTGACGGAATAGTCAAAACTACTGATAAAATTTTCTGTGTCGTTATGAACAAAAGTGATTAAACCATCATTAATATCTTGTTGAGTAAAAGTAGAGTCAATAACTAACTTAACTCCATTTTTGAATAATCCACCACTAGGATCAATATTATCAGGTAAAGATTTTAGAGTATAAACAACTTGCTCATCCTGTATTACTGTTACTCCAGAGTTTACAAATTTGTAATTTAACATTTCATCAGTGATGACGTTGAAACCACCTTCATCGGGAACTTGAGGAGAGTTATTTTTTGTAAAAGTAGTATTTACATCAACTATAGGAGCATTATCTAATCTTGTACCCGTATCACCTCCATAACCAGTGGTTGAACCCGAAGGATTTGTAACTAGGGGATCAGTTTGTGGATTATTGATATTAATGTTAAAGGTGATAATATCTAAAGGACGAGGATCGATCGACGGTAGAGGTGTACTTCTTATCCCCCCCTCCTCATCTGCAATAGGAAAAATAGTTCTTAAAGCGGAGTCTCTGACAACGAAACTGAAAGAATCATTATCTGTGGCATTGGTACTATGAACTTCATGAACATAACGAATATCCTCGTCATCAATTTGTTTTTGAGTAAATAAACCACCGATACCTAAGTTAACCCAATTATTATCATCATTTTTATCTCCCGTTGCTCCTCCTATGTATAGCTGTAGAACACCTTTTGTGGGGCGACTATCAAGGGAATAAACTAAATTTTTTGCTTCGCTATCAATATCATCCACTCGTAAAAAGCTATCTGTTATAACTGTAGTGCTTCCACCTTCTACTGTTAAAGGATTATTAACTCCTAAAGTGGGATCGTCATCAACAGGATTGATAAATACAGGAATAGTAGCGGTGGTACTTAACTCATTTCCTGCACCTAAACCGCCACCTGCATCAGTAACAGTGATAGTATAGAAGGGTAAGGGTAAAGTTGGTTCAGCACCATTACTATCAAATCTAATTTGATCAACTTGATCTGCGGTGAAGGTTTGCCCAACGACTAAGTCTTCTCCAGTATCATAAAAACCATTGTTATTAGTATCAAAATATAGTCTTCCTTGACCTGCATTATCTACCGCATCAATTGTTACAGTGGCAGTAGCAGGAGTGTCGGCAATGTCTCCCAAATCGATAATGGGTGCTCTTACGTTGTTAATTGAACCTTCAAGAAAAGCAACTTCCTCAAAACCAACGATGGGGGCTACATTAACGGGAATTAAATTAATATCAATTTGAGTGATGGCAGACTCACCACCACCACCATCATTAACTTTGACGGTGAAAAAATCTGTATCACCAGGACTAACATCATCGCCATTATGGGTATAAGTTAGTAGAGATAATTGATCATAAGAGAATACAGAACCAACTACTAAAATATTGCCATCTAGTCTTAAAGTACCTTTAGTGGGAAGACTTTCGATACTGACAATCTGTTGGGTTACTACTTGTTGCCCTGTGATGATGTCCGGATCAGATAAACCAAATTGATCATTAGTAAAAACTACGTTAGCCTCTCCTTCATCAACGGCTAAGGCACTTATTGGAGTTAAAATAGGATCATCATTAACCGCAGTAATTGAAAGAGAAACATTTTGACTGTCAGTGGTAACAATAGGCGGATTTATTCCATCAGAAACACTACTACTTATAGATATACTAAGAGTTTCATTACCGTTGAAGTTAGCATTGGGAGCGAAAGCTAAACCACTTAAGGCATCATTTACATTTGCTAAAGTTCCAGAAAATTCTACGGCAGTGTCATTTGTTCCATCTCCTGTTGTAAAAGTTAAATTCGGTATAGCATTGGTATCAAGAGTTAATGTGCCATTAGATACCGTGAGAGTGACAGTTACGATCGCACTTGGATCATCATTAAGGGAAATAGTATTAAAAATAAGGGAATTATCTTCGTTAAAAATATACTCGAAGGGAGTGAGATTAGAGTCAATTATTGTAACAGCCATATTTTTTTTCTTTCTAAGAGTTAAATTAAGTTGAAAAATAAAATAAATTTTTGAGAATAAAAGGGAATAAATTAATACTATTTAATATCGTTTGCTACTATAAACAATGTATGAATACGGCAAAAGTCTTGCCTCACAAAATTCTTTTAGGTGAGTACCTAAGTGTAATCCACAGTATTATCTTTTTTTTCTAGGCAACAAATCGTAAAAATTGAAATTGGATTATAGATAACAATATGAACTAGACATAGGAATTTCAATACTATGATCTTAACATTATTCAATTATGAGAAATAATTTATTGTTTAAAGTTTTAATAAAGTCTTTTTTTTAAATTTTTATAAACTTAATTATTTTTACTGAGAAACACCCTTAATTATTTTTACTGAGAAACACCTAAGTTTGACCTAAAATCTTAGATCAAGGTAGGCAACGGGCAACAGTGTTTAACTTGAATTTTAAATAAATTGTTGTATTTGTATGCAACTTTTGCTAATAAAGATCTAAAAACTTGAAAAGAAAAACATCTTTATCGCAACTAATTTTTAGATAAGTATTATTACGAGTTTATATATAGGGTTTATCTAAATCTAAATACTGAGGTATATCACTTAATTGGATTCAGTAATGGAGAATAAGCAATAATGTTAAAAATATCTTACCTCATAAATTTGGGAATTGCTATATTAGCGTTCTAAATGATCAAATAATTTTTAATAAAAATTACTTCTTATTGACTTATTACTTATTACTTATTACTTAAAAAAACTCTAAACTCCTAACTCTAAATTCCTTGGCAATTAAGCTGTTTTCATGTCTCTTAAACTGTTGATGTCCACCTCAATGGAAGGCCCCATAGAAGAAGAAACGAACATTGTACGCCAATAACGACCTTTAGCACCAGAAGGACGATTGCGATCGACGGTTTCTTGAATTGCTTTGAGGTTGGTCAACAAGTCATCAGCAGAGAAAGATGCTTTACCGAACATTACGTGAACAATACCACTGCGATCGGCTCTGAATTCTAATTTACCTGCTTTAAATTCGTTAATAGCACCCACTAAATCGGTGGTAACAGTACCACCCTTGGGAGAAGGCATTAAGCCTTTAGGACCTAAAACACGACCTAATTTAGCAATTTTGGGCATCATGTCAGGAGTAGCGATTAAGACGTCAAAATCCATCATTCCTTTTTGGATTTCATCGATTAAATCTTCATCACCGACTAAATCTGCACCGCCGTCACTGGCTTCTTTTACTTTTTCCCCTCTGGTGATAACTGCAACTCGAACAGTTTGTCCTGTCCCTTTGGGTAAGCTAACAGTAGTTCTTAATTGTTGATCAGTATATTTAGGGTCAATTCCTAAACGGATATGTACTTCGGCAGTTTCATCAAATTTTGCCGTTGCGGTTTCTTTTAACAGTTGTAATGCCTCTAAAGGCTCATAGGCTTTAGCCTCAACTTTGGCTAAGGCTTCTTTAAATCTTCGACTTAATTTCTTACTCATTGGTGTAATGTATCTCCTTGGGTAAACTAACGAAGTAAAAACCTCTCCCCAGATTGCGAAAATCTTTTAGCAGTTAAACCACCATCAATTCACAAACTTCGATGGAAAGTTATTTCTCGAATTAATCAACAACGGTAACGCCCATGTTACGAGCTGTACCTGCGATAATTTTCATTGCCGCATCAATATCATTAGCATTCAAATCCTGCATTTTGGTTTGAGCTATTTCTTCTAACTGAGCTTTGGTAATTTGGGCTACTTTAGCACGGTTAGGTTCTTTTGATCCTTTTTCAATTCCTGCGGCTTTTTTGATTAAAACTGAAGCAGGAGGGGTTTTGAGAATAAAAGTAAAACTACGATCCTCAAATACAGAGATTTCCACAGGAATAATCATTCCGGGTTGATTGGAGGTTTTCGCATTATACTCTTTACAGAATGCCATGATGTTAACACCATGTTGACCCAACGCAGGACCTACTGGAGGTGCGGGATTAGCCTTCCCTGCGGGTAAAGCCAATTTAATCAGTGCAACGACTTTCTTCGCCATTATTCAAGTTTCCTTTTATTTATCCTTGTTTTTCTACTTGGTTAAATTCCAATTCTACGGGGGTATCACGTCCAAAAATTGATAATAGCGCCTTGAGTTTGTTTCTCTCGGTACTAACTTCAATAACTTCCCCTGCAAAGTCTTTAAATGGTCCTGACAGCACGAGGATTTTATCTCCCACTTGCATATCGATTTTTAAGACGGGTTCGGCTTCTTCGGACTCTTTGAAGATACGGGCTACTTCAGAAGGAGATAAGGGTAAGGGTTTGACATGACCTCTTCCTCTACCTACGGCACGGCGTTGTTCTGCCCCTACAAAGTTAATTACGTTGGGGGTATTTTTCACCATCTGCCACGCATCATCGTCAAGAATCATCTCGACCAACACATAACCGGGTAAGACTTTTTCTGCTCCGTGAACACGACTACCATCTTTTTTGACTTTTACAGTCGGTGATTGAGGTATTCTAATTTGTAAGACGCGATCGCCCAAATCAAAGCTATTAGTCCTCTGTTCGAGGTCAGTTTTGACTTTCTTTTCACAACCAGAGGCTACCTGAACTACATACCAACGGGGCTTACCCACTGCTCTAGTTTGGGTTTCTTCTGTTTGTTGTTCTTGTTCAGGAAAATTGTTCATTAAAACACCTTCCCAGCCAACCAGCCAAATAATTTATCCATTAAATAAATTAGAGTAGCAACTACTGTAACCATTAAGATGACAGCTACTGACTCGCTTAACAACTGTTGTCGAGAAGGCCAAACCACCTTAGCTAATTCTTGTTTTGTTTCTTCGACAAAACCGCTAGAGATGATTTCCTTTCCTTGAGCTTCGTTGGAATTTGCGTTTTTTGCTTTTACGGTATCTTTATTAGTCACGATTATTCCCTCATTAGTTAACTTCTGTTTGTAGCGACTTATTTTAAGACACCACTAACAAGTACTTATTATATAATCACTTAACCATTCTTAAAGGTCTATTCCAACACGTCCTAGAGGATTTGAACCCCTGACATTCGGTTTTGGAGACCGACGTTCTACCACTGAACTAAGGACGTATATCATATTACTATAACAATCTTGTTAACTTTTGTCAAGGGTGAAACCTTGTATTTTAGGCTAACAATTATAGTAGTTGGTAAAAGACTACGGTTAAGTAGTTAGGGTTTGTGAGAGAAATAGAAGACTATTTTTTCTTTTTACTTTTTGTTGTTTTAACAGTGTCAATAGGACGGTCAAAACGTTGCTTAATACGGGTTGCTTTACCAACTCTGTCTCTGAGGTAGTAAAGTTTAGCACGACGCACTTTACCTCTGCGGAGAACTTGGATATTAGCAACGATGGGGGAATGGATTAAGAATACTCTTTCTACTCCTACTCCCTGAAAAATACGTCTAACGGTGATAGTTTTATTTATACCGCCGTGACGCATTGCGATCACTGTACCTTCAAAAGGCTGTACCCTTTCTTTGCCACCTTCTTGAATGCGGACACCAACTTTAATAGTGTCGCCGACGTGAATGGTGGGGATACTGTCTTTATCTTTTAGATATTCCGCCTCAATAGACTGGATTATCGCATTTGCGTTGATAGACATGGAGATTGATTGCTTTAAAACTCACAATTTTTCATCATAACTTTTATTTGACTTCTTTGTCAATAAGTGATTGAGGATGTGTTTGACTCAGATCTTGTACTTATCGTCAATTCACTTGATGGGTTTAGTTATAAGGTAACAAAAAAGAGGGAAAACAAAGAGCAATTAATTTAAAAAGTATTAAAATTTATTCAACTTGTTTTATTTATTAACTATTTTTATTGCGATGAAAGAGCGTTGGTATGGAGATAGGGAAATTGTGGATATGATCATAGTTCAAATTTACAAATCTTTACCTTAATGGGCAAAATATTGTAAACTACCACAAGATAATCATTAATTTCACGCAAGGAGCAAAATATACCAATGCAGTCGGTTTCACCTGTATTGACATCAGTCCCAAGAGAATATTTGAAAGCACCGGGTGGATTTAATCCCAATGTGTTTATGTTTATAGTTGCCCTCTCTTTGATTACTGTTTCTACCTCTGGTTATTTTCTCTGGAGTTTTCCTGACTGGCTTTGTTTTACTGCTAATGTTTTAGCTTTGCATATTTCTGGTACTGTGATCCATGATGCTTCTCATAACAGCGCCCACAGCAATCGTATTATTAATTCTATTTTGGGTCATGGTAGTGCTTTGATGCTAGGCTTTGCATTTCCTGTATTTACAAGGGTTCATTTACAACATCATGCTCATGTTAATGATCCTGAAAATGATCCTGATCATTTTGTGTCAACGGGGGGGCCTTTATGGATGATTGCCGCTAGATTTTTTTATCATGAGATTTTCTTTTTTAGAAGAAGATTATGGAAGAAATATGAACTTTTAGAGTGGTTTTTGAGTCGTTTGTTTTTATTTACGGTGGTTTTCTTAGGAATTCACTATGGTTTTATTGGTTATGTGATGAATTTTTGGTTTGTACCTGCTTTAGTGGTGGGTATTGCTTTAGGTTTATTTTTTGATTATTTACCTCATCGTCCTTTTAAAGAGCGCGATCGCTGGAAAAATGCTAGAGTATATCCGGGTAGAGTTCTAAATTTTCTTATTTTTGGACAAAATTATCATTTAATTCATCATCTTTGGCCTTCTATTCCTTGGTATAAGTATGAATCTGCTTACTATGCAACTAAGCCTTTATTGGATGCTAAGGGTTGTGATCAATCTTTAGATTTATTGAAGGGCAAAAATTTTGGCAGTTTTTTATATGATATTTTTCTCGGTATTCGTTTTCACGAAAAGCATTAATTTTTGGGTTTAATTTTTTCTTTAATTATTTTTAATTGCCCTTCTGGGTGATTTTTTGTATTGGTGAATTGTTAAAATAAATGTGGATTTATGAATAATAATTTAATCGCTGATAAGAATATTTCTTTTGAAGATGCGATCGCACTTACACAGAGATTTATTGAGCAGATAAAGCAATTATCAGAAGCAGAAAAAGAGGAGGTTATCTCTTCTCTAGTAGCCTCGGAAAATGGGGCAAGAGGGTTATTTGTTACCTATCTAACTAGCGATAATTCTGTGGTTGATAACTTATCCCAAGGTATCATAAATGGACTAAAAACTTCTCCTCAAATTGTAAGTGAATTGTTAGTTAAAAATGTGGCTATGTCAACAGCAATGAGACTAACCCATACAAGAAATAGTAACCCTAAAATGGCGGAAAGTTCCTTTAAAGTTACCCAAAGAAGTTTAAATTTGATTGAAGAATTATCTTTACCAGAAACTAAAGAAAAAATT
This sequence comes from Cyanobacterium sp. Dongsha4, assembly GCF_036345015.1. Classification (NCBI taxonomy): domain Bacteria; kingdom Bacillati; phylum Cyanobacteriota; class Cyanophyceae; order Chroococcales; family Geminocystaceae; genus Cyanobacterium; species Cyanobacterium sp. DS4. The sequence continues at coordinate 2,717,993 of NZ_CP084098.1, read as the reverse complement.
ATCTTGTTAATAAATACGATAAAACAAAAAGAAGGGGTTTATCAGGAGTTTTTGAGCCGATGGGGTTACGATGAGGAACAAAAAAAACTAATTTTAGATGTGTTGACTAAAATTGACCATAATTAAAAATATTTTGATGGTGTTTTGTGGCAAAATAAAATGCAAAAGCAATGATTAAATCATAAAGTCATACTATGTTAATAAAATCTACTACTCGTCACATTAGAATTTATGCCGCAGAAATTCAAAATAATGAGTTAATCCCCTCTGAACAAGTTTTAACTCTCGATATTGACCCTGATAATGAATTTAATTGGGAAGAAATGACTTTACAAAAAGTTTACCGCAAATTTGATGACTTAGTGGAAAGTTATAGTGGGGAGGATTTGAATGATTATAATTTACGTCGTATTGGCTCAGATTTAGAGCATTTTATTCGTGGTTTATTGAATAAAGGGGAAATTAGCTACAATTTAGACTCAAGAGTATTAAATTATAGTATGGGTTTACCAAAAGTGGAAAGCCCTGACTCTGAAGGAAAATACTTATTAAGTTAATGTTAATTGTCATAGTATAAATAGTGTAGAAAACATAGAGAGGGAATAGGTGTCAATGGTAAAAGCAGTATTTTCTCTCTATATCCATTGCAATCTTTAATTATGAAATTATCATTAGATGAGTATGTTTATTTAGACTCTCTTATTCATCGTTGGCAATCTAAACCGAAATTAATAGCTTTACTCAGTTTAATTTTTTGTTTTGCCTTTATTCAGCGTTTATCTTTTTTGCCTGTTATTATTTTCATTACTGTTATTCTTTATTCCCTTTCTAAACTGCCCATAAAATATTTAATTTCTCATCTTCGCTACCCCGGAATTTTTATTTTAGCAGTTATTTTTTTATTACCTTTTTTAGTGGGAAAAACAACGATTTTTTCTTGGGGATTTCTCTCGATAAAACAAGAGGGTTGCTTGTTAATTTTATTAGTAATTACTCGTTTCTTGTGCATCATCACAACCACATTAGTTTTATTGGGTACTTCTCCTTTTTTAACTATACTTAAGACTTTAAGATCTTTGGGACTTTCTCCTATCATTAGTGATATGATGTTATTAACATACCGCTATTTAGAACAAATGGGCGATCGCATCTTGAGTATGCGCAGAGCATTAAAATTGAAGGGATTTAATTTTCATCAATTCAGTAGCCGTAATTTAAGAATTATATCTCAGTTAATAGGTAGTTTATTAGTAAGAAGTTATGACGAATCCAAGCTAGTTTATCAAGCCATGATATTAAGAGGTTACGGTTACAATTCTCAGCGAAAAAATAGCCATAAGCAGAACATAAAAATATCTGATTGGATTGCCTGTTATAGTGTGGTAATTATAAGTGTATCTATAATTATTATTCAGACAATATTTTAACTTTTTTTGCTATATTATTTTGAGTCTGTAAATTGTTGGTTGGGGTAGGGAATAGGCAATAGGCAATAAAGGATTATTTTCTCTTAATCTGTCATAACTAGCAAATAATAGTCATTTTTATGATAATTTTTTTCTAGGCTAAGGTTAAATAATATTTTTATTTTTAAGTAAATTTTCTGTCATTACCGCCAGTTTTTCCAATTCAATTTCTAACTGCTTGGCTTTTTTTTCATAACTTTTTTTCTTCGTTAAAGCCTCCCTCGCTAAATCTTCTCTATTATTCTGTAAAGCCCTCACAGCAACTTTTTGCCATGTATCAATCTCTGTTAGTGCTTCTTGATATTGGGGTTGAATTTGTTCCCAAACTACCCTTATTTTACCTAAAGCATCTTCGAGCAAATGCTGAGAATTATTAATATCATTACTGCCCTGAAACGCATTTTTTAATGGTTCAAATAAATTAAAAGTATCTAATCGATTAATCGTAGGAATAAAGTCTTTCACCTGTTGACTTTCGCTAACCCCTGTTTTACACCAAGTAGCGAAATGCTCACAATTATTAAAAACGAGATTATACTTATTTTCCCCCAAGCGAGTAAAAGCACGTTTTACCACCACTTCGGGAATAAAAGTAAAACCTTGAGGATATTCGCGCATATAGACAGAATTACCACGACTAAAAGTATCCCACGAAGTTTGTTCAATAATTTCTGAGGGTTTGCGATAGTGAATCACACTACCATCACCAACATCAATGCCATGATGCTGATAAACCCCTTCTAAACTACGAAAATTGCGCCATACGTATATTTGATCTCCAAATGCCATGTAGAATTTTTCACCCTCATAAGATGCCATTTAAACCTAATTTATCAAATGTTGCAAAAAAAGACACAAGCCACCCCTCCCCAACCGCTACGGGTCAAGAAAAGGTGGCTTATTTATTTATACTTTAATTATAACAAAAAAGCTCTATTTTGTCAATAGTTTTTATGTTTTATTTATTGCTGTTTTAAATAGTTATTTCAGCAAAAGATTTAACTAATTGATGAGAAATTGATTGCTCTGTATTTAATTGATTAAATGTTTGTAAATCTCGTGCAACTAAGACTGTTTTCATCTGCATTTGAGAGGCACTATTAACTTCGGCTTCAACATCAGATAGAAAAATAATATCATTTGGGTTTAAGTCTATAGATTGACTAATTTTTTGATAAGAATTAGATTCTTTTTTATTGCCAATATTAGTATCAAAGAAACCAGAAAATAAGTATAATAAATCGCCATATTGAGTGTGAGCAAAAAAAAGTTTTTGGGCATGAACAGAACCAGAGGAATAAATATAAATGGGAATATTTTGACTGTGCCATAACTTTAATTTTTCATAGGCATCCTCATAAACATGGGAACAAAAATCCTGATTTTTATAACCAGTTTCCCAAATAATTCCTTGTAAATCTTTTAGGGCAGTAAGTTTACGATCGCACTTTATCCAATCTTGTAAAATAGAGGTAATTTGAGAGGGAGTATAGCTATCTAAATTTTCTATTTTTGCGACTTCTCCGACAGCATTTTTCACTGTTTCATCGTACCAATGTTGAGATAAAAAATCCCCCATTTTTTCATAAGCATAGGGAAACAAAATATCATGAACAAAACTAATAGAACTTGTAGTGCCTTCTATATCAGTTAAAATCGCTTTAATCATAAATTACTTTCAAGATTCGGAGTTTTTTTGAGGACATTAAAGGGGAAGTAGGGCATTAAGGTGTTGGGGTATTAGGGGATTAGGGAGAAACTAATTCTTAAACTGCATCATTTGCATCATTACTAATTACTAATTTTATTACCTTTGCCCCCTGCCCTTTTAACTTTGCCCTTTGCTAATTAAATTATTGACCTGTAATAGATAAAGAATCAACCCAAATACGAGGACAAACACCACTGGGAGTAACTTCCGCCTCAGATTCCACAAAAATAATAGACTTTAATAAATCGAGAAAATCTCCTGCAACGGTAGCCGCTTCGATACTGACTTTTTCTCCTTTGTTAACTAGCCAACCATCAAAAGGTAGAGAGAATGAACCTTGTAAAGCATTAACTCCAGCGTGTAAGGCTTGAACATCATCAATTAAAATAACATTTTCTGCCTCAGCTAAACTATATTCAGTAGTGGGGGCTTGACCACGAAAAACATGATAATAATTAGGGCTAATACTCACTTTTGCCCCAATACTAGCATGACCTGTGGGTTGAGCATTCATTCTTTTTGCTGTCACACTGCTATGAAGAAAATTAACCAAAACTCCTTTATCAATAATGGATAAATTACGGGTGGGTGTGCCTTCACCATCAAAAGTTTCACCGCTTACATTTCCTTCATGTAAAGGATTATCATTAATAGAAATCAGAGGAGATGCGATTTGTTTTCCTAAAGATTCGGGTGTGGAAAGACTTTGTTTATCGAGAATATTTTGAGCATTGTAAAGATTACTGAATGCACCTAAAAGACTTAAAAAGGCTTCGGGAGAAAAGACAACTCGATATTTGCCCGATTTAATGGGTTGATAGTCTAAATGACTCAGGGTTTTCTCAATGGTTTCTTGAAAGCAACCCTCAATATCCAATTTTTCGAGACTATTGGCAACTTTATACGCCCCTCCGCTTCTAGGTTTTTTGTTTTCCTGTTCAGTTTTGGCGTAAAGATATAAAGAGGTAAAGGTGCGATTTTCTTCTCTTAATGCTCCATCGCTGTTAAGGTAAAATCTTTCTATATCTTGTTCTCCTAAACCATTATAAGGTACAGATGCGATCGCATCATGGGCATTTAATAAATCCGTTTCTAAAGTAATCAACTTTTCAATTAAATCAGAAGCGGGGGTTTGACTACCCAATTCTCGATGAACTTCAGGTAAACTAGCGGTAGCAGAGGGGCTAAAATCGGGGATATAGTCTGTCACACCGAAATAACTAGCTTCTAAAGCAGTTTTCAAAGCTAATTTAATTCCTACCTCATCCACATCAGTAGTAGATGTCACGCCAATTTGTTCTTTTTCATTCCATACCCTGACGATAACACTTGATTTCTGAGAGGCTTTTACCTGTTTTGGCTCACCCTGAAACACTTGGACGCTGGTTTGATCTACACTTGAACCATAGATGTCAAATTTTTTGATTTCTAACTCAGAGGCTAAGAGTTGAGCAATTTTGGCAATGGTTTTAACTTTAGACATAATTTTGTGCAAAATGTAGAATTGAGAATGAATAATGAATTAATTAGGTTTCAGGTAAAAAACAATGACTAATTACTTAAGTGAAACTAATCCCAATGAAGTTTGTATTGGTAAAGTATCAGTGATATTTTTCTGAGAGCAATATTTCAAATCATCATCTAAGGCTAGTCTCAATAATCTTTGTCCATGACTAGACAACTTAAATAAATCTAACAGTTTATCTTGCCATTGTTGATATAAGGCAATAGAAGCAATTACCTCATCATTACCAATCATATCAGGTTTACTGGTATCCACCAACAAAGATGCGATCGCACCTGCACAGACAGTATCTTCTAAAGAATAGCCTCCCTCCCAACCTGAACCCAATAACCATAGAGTTTCGGGTTGTTTTTCTTGCAAATAATCCACTACTGCTTGATAATTAATCATCGCCCCAGCAATGACAGTTTTTGCTTCTTGAACTCTTTGTAAAGAACGAGTACCATTGGTTGTACTAATAAACAACTGTTTTCCGCTCACTGTTTCCACAGTACAATCGAGGGGAGAATTACCCAAATCGCAAAAATCAACCTTTTTTCCACCTCTTTCTCCCAATCTTAAGCGAGATTCAGGAGGCAATAAATTACTTTCTTTGGTCAACAAATCTAAATCACTGTAGGCTTTAACAGATTTTGCACCATTATTTAACGCCGTAACAATGGTTGTAGTTGCCCTTAGTACATCAATCACCACAGCACAATCAGGAATTTCATTTTCTGGAGTTGACTCGGGAGTATAATAAACAGAAATTTTCACGTTGGTTAATCAATCCAAAGGTATATCACAGTGAACAATGATGATTTTACCTTAATGGTGTCAATAATGAGTAAAGAGTAAAGAGTAATGGGTAGGAATCCCATTTTAAGTTAAGCTAAGACGCATTTAACTTGCATTTTTTACTATCTGCAAAAAAAAGACTGTAACTCTTAACTATTGCCTATTGCCCATTCCCCATTCCCCAACCACACAAGTAAAATTCAATGCAAACTAGCTTATCATTTCCCAAACTCTGAACCCCGTTCACGACTGAAAGGAGTGTACGAGCGCAGCGAACTCTCCGAACTCCGAACCCCGAACTCCGAACTCTTTAATATTTTCTTAATATTTGCTATGGTGTTCTTTTATTAACGCAATAGTGATCTGACTTAAAAAACTGTAACAAAATGCACAAAATATATACTAATAAAGTATAACTGAATGTCAAGTAAAGTTGAAAAACTGTTGTTACGGCGACAAAATATCAGTGTTAAGATCAAATTGCAACTATTTTTACAATTTATATTAATTGGTTAAATTATGACAATGAATCAAGCACCAATAGCTCCCGTTGTGCTAGTCATTCTTGATGGTTGGGGTTATCGTCCTGAAAAAAAAGATAATGCGATCGCACTTGCGAAAACTCCTGTAATGGATAGTTTATTAGAGGTCTATCCCAATACTTTAATCAATGCTTCTGGTAAAGCCGTTGGTTTACCCAATGGACAGATGGGTAATTCAGAAGTAGGACATTTGAATTTAGGGGCGGGGAGGGTTGTTCCACAGGAATTAGTACGCATTTCTGATGCAGTGGAAGATGGTTCAATTTTTCAAAACCCTGTATTAGAAGAAACCTGTCAACAAGTAAATCAGTCTGGGGGTAAATTACACCTGATGGGTTTATGCTCTGATGGGGGTGTTCATTCTCACATTGATCATTTAATTGGCTTGTTAGATTTAGCAAAATTACAGGGTGTTAATGAGGTTTGTGTTCACATTATCACCGATGGCAGAGATACCAATACTACAGAAGGAGTTAATTATATTCAGGCGGTTGAAGAACATATTAACAAAATCGGTTTAGGTAAAATTGTCACCGTTTGCGGACGTTATTTTGCCATGGATCGAGATCGCCGTTGGGATAGAGTACAAAAAGCCTATGATTTATATACAATAGATGGTGAAGGAGATGGTAGAACACCAGTACAAGTCTTAAAAGATTCCTACAGTCAAGATATTACCGACGAATTTATTGAACCCACTCGTATCAGTAAAGGGGCAGTAGAATCAGGAGATGGTATTATATTCTTCAATTTTAGACCCGATCGTGCTCGTCAGATTTGTCACGCCTTCATAATGCCGAATTTTGACGGTTTTAAAAGAGAATTAATCGAAAACCTCTATTTTGCAACTTTTACTCAATATGACCCCAATTTGCCCGTTAAAGTTGCCTTTGAGCCCCAAAAACTAACCAATATTCTCGGAGAAGTCATCGCCGAGGCTGGATTAAAACAATTTCGTACCGCCGAAACAGAAAAATATCCCCATGTTACCTACTTTTTCAATGGTGGATTAGAACAACCCCTCGAAGGAGAAGACAGGGAATTGATTTCTAGTCCTATGGTGACAACCTACGATAAAGCACCGGCTATGTCTGCGGTAGAAGTAACCCAAGTCGCTTGTAATGCAGTTAATAAGGGCATTTATTCTCTGATCGTCATGAACTATGCAAACCCTGATATGGTGGGGCATACAGGCAATTTAGATGCCGCCATAGATGCGATCGAAACCGTTGACTCATGTTTAGGTAAATTAATCAAAACTATCAACCAAGCAGGAGGCACAGTAATCATTACAGCAGATCATGGTAATGCTGAATATATGAAAGATGAAGAAGGTAATCCTTGGACTGCCCACACCACCAATTTAGTACCCTTGATTTTAATTGAAGGAGAAAAAAGAAAAATACCCGGTCACGGTGGCAACGTACAACTAAGAGAAAACGGCAAATTAGCAGACATTGCACCCACTATTCTCGATATACTGCAACTACCTAAACCAGAAGAAATGACAGGAGTATCTCTATTCAAACAACCTCAATACGAAGTCAAAACCAGCAGAACCCCTGTTAGTATTTCTCTATAAAACATTAGAGATATTGAGGTGTTGGGGTATTGGGGTGTTAGGGGAAGAAGTTAATTAACCTCAGTTCGGTTTAAGAATATCCGATAAGGTTAGGTGTCACCTGAGTTCGGAGTTCGGAGTTCGGAGTTCGGAGTTAAAAGCAATAATTATTGACAAAAAAGCTGAATAAATTGATTTTACGTTAGTTCGGTTTAAGGCAATTTTATCGTTATTTCTAATAAGCTATATCTCTGACTACGAGACAATAATACTTTCAGCTTATCCAAAACTCAGGTTAATTAAACACTTTTGTCCTTCTTCCCTTCAAAGGGGATACACAGAGGGGTAGGGGATAAATAAAGGGGGTTTGCCTCTTGCCCTTTTCGCCATCACTCATAGATGAAAATTTATCTCGAACGCAGGTAATACCTAATAGTAATAGCTTGTAAGTTAAATTGCTTCAGCCGTAGTTGGAGAAGCGGCCATTTTTTCCAATCTTTCTTGTTGATCCTGTGCAATACAAGCCTGTATCACATCATCTATTTTACCTTCTAAAACAGAAGATAAATCAAAGTTTCTACCTAAACGATGATCTGTTGCTCGGTTATCTTTATAGTTATAAGTTCGGATTTTTTCCGATCGCGCCCCTGTTCCTACTTGCGATCTCCTCATGGAAGTAACTGCCTCTTGTTGCTCACTCAATTTGATTTCATAAAGTTTGGCCCGTAAAATCTGCATTGCCCGTTCACGGTTTTTAAGCTGCGATCGCTCCTCCGTACAGAAAACCCTAATACCAGTAGGTTTGTGGAATAAATCCACTGCAGTTTCTACTTTGTTAACGTTTTGTCCTCCAGCACCACCAGAACGAGCCGTTGTCATTTCAATATCTTTAGGGTCAATTTGTACCTCAACTTCATCTACTTCAGGCATTACGGCAACCGTAGCAGTTGATGTGTGAACTCTTCCTCCTGCCTCTGTCACAGGAACTCTTTGCACCCGATGCACACCTGCTTCAAATTTCAACTTACTATAAACACTTTCCCCGGTAATTTCTAAAATTGCCTCCTTAAATCCCCCCATTTCCGCTAAAGATTCACTCAGTAACTTAACACTCCAATTCATCATCTCCGCATAACGAGAATACATACGGACTAAATCTCCTGCCCAAATACTAGCTTCATCGCCACCAGTACCAGCACGAATTTCTAACATGATATTTTTATCATCATTAGGATCTTTTGGGAGGAGTAAAATCTTTAATTTTTGCTCTAATTCCTCCAATTTATTATCTAACTCTTCAATTTCTAACTGTGCCATTTCCTGCATTTCAGGATCGCTCTTAGACTCCTTCAATATTTCCCTTGCCCCTTTTAAATCCTCTTGAGCTTTTTGCCATTCTTGATAAGTCATCACAGTTTCTTCCAAAGAAGATCGCATTTTTGCCACTTTCTGCAATTCATCAGGATTCGTTGCAATATCAGGATCTCCCAAGCGTCTAGTTAATTCTTTGAAAGTTGTCTCTACTGACGCTAATTTTTCTAACAAATATGATTCTGCCATTATTTATATATAAACTCGAATAAAATTATCAATATAAAGTCAAACTATATTTATCTTATTTTAACTGCTATTGGTAAGTCTCTTAATTAGTGAATCGTGAATAGTTAATAAGCGTTGGTGAATTACAGGGTAGATAACAGTTTGTTGTTATTTAATAAAATCTATGCTAATCCATGTATATGGAAAAAAGATTAGTTAAGATAGGAGAAGCGGCTAAAATACTAGGAACAACCCCAGACACTCTAAGAAAGTGGGAAGCCACAGGAGAAATAGTGCCGACTAGAAAAACTAAAGGTGGTACTAGATATTACGATGTTGCTGAAATAATTAAAGACTTAGGCTCAGGCATGAATTATCACAAGAAAGGATTGCTTTTGTTGCTTGAAAAAATACTAAAGAAGCAAATGAAACGTCTCGTTATTACTCATAAAGATAGGTTGCTTCGTTTTGGTTCTGAATTAGTGTTCACATTGTGTGAATTGCAAGGAATCGAGATTGTAATTATTCATAAAGGAGATCAACCGACTTTTGAAGAAGAATTAGCACAAGACGTTTTGGAAATAATTACTGTTTTCAGTGCTAGACTTTATGGTTCAAGAAGTCGTAAGCATAGAAAACTAATGTCAGCATTAACCGAAGAAGGAGACAAATTATTTGAACAAGTACAGAAAAAATGATTAGTTTCAAAACGGAATTAAAACTGAATAATAAGCAACGAACAATTATGGCAAAACACGCAGGAGTTGCACGTCATGCTTATAATTGGGGATTAGCTATTTGCAAGGAAATACTTGATTATAATCAAGCAAACCCTGACAATAAACAAAAATTTCCCAGTGCTATTGATTTACATAAACGATTAGTAGCAGAAGTAAAAAGTCAAAATCAATGGTATTATGAAGTATCAAAATGTAGCCCTCAACAGGCTCTTAGAGACTTAAGAATTGCTTGGGATAGATCTTTTAACAAAATAGCTAAACCACCTCGATTTAAAAAGAAAAATAACAGAGATAGTTTCTATCTCGAAGGTAATATCCAAATCAAAGGAAACAAAATTAAATTACCTAGAATTGGTTGGGTTAAAACTTATGAAAAATTTATTCCTTCAATTTTAGTAAAAAAATCAGGTAGTAATTGTGTAATTTCTAAACGGGCTAATAGATGGTTTATTTCTTACAAAGTAGATTATGAGCCAGAAAAAATAGAACATACTTTTGGTAGAGTCGGTTGTGATATTGGCATAAAAACACTAGCTACATTGAGTAATGGGTTAGTATTTCCCAATGTTAAAGCCTATAGAACTGTCAAGAAAAAGTTAGCACATTTACAAAGAGAATTAAGTAGGAAAGTAAAGGGTTCTACTAACTATAAAAGAGCATCGGTAAAATTGGCAAAACTCCATTATCGAATTAGTTGTATTCGGAAAGATGCCATTCACAAATTAACTCATTACCTCACCAAAAACCACAGTGAGGTAGTGATTGAAGATTTGAATGTGTCTGGAATGCTACAAAATCACCGATTAGCCAGTGCCATAGCAGACTGTGGATTTTATGAATTTAGAAGACAATTAGAGTATAAATGTGACTGGTATGGGGCAATTTTACACATCGTAGATAGATGTTTTCCATCTTCTAAAACTTGTTCTAATTGCAATGAAATTAAATCAGATTTAAAGCTAAAAGATAGAACCTTTAATTGCTCTTACTGTGGACTAATTATTGATAGAGACTTAAATGCTTCAATTAATTTGGAAAATGCGGTAAGCTCTACCGTGTAAGTCTGTGGAGTGTCAGACAAACTAATAATTTAGATTATTAGGACACGGTGAAGCAGAAAATTGACAGATAATCTTAGATTTTCTTGATTATCATAAGTTCTTTAGAGCGGCTTTTCATTTGGGTAAACCACAAAAAGATAAAATATAATCATGGATAAAATTATCTAAGAGCGAACTGCTTGTAGCGACGCTTACACTCCCATAATATTTTCTATTTTCCAATTATTTTGTATTTTTTCTGCAAACTTCTCTGCTGTTTCTTTTTTGCTACTAATATAATATATTTTCTCTTCATAATCTTTTTTTCCTAGAAAAAACCCCTCCTAAATAGAGGGATTTAGGGCAGGGCTGTTTCAAAGTAGAAATACAAAAACGCTAAAACTATTGCCAGTAAAAGAATATAGGGTTTTAGAGCTTTGAGGATTAAGAAGTAGTTAAAAATGTTGAGATTATCAATTTATAACCATAAACCATTAAAAACTATTGCAAGAGTGCCTATTCCCCATTCCCTGCCTTAACCAGAAAATTTTAGAATGAAACAGCCCTGGGGATTTAGGGGGATCTAAAACTTTTCAAACAACTTCTTAGAAGGGAATTTCAGATGACTAATTCAGGATTACGGTATTGAAGAAAGACTAGAAATATCAATTAATGGTTGTCCATTTAAAAAGTAATTATCTGGACTCGGTATTATTTCTCCGTTCCATAATCCGTTAAAACTAAAAGAAATCGAACCGTTAACGGGTATTTCTTCATTCCATGATAGGTTAGAGACTAAATAGCGATCGCTGCTAATTTGTTTTTGTTTTCCATTCCAAAGAGAAGTTAAGGCAAATGAAGAATCAAATTCTAATTCCCAACCTTGAATCGGTGTTTCTCCCTGATTTGTAATAGTAATAGAGCCAGTGAAACCATCATTCCAACGATTATCTACTTGGAAGTTAATTAAAATATCTCGGTCAGAATTAGATGAATTATTCAGGGTTTGACCATCATTAGAATTTTCTGAGGACTCTAAAGCAAACAACGACGTTTCTGGATTATTATTTTCCATCATCAAAGTACCAGAAGACGAAATCCCCCCGTTATCAATTAAAAGATTATTAAGAAGATTTTGTTTATCGGTGTTAACGGTATTCCAGTCATCTTGAAGAATACCCCCAGTATCGCCAGAGTTAGGATTCCATGACCAATAAGTCCAGTTAATACCGTTACTTCCTTCTCCTAGATAGTTTATTAGTTCTTCTAACCAGAGGCGATCGCTTCTTGTCTCCAATTTTGTTCCAAATTCTCCTAGTAGTACAGGAGCAATATTTTCTTGATGAAGATAACCCCAATGACGATCCCACAAATCGGGCAAATTTTGAGGATAATCAGCACTATTAAACCACGACTGCGGATAAACCGAAGCAGGATAATCATGGGGGGCATAAACCAAACGATTGGCCACATTAAGGCGTACAGGAAAATCTTTCGCTCCCATTAAATTACCACCCCACCAGTAATTTTCGCCGTTATAGTTTTCGATACCTTCCACAAAAATCAACCAGTTAGAATTAACAGAGAGAATGCCATTTCCTGCCCTTTCCGCCGCTAAACGCCAATCTGTAGCTATATTTCCACTACCCCAAGTAGCCGAGCCATGGGGTTCATTATGCAAATCTGCCCCAATAATTGTATTATTTCCACTATAGCGTTGAGCCAACATTTGCCAATCACTAATCCATCTTGCTTCAGAATATTGATTGGTGTACCATAAGGAAGACTGAGACTCGGCACTAGGACGATGGCGATCGAGGATTATTTTTAAGCCTATTTGTCCTGCATAGTCAACAACCTTATCCATGATTTGTAATCCATTAAGCCCCTGTAAATCTGGATTGAGACTATAATTAATGCTATTGGGAACACTACCAGAATCAAAAAGTTGGTTAGAAAAAGGAAGTCGGATGGTGTTGTATCCTAAATCCCTCATCTGATCCATCATATCTCGATAATTTCTTGCCCATAAACCATGAGGAGTAAAATTACTCGTTTCTAATCCAAACCAGTTAACTCCGCTAATCCTGAAAGGGTTTCCATCGGGGTCAATAATTTGATTACCCTGAGTTTGCCATCCCCCCTCAGCAGTAATTCCCCCTTGTACAATAGTTGCGATTCCTTGTCCATCTTCGATGGTTGCATTAACAGGAGAAGATAAATTTAAGCTCAATGTCTCATTATCTTCTAAGACACTATCATTAAAAATATTAACTGCGATCGCTTTACTTGTTTCTCCGGGGTTAAATACTAAATTTCCGCTAATAGCTTCATAATCGAAACCAGCACTAGCAGAATTATCCTCAGTACTATATCTTACTTCTACTACCCTTTGACTAGGTTCACTCAGGGTAACGATAAAATTAGCTATGGCGTTATTTCCTTCGGTAACAGTGACATTATTAACCGTTAAAGTAGGTAAAACAACATTTTCTCCCGTATCTTCAAGGGGAATACCATTGAATGAATAGTTACTAGGCTCAGGAATATTTCCTTGGGTCCATGCACCATTAAAGCCAAAAGAAATCGAACCATTAACGGGAATTTGTTGATTCCAACTCAGATTGGAAAAATTATAACCTTGGCTATCATTGCTATTATTATTAGCATTCCAAACATTAACTATTTCAAATGGTGCGTTAAAAGTCAGTTGCCAACCATCTATAGGGTTTGTTCCTTGATTAGTAATGGTAATCGTACCAGTAAAACCACTATTCCATTGATTATTGACGGTGAAATCAACAACTATATCACTATTATTTTCTGAAGGGGGATTTTGGTCATCATTGATAATATTTCCCAATGCTTGACTATCTCCAATGACTGCCCCAGAAGCATTGTCCAGAATTACCTGTAATGTCTCATTCTGTTCTACTAAATTATCACCATATACTGGTACAGAAATAGTTTTGGTTATCTCTCCCACCGCAAAAGTTAAAACCCCTGACATGGGTTCATAATCTTGAGATGCTGTTGCTGTTTGACTTATAGTGCTATAGTTCACCGTAACAGTTTGATTACTTACCGAGTCAAGGGAAACTGTAAAAATAAGATAAGATATTCCTTGATTACCTTCTGTTATTGTTCCATCACTAATGGTTATACGGGGAAGAGGATTTTCAGCGTTAACACCCTCACCATTGAGTATAAAGTTAGTTGGTTCGGAAAAAGTTGTGTTGAGAGGTTTACCAATGAAACCAATGGAAACAGTTTCTTGAGGAGATATATCACGATCCCAACTAGGGTAACTAACGGTATATTGATTACCTTGACGATTTATTATCGTACCATTCCAAAGATCTGTAATTTCAAAATCTGCACTGAAAGTTAAAGTCCAGTCAGAAATCAATAAGCTACTGTTGTTTGTGATTGTGAGTTGTCCTTGAAAACCTGAACCCCAATCATTAACTAAAGCAAAATCAACGGTATTAACCATTTATTCTGATTCCTTAAGTGTGAGTTTATAAAGATAGAGTGTATAAGCAGTCAGTCAGGTTATTTCTTTAGAGAGTATTTAATTAAGTAAAAATTATGATATTTATTTGCATCTTTAATTATTCATCGAAATCTAAGAATATTGTATTAACTAAACCTCACACAAATTAGCTTTTTTACTATCACATTAATACTTTCTGATACTTAATAGCTAAGGATTTTAAATATTTCTTAAGAAAATTACTGACTTTTTATAACTACCTCTATAATGACATTTTTAAGTAAAAAATGCTGAACGGTTATCTCTAATATTTACGATGAACCGCTCATAATTAAATAATTTTTAATGTAGTAAAATACTCACTTCTACTCATAAATTTATGGATCTGAAAATAGCTGTAAACCATAAACCTAATTCAAATCAGCAGACTTAACATTTTTGCGTGGCTGATTTATTACAATTTTCTGCTAAGGTAAATGTTCACAAGCAACGCCATCTTTGTCTCTATCTAACCGATGAGGGTCTCCTGAAAATGCGTTTAAAACCTGTTGAGCTTCTACCTGAGTTTTAAAATCTTTACAATCACAGTCTGTGTTAGCACAGAGGGGAAGTTTTTTAGATGGTTTTTGTGAGTATAAGTTTTCTTTTTTTTCCCTAGATGAAGAAAAGTTTTGACTGTTTTTGTCTATGGTTTCAGCTTTAACTATAATGTTTGTAGATACATTTAACAAAATAATAATACTAACAAAAATTATTGTTTTTTTTATAATTCTGCTCATGAAAACTTACCAATAATTAGAGAATTACTATTCCTATTACTATACTTAACAGGCTCATCATTTAAGTATTCTAAGGTGGGAAAAAGGATGTTGGATGTTGAGGGATTGAGGAGAAGGAGGAGAATAAAAGGGGAAAATAACTCTTAATTTTTACTTGAAATCTGTTTACCATTCACTATTTTAGTTTTACTCTCAAATTTTTGCGTTTATTTTGAATAAAGCTCAATTAGGATCTCTATGGGTTTATTTCTAAGTTATAATTCTTATTTTACAACTATAGAGTAAAAAAAATGATTCCGATTCTTAGTAGTACATTAATTGCAGTCACTCCCTATAATGGTTCTATACAGGAAGAGAATACTACTATTGTTAATCAGAATCCATCTTCGATTATTCTTGCTGAAAAAGATACTTCTGTTTTTTCTCCTCGTGTACAAACGGAAGAAATTCCGCCTATTCCTATTTTTGTGGAAAATCCCCCTGAAATAACTGCAGATGGTTTAGGCACACCTTTGAGGATAAATAGTTTAGGACAATCAACGGTTAGTTTTGATGATAATTCTTCTTTTCGTTTTGCCACTGATGTAAAGCGTTTAATTACTGTCAGTCGTAAAGGCTCATCACGGGAATATGATTTTGACACTGAGGGGAAAGGTTTTTCTGTGGTGCAAAATACTCTCATAGGTCAAGAGGTTGTTAATTCTTCTTTAAATGTAGTGGAAATTCTGGCAGATGAGCAGGAATATTTCGATCAACAGGAAGTTGTTAAGGCTAGGGGTAATGTGGTAATTCGATTTTCTAATGGGGTGTTGAGGGCTGATCTAGTTTCTGTTAATTTGCGCGATCGCATCGCTGTAGCGGAGGGAAATGTAAGTTTACAAAGGGGGGAGCAAAGTTTAAGGGGCGACCGCTTCGAGTACTATTTTGTGAGGGATGAGGGGGTAATATTTAATGCTCAAGGGGAGATATATCAACCAAATCTAGCCCAAGATTTTCGAGGAGATACGGGGAATAATCCTGTTAATGCTCAAATTCTTTCTCAACAAATAGAAGCTAATCAACCCCTAAGAAGGGTGACATCGGCGGAGGGTTATAGTTTTGTGGTTGGTAGTGTGAGAGATTTATCTTTATTGCAACAGGCGGGGGGCGCACCTTCAACTTCCAGTGGAGGGCAAATTAATCGTTTTCGTTTTCAGGCGGAGAAGGTAGATTTTAATAGTGAGGGATGGTTTGCTACTAATGTACGTATTACTAATGACCCGTTTTCTCCTCCAGAGTTTGAAATTCGAGCAGATACAGCAAGATTAAGAAGTATCTCTCCTTTTCAGGATGAATTAACAACTACTAAATCTCGTCTTGTATTTGACCAAACCGTTTCTATTCCTTTGTTTCAAGATCGTTTA
This sequence comes from Cyanobacterium sp. Dongsha4, assembly GCF_036345015.1. Classification (NCBI taxonomy): domain Bacteria; kingdom Bacillati; phylum Cyanobacteriota; class Cyanophyceae; order Chroococcales; family Geminocystaceae; genus Cyanobacterium; species Cyanobacterium sp. DS4. The sequence continues at coordinate 2,701,414 of NZ_CP084098.1, read as the reverse complement.
GTTTTCGATAGGCGCGATCGCCGCCCCGGATTATTTAATATTGGATTTGATGGGGAAGATTTAGGGGGATTATATATAGAAAGAGATTTTGAGGTTTATAGTGATCAAAAAACCCGTTTTACTCTAACTCCTCGCTTTTTGGTACAAAGGGCATTTTTCCCCGATTCTTTCTTTGATGATAATGCCATTAACCCTGATGAAAATGGGGGCATATTTAACCCTAGTAGCTACGGTTTAGTAGCAAATTTAGAGGTGGATTTTGCTGAACGCACGCGCCTTAACGGAATTCTTAATTTTACTGGTTTAGACTTAGATAATATTGAAAACCGTCTGCGTGGCAGTGTGCAGTTAGATCAAAAACTAGGAGAATTAAACGCCCCTCATACCCTCAGTTTACAATACAACTACCGCGATCGCCTCTTTAACGGTTCATTGGGTTTCCAAACAGTACAACAAAGCTATGGAGCAATTCTTACCTCTCCTTATATTCCCATCGCCAATAGTCCTTTTGGTTTAGTTTATCAAGCATCTGTTCAAAATATCAACGCTGACACCGACAATCAAGATTTACTGAGAAGCAAAAGAGATAACAATCGTGCCACTTTAACCCGTTTTCAAGGAGCGGCGATCGTGACTGGTAATTTCTTACTATGGTCAGGAGAAGCATTGCCCCCCACACCAGATCAAGGGTTAAGATTTACTCCCACTCCTGTTGTGCCATATCTTAGTTTAAATACAGGATTAACAGGGGTTGGTAGTTATTACAGTAATGGTGACACCCAACCCAGTATAACCGCAACCGTAGGATTACAAGGGCAAATCGGTCATTTTTCTGATTTATTTTTTGACTACACTGGATTTCAGGTCAGTTTTAGTCAAGGCATTAGGGGGGATCAATCTCCCTTTTTCTTCGATCGCTTCGCAGATGATCAAGTGTTATCATTAGGGCTAACTCAACAATTATACGGACCAATCCGAGCAGGAGTTCAAAGTTTCATCAATGTTAAAACCAATCAAGAAATAAGTACCGACTACTTTTTGGAATTTAGCCGTAGAACTTATAATATAATCTTACGCTACAACCCTGTTTTAGAATTAGGTTCTGTGAATCTGAGTATCAGTGATTTTAATTGGGAAGGTAATGCAGGATCTTTTGAAGGTAGCACAGGAGTTCGTTCTGTTGTCGATGGTGTCACAAGAGGCAATTAGTGATGGGGTGAATGATAAAAAACTCCTAAGTTTCATTCTCATTACTTCCCTCTAACACCTGAAACCCGACACCTGACACCTTATCTCCTCAATACCCTATTTCTTCTGTCAATCTGAAGTGTTGAAATAGTAAAATCTGAACTATATCTTAATAAAAGTTAAGAATAAAATGTAAGATATTAAGAATAAATAAAATTTTGCAAAATTGAGCAATATTTATGGTATTTAAAATCAACTTTAGGGAAATCCTCAATACCAAAGCAGGTTATTTTCTCATCGGTCATATTGTAGCCATGGCTTTTGGTTTGGCTGGTTTATTGTTAGTCTTACCTCATCCTGAATTTATCGCCAATTTACCTCCGATTGGTCAATCTGCATTCAGTTGGTCAATGATTGGGGGCGGAGTTGTCTATATGATTTTAGGGTGGAGTGCGATCGCAGTTTATGCTTATACTCAATTAGGGTTATGGCATTGGTTAGGATTTATGCTTCCTGCCTTAAGTATTTCTTTAACCAGCGAGTTATTAGGTACAAGTACGGGGTTTCCCTTCGGTGCATACCATTATCTTTCAGGATTAGGTTATAAAATTGCTGGATTAGTGCCTTTTACTATTCCTCTTTCTTGGTTTTACCTGGGTTTCAGCAGTTATTTAATTGCTAGAGTCGGTTTGAATAGATTAGATATTCCTAATTGGTTAAAAGACTTAGGTGCGATCGCATTTGGTGCATTATTATTAACCTCATGGGATTTTGTTTTAGATCCTGCCATGAGTCAAACATCTGTACCATTTTGGCAATGGGATCAACCGGGAGAATTTTTTGGAATGCCCTATCAAAACTTTATCGGTTGGTTCGGTACAGGAGCAATATTTATGAGTGTAGCAACCTTAATTTGGCGAGTCAAACCTTTACAGTGGGAAAAAATTTCCTTAACAATTCCTACTGCTGTATATTTAGGAAACTTCGGCTTTGCGATGATTATGAGTGTCGGGGCAGGATTTTATGTTCCTATTTTCCTCGGTATTTTACTGGGAATTGTACCCTTAATTATTTTTCTTCGATTGGCTTATAGGGAAGAGACTCCCAATGATAACGCACAATTAGCTTATTTTAATTAATCTCAAAAGGGCAAAGGGTAAGAGGCAACGGTAATTAATTAACCTCAGTTCGGTTTAAGAATATCCAACAAGGTTAGGTGTCACCTGAGTTCGGAGTTCGGAGAGTTCGCTGCGCTCGTACACTCCTTTCAGTCGTGAACGGAGTTCGGAGTTAAAAGCAATAATTATTGACAAAAAAGCTGAATAAATTGATTTTACGTTAGTTCGGTTTAAGGCAATTTTATCGTTATTTCTAAGAAGAAGCTATTAGGTTTTCTGACTACGAGTTGGTTTCAGCTTTCAGCTTATCCAAAACTCAGGTTAATTAGTTTTTCCCTCTCATCCCTTCCCCTCATCCCCTCATCTCCCTTTCTCCTAACCCCTCAACTTTCTATCACTTAAAATGTTGTTCAATTAAAGCAAACATCGCTAAATCTAAGGCTTCCTGACATTCAGGAGATGCAAATGCTTCGTTGTGGGCAAATTGTAGATGAGGATATAAGGGCTTAAACTCCTCTGCTCGTCTTTGGGCTGTATCTATCCTGACAAACATATTTCCTTGTTGACTTAACTCATCCATAAGTTTTAAAGCCGATTCGCTAAAGATTCTTGGTACAGATGCTGACACTATTTTGCAAGGTTGTGTTAAGGTTTCTATTTCTTGTGCTGTGATTAAGTCTGCTTGGGGTTTTCCGTCTTTATCTTTCCATGGAATTGCGATCGCAACATGGGTAGCATTATTTATTACTTTGGCTAAGGAATCTTCACAAATTACTTGTGTTGGATTTATTCCTCTTTCTTGTAAGTAAAAACTTTGTCTATTTTTATCGATTAAAGAGGGACTAAAAATATGGGTATTAAGATTATATTTTAAGGATTCATTAACAATAACTTTACCTATATTTCCCACTCCAATAATGGCGATTTTACTTTTATTTTTATCTGCTTTATCTAGCTCTAAATATTTGAGCATATGTTGAGCAACATAGGGGGAATTAATACCGGGTAAATTACCCACTTTTATATTCAATTTTTCGGCGGTAAAAACTGCGATCGCTCTTGTGTCAACTCCTCTCCTAATTACCATTAATTCTCTTTCATTACCCACTGCTTCACGCCATGAAGTTAGAACCCAAGCAGGAACAGCATTACTACCAACGATTAAAATATCAGGTTGAAATTGAGTTAGTAAATCTCCTAATCTATCAATACTAGGATCATTTTCTTCATCGGGAATTTGTTTTGCTCCAATATCTGGTACATATAAAATTGCTTGATTATTTATTTCTTGATAATAGGCTTTTTTATCTTCTAAACTATACTTTTTATGAATTGATTTTAAATTAAATTTTTCAATGGTAGCAGATGCGATCGGATGAGTAATAATAACTTTTTTCATAAAATAATATTATCTGAATTAGGAGTTAAGAAAATCGAATTTTCCCCAGAGGAATTAATCTTAATTAATGATTTACTATTGTTACGTTACTTTTTTTTGTATTCCAATTTAGGGTATTTCCAGTTGACAAACAAGACCTTTAATTGTTGAAGCAGGGGGAGTTTCCCATTTTTCAGTTTGCAAATTTGCCAAAAAAGACCTAATCGGTGTTGCTGTATCTTGATGATATTTGACAATAATCAATATTCGACTATCTTGCAATTTTTGTCCATTCGGATAAATACAATTTTCTTGTACTCCTGTCATAATCCCATAGGTTGATTGTTTTGCTAATTCTGGCACAACAACCACATCCAGATTTTTCATGATTGGTTTTCCATCAGAAGTTCTTGCTTGTAACTGTTGAAGTATTAAAAATACTGTATTTTTTCCCTGAGCAAGATGATACCAATAACTGCCTTCATCTAAATTACCCCCATACATGGCTTCACTGTTATTTAATGGAATCCAAGCACCTCCTAGATACTCTAAATCTTCTATTCTTTTGGGTAATATTTGCTCTGGAGGAAGGGCTTTAGCATCATTAAAACAAGATAGTGATAGTAGTAAAATTAAGCTCTTAACACCAAAAAATTTGATATTTTTAGTTAGATATTTCATTTGCTTTTAGAAATCAACAAACAATGAACAATTCACGATATAGCAATGTTAAGTCATATAAACTTGTTGATCAAAAACATTCTGCACGATGAATAAGAGAATAAAAGCAATAAAAGCAGAAATGATGGGAGTTGTAATCCATCCTGACGCAATTTCCCCTAATACTCCCCATTTTATCTGTCTAACTCCTTTAAATCCTTTACAAAAAGCAATTCCTATCACTGCTCCAACTACTGCTTGAGAACTAGATACGGGAATAAGAGGGATGGCTGGTAAGCCTAAATTAACGACAAAATTTGATAGGGCTTTGGAAGAAAAAATAAATAAAACTAAAGAGTTTGCCAAGACTACAGTTAAAGCACCTACAGGAGATAAAGCCATTAAACTATCTCCTACAGTCATCATTACTTTTTTTGAATAAGTAAATACTCCTATGGCGATCGCGATCGAACCTAGTAGAAATAATTGTTCTACAGAAGAAATTTTGGTAATTCCTGCAATATTTATATCCTTAAAAGGGGAGGCAGAAATAAAAACCCCCATAACATTACCAATATTATTCGCTCCGAGGGTATATGAACCAAATGCACCCACAAAAATTAAACTCCAACGCACATTACTATCCAAGCTCAATAAATGAGGCTTAGTGCGCTCAATTAAAATTACTACTATCTGATAAATGCCATAGGAAAAAACACCCGCCAGAATCGGGCAAAGAATCCAAGTGCTAACGATTTTACCCAAACTCTGAAAATCCGTTGGTGAGCCACTAAACCAATTCCAACCAATAATTGCCCCTACCACTGCCTGAGAAGTAGAAACAGGAAGTCCTAATTTTGTCATCCATAACACCGTTAAAGCCGCTCCCAAAGCCACAGTAAATGAACCGGGTAAGGCATTCACTTTTCCTAATTCTCCCAAACCATGAGCCGCCCCTGCACCTCCTGTAACTGCACCGATAATCACGAAAACACTGCATATTGTCGCCGCCGTTGAAAAGCGAATCATGCGACTACCTACCGCCGTACCAAATACATTTGAAGCATCATTAGCACCCAATGACCATCCCAAAAACAAGCCACTAGAGAGAAAAATTAAAGTTGTAATTAAATTCATTTGATTTTATCAGAAAAGTAAAAAAGGAAAAGGGCAACAATGTACTGGATGAAGGAACATTAAACCCTAATTCTTAGATGTAGTTTAGACTAACTTCATAGATTTTGTATAGATTGTGCGATCGCAAATATCAGTGAAAATTAGACTTTATTTGTTTTACTTATAACTGTTTATAAATAAGCATTATGACTATCTCTAACTCAGCATAATTAAATAAATAGTATTAATAATTATAGATTAATTTTATGATTGTTTCGTTATTTTTAATTGGGCTATTTTTTGTAAACAAAGTTTATAAGAATCCTGATCTTGTTGTAACTCATAAACATAAGCTAAACTTGCTAATATATCTAAAACTTCGTCATGATTATGACCTAAAATCTTACTTTTAATCTGTAAGGCTCTTAAAAATAAAGTTTCAACTTCAGTTAGTAGAAATAACTCAGATTTTCTTAAATTCTCATAAGCCGAATTTTCCAAAGAATTAGCAACATAAAAGTTATCTTGAGATAAATATTCTCGTTGTTTTTCTATCATTTTTTCGTACTCAGTGGCAAAGTCAAAATCTAATCCTTGATTTTCATCTTCTCCTGTTAAAATATCTTCGAGAGGATATAAGGTGGTATCAAAATCAGGATCATTAAATACAATTCCTTTTATTCTTTTTTGGTGATATTCCCTATAATTGTCTTGTATTTTTTTAAATTCTGTTAATTCTTCGTGTTTACTCTGCATTTGCAAGTTAACTATTAAATGGTAACGTAGGTTAAATATTTGTGGATGAAAAGGATAGAACTTTTTTTCATACTCAGCAAGACTTTTTCTCCATAACTTTTCAGCAGATTCGTAATGTGTTAAATGATGTTTAGTTTGGGCTAAATTAATCATACAAGAAAGATATAAAGGATGAGATTCAGGCAGGTATTTTTGACAAATTTCTAAGGATTCTGTTAAAACAACTTCTATATATTCTAATTCAGAAGATTTAGCACCAAAAGAATAACATTTATCCAATAAAGTTGAACCTATTTGCCATAAGAAATAAGCCAATTCTATATCATTGTCTGTTAAGATGCGATCGCATATATCAAGAGCTTGAGCAAGAAATTCTGGAGCATCTTTCTGATTGCTAATGACACCTATTACTATTAAGATTTGAATTATTTTAAGACTATTTTGACCATATAATTGTTTTTGAATTTCTAATAATTGAAGATATATATTTTTTGCTTCTGTGGTGTCTTGAAAAAAAGGATAATAAGTTTCTAAATAAGTAATAAAAGCCAAATTCTCTAAGATAAAAGCAACTTCACTATTTTCTTTTTCTCCTAATTGTTTAATTTTTGCTTCTAGTATAGAGTTAATAAATTGTTTTGCTTCATCATATTTTCGTTGATATAAATAAATTTTAGTTAGAATATTGAGATTATTTTTTGTTTCATTTTCAGTAAAATCTAATAAATTATTAGAGTTAATAAAATATTCTTGTAATTGACTTTCTAAATTTAGAAAATTACCTGTTAATTTAGCTTGAAATAAATCTTTTTTATTTACACTGATCATAATTTTTTATTTTTAGTGTAACTATAATTATAGTTATTTCAATTAACGTTGAGACACTTTAAAAACTCAAGTCTTTGATAAACAAAAGTTACAGGTTTTGATTTTGTTTCATTCCTATTTAAAATGGCTATAATTTTTGTTCTTCTTCTTGACTAGAATCATAACTTAAGTCCAATACTTTTGATTTTTTTGCTTTTACGTGATTAATTTTTTCTTGTGCTTGAATGAGCATGACAACTTTATTGCACTACTCAAATAATTCTTTGTATTGCATAAATAGATAATTCGTCAGCAACTTCTTCCGCTTTATCTGCGATCGCATCTATGGCATTAACTTTATCTCTGAGGTTAATTTTATGGGAAAATTTTAAATTAGAGGAAAAAATATTTTTCTTAATACTAATAGAAATACGATCAGCTTCTGACTCATATACCCTAACCTGATAAATATGATCTCTTACTGCCTTGGGATTACGAAAAAAGTCCCTTGCCGCCACTACCACCATTTCCACACTTTTAACCACCATTTTCACCAATAATAATAATTCTCCTTCGCTCAAATGGTTTTCTTTTTGAATTCTAGTTTGATTTTCAATGTGATTATTTTCTTCTTCAGGATTAGAAGGGCTTTTTGACTCAATTTCTTGATGCTCAATCATTAATTCTTGAAAGTTTTTCCCCAACGCATCTAGCAAAGAAAATAAGTTAGTTAATAAACTTAAAACATCCCCCCTAAAATCAGGAATTAACATTTCTGTGTAGAGGATATTAACAATAGTTCGACGTAATTCACTACATTTTTCCTTTAAATTATTAATCTGAAATAACTGCTCTTCTGATGTTTGATTGACTTTTCCAGCCCCCAAAAAAGCCGTCATCCCGATTTCAAAATGAATTGCACCTTCCGCTATTTTGTCTAAAAATTCATCTATTTGCCCTTCAAGTAATTTTGTTTTTTGGAATAGTCTAGGTATTTCTTTTGACATGAATGTTATCAGGTAAGCTCGTCTAATATTTTTTTCTTCACCCTAACTATCTTAAAATTATTAATAGTTTATTTACCATTTTTAATTTTTGTCCTTGCTACTATCTTTAATTATTCCTACTTATAACGAAAGCGAAAATATACCCCCTTTAATTATTCAGTTGACATCTCTACTCGATCGCACCTTAGAGCAGAAATATGAAATAATTATTGTGGATGATGATAGTCCCGATTTAACTTGGAAAATAGCCCAAGATTTAAGTAATCAATATCCCCAACTCAAAGTTATTCGCCGTCAAGGGGAAAAAGGATTATCTACCGCAGTGATGAAAGGATGGGAAAAAGCCCAAGGAGAAATTTTAGGGGTAATTGATGCGGATTTACAGCACCCCCCAGAGTCTTTATTACAATTATGGTCAGAAATAGAAAAAGGGGCAGATTTAGCCGTTGCTAGTCGTCATGTAGAAGGAGGAGGAGTAAGCGACTGGAGTTTATTAAGACGGTTTCTTTCCCGAGGCGCTCAAACTTTAGGTTTAATTATCTTACCCGGTGTAATTGGACGAGTTTCCGATCCCATGAGTGGCTATTTTTTGGTGCGTCGTCGTTGTTTAGCCAATAGTAAATTAAACCCTTTGGGATACAAAATTTTAATCGAAGTTTTAGCCAAAGGTAAAATCGGTTGGATTAGCGAAGTGGGATACGTTTTCCAAGAAAGACAAGAAGGTCAAAGTAAGGTGACAAAACAGCAGTATATTGACTATATTCGCCACTTAGTACGTTTAAGGTTATCTTTATGGAAATTCGAGCGTTTTCTTCGTTTTGGAGTAGTAGGTTTAAGCGGTGTCTTTGTTGATATGGGTTTTCTTTACCTCTTGAGTGACTCTTCTACCCTTGGTTTACCTTTAACTCGCAGTAAAATCATCGCCGCAGAGTTAGCTATTATCAATAATTTTCTTTGGAATGATAGTTGGACTTTTCGAGATATTGCCCAAACTCAACCGGGTAAAAGACGCAAAATTAAGCGATTTATTAAGTTTAACCTGATTTGTTTGGCAGGATTAATTCTTAACGTTCTATTTCTCAATATTTTTTATAATATTTTCGGTTTAAATCGATATGTAGCAAACTTAGGTGCGATCGCAATTGTCACTATTTGGAATTATTGGCTAAATTTAAAACTTAGTTGGCGAAGCACAGAATTAGACTCAGAATCATAAAAATGAGTGAAACAATAGCTAAATTGCTAACAAAACTGATATTAATAGTTATCATGGACACAAATAAATATTTGACAAATTCACCAAAATACTTAAACTCTTTTTAAACCTACTTTATTAACATCAAGAATGGAATTAAAACTACCCCCTCACAGAATGCAAATTACCGATGATTTAGACAAATTATTGGAGATACTGCCTTCAAACATTAAACAACCATTAGAAAATCATCCTCAAAAAAATTCCTTGATAGAAATAGTGTTAGATTTAGGTAGAAAACCAGAAGCAAGATTTTCTCATCGTACGGAATATTTAAGTGATCAATTAATTACCAGAGAGGATTTAGCTCATTGTGTGGCGAGGGTAGGACATTTTAGTGCCGACAACAGAGCAGGAATTGAACGCACATTGCACCGCATCAGTGCTATCCGTAATCGTCAGGGGGACATTATTGGTTTAACCTGTCGTATTGGTAGGGCGGTGTTTGGCACTATTCTTATGATTAAAGAATTAGTCGAAAGTGGTCAATCTATTCTGTTATTAGGCCGCCCCGGAGTTGGTAAAACCACAGCTTTAAGGGAAATTGCTAGGGTTTTAGCCGATGAACTAGAAAAAAGAGTGGTTATCATTGATACTTCTAATGAAATCGCTGGAGATGGGGATGTACCTCATCCTGCTATCGGTAGAGCCAGAAGAATGCAAGTGGCACGGCCTGAATTACAACATCAGGTAATGATTGAAGCCGTAGAAAACCATATGCCTGAAGTAATTATTATTGATGAAATTGGTACGGAATTAGAAGCCCTTGCCGCTAGAACCATTGCTGAAAGAGGTGTACAGTTAGTTGGTACGGCTCACGGTAATCATTTAGAGAATTTAATTAAAAACCCTACCTTATCGGATTTAATTGGTGGGATTCAATCGGTAACTCTTGGCGATGAAGAAGCTCGTCGGCGTGGTTCACAAAAAACCGTTTTAGAGCGCAAAGCCCCTCCCACCTTTGAGATTGCGGTGGAAATGTGGGAAAGACAAAAATGGGTAGTCCATGAAGATGTTGCTCAAACGGTAGATTATTTATTGAGGGGTAAACAGCCTATACCTCAGTTAAGACAGGTTAATGATGCGGGAGAAGTCTCTATTACCAGAGATCCCAGTTTTTCTTCTCCTCAACAAGTCAGTACCAATCCTCCTACCCTAATTGATATTCCTAATAAGCCTACAGGTTTAAGGGCTCAGGGAAAAATGACTCCTTTACCCATAACTCCTCAGCCTATTCATAATGAGTTTGAAGAGATGTTGGCAAACTCGTGGTATCAACTAGAAAAAACAGGACAAAAAATGAGGACTCCTGGTCCTAATGGAGAGGATTTCCCGATTTATCTTTATCCTTATGGTATTGGTAAGAGTCATTTAGATCATGTTATTTCTATTCTCAAGTTACCAATTGTGTTAACTAAGGATTTAGATTCGGCGGATGCGGTTTTGGCACTGCGATCGCAAGTTAAACATCATTCAAAGTTAGTACAATTAGCAAAAGAGCGTCAATTACCCATTAAAAGCATCAAATCTAATAGCATTCCCCATATTACCCGTGCTTTAAGAGAATTAGTTAGTTTAGAGGATGGTAATGAGCCTGAATCTTTAGATATAAGGGTTTTAACAAGGGTGGGCAGTGATGATGAAATTGAGGCTTTAGAAGAAGCCCGTTTAGCAGTGGAGCAAATTGTTATTCCTCAAGGGCAACCAGTGGAGTTATTGCCCAGAAGTGCCAAAGTTAGGAAAATGCAACATGAGTTAATTGAACATTATAGACTGCGATCGGACAGTTTTGGCGATGAACCAAATCGCCGTTTGCGTATCTATCCTGCTTAAACCTGATTGTTTGATTGTTTCAAGGGGTGAATATTCAACACCCCTCCCCCCAAATACCCAAGGCTGTTTCATTCTAAAATTTTCTGGTTCAGACAGGGAATAGGCACTCTTGCAATAGTGAATAGTTGATAATTACTCATTACTCCCCTAAACCTGCAACCTGACACCTCTCCCTAATGTTTAATGAGAGGGAAAATTTGGGCAGTTTCGGGTATCACGTCTAATTTTACTTTTGTTCCCACAGGTAACTGCGTTTTCACATCGGTACGGGCATGAAGCCTTTTTCCTGATTGAGTTTCCAAGCAATAACGATACTCTCTACCTAAAAACTCCCTTTCCTGTATTACTGTTACCCCTTCTTCATCAGGATGCAAAATAACATCCTCTTGACGAAACATGAGCTCTCCTTCTTGATAATTAACAGGTAAATTTAAACTCCACTCACCCAATTCGGTACACCACACATCCCCTTGTTTAGTAGCTTGTACAAAGTTTGCCTGAGTCACAAATTCCGCTACAAAACGGCATTGAGGACAAGTATAAATATCTTCTGGAGTTCCCAACTGTAATAGTTTTCCATCTTGCATTACCCCAATTTTATCTGCGATCGCCATTGCTTCACTTTGATCATGGGTAACAAAAATTGCGGCGGTGTTAGTGCTTTTTAAAATACTTCTTACTTCATGGCGTAACCTTTCTCGCACTTGTACGTCTAAATTACTTAAAGGCTCATCTAACAAAATTAATTCAGGTTGGGGTGCTAAGGCTCTAGCCAGAGCAATACGCTGTTGTTGCCCACCAGATAACTCATGAGGATAACGCTTTTCTAAACCACTTAAACCCACTAATTGCAAAACTTCAGCAACTCTTTGTTTTATTTCCTGATTGTTAGGGCGAGGTTTTTTCGTTTTTAGCCCAAAAGCAATGTTATCGGCAACACTTAAATGGGGAAAAAGAGCATAATCTTGAAACACCATACCAGTTTTTCTCTTTTCGGGTTCAACCCAGATAGAATCTCCCGTTACCATATTATTTGCTAAAAAAATGCTTCCTTCGGAAGGCCTTTCAAAACCAGCAATCATCCTTAATAGAGTTGTTTTACCACATCCGGAAGGACCCAATAAACCTAATAATTCCCCTTGTTTTAAGTCAAAGCTAACCTGATTTACCGCAGGAAGTTGTTTTGCAGAGAATTTTTTACTTACTGCTTTAACTTGAAGAATTACTGAATCTACCATTATGTGCCTCGCCAATGATAACTGATATTTAATAAGAATTATTTTCAACAATTTTAAATATATCACTTTACCCTTCAAATTGCACATTTTTAGCAACTAATTTCTCCCTCACATCTTACCTAACTCACCTGAGTTTGGAGTTAGTAGTCAGTTACTATTTAATAATCTCCTGTTGCCCATTACCTACCTTAACTATTCATTTACAGACTCAAAGTAAAAGAAGCAATTTTTTTATTCTTTACTACTCTGTGTTAATTTTTATAAGATTTGCAAATAAAACAAAAATAAGTTTTAAGATTATCTTGAAATAGTTTTATCTTTGTATATTCTTAAAATTTATGATTTTCTCTCCGATTTCGTTTGGGAAAAAATTAACTGCCATTAGTCTGAGTTTTTTGTCTTTAGGTATCTTTAACGTTAAAACTAGCTATTCTGCTGACAATATCTTTTTTGTTTATAGTCCATTAATTGCTTCTTTGAGAGTAGAATCTTTAGAAAAGTTTGCAAAAGATGGAACTGTTAATCAAAATTTGGGTTTTTATCTAAATTTAGCAAGGGTAGATGCACAACAAAAAGCCGAGTTTAGAAGAGCGTTAACTACTCCTGTCAAAGTTGACCCTGTTTTATTATCTCGTATTCTGAACACAGATGAAGCCGAAAGATTGCTTAATTATTTTGGCTCAGTTATTAATATCCGAGGAGGAAGTAACGGAAAATTTTTGTTACGAGGGGCTTTAATCAAATCCGCAATGGAAGAAGATGGTTTAACCCTCTTAAATGTCTTGCGTAATTTAGCTGTTGATATTCAAATTAATATTCCCCGAATTTTAAACTACAGTGAGCAAATTAACTTAGTAGTTAATGGTAGTGATTTGTTTGTCAATGAGGTAGCAAGATTAGGAGAGAAAGAAGCTGAATTATCTGAACCTGTTGACTTTAGTAAATTGACAGATATTCGCCAACTAGGGGCATTTTCTGTGACTAATTCCCGTTTAAACCTTTTTGATGCTACCAGAAATAGAGAACTATATGTAGAAATTTTCCAACCAGCAGAATTAAAAGGTGAAAATATCCCTGTAGTTATTTTTTCTCACGGGTTAAGTTCTCGCCCTGAAGATTTTAGCCGATGGGCAACTCATTTGGCTTCTTATGGTTATGTGGTGGTTTTACCTCAACATCCGGGCAGTGATATACAGCAAACAGAAGATTTCTTGGCTGGTTTATCTCGTCAGATATTTCGTCTCAATGAATTTATCGATCGCCCCTTAGATATTACGTTTGTATTAAATGAATTAACTCGTTTAAATAATCAGCAATTTGGTGGAAAACTAAATCTCGAAAGCGTAGGAGTAGGGGGGCATTCTTTTGGAGGTTATACTGCTTTGGCTGTGGCAGGAGCAAAAATTAATTTTCAACAATTAGAGCGTAGTTGTAATTTAGAGATTGGCAATCTTAACACTGCTCTTTTACTGCAATGTCGTGCTTTACAACTGCCTAGAAAAGATTATAATTTCCGAGATGAAAGGGTAAAAGCAGTATTCACGATTAACCCTGTTAATGCTTCTATTTTTGGCATTGATGGATTGAATAATATTGATATTCCCATGTTTGTAGCCGCAGGTAGCTATGATCCCGCAACTCCCTTTGTTTTTGAACAGGCAAGGACATTTCCTTTTTTAACAGATCAAAATGTTTATTTACAACTACAAGAAGGACAAGCCCATGTAGATTTTTCCCAACTCGATGCAGGTATTACAGACTTAATCGAAACGGTGGGAAATTTAACTCTACCTTCTCCTTACTTATTAGATGAATATACTAACTCCATGATGTTAGCTTTCTTCCAAGTACATTTAAGAAACGAAGAAGATTATCGAGTCTTTTTACAGTCTAGTTATGCTCAATATTTAAGTCAAGGACAGGAGTTTAAAACCTTTTTAATTACATCTCAATTTTTACCCGAGTTGAGGGATAAATACGAACAATTTTTGATGGACAATTATGACCTTATTTTCCGTTAAAGACAAAATTTCGGGATTGCTCAATTGTTATATGGTATGTTTTAAAAAACTCCAAATATCTAGCACTCAAAATATTATTACCACTGCAAGAGTGACTATTGTCCATTCCTGATCTACACTAAAAATCACAGCTTTTTAATTCACCCACGCCAAAATTTCCATTGTTGGAAAACATTTGCCACAGTATTAGCCGTCATAATACCACTGGCGGCAACGGCGGGGACACCAATACCGGGAAAAGTAGAGTCACCACAGCAATATAGATTTTTTATGGGAGTAGTGGCAGGGGCAAATAAAGATTCTCCTGCTTTCCATGCGGCGCCATAAGTGCCTCGATAACGTCTTAAAAAGCGTTCATGGGTTAAAGGTGTACCCACTAATTTTACTTCACATCGCTCTTTTATATCTGGAATAAATCGGGCTAGGGCTTCCCACATAGGCTGCGATCGCATCTCTTTCATTTCTTGATATTCTTGACTATTGGGGTTTAAATTTGCCCATAATTCATAGGGTTCTGTAGCAGGGGTATAAACATGGATAGAGTGTTTTCCCGGAGGTGCTAAAGAAGAATCTAAAAGAGAAGGAATAGAAACCGCAATTACATTTTGAGGAGCAGTAACTCCCTTTTGCCAATCATTAACAATCATGTGATGACAAGGTAAGTCATCAGGAATATCTTTTCCATCAATCCCTAAATGAAGGTGCATGAAACTAGGATTCATGGGAGTTTTTTCGCTTTTGCTTCTATATTCAGAATCCAACATTCCTTCAGGAATCAGAGCCAAAGTATCCCAAATGGAGGCATTAGAAATAACAGCCTTAGTTGCTTTAATTTCTTCATGATTACTTAATCTCACCCCTTTCGCTTGATTATTTTCAATAATAATTTCTGCCACATGGCTAGATAAAACTAACTCACCACCATTTTTTTTCAAACCTCTAACCAAAGCATCGACAATGGCTTCACTTCCTCCCACTGGATAATCAAGAGTGACATCAGGGCGATACCATTCCGCAAACATAAACGCCATTTCCGCCGCCGAAGTGCCATGGGCAGGTAAGCCAGATAACATAAAACAGAGTAAATCCAACCAATTACGGATAAATTCATCTTCTACTACCTCATCCATAATCGCTCCAAAATTACCTGTTAGTTTTTTCGCAGAAAATATATTAGGAATCATAGAGGAAAAGTGTGGAAAAAGAGTCAAAACCGCCCCCAAGTCATAACGAAAGGCTTGAACAGGAATAGCCATAGAAGCCTCTCCCAAAGGTTTCATCACTTCTTGCAACTTACGCCATTGTTTTCCTGCTTCTTCTCCCCGTAACTGCAACAATAGATTATGAAAATTATCCGCACCCACTGCAATATCAAAATAGCCCTCTGGCAACCAACATCCCCAATTGTCGTAGTTTTTCCACTCAATATCTTCCTCAACGATGTCTAAAACTTGCCGTAAGGGATTACTTGATGGAGAATAAGATAAACCCGAATAAAGAGAAGGACCTGAATCAAATTTAAAACCCTTATAGCGGAAACCGTGAGCGCATCCTCCAGCTAAATTATGACTTTCACAGACTAAAACATCATAGCCATACTTAGCCAAAATTGCACCGCAACATAAACCCCCCAAACCACTCCCAATAATAATTATTTCTCTATCTCTACTCATCATTTCTATTTAGGGTTTGATAAAAAAGTTATGTTAGGAGGGTAGGAAACAAAAGAACAGTCAAAGGTATTTATAACTAACATAAACTGAGGTTAAATTAATTTAAAATATATCTCAAATTTAATAATTTTTTCGAGGAAAGTCTTGTCTATTAGAAGTCTCAACTCCTTATTGTTCAATACTTTTTTCATCTAACTCAAGGGTTAGCTTGTGCAAAAAATCTATATATTTAGCTCTTTTACAGTGAGTAGAATAAAACAATATAAAATAATGACTACAAACGTTAACCTACAAGGCTTTATTCATAACAAAAATGTAATTGCCATAAATTAACAACTTTACTTCAACCTAAAACCTGCCACCTGAAACCTTACACTTTATTTTTAGAAGAAATTTATCATATTCAAAGTCAGAAAGCCATCTACTTTGTATCTTCATATTCTTTTTGTCTTTCATCTTTTTCTTGCTTAATTCCTTGATAGGTAAAGCCTAAAACAAAACCTAATACTCCTCCACCAACAATGACAATATTGCGACGCTGTACTCTTTGAGAAATTTCGGACACAGCTAAACCTAACATTAATCCAATTAAAGCAGTCATAATTCCAGAAAAAAGCATCATTTTTAAATTCATATTCCCTCTTGAATTTTAAATTTTATAAATTTTGAATAGCTATTTTTTTTCTATAAAAGCCTATGTTTATATTATAAATTCTAAACAAAGAAGAACGAGTAAAGTAATAACAATACAGTGAAAAAAAATAAGATATGATTTAACCAATCATCAAAATTCCAGTCTTTAAACATTAAAAAATGCTCCTTTTGTTATATTATTTAATTAAGTTTTATTAAGTTATGATATTCAGGATTTTAGTTTAATATAGCACTCCTAAATCATTTGTAAAAAATCAATTATCACCTCAGTTAGAGATAAAATTACTGGTGGAGGTGACACCTTAAAATATTTTGGAGCAACATCCATTAAGGATGCTTTAATTTCCAAAGTAAACTAGAAACAAAATTAGTTAAACTATGAGCGACAATGGGTACTAATAAATTACCAGTAATATAAGCACTGTAACCTAACACAAAGCCGATAATAATTGCCCAAACAACATAATGCCAACTGCTAACTTCACTCCAGTGTAAAATTCCAAAAAAGACGCTAGAAAGGATTAAAGCTAACCAATCATAACCAAAAGCAGGAAGCATAACTCCTCTGAATAATAATTCTTCACTTAATCCGGGGAGTAAACCCACCCAAATTAAATCGGCAAAAATTAGGGGAGAAATAATTAAATTTAGGTATTTTTCGGCACTGTGGCGATAATCTTCCCATACTCTAGTTAAAATACTACTAGCAATAATAATTGCGATCGCAATTAAAACTCCCATGGAAAAGTCATGAAGATTAAATTTGACTGGGATGAGATTTATTTTGCCTAATCGTTGCCATACCTGAGAGATAATGAGGAGAATTAGGGCGGTAATGCCCATAAATCCTAATATTTGTGTCCTAGTAAAAGAGTCTAAATTTGGTTGATTGCTTTCTGTCATGAACAATAAAAAGTAATGATATAGTCATGGATTTTTGATCCATTAATTAAAAGAATTTTAACTACTATTTTTTAACTCCAGCAGATTTTATAGTTAGGCGTTACTTTTTTTAATTTTTGGTAAAGGGCGAGTAGGAAAACAGATTCCTTTAGAATTGAAGTTGAGACGATAATTAAGATAGTCTTGTAGAATCAAATCATGGTCAAAACAGAGATTAGAAGGTATTTTCTCAATAGGAAATATAGCTAAATTTTTAGCATCATCGGCAGGTATTGGTTGCCCCACTGCTTCAGCAATAAAAACAACACTCAAAGTATGTTTACGAGCATCTCTTGAAGGGTCAGAATACACATATAACAAATCAAGAAGCTCAATATCAAGACAAGTTTCTTCTTTTGCCTCCCTAATAGCTGTTTCTTCCACTGACTCTCCATAATCCATAAATCCTCCCGGTATTGCCCACCCTAAAGGTTCATTTTTTCTTTCAATTAGAACGATAGGACGATAATCATGGTCTTTTAATTCAATAATTATATCTACGGTGGGAGCAGGATTTATATAATTTGTCATATCATTTTTTACTTTTTCATTTTCAGTAATTATAGGGAATATTTAAACTCAGTTAGGCATAAAAATATAGGATAAGGGCAGGTTTCAGATGTCAGTGTGTTAGAGAATGAATTAGGGTATTTAGGTGTTGGGGAGAAGTTAATTAAACACTTTTGCTCTCCCTCCTCGATAGGGGTTATAAAAGGGGGGTTTCTTTTAAGGGGAGACACAGAGGGGTTTACCCCTTGCCATTTTTCACCTTCACCAAAATATTTTTTCAGCAATCATCGAGTAGAAAGTGTAAAGAGATGTAACAAAAAACTACGGATAACCGTAAAAAAAGACTTCATCTAGGTAAAAGAGCTTATTTTCATGGTAAAAACAATAAAGAGCCTATTATTTATTGGGCAAGTCATTATTTTTTCACATACCTAGTATAAAAATCATATAACACGGAGTTTTCTGCTTAATGTTTACTAACGTAAAATCAGCTATCCGACATATAGCACCAGAAGATTTACAAGGACGTGCTTTAATGAAGGTAGTTTATGTGGTACTAGAGTCACAATATCAGAGTGCCATTTCTGGAGCAGTTAAATCCATCAACGCCCACAATCCTAACCTTGCCATTGAGGTAAGTGGTTATTTAATTGAGGAGTTGAGAAGCCCAGAAAATTACGAGGAATTTAAAAAGGATATATCAGAAGCAAATATTTTCATTGCCTCTCTTATCTTTATCGAAGAATTAGCTCAGAAAGTTGTAGATGCAGTAACACCCTATCGAGATAACTTAGATGTTGCTGTGGTTTTCCCGTCTATGCCTGAAGTGATGCGCCTTAACAAAATGGGTAGCTTCAGTATGGCACAGTTAGGGCAAAGTAAGAGCGTCATTGGCGAGTTTATGAAAAAGCGTAAACAGAAGTCTGGTGCTGGTTTTGAGGATGCGATGCTCAAATTATTACGCACTTTACCTACTGTATTAAAATATCTCCCTGTTGAAAAGGCACAGGATGCTCGTAACTTCATGTTGAGTTTTCAGTATTGGTTAGGTGGTTCATCCGATAACCTAGAAAACTTCTTCTTGATGTTAGCAGATAAATATGTGTTTACGGGAGAAAAATCCTTACTAGCTAGTAAAGACTATGCCGAGCCTGTTGTCTATCCTGATATGGGTATTTGGCATCCCCTCGCCCCGACAATGTTTGAAAACATTAAGGATTATTTGGCGTGGTACAATACCCGTGATGACATCGGTGAGGATTTGAAAGATCCCCTTGCTCCTTGTGTGGGTTTAGTCTTACAAAGAACCCATTTGGTAACGGGAGATGATGCCCACTATGTGGCGATGTTGCAGGAATTGGAATATCGTGGTGCAAGAGTTATCCCTGTGTTTGCTGGTGGTTTGGATTTCTCGAAACCTGTGGATGAGTATTTCTGGGATAAGCCTGTAGAGGGAGTTGAGCCTTTACCCATCGTTGATGCTGTAGTTTCTTTGACTGGTTTTGCATTGGTAGGGGGTCCTGCTCGACAAGATCATCCTAAAGCGGTAGAATCCTTAACCCGTCTCAATCGTCCCTACATGGTAGCTTTACCTTTAGTATTCCAAACTACGGAAGAATGGGAAGAAAGTGATCTCGGTTTACACCCTATCCAAGTTGCATTACAAATCGCTATTCCTGAATTAGATGGTGCGATCGAGCCTATTATTTTATCAGGGAAAGATGGTAACACGGGTAAATCTATCACTCTCCAAGACAGGGTAGAGGCGATCGCAACTCGTGCATTAAAATGGGCAAATTTACGCAAAAAACCCAAATTAGAGAAAAAACTGGCAATTACCGTCTTTAGCTTCCCTCCCGACAAAGGAAACGTGGGTACAGCCGCTTATTTAAACGTTTTCGGCTCAATTCATGAAGTGTTAAAAGGCATGAAAAATAACGGTTATGACGTGCAAGACGTGCCAGACACCCCCGAAGAATTGATGCAACTGGTAATCCATGACGCACAGGCTCAATATTCTAGCCCAGAATTAAATATCGCCTATCGTATGAGTGTGGAAGAATACGAGCGTTTAACCCCTTATTCTAAGAAATTAGAGGAAAACTGGGGCGCACCTCCGGGGCATCTCAACAGCGATGGACAAAATCTATTAATCTACGGTAAACACTTCGGTAACGTCTTTATCGGTGTACAACCCACCTTCGGTTACGAGGGCGATCCCATGAGATTACTTTTCTCTCGCTCTGCTTCTCCTCATCATGGCTTTGCCGCTTATTACACCTACCTTGAAAAGGTTTGGGGCGTTGACGCTGTATTGCATTTTGGAACTCATGGTTCACTAGAATTTATGCCGGGTAAACAAATGGGTATGTCTGGGGAGTGCTATCCTGACAGTTTAATCGGTAATATTCCTAACGTTTACTACTATGCTGCTAATAACCCCAGTGAAGCAACCATTGCAAAACGCCGTAGTTATGCCGCTACCATTTCTTATTTAACCCCTCCTGCGGAAAATGCTGGATTATATAAAGGTTTAGAGGAATTAAGCGAGTTAATCGGTTCATATCAAAGCCTTAAAGATGGTGGGCGCGGTGTGCAAATTGTCAATACCATTGTCGATAAAGCCCGTATCTGCAACCTAGACAAAGACATCCCCGAAATTGCTTCCCCTGAAGGGCAAGAAGCGGATTTATTTGATTCTAGCACCCTTTCTCAAGATGAAAGAGATCACATTGTCGGTGCTGTTTATCGCAAGTTGATGGAGATTGAATCTCGTCTTTTACCCTGTGGCTTACACATCATCGGTAAACCTCCCACCGCAGAAGAGGCGATCGCAACTTTGGTGAATATAGCCAGTTTAGACAGAGAAGACGAAGGTATCTGGGCATTACCTACCATCATCGCCAATAGTATTGGACGCAATATGGAGGAAATTTACCGCAACGCTGATAAAGGTGTCTTAGCGGATGTGGAATTATTACAACAAATTACTGAAGCCACCAGAGCTGCAGTAAGAGCCTTAGTAGAGGAGCAAACCAACGCAGAAGGGCGAGTTTCCTTTGTTTCTAAGCTAAACTTCTTCAATATGGGCAAAAAAGAACCCTGGGTAGCAAAATTACACGAATTAGGTTACACCAAAGTCGATGAAAAAGCCATCAAACCCTTATTTGAATACCTCGAATTTTGCTTAGAGCAAGTTTGTGCCGATAATGAATTAGGCGGTTTATTAAAAGCCCTTGAGGGTGAATATGTACTACCCGGACCCGGTGGAGATCCCATTCGCAACCCCAATGTATTACCCACTGGTAAAAACATTCATGCCCTCGATCCCCAAAAAATCCCCACTCTAGCGGCGGTACAATCAGCTAAAATCGTGGTTGATCGACTATTAGAGCGTCAAAAGATAGACAACGGCGGAAAGTACCCAGAAACCATCGCTTGTGTATTATGGGGAACGGATAACATCAAAACCTACGGAGAATCCTTAGCTCAAATTATGTGGATGATTGGGGTTAAACCCGTGCCTGATGCTTTAGGGCGCGTCAACAAACTCGAATTGATACCCTTAGAGGAGTTGGGCAGACCTCGCATTGACGTAGTGGTTAACTGTTCGGGCGTATTCCGTGACTTATTCATCAATCAAATGGCATTATTAGATCAAGCGGTGAAAAAAGCGGCTGAAGCTGATGAGCCTTTAGAAATGAACTATGTCCGCAAACACGCTTTAGAACAAGCGGAAGAAATGGGCGTTAACATTCGTGAAGCGGCAACTCGTGTATTCTCTAACGCTTCTGGTTCATATTCTAGTAACGTTAACCTAGCGGTAGAAAATAGTAGTTGGGAAGAAGAGCAAGAATTGCGGGATATGTACTTAAACCGTAAATCCTTTGCCTTTAACTCCGATAATCCGGGGGTAATGGACGAAAACCGAGCAATTTTTGAGAAATCCCTGAAAACTGCCGATGCTACCTTCCAAAACCTCGATTCTTCTGAGATTAGCTTAACGGATGTATCCCACTACTTCGATTCTGATCCTACCAAAGTAGTTGCATCTTTGCGGGATGACGGTAAAAAACCCTCTGCATATATCGCAGACACCACCACCGCCAATGCTCAAGTGCGTACTCTTTCCGAAACCGTGCGTTTAGATGCGCGTACCAAATTATTAAATCCCAAATGGTACGAGGGTATGTTATCTAACGGTTATGAAGGGGTAAGAGAATTATCCAAACGCCTTGTAAATACAATGGGATGGAGTGCTACTGCTGACGCTGTGGATAACTGGGTTTATGAAGATACCAACACCACATTTATCCAAGATGAGGAGATGTGTAAACGATTGATGGATTTAAACCCCAACTCTTTCCGCCGTATGGTAAGCACCCTCTTAGAAGTTAACGGGCGTGGTTACTGGGAAACTTCCGATGAGAATATCGAAAGGTTACAACAACTCTACCAAGAAGCAGAAGATCGCATCGAAGGTATTGAGTAATCATTAAATCGTAGGGTGGGCAATGCCCACCTTTATTATTTATTTTGCAACAATTCTAAATAAAGCAAAGTGAATCATAGGTTTTGGAACAGGTTTATTCATGCTTGTTTGTTATAATAATTTGTTAAAAGCTATATATAAACGATTATTTTGAAAAAAAGATTATTAAAAGTTTTAAGAGATAAATTCAAGTAATTCGTATGATAAAGCTATATCCAATTATTTGCCTATAAACTCAGGGCGAACGCATACTCCATTATTTTCGCAATAAGAGTCAAAAAAGCAGGTTTTATTGAGAAAATTACTAGCATTTTATCATTAGTGATCGTTCAAAGTATTATGACTTCGTTGACCAAAAATTAGTATGCGATTGCCCTGCCTATAAACTCTTTTTTGAAAACTATGGTTGATATTATTCGAGGGGAGAGCTTCAACTAAGTAATGTTAGTCTTTGATTTATTAACGAATCGATCGTTCCATTTACTCTAAATTTTGCAAATAGTCCCATTGTTAAATCCACCATTTCTATTGATTTTGATACTACTTTTGTTTTTCTATGAAAGCGAGCAAACCAATGACGATTATCGGAATTATTTCTTTCTATGGCTATAGTTTCGCTTTTTGTCATCACATGATACGCATCTGGATGTTTAGATAATAACTCTTGGTACGGTTTCCAATCATCAGTACAGTAGACTGTTACATCCCATTTTAGTAATCTAATTAAAAGTTTTTTGAGGGTTTCACTATCACGCTTTCCCAATTCCCAGTCGATAAGTCTGTTAGTATTACGGTCATAAGCTTTCCAGATCCATAACTTGTTTTTTTTGACTCTATAAAATGCCAAAGTTCATCTAGTTCCACAACCACCGCTTCGCAGGGTTCAGGCTTTTCATAATTTTCTAGTGCCAAAGCTCTAATCCAATTTAAAATAGTCTGAGCAGAAACATTGAGAAGCTTTGCGATCGAATTCATAGACATTCCACTGCAATACAGAATTGCTGTTTCTAGTTTCATCCACATAGGTTTACCTCGATCAATCTTATCAGTGGTGAACTGATAGTTACAGTGCTTACATTTAAACCTTTGTTGACCACGAGCAAAACCGTTTTTGATGATTTTAGTATTATGACATCGAGGGCATTGATGAGACATGGTTAATTAATGATGATAGGATCAGTCTATATCATAACATTACTTAATTGATACTCTCATAAATGATTACTTGTAGCGATATTTTTAAAGAAGTTCAAAATATAACTTCTAAATTAATTGAAGTAGGACTATGTGATGACCAAAATTATCCCTCTCAACAAAAAGTTATCAATAATCAAATCATGGTCTGTTATTCTAATATGGTTGATTTATCCATTGCTCTAAAGAATATTTCTTATCAGGATATATATGAAGAACTAAATAAACAGAGGAATTTCAATTTTAAAATGTTAGATGGTGCTTTAATACAAATTTTATATACTTTTCAAAATAATCAATTAATTTCCCATAGATTAGCTTTTTTTCCCTCACCTTTTTTAGAGTCTTTTCATAATGAACCTGAGATTTATGAAGATGACGAGATTTATGCTGATATAATAGTTAAAGATATTTTACCTACACCAATTAGATTTGATTATGATCCTAAAAATTTTAGCGAAATATATCATCCTAAATGCCATTTAACTTTAGGTCAATTTAAAAACTGTCGTATTCCAGTTTCTTCCCCTCTTACTCCTAATGTTTTTATGAATTTTATCTTACAAAATTTTTATAATACAGCATTTATAAAATATCAACAAACACTAAATTTTAAAGCGAATTTATTTCCATCAACTATTACTAAAATAGAAGAGCAATTAATTCATATTTCAATAAAACTTTAACATAATATCAAGTTTTTTTTAGTCTTTTTTTTCTCGGATGATATTGATCTTTTCTTTATACATTGAAGGTTTCGTCTCTGTCTAAAAGCTTTAATGGCGTTGCTGAATTATTGTTCATGGTCGATCGCATCTTAATTATTGTACCAAGAAAGGTGCGATCGCATCTCAAGGATCTCATGCATCATAAGCGGTCACTTTAGCCGAATTATCTACAACAGTTTAGATAACAATTATTTGGTTAACCATTTTATTTTCACTCACCTGAGTTCGATGAACAAAGTATCGAAAAATAAAGCGCCCTCGAGTTATCATCGAGCCAATTTTGGAATAAAAAATTATTAAATTTAGGAAAAACTCATTGAAAATCAATTTATTCAACTTTTTTGTCAATAATTATTACTTTTAACTCCGAACTTCGAACTCCGAACTCCGAACTCAGGTTCACTCCATTTTTATCACTGTAGAGTGAAAATTTCCAACTAGCAACTTGGGTTATTAAGAAAAAATACCTGCCACCTAATACCTACTCTCACCAAAACACTTTTTCAACACCCCTAACAAAGATTAATTAGCCACAACCGCCGGTTTTTCAGCAAACCAAGAAGAAAGAATTTGCTCAGAAATTTGAGGTGCAGTTAAGCCTAAATCAGCAAAAGATTGATCGGGTTTAGCATGATCTACTAAAATATCAGGTACACCAAAACGTTTTAATTTCGCCATAACTTCTCCTTCTGTTAAGGCTTCTGCCACTGCTGAACCAAAACCACCTATCAAACAACCTTCTTCGAGAGTGGCAACTTTACCAATTTTTTCGGCTAAAGGTAAAATTAACTCTGTATCTAAGGGTTTGACAAAACGTGCATTAACCACGGTTGCTTCTATTCCGTGTTCACTTAAAATACCTGCAGTTTGCATAGCAGTAGTGACCATTGAACCATAACCAAGTAGTAAAATATCATCCCCCTGACGTAAAATTTCACCCTTGCCAATTTCTAATTCTTCCCAGCCTTCCTCGGCTAAAGGTACACCGATACCACTACCACGAGGATAACGCATTGCGATCGCACCTTCAGTATAATTAATACCAGTGACAATCATTCGTTGCATTTCCGCTTCATCTTTGGGCGCCATAATCACCATATTGGGGATACAACGTAAATAAGAAATATCATACATACCCTGATGAGTAGGCCCATCTGCACCCACAATACCCGCTCTGTCTAAACAGAAAAATACAGGTAATTTTTGAATGCACACATCATGGATAATTTGATCATAAGCCCGTTGTAAGAAAGTAGAATAGATAGCAACTACAGGACGCATCCCCTCACAAGCCAAACCTGCCGCTAAAGTGACAGCGTGTTGTTCTGCAATTCCTACATCAACATATTGATCAGGTAGTTTTTGTTGTAACTTGTCTAAACCTGTACCAGTAGCCATTGCCGCCGTAATGCCTATAATTTTGGGATTATTTGCCGCCAAAGTTGTTAAAGTATGGGCAAAAACTTTGGAGTAACTAGGAGGTTTGGGTTTATTAGAAGGGATTGGTTTACCTGTAGCTAAATTAAAGGGATTTTGAGCATGATAACCTACTTGATCCTTTTCTGCCAAAGCATAACCCTTACCCTTCACCGTTGCCACATGAACTAAAACAGGACCTTTCACTTTATGGGCTTTATTGAAAGTATCAATCAATTCGCTCAAATTGTGACCATCAATAGGACCAAAATAAGTAAAGCCTAATTCCTCAATTACTGCCCCAACCTTGGGCATTGCTAGACGTTTCATGGCCTCTTTCAGATTTTTCATTTCAGGAGATAAATTTTCTCCATCACCAAATAAAGGCAAATGTTTGAATTGTTCCTCTAAATTACCTGTGATAAACTGAATGGGGTCAGATAGGCGTACTTTATTCAAATAACGAGAAATCGCCCCCACATTAGGAGAAATAGACATTTCGTTATCATTTAGAACTACCATTAAGTTAGTATTCGGTAAATGCCCTGCGTGATTAATGGCTTCTAATGCCATACCTCCAGTTAACGCACCATCACCGATAATAGAAACTACTTTAAAATTTTCTCCTTTGCTATCTCTTGCCAAAGCCATTCCTAACCCTGCTGAGATGCTTGTAGAGGCGTGTCCAGCACCAAAAAAGTCAAATTTGTTCTCACAGCGTTTTAAGTACCCTGCAATGCCATCTTTTTGTCTTAAAGTATGAAAATCATGGTATCTGCCTGTGAGCATTTTATGGGGATAAGCCTGATGTCCCACATCCCAAATTACCTTATCATGATCTAAATCTAGGGTTTGATATAAGCCAATGGTTAATTCCACAACCCCCAAACCAGGTCCTAAATGTCCTCCTGTTGCCGCTACGGTTTCTAAATGCTTTTCTCTGATTTGTTGCGCGATGTCTTCTAACTGCCGAATTGATAAACCATGTAGTTGATTGGGATGGGTTATTTCACTTATGTGCATTATTCTTTTTTCCCTATAATATATATTGATTAATATGTCAGATTGTTAAGACTACTTTCCTTTATTTTGTCTTAATTTTTCTTTTCTTGCTTTAAGGTAAAGGATTATAAATCTTTGTAATGTTTCATGAATGACAAAAATTGTCTTTAGTTTAGTTGTTGTTGACTGCCTGATTATCCTTTAAAGGTTGAACTTGTGTTCCGGGATAATAAAATTGTAATATTTTTTCCGCAGTCCAACCTAGTTTAGCAAGATTATAACTACCAAATTGACTTAGCCCTACTCCATGACCAAAACCACCGCCAATAAATTGATAGGCTGTTAATTTTTTGTTTTTATCATAAATAGGCTCTAGGTAAAAAAAGGTGCTTCTGGGGGGTGCAAAGGCACTTCTGACTTCATTTTTTTCGAGGGTAATAACTCCTAAGTCGGTTTTTACATCTAACTTTAAGATTCTACCAGAGGGCGATCGCTCTGTGATTTTCATAGATTGAATTTCTTTTATATCTACAAGGGGATGTTTTATTCGGGTTAAATATTTTTGCAAATCTTTAGTTAAATCTGCGATACTACTTTGTTTTTGCCAACGAAATAAACTTCTACCCGTTTCATTAAAGCCTTTTTCCAAAGAGATAAACTTACGAAAATTATCTTCAGACTCAAGACTTTGTTGACTTAAATTCCACACTTGTTGCGGTGAATCAATCACAGATTTTAGATAAGGGCGATTTTCTCCATTCCAAATATCTGTAAAATTAGAGGTTATTCCCCCTGTGGTAGAAGAATATAAGGCATCTACTAATTCATTTTCATAAGTTAATACTAATCCCTTGGTAGATGCGATCGCCTGATCTGCTATTTTTGATGTACCACTTAAACCATAATAAACTTGACAATGAGTATTTGCACAAAGCTCATAATCATCAGCCGCAAACCTTCTTGTGTTGCGTAAAGCGTAGGTTCGAGCAATAATAGTTTGAGCTTGAGCGGCGGCTAGGGGTGCATTGCTTCCAATTTCATGAGGTACAACCCCCCGCAAATAGGTTTCTATATCCACTTTATTAACCAGAGTATAATTACCATAAGAATTGGGCTGAAGAGTAAAATTGCCCCCATATTTGCGATTTTTGCCGTCTTTTCCTTCTTTAATTTCTATTACTCCCTGATTGCTACTAATTTCTAAAAAATTTACTTGATAATTATTCTCTCCTACAGAAAAAGAAACTTCTGGCTTTTCCAATAAAATAGCTGTTTCAATATAGACGTTACTATAACCTGCTTCTTGTAACTGTTCCAATAATAATCTTCTTAAAAAAGGAGTGTTGTAAGTGCTACGCTTTGCCCACACCTGCCAACGCCCGGGTTGGGTTATCTCCACATCAATACCCAATTCTCTCCAATTATTAGCATCATCCTCAGCAGTTTCAAACGTACCATGATCCCCTAATATCAATCTTTCTTCAATATATTTATGGGGTAAAGACTGAGGTATGATGTCTAGTTTTAATTGCTTAGTCGTTAAAGATTTATTTTCCCCTGTGAGATTATCTGTAAAAGTTAGTTTTAAATTATCTTCACCAATACTTGTTAAAGTTATTTCATCTTCTAATTCTTCTCCGAATCTTTGCACAATCCCAATTTGTAGATCCAATGCTAAAAGGGGTAAAGTCTGAAATAAAAAAGGAATAATAGTTAATATTGAAATATTCAAGAAAAGTTTATTAAATTTTAATAACCAATTATTTTTTTCCTTATTTTTATTTAAAATTGTCATATAAAAGTCATCAATATTTTTAACTATTTCATAGTATAAGATAAAGTTCAATCATTGACTTGTTTTGCTATAGACACTTGTAATTAGAAGGGGCAAGGGGCAAAGGTAATTAATAATCAGTAATGAGTAATCATGCACTTTAAGAATTAGTTTCTCTCTAACCCCCTAAAACCCCATAAAATTAGCTTTTTCTTAATTCCGCTCTCAATTTTTCCAATTCATCATCAATAGGTGCAGAATTACTAGAAACTGTTTCACCTTCAATAATATCGCTATCACTATTACCAGCAGGTAAGGCAATATTGGGTTCAGGAGTACCAGATAATTGACGTTTCAAGGCTTCCAATTCATCATCTACCGCCGTGCCACCTTCTAATGCCGCCCACTTGGCATCTTCCCCCATTCCCGCTAATTCTCCAGATGCTTGAGACATGGCTTCCATTTGCACTACCTTGTCTTCCATACGTTCAAACGCAGACATGGCAGAACTTGTATTGACACTGGTAATAGTTTCCTGTAATTGTTGATTAGCCTTAGCCGCACTGAGACGGGCTTTAAGCATATCTTTCTTGGTTTTTGCTTCTGAAATTTTGCTCTCTAAAGCAGTTAAATTACGACGAAGAGCATCAATTTGTTGTACTTGACCATCTAATTGTGCTTTTAAAGTAGCGGCTGTGTCAGCATGGGTTTTCTTTCTCACTAAGGCTTCTCTTGCTAAACCCTCTTCTCCTTTTGATAAAGCTAATTGCGCCCTTTGTTGCCATGTATTGGCTTCACTCATATTTTTTTGATACTGTTGCTCTGTTCTTTTCTGAGAGGCGATCGCTTGTGCTACAGCCTGACGCATTTTAACGAGGTCATCGCCCATTTCACGGATACTCTGCTCTAAAACCTTTTCAGGATCTTCAGCTTTATCAATCATATCATTGACATTTGCTCTTATTACCCTACTGATGCGATCAAAAATTCCCATAATTACTTTGACCTTTATTTTAATTAACTATATTTTCTATATTACTTTAGACTAATTTTATTCTAAATCATCATTCTAAGATTAGGGTTATAACTCACCTGTTGCATTATTTAAAAATCTACGAGAATATAATGCTACGAATAAGATGTGTTAGGGCTTTGCTGAAAAAGTATTAGATGGAGTTAGGCAAATTAAGTTTTTTCTGTCGATATTGAGTTCTCTGTTTAAGATGAATTTACAATGTTAAAATGGCATTATCTTTTTTGGTTAAACTTTCTCTATGTTGCCTGTAAATCAGCTATTTATTAAGGTATTTCGTCAAAAATGGCAGTTGTGGGCGATCGCATTTTTCCTTTTCTTTACCCTCATTTTCATTATCCAAGAGCAAAAAATTACCCAACATAAAACCCTCGAAACCAAAATAAAAGAAATAGGTAAAAATAGTACAATAACCAAAAAAAGTCTTAATCAAACAGAATTAAAAGAAATAGCAAAATTAGTAAATGTTAGAGTTTTCGCAAATATTGATGACCATGAAATAGGTGGTTCAGGAGTAATAATTGGTCAGAAAAAAAATATTTATTTAGTATTAACAAATAACCATGTAGTTGATAACAAAGAAATTAATTATCAAATTCAAACTCACACAGGAAAAATTTATAAAGGGGAAGTTATTTGGCAAAATAATGATAATTTAATAGTTGATGATTTAGCTTTACTAACTTTTGAAAGTCAAGAAGAATATCGAACCATAAATATCAAAAATAACTATATACCCAAGAAAAATGAATTGATTTTAGCTAGTGGATTCCCTTTTCAAGACAATTTAAAACAATCAGAAAACATTAAATACACTTTCGGAAATTTAAGCCAATTTTTACAAAAACCTTTAATCGGGGGCTATCAAATTGGTTATACAAATAATGTTCATAGTGGTATGAGTGGAGGCTCAATTCTCAATTTACAAGGGCAACTAATAGGTATTAATGGTTTAGGAAAATATCCCCCTTTAGGTAATCCTTATATCTATCAAAATGGGAACGACATCCCCGAAAATCAAGTAAAAAATATGAGTAATTTAAGTTGGGGAATATCAAGCCAATCTATCAATAAATTAATTAGTGTAGTTGAGCAGAAAAAAAATATAGATTTTCAAATTCAACAAGTTGAGTAAGATTAACTTGAGTTCGATTTAACATTGTAGGTTAGGGTAAGCAACAGGGAATTGACAACCTAAAAGATTAATTTCAAAAAATACAATCTATTTTGCTCAAGCACTTACCTACCGCCCTCCGATGATTTAGATATATTCTACCCACTTACTCAAAGTAATAGAAATAAAGCCTTTATTTTCTTGCACTAGGTAAAGAATATTGAGGATTATTTTTAACCCCATTTTTACCATTGCCATTATAGTTATTACCATTATTAGACTCTAGTAATAAACTACGAATTAACCTTGCTGTTGCTTTTTCTGCTAAACCTCCAGCTATTTTCTGTCCTAATTTTTGAGTTTCTTTATTCTGAATAATATTTGTGACTACAGGAATTAATTTTAAAGGATCGTATCCATCAGTTTCTTGAAGAATTTTAACAATATTCATCAATCTTTCAAAAGATTCATCATTACTGCCATTATTATGACTCCCGTTTCTACCATTACCATTATTATGATTCACAGATGAGCCATTATTGAAACCAAGAGTTTCTCGCACGGTGGTAGAAATATTAATCCATGTTTTTTGCCCAAAGTTATCTAAAGAATTAACTATTTCATCGGCTAATCTTTCTCTGATAAACTCACCTCTCTCCGACAACAGAAAATCTAAGCCTTGGTTAATCACCCTGTCAAAATCATAATCGGGGGAATCTTTGGCATTTCTTAATAAATTTTCCAGACGATTCCAACGGAAACTACCATCTTTAAATAACAAATCTTTCAGGGATTTTCTTAACTCAGGAGATTGATCTGTTAATAGTCTTTTGGCAACATAGGGATAGGCTTTACTTAATACTTTAAAATTGGGATCTATATTAATGGCTATACCTTCCAATGTCACCATTGAGCGAATAATTAAAGCATAGTAAGCCGGTACTCGGAACGGAAATTCGTACATCATTGCCGACATTTCATCTGTGATTCGCTTAAAATTAAGTTCGGCTACACTAGCACCAAGAGCATTATTAAAAACGTTTGCTAGGGCTGGAATAATGGGCGTTAAGTCCGTTTCAGGAGTTAGAAAGTCTAATTTGACATAATCTTGGGCAAGGGCTTCAAAATCACGATTTACAAGGTGTACAACCGCATCAATTAAGCCATATCGTTGATAAGGTAAAATCGTACTCATCATCCCAAAATCGAGATAAGCCAGTTTACCGTCTTCCATTGCTAATAAATTACCCGGGTGGGGATCAGCATGAAAGAATCCATGTTCTAATAGTTGTTGTAAGGAACATTGTACCCCTATTTCTACCAATCCAGTGGCGTTGATGCCTTGAGCTTCAATTTCTTTGATTTTAGTTAATTTTGTGCCATTAATCCATTCCATCGTTAAGACTCGGCGCCCAGTGTATTCCCAATAAATTTTCGGTACATAAATTTCAGGAATATGTCCATATAATTCTTTAAATCGAGCCGCATTTTCCCCTTCTTGCAAATAATTCATTTCCTCAAAGATACGGGCGGCTAACTCATCAGTAATGGCCACTAAGTCTGAGCGAATTTTTTTGACATTTTCTTTGATCCAAGATGCGATCGACCTCATAATATAAATATCAAGGGTGATACGTCTTACTAAATCAGGGCGCTGTACTTTTATCGCTACTTCCTCCCCTGAATGTAACTTTCCTCTATATACTTGTCCTAAAGAAGCGGCGGCGATAGGATGTTCAGAAATTTCTGCATAAACTTCTTGAGGCTTTGCCCCTAATTCCTCCTCAATAAACTGATAAGCAATTTCATTGGGAAAAGGAGGTAGTTGATCCTGTAATCTGGTTAATTCATCCAAGTATTTAGGAGGCACTAAATCAGGGCGTGTGGACAAGGCTTGACCAATTTTTATATAAGCCGGACCTAATTTTGTCAAAATTTTTCTTAATTTTACAGCTCGTTTCGACTCATTTTTCTTTTTATTTCCCCAAAAACCATCCCACCAACCATCTAACAAAAAAGACAGAAATGGAAAAAGAATATTTAATAACCTTCCGAATACTTGTAAAGGACGTTGACGATAATATTCAATAATCATATCTGGGTGATACCGCCAACTATCAGGAGACATATCACTCACAGGACCTAAGTCTTCCTTATGTTTTATGGGGATAACAACAGGATTATCATGGATGTTAACGATATTGTCATCTATATTGTCAAGGTTTTCTTTACTTTCTGGGGGGATGATAGTTTGAGTCATAAAATTTTCTACTATACTCTTTGGTCAAGAACAATTGGAATAACTGAGCTAGAATATCTCAATGAAAGATCAAGATCTTGTCGAGAGCCTAGTTTTGTTAACTATTGTAACAATATCTTCATCATAAACCAGTAAAAATAAATTTGTGGATAGATATTTAGCCGACAGAATCGAGAAAAAAAGATTATCATATTGTTAACAAAGCAAAGAGTAACGGCGTAAATTCCAACAGAGGAAATTAATAATGGTATTTGATTCTAATTTTTTTCAGCGCGAATCAGAAACAACACTCAAAAATACATTAGTCGAATATTTACAGAAGCAACATCCAGAAACATTAGAAAGAGTCGCACAATCTGCAACTCCCGAAGTAAGAGAAATTATCACTCACAATGTACAAGGTTTATTAGGAGTTTTGCCCTCTGATGGATTTAACGTACAGATTGTAACAGACAGACAGTACTTAGCGAATTTATTAGCTTCGGCCATGATGACTGGTTATTTTCTTTGCCAGATGGAAAAAAGAAAGGACTTAGAAGACAGTATCAGTAACACTGATTCTCTTTAATTTTTGTAAGTTATCAGGGGATTTATTGAACAATGTTCAACCCCAATAACCATACCTAATCTGATTATTTCCAGAATAAACTTCGCCTAGAAAGACTCAATTATCTTCGACATTAAAAAAAATCGGAGCGGCGGGATTTGAACCCACGACCCCCACTACCCCAAAGTGGTGCGCTACCAAGCTGCGCTACGCCCCGTTTAATCACATTATCCTATTATAGTCAAAAAAAAGTAAGTCGTCAAGTTAAAATAATTGAAAAGACTGTATAGCCTTTAAAAGCTCTGGTACAACCTCAACAGACCAAGTTCCTTCACAGCATCTACCTTGAGATAAAATAACCCGCAAGGAATAGTTTTGAGGGTATCCTTCTGCACTTAACCACAAAAGCTCACTCTCCATCTCACAGACGATTTTTTCTTCATCCATGAGATGTTGACTTATATCAATAACTGCTTGATTAATTTCTGGTAAAAGACGACAAAAATCGGCCATTTCGGCGGAAGTTAGCTCCATTGCCCAATCTTCCCCTCCCAATAACCCTTGATAAGTGCAAGGATTTTCTTTCCAGCCAATACGCCATCCTTTACCTTGTTTAATCAAGTAATTTATCCTCTCAGAGAAAATTACGCTTCGACAGGTGTTTCCGTGTTTTCTTCTACTTCTTCGCTAACTTCCTCTGTGGAAGCAGAGTCGGCCGCAGGAGTTGGCAACTCTATGGGTGATTCAGAAGTTGTAGAGGGTGCGGAAGGAATATCTTTTTCTTCAAAGTCGAAATCAGAATCTAATTTGATTGTAAGATAACGTAGAACTTCCTCTCCTAAACGCATATCTCTTTCCATGGAAGCAACTTGAGAACCATCACCTGTATAGTAGGTTAGAATGTATATTCCTTCCTGAAATTTTTGGATAGGGTAAGCTAGACGACGTTTGCCCCAAACTTCAAGGGATACTTTTTCTGCTCCATTTTCTTTGAGGAAATCACGATATTTGCGCATCTGTCCGTTGACTTGCTCTTGAGTTAAATCAGGACGCAAGACAAACATCATTTCATAGGTATTAATCATTTTTGTAAGTTTCTCCTTTTGGACTGTAAAGGCTTCTTTTTGTTACCAGAAGCAAGGTTTTTTGTTGTCCTATTTCTATCTGAAAAATATTTTTATTGATACTTTCGGACAATAGTGCTTATATATTTATAGCAGAAAAGAATTTATTGCACAATCATTATCATTATATAATTCATTTTATTTTTCGATTATGGCACAACGTTATGTCAGGGTAAAAACCATTAGTGGACAAACCTATTATGGTCGATTACAACTGAATCGTACTGTAGAAGTTTTAGATGCTCCACCGTGGTTAAATGGAAAAGTAACAGATTTAATTTTACAAGAATCCGATTATCGGTTACTGCCCCCCTGTGCTCCCTCTAAAATTGTGGCTGTGGGCAAAAACTATTCTGCTCATGCGGCAGAAATGGGTTCAGATGTACCGAAAGAGCCTTTGATTTTTCTTAAGCCCCCTTCTGCTATTATTGCCCATGAACAGGCAGTCATTTACCCTAAACAGTCTCAAAGAGTTGATTTTGAGGGAGAGTTGGCTTTAATTATAGGCGATCGCACCAAAGGTTGTAGTATTGAAGATGCAAAAGATAAGATTTGGGGTTATACCATTGCCAATGATGTAACTGCTAGAGATTTACAGAAAAAAGACGGACAGTGGAGCAGAGCGAAGGGATTTGATACATTTTGCCCTTTAGGTCCTTGGATTGTGCGAGAATTGACATCAGGAGCAAGAATACAAACATATATCAATGAAGACGAAGACGAGCCGAAGCAATCTGCTTTGTTATCTGATATGGTTTTTTCGCCTGAAGAATTAGTGGCTTATATTTCTCAAATTATGACTCTATTACCCGGAGATGTAATTTTAACTGGTACTCCAGAAGGCATTGCCCCTCTACAAGTGGGAGATTCAGTAACGGTAGAAATTGAAAGTATTGGCAAGTTAACCAACTTTATCGAAGCTAGTTCAACGGAGTGAATTAATAAGGAAATATTATTACAGGTTTGTAGTGAGGGCTAAAGCCCTTATTATCAAATAATTTTCATTAATATTTAGTTGAATTTAACCCCGAACTCCGAACTCACTACCAAGGTACTTGAGAATAGGCGGCTTCAGATATAGTGGGCATTTCTGCATATTTACCTGACGCAGATTGAAAAATACCATAGCAACAGGCTACCAAAGTACCTAAAAATAGTGCATTAGAAATAGTTTCCGTAAGCAAAGATGTCCCTAAACCCCTAAAAATGACATTGAAAACCAAACCGACAAGAATTAGTAGAATATCAATTAAAATTGCCTGCATGGTATTAAAGCGAATAAAATGACTGATACGAGCATTTCGCACCACTGCGGCAAATAAAACAATAAATAGAATAAAACCGCCAAAGGGTATTTGATTGATCAAAATCAGAGGATAAAGGGGGATGACAATTAATTGTAAAAAGGGGAATTGTCCAAATAAAAAACTGCCAAACTCTAGGGCATAATAAAGAGGGAAAAGATAAACGAGAGATGCAAAGAGTCTATCTTTCCAGTCAGTAGATGAGGTTCGCCAATTCATAAATTTAAGATTAGGTGTTTGATTTTAACCAATGTTTATTTATACGATATTAACAAGACGAAACCCCATCTGACATTCGTATAATTGAGGTTGCTTTGGTTCTGATGTACCTAAACAGTGACCACAACCGAGTTTCCCTCCTTGCCAACGAGGGCTTCCTTGTTGATTAGCCCATAAGCAAGTTTGACATATAGTATCTGTATTTAAAATCTGTTCCTTTTGGAGAATTACTAGCATGATTCCCCCCTTTTTTGATTATTTTAGGTGAATTTTGCCTTTATTGTAGCTTTTTTCCCTTTTAAAAATGACTATTTTGCTACATTTATTAATAAATTTGTGTAGAAATCCACAATTTCTTACTCTCCTCTCTAAACCCTCTTTATCGGAGAAGTAATATAGTAGTAGTTATTTTGTTTAAGATGTGCTGAGATATTGAATATGAAAAAATGTCCTAACTAATCTGTCAATCTGGCGGTTGTTATAACTTTGTATTTTATGAATATCTAATTTTTATTTCTAACTAATGTAAAATAAGGAATGCTAAATTATTTTCTACACATAAAAGAGTATGAGTGAAAGAACTGTTATCACGGGAAAAGGTCTTCCTTTAGTTGGTAATGATATTGACACCGATCGCATTATACCAGCACGTTTTCTGCGTTGCGTTACTTTTGATGGTTTAGGAGAGCAGGTTTTTGCCGATGATAGAAAGGCTTTAAATGGTCAACATCCTTTTGATTTACCTCAGTATCAAAATGCGAAGATATTAGTTGTCAATGGTAATTTTGGATGTGGCTCTAGTAGAGAACACGCACCACAAGCGATCGCACGTTGGGGTATAGAAGCCATTGTGGGAGAGAGTTTTGCGGAAATCTTTTTTGGTAACTGTTTAGCTATGGGGATTCCCTGCGTTACTTCTGCGGCGGAAAATATTAAGAGTATTCAAAATTTATTACAAGAAAATCCAGACATTCAAATGACTTTGGATTTGGAAGGTTTAAAGGTTAAATGTGGCCACTATAGCAGTGCGGTAAAAATTGATTCTGGTGCAAGAAATATGCTCGTTACTGGAAAATGGGATACTTGCAGTTTATTAATTAAAAATATTAGCCAAATCAAAAATACTGGGGAAAAATTACCTTATTTAGCTTGGTAATATTTAGTAAATGGTGTAAAGGTTAAAGGGCAAAGTTAAAAGGGCAAGGGGCAAAGGTAAATAGTTGATAATTAAGAATTAAAAACCCCGTTGAGGTGTGGAATCAGTATGGGAAGACAGAGTTTAAAAATGAGTAAAACAACCGTTAAAATTAGTAAATAAGGTCGAAAAATCAATTTTAAATAGTTTCAACTCAATATTTGCTAAGTTTAACTCCGAACTACGAACTCTGAACTCCGAACTCGTTTCTTCCCAATCCCCCAATTCTGTTAAACCCAAAACTAACTTGCCCTTATTTCGATATTCTTAAATTGAACTCACGTAACTTAGTCTTTTTGCAACACTTCTTCAAAGGGAAAATCATTAGCCGCCATCATAAAAGCAACGCTCGGTAAATTTTTTGTTTTTTGTTGCCATTGATAGTAATATTGGTCAAAATCTTCTTGAGGTTCAGCTAATCCTAAAAAGATTAAATCCGCCTTATCTGAATATTGGTACAAGATTTTTTCAAAAGAGGTTTCTTCTGAGACGATAACTTGAGGAATCACGTCAATGTTTAGTTTTTCGATGAGGTTGTTAAGATTGGTTTGGGTAGTTTCTAAGGCGTGAGGATTTTTTATGACCAATTTGACAAAAATACTTGCTTTACGCCATTGCCAATCGTTTTTGAGTAGATAGCCAAGAAGTAACATTAAACTACCATTAGCTTGAATACCACTCCACCATATATCTATTCGTTGATAGTTACCTAATTTACGATCGCTGTTTTCCTTCAGAATGATAATATTACGTTTGAGTTGATGTAGTTGAGCGATGGTTTGACAATATTGTTTATGACTTTCCCAATCTTGATTAAAACTAGCATTACTGTTACCAAGTAAAACAGTGTTAGGTATTAAAGCACCAATACCGTATGTTTCTACCACTTGGGGAATAACGGCATAATTTTGATTGGAGCGAATTATTTTGACTAAGGCTTGGACATTATTTTTACTGAGATAGTCTTTGATGGTATTTTCAAGATTTTTTTTGCTTTCATATTCTCTCCTTTCAGGTACAATACTGGCTACAGTCAATAATCCTTTGTGGTTAAAACTGTCTGCTAATTCAATCAATGACCAACTTTTATGGGGGGAAGCGGAAAAGACAATTATGTGAGGGCGCCAATTTTTGGGATCGGTTAATTGGTCTAATTGATAGATACCTGTGCGTAAAAATGCCATCCACATTCCTCGCCGACTATCTCCCCAAGTTACTTTTAATTCTTGTCTTTGTAAATAAAGGAAAATTCCTGAGACAATTATACCTGCTACAACAGTTGCGATCGCATTGATCAACAACATTACGGCTAAACATCCCACTGCCCCCAAAAAAGAAAGAAACCAATTTACTTTAAAAGTAGGACGAAAAGAAGGAGATTGTAAAAAACTTTCAATTCCTGCCGAAGCATTTAAAACTAAATAGGTTGTTAAGAAAAACATTGTCAATACTGGGGCAATTAAGTTTAAATCCCCTAAACAGACTGCCGCAATAGCAACCCCTAGAGTTACTGCTGTACCGATACGAGGTTCATCATTTCTACCATTTCCCTGCCCTAAAAAATTGAGTTGATTGGGCAAAATTCCATCCCTTGCTAATGCTTGTAAAACTCTAGGCGCTCCTAAAATACTACCAATGGCACTGCTAAGAGTCGCTCCCCACACTCCAAGAGCGATCGCACCTCCCCAAAAAGACATTCTAGCCATGATAAATGGTTCATCTACAAGGGTTTGAGCATCAGCCCGTAAGCCAAGAAATAAGGGAATAACCATGTAAATAACATAACCAGTGCCGACGGCGGCTAAAGTGCCAATAGGTAAGGCTTTTGTGGGATCTTTCAAGTCTCCAGACATATTAACCCCTGCCATGATACCCGTAACGGCGGGGAAAAAGACGGCAAATACTTGCCAAAAAGAAACATCTGTGGTTCTCCATAACTCAACGTGGGTTTGTTCCACTGGATGCCCTAAAAAGAAAGAAATTAAAGAAAGTGCAATGGCCGCCATAATAAAATATTGGGCTTTAATGGCAATTTCTGCACTGGTTAACGCTAAAATTCCCACTCCAATTGTCACTGCTAAAGCAATATAGACTTCATAGGCTTCCATACTAGGAACAATTTGCACCACACTTTCAGCAAAACCTAGGGTATAAAGAGCAACGGATAAGGCTTGAGCAAAATATAAAGGAATACCTACCGCCCCCCCTGTTTCAATACCTAAAGAACGACTTATCATATAATATGCCCCTCCTGCCCTAACTACTCGATCAGTTGCGATCGCACATACAGATAAAGCAGTTAGAAAAGTGATGAGATTAGAAAGAGTGACAATAATAAAAGTACCGAATAGACCAACATTTCCCACTACCCAACCAAAACGCAGATACATGATTACCCCCAGAATAGTGAGGATAGAAGGGGTATAAACACCTCCAAAAGTGCCTAAACCTGATGTTTTTTGCTGGTTAGTATTCATATAAGATTATTAACGATGGTAGTGATTGGAAATAGACAAACATTTCTCAATATAGCCTACCTCATAGACTATTCAGAAAAAAGGGCAAAGTGAAAAGGGTAATTAATTAGCTTTGCCCCTTAACCTTTGCCCCTTGCCCCTTGATTGCTAATTAACTGATAATTTTTCCATCAGCAAAATGAATAATTCTTTTGGTTTCCTCAGCAACATCTTTTTCATGAGTTACTAAGATGATGGTAATTTTTTCCTCATTGAGTTGGCGAAAAATACTCATAACCTCTTTTGTTGTTTCTGAATCCAAAGCCCCTGTCGGTTCATCTGCTAATACAATTAATGGATTATTCACTATAGCACGTGCGATCGCAACTCTTTGCTGTTGTCCCCCAGATAACTGATTAGGCTTATTATTAATCCTTGCTTCTAAACCAACTTTAATTAATGCCTCCGTTGCCTTTTTTTTCCTTTCCGATTCAGAAATTCCCGCATATACCA
Organism: Cyanobacterium sp. Dongsha4; assembly: GCF_036345015.1. Taxonomy (NCBI): domain Bacteria; kingdom Bacillati; phylum Cyanobacteriota; class Cyanophyceae; order Chroococcales; family Geminocystaceae; genus Cyanobacterium; species Cyanobacterium sp. DS4. Next base: position 2,660,887 of record NZ_CP084098.1, on the reverse strand, counting down.
TGGGTAACATGACATTTTCAAGGGCGCTTAATTGAGGTAAAAGGTGAAACTGTTGAAAAACAAACCCAATTTGTTCATTACGAATATGAGCTAATTCTTTTCGGGATAAATCCGCCACATTTTTACCATTAAGATAGTAATTACCTGCCGTGGGGCGATCGAGACATCCCAAAATATTCATCATCGTGGACTTTCCCGAACCAGAAGAACCCATAATCGCACAATATTCTCCTGATTCTATCTTGAGATTGATAGCGGATAAGGCATTAACTTGAATATCACCGCTACCATAAATTTTGTAAATGTTATCTAGTTTAATCAAAGGTTGAGGAGTTGAAATAGATGAGTTCATTGTCTGCCACTAAAATTTTAGGATTTTGTCAAATATCCCCATAAATCTCATTTACAAAGCGTCATCATCTATGGTTTCCCACTTACCGTATTTATTCTCATAATAAGTTAAGATGCTATTCACCTGAGTTTCAATTTCTAATTGATCAGGATAACTAACACTTAAACCTCCTACCTGACTTTGTAAATAATCAAAATCCTTCGCTTTTTGAGGTAGCAATTGGGTCTTAACTCCTTCCACTTGTCTTAAATGGGCGGCTACTTCTCGATAAACCGCCAAAGGTAAACGATGACAACTAAGATTTTTTTGTTTTTGATTAGTGATAGTTTGAGACAATGTAGTTATTTCCTCCCTATTAGCAATAATAAATAATCATCATATTATCCTTGTGATTCTACAGGATCTTTTTGGACTCCGACAATTTCTTTTGTAACCTGTTGCCCATACTGTTCCAAAACCACAATACCATTAGAATCATTAATATTTTGATAAACAATTTGATTATTATCCCTTAAGGCAATAGTTTGAGGATATGTAAAACGAATATCTTTGACTCGAATCATTACCCCGGAATCTTGACTTGACAAAGTATCTCCCACTCGGACACTACGAGTCATATTGTCCCAAGGAGTTGTCACAAAAGCAATGTTCTGTCCTTGTAGATCCGCAATTCCTGAAATAACAATACTTTCTGCCTCTTTTGGTTCAGGTGGAGTGTATGGAATAACATTTCCTTCTGCATCAAATTTCTGACCACTAATCGGCATACCATCCTTACTCACGGTAGGATTTTGCGAGTTTCTACCACTGGCAGTATTAGAATTTCCAACATTACTTGCTCCTTCTGAAACATTAGACACAGGTTCACGCAAAATGGCTTTAGCAACTGCTGAGGGAGGAACAGGTTGACTAGCAGACACTTTAACTACTGCAGGGGGGCGAATAGAACCAAATGGATCACCTCTTCCCTGACTTATTTGGTTTAGTCTCTCTTTCGGATTAGTCGAAGGAATAAGAGCATTAGGAACACTATTGGTACTGCTCATATTTTCCTCTATAACCGCCTCTTCAGGATTTTCTTGTTGGTTTTCTCCGTCAGGAGTGGGTTGTTGAGGGGGAGTCGGAGTAATATTAGCTTGATTGTCACTTCCTCCACCACCAAATACACCACAACCTGACAATAATAAAAGACTTAATATTATCAATGGTGATAGTTTTTTCATTATTTCGAGAATATTTTTTCTTTGATCTTAACATTCAAAATTATAATTCTCTATTGAGTTAATGGAAAAGTAAATTCCTCATTGCTCATTACAATTTATTACCTTTACCCTATTCTTAATCCCCACAGAGAAAAACTAAATCATCGTACTGCTATTAAGAGCCATATTCATTAAAACTTCATGAGTATTCAACTCTTTCTCTCCTTCTTTTGCTTCTCTTCTGAGATAGTTGCCATCACTGTGTAATTCCCATGATTGACGATTATCTGCTAACATAATGCCCAAAATTTCTTGTAATTGTTTCATTAATTCAGGATCTTCAATGGGTGTTACTGCTTCAACTCGACGAGAAAGATTACGACTCATCCAATCAGCACTACCGATATAAATTTCTTCTTGTCCGTTATTTTGAAAATAAAAAATTCGTGAGTGTTCCAGAAAACGCCCCACAATACTAATAACCTTAATATTTTCGCTTACCCCTTCCACTCCGGGGCGTAAAGAACAAATACCTCTGATAATTAAATCTATTTTTACCCCTGCCTGAGATGCACGATATAAAGCACGGATAATCTGCACATCTACTAAAGAATTCATTTTTGCTACTATTCTACCAGTACCATTATTTCGACAATGTTCCGCTTCTCGTTCAATCATTTCAATCATGCGATCGCGCATTGTCACTGGGGCAACTAATAACTTACGGAAGGATTGCTGTTTAGAGTAACCCGTTAAAAAATTAAATAAATCAGTTAAATCTGCACCTAAATCTTCTCGACAACTAATCAAACCCACATCCGTATAAAGTTTAGCGGTTTTGGGATTATAATTCCCCGTACCAATATGTATATAACGACGAATCTTGTCTTTTTCCTTTCTGACAACTAACACAATTTTAGTATGAGTTTTCAAACCCACAATACCATAAACAACGTGTACCCCTGCTTTTTCTAGTTTTCTCGCCCAAATAATATTATTTTCCTCATCGAAACGGGCTTTTAACTCCACCAAAGCCACTACCTGTTTGCCATTCTCCGCCGCATCAATTAAGGCTTTAATAATAGGAGAATCCCCCGAAGTACGATAAAGCGTCATTTTAATTGCCATGACATCTGGATCATGCGCGGCTTGAGTAATAAACTGTTGTACAGTAGCAGAAAAAGAATGATAAGGATGATGTACCAATAAATCAGATTTACGAATCATGGCAAAAAACTCATCACTCACATTATCATCACTTTCATTAGCCCTAGCCATCTCCAAAGTTTGAAACTGATCAAAAGGAGGAGGTACAATACCATTCCAAGGAACATCTTTTAACTTTGGCAAAGGTAAACCCATAAAAGCAAATAAATCATTCAACCCCAATAAACCATCTATTTCATAAATATCCATTTCCTCCAAACCTAAACCCTGCATCAACATTTGTTTGACATTTTCAGGCATGGTAGGATGGATTTCTAACCTTACCGCCGAACCCGCAAAATGTCGTTTCCGTAACTCTTGTTTAATGGCTAAAAGTAAATCATCTGCTTCATCCTCTTGCACCCCTAAATCGGCATCACGGGTTAAGCGAAAATTATGACATTCTTGAACATCCATACCGGGGAATAACGTCTCTAAATGATGGGCAATCACTTGTTCTAAAGGCACACCTACCCAAAGAGGATCATCATCAAGATTACTAACTTGTCGTAATTCAGGAGGAAAAGTAACAAAACGAGGAAGAGTCTTAGGAACTTTTACCCTAGCAAATAATTCAGCCCCATTATCGGGATTTTTCACCAAAACAGCTAAATTAAGACTCAAATTAGACATATGAGGGAAAGGGTGACTAGGATCAACCGCTAAAGGTGTTAAAACAGGAAAAATATTGGTATCAAAATAGTCATGAAGGTACTTTCTCTGCTCTTGATTTAAGTCCACAAAGTTGATGAGATATACTTTATGGTTCGTTAATTCTTGCTTAAGATTGTATTCAAAGTTTTCTACTTGTTGCTTAACTAATGGACGCAAACGTTTATTAATATCTTGAATTTGTTGTAGTGGAGTTCTACCATCAGGGGTTAACTTACTCACTTCTGCTTCCACTTGTCTTTTTAGTGCCGCCACCCTAACCATAAAAAATTCATCTAAATTAGAACTGAAAATTGCTGTAAATTTAAGCCTTTCTAGCAACAAAGTTCTTTCACTTAGGGCTTCTTGTAATACTCGATAATTAAACTCTAGCCAACTTAATTCTCTATTAAAATAATACTGATGATCTTCAATATTAACTACTTGCTCTGTCATTTGCTCAGTTTTCATAGCTATTTTTAATAATGTGATGATTATAAGGATGTACTCTTGCCTCTCATTATCTTATCTTGAGGGGCTTAACTCTCACGTTATGATTAGGTTAATAAGCAATTTGGACAAAAGGTAAAGTAAAAAGGGCAAAAGTGTTTAATTAACTTCTCCCCAACACCCAAATACCCTAATACTTGAAACCTAAAAACTTATTGTTTTGCAAAGCAGATAAAAATGACTTACAATCGACTTAAACAACAAAAATGTTGTTAAACTAAATAACCAAGAAGATATATTTTAATAATTAATTAACTTAAATATGAGCGCTACTGTAAAAAATCTAGTTAATCAGCCCTATAAATACGGATTTGTCACGGATATTGAATCAGATACGATCGCAAAAGGCTTAAATGAAGACGTAATTAGATTAATCTCCGCTAAAAAAAATGAGCCTGAATTTATGCTCGAATTTCGCCTCAAAGCCTATCGTCAATGGTTACAAATGAGTGAACCTGAATGGGCTCATGTAGGCTATCCCCCCATCGACTACCAAAACATTATCTACTATTGCGCTCCTAAACAGCAAAAGAAAAAATTAGATAGCTTAGATGAAGTTGATCCCACTTTGCTTGAAACCTTTGAAAAATTAGGGATTCCTCTTTCTGAACAAAAAAGATTGAGTAATGTAGCTGTTGATGCTATTTTTGATAGTGTTTCTATTGCCACCACTTTTAAAGAAAAATTGGCAGAAGTTGGAGTTATTTTCTGTTCTATTTCTGAAGCTCTCCACGAACATCCTGACTTAGTTCAAAAATATTTGGGTACTGTTGTTCCTACTGCTGATAATTATTTTGCCGCTCTCAATTCCGCAGTATTTAGTGATGGTTCTTTTGTTTTCATTCCCAAAGGGGTAAAATGTCCCATGGAATTATCAACTTATTTCCGCATTAATAACGGAGAAACAGGACAATTTGAGCGTACTCTCATTGTGGCGGAAGAAGGGGCTTCTGTTAGCTATTTAGAAGGTTGTACCGCTCCTATGTATGACAGTAATCAACTTCATGCGGCGGTGGTGGAATTAGTTGCCCTAGATGACGCTGAGATTAAATATTCTACAGTGCAAAATTGGTTTGCAGGAGATGAAAACGGTAAGGGTGGTATTTATAACTTTGTGACTAAACGAGGTTTGTGTAAAGGGGTAAATTCAAAAATTTCTTGGACACAAGTGGAAACTGGTTCAGCAATAACATGGAAATATCCTAGTTGTGTTTTAGTGGGTGATAATTCTGTAGGGGAGTTTTATTCTATTGCTCTGACAAATAATATGCAACAGGCGGATACTGGCACAAAAATGGTGCATATTGGCAAAAACACCCGCAGTACAATTATTTCTAAGGGAATTTCGGCAGGTAAATCCAAAAATAGCTATCGTGGTTTGGTGAAAATGGGCAATAAAGCCACTGGTGCAAGAAATTACTCTCAATGCGATTCCATGTTAATTGGTGACAATGCAGAAGCTAATACTTTTCCTTATATTCAAGTAGATAACAATACCGCTAAATTGGAGCATGAGGCTTCTACTTCTAAGATTGGAGAGGATCAATTATTCTATTTTGCCCAAAGAGGTATTTCTGAGGAAGATGCCATTTCTATGTTGGTAAGTGGATTCTGTAAAGACGTATTAAATGAGTTACCCATGGAGTTTGCGGCGGAGGCTGATAAGTTACTCAGTCTTAAGTTAGAAGGTAGTGTCGGATAATGAATGAAGTATTAAGAATGAAGTATTAAGAGGTTTTAGGTGTCAGGTGTCGGATTAAAGGTTTCAGGTATTTTGAATTATTACTCATTACTTATCACTCAAAAAAAATTCCTTACCTCGAACCCGAATCTGGTTGATTTATTCGGTTATAAAAGTTAATGTCTAATATTACCTAAATCAGAGAAAATGAGATTAATGACTACTACTTCATTGGGTATTTAGTCATAGATTATAAAAAGTAAAAGTAAAGAGCAATAAAGATGAAGATAAGTGTAACCGAAATTCTCGATTCTTTTAAGGAGTTTGTTAGCACTCACGATTATCAAAATAATCCCATTCTCAGTGTTTATGTGAATATAGATTCTACTAATCCTGATAATAGAAGGGAACAACCTGCGTGGCAAATTGAGTTAAAAAACGAATTAAAACGAATTGAGTCTCAGTTAAACCCAGAAGAAATGAAACGTTGGGATAATCAAAAAATCTGGGCTGATACTGAAAATATGATCTTTAATTATTTACAAAGTGAAAAGCCAACGGGAAGGGCTATCGCACTTTTTACAGATTTTAAAGATATAGTGGGTGTTGATTTACCCGTGCCCATGAAAACCTCGGTATATTACGGATTACCTCAAGTTAAACATCTTTTATTTGCTTTAGATCAATATAAAGAATACACTGCTATTCTCTTTTCAGGCTCAGAAGCAAGAATCGTTGATATATTTTTAACTCGCTCTACCAATGAAATTAAAATTGAGACAGAACACGAATTAGCCAGAAAATTTGGACGTAAAGCTGATACCCTCGCCGGCGATCGCCGTGATCAAGAGTTTGAAATGCGTTTTATCCGAGAAATGGCGACAGAAATTAATCAATATTTCATCGAACATTTAGAAAATGCAAGGTTAGTTTTTGGCGGAAATTTACAACAGGCAGCTAAAATCAATAATGCCCTCAATCCTGCGGTTAAGAATTTAGTAGTTGCGATCGAGCCTATGGATTTCAAACTAGCGGATAATGAAATTGCGGAGATTGTTAAACCCATGGCCTATTCCTACGAGCAGGATCATGATGTTACTGTAGTAGAAAACTTAGTCTATAAATTCAACAAGAATGGCACTGCTGTATTAGAAAGACAGGGAGTAGAAAAAGCCTTAAAAGAAGGTAGAGTAAAAACCCTCGTGATTCCCTATCCAATGGATAGCCAAGAATTTGACTCTTTAATTATCGATGCAGTTTTATCAAATGTCGCCATTGAATTTGTCTATGGTGAGGGGGCAGACAAATTAAATCAGTATGGTGGTATTGCGGCTGATTTATATTATTCTTTAAGATAGTTTGCTTAACTACAGAGTCAATGTAAATATTTGTTACTTTCAGGGAAATTATGGACAAAATTTGCGTCTGAAGCCTCGATCGCATCTTAAATTGTTTTAGAATAGAGATGGCGGAGACAAAGTTTCCGTTCACTCCTCACACCATAAACCGCTCTTATTTTTAGGGGCGGATTTTTTTTGAATCATTTGTGATTTAGATAGATAGTCTAACCTCAGTTGTTAAACAAGAATATTAGTTAAGAGCAGGTTTGACGGTAAATATTTTCTGAACATTAATTAATTAAAGAAGCTAAAAAAAGAAAATCAATTTATCTACTTTTTTTGTCGAATTTGGTTCATTTTAGCTCTAAACCTCTAACAATGAATTCCGAAATCGGGTAATGTAAACTTCTAGTAATAATTATCTGCAAGAGTCCTAATATTTGCTATGGTAAAATCTGATAGTATTTAAAATGCAAAAAACTTTAGTTTAAGGAAATAAGTGCAATGTCAGAGGTGACAGAAGTTAAAGAAGCGGATTTTAAAGAAGTTGTTTTAGATAGTGAATTGCCTGTCTTAGTTGACTTTTGGGCTCCTTGGTGTGGACCTTGTCGTATGGTTGCACCTGTGGTAGAGGAAATAGCTCAACAATATGAAGGTAAGGTGAAAGTCGTTAAATTAAACACCGACGAAAATCCTCAAATTGCTAGTCAATACGGAATTCGTAGTATTCCCACTTTGATGGTTTTTAAAGATGGTGAGAAAAAAGATATGGTAGTGGGTGCAGTACCTAAAACTACTTTATCCAACACCCTTGAAAAACATCTTTAAGCAATCATTTGATAGCAACTTCTCCCACGTTGATTATTTCTGCGTGGGACTGTTTTGTAAAAGTAGTAATTCGTCAATAGGTTTTAATTAGGAATTTAGAAAAGGCAAAAGGCAAGAGGTAAAAGTGTTTGATTAACTTCTTCCTAATACCCCAAAACCTGCAATCCGAAACCTGATACTTTTTTAGGGATAGTTTATCATATCCAAAGTTAAGAGAGCCATTTTTCTCTACATTATCAGTAAAAAAATTATATAATGTCTTTAGTTAATTCTCCATCATTAGCAACAATTAAAAATTTAGTCAAAAATTTACCAAATACAAGAAAAAGTAAATGGTTAAAAAAGAGTTTTAAAACATTGATTAGAATTGTTGAAAAAAAAGAACTCGATCGCCTCGAATGGAAAATATTAACAGGAACATTAAAAGATTTAGAAAGGGGATTTCAGACTTTTTCGGATTATAGAAGTAGAAGAAAAATAACCGTATTTGGTTCTGCTAGAACACCTGTAGATAGTCCTGAATATCTACTTGCTAGAGATTTTTCTCATGCTATTTCTCAGTTAGGTTTTATGGTTTTAACTGGGGCAGGTGGTGGAATTATGGAGGCTGGAAATGAAGGTGCTTCTTCGAATAATTCTTTCGGTTTAAACATTAAATTACCCTTTGAACAAACGGCTAATAAATTTATTTTTAATGACCCCAAATTAATTAATTTTAAATACTTTTTTACCCGTAAATTATTCTTCTTAAAAGAAAGTGATGCGATCGCACTTTTCCCCGGAGGATTTGGCACTCAAGACGAAGCATTTGAAACCATAACCCTTTGCCAAACAGGAAGACAACCTTTAATACCATTAGTTTTAATCGATAAACCCGGCGGTAAATATTGGCACAATTGGCATAATTACTTGGTAGAAAATCTTTTAGCTAGAGGATATATTCAAGAAGATGACATAAAAATATATCAAATAACAGATAATGTAGAATCTGCCTGTGAAATTATTACCAATTTTTATCGAGTATATCATTCTAGTCGCTATATAGAAGACTTATTCGTAATCAGATTAAATTATGACTTAACAGATGCTCAACTTCAGAAATTAAATGATAATTTTGCCGACGTTTTATCAACAGGTAAAATAGAAAGAAGAAGATCAACAAAATCAGAACAAGATAGCCTAAATTTACCTCAAATAGCCTTTCATTTACAAGCAAAAAAATTTAGTCGTCTTTATCAAATGATTCAGTTAATTAATACATTTTCCTGTGAAGAATCTCCCTATTGTCTTCCTCAATACCGATAAAAATTAGAATCAAGAAATAGTTAAAATTATCGAAATTAGGGTAGTATAGCAGTGCTAAATCATTCATCATAAATTATGTTCAAACATTTATTACGCAATATTCTTGTCTTTAGTTTCATTCTCATTGCCTCCTTTAATTTTATGCCTTCTGCTATGGCATTGGGAGGAATACAGCCTTCCCTTAACGAATCAGCACCGGATTTTACCCTGCCGACAAACCTAGGAGACGGAGAAATTTCCTTGCACGATTATCGAGGAAAATGGGTAGTGTTATATTTTTATCCGCAAGACTTTACCCCCGGTTGTACTTTAGAAGCAAAAAGATTTCAACAGGATTTACCAAAATATCATGACTTGAATGCAGAGATTATCGGAGTTAGCGTCGATGATGTTAATTCCCATCAGAGTTTCTGTAATGAAGAAGGATTAAAATTTCCCCTTTTAGCTGACACGGAAGGTAAAGTTAGTAAGGCTTATGGTTCATGGTTAAGTGGTCGATCGCTCCGTCATACCTATATTATAAATCCTGAAGGTATTTTGGTTGCAAAATTTTTAGGGGTGCGTCCTGCTATACATTCTCAAGAAGTATTATCAGAATTAAATAAGTTAAATAATTAATGACTAGATATTAGTATATTAATTAATTTATTAGCGTATTGGAGTGTTAGGGGAAAACTAATTCTTATAAGTGCATCCATTATTGATTACTGATTATTAATTACCAGTGCATCGTTACCCCTTGCCCTCTTAAAAATAAACAAGGAGAAATAAATCTTGCCAAAAAACAAAGAAAGAATAGATATTCTGTTAACAGAAAAACAATTATGTGATACAAGGACAACTGCCCAGAAACTAATTAGAGCAGGTAAAGTAAAAGTCAAGGGGCAAATAGTAGATAAACCAGGTACTTTGATACCGTTAGATAGTATTATAGATGTAGAATCAGAACCTCCCTTCGTTTCCAGAGGGGGAGAAAAACTGATAAAAGCGATCGCATCTTTTAATATAGAAGTAAAAGAGAGAATCTGCCTAGATGGAGGAATTTCCACAGGGGGATTTACCGATTGCTTATTACAACAAGGGGCAAAAAAAGTTTATGGTATAGATGTGGGTTATGGACAAGTAGCATGGAAAATAAGACAGGATAAAAGACTTACCCTCCTAGAAAGAACTAATTTTCGTCATCTAACTCCAGAAAAACTCTATCAAGGAGAAACACCAGCCGATTTAGGAGTAATGGATTTGTCTTTTATTTCTTTAACTAAAGTTTTAGCAAAATTATGGGAATTACTAATAACTCCCAGAGATGTTATTTTGTTAGTAAAACCTCAATTTGAAGTAGGCAAAGAAAAAGTAGGCAAGAATGGAGTTGTGAGAGACTATCGTTTACAAGCCGAAGCGATAGATCAAGTTTTACGCCATGCCCTAGAAATAGGATGGCAATATCAAAATTTAACTTATTCTCCTATTACTGGTCCGGCCGGTAATATAGAATATTTGCTATGGCTTTCGGAAAATATTAATACCCTTAATCCCACTTTAGAACAAATAGAACAATTAACGAAATCTAGTCAAAAAGAAATTAAAAATTAAATGATTATTAATAGAATTTACGCATTGACGAAAAAAGAAATGGGTATAGAAGAAATGTTTAGAGATAAAAAAGGGAGGAATAATTTAGAGAGAACAAAAATATAAAATAAGCGATTAAAAGCATTGACACTGATTATGTTAATCACTTTAGCTTATAGTTATTCAACAATAAAAAACCACCTACACAATGTGAGGTGATTCTTTGTCTTTGATGTTTCGATGAAAGATAGAATTGTAAAGAATGAATGTTGAAGCTGGCATGGAACTATTGTCCCACTCGGTCTCCCAAGCAGTATCGTCGCCGCTACTATGTTTCACCCACGAGTTCGGGATGGTTCGTAGTGGTTCCATAATGCTAATCACACCAGCTATACTCTCGAAGGAACAACCTTCAAGACTGCATAGAATTTTATAGTTCCTTAGGTCAAGATGACGGTCTATTAGTACACTTCGGCTTCATACATTACTGCACTTCCACCTTGTGCCTATTTACGGGTCTTCTTCCCGTGACCTTACACCAGAATACTCATCTTGAGGTGGGCTTCCCACTTAGATGCTTTCAGCGGTTATCCTCTCCGCACTTGGCTACCCTGCGTTTACCGTTGGCACGATAACAGGTACACCAGCGGTGCGTCCTTCCCGGTCCTCTCGTACTAAGGAAGGCTCCTCTCAATATTCTCACGCTTACACCGGATATGGACCGAACTGTCTCACGACGTTCTGAACCCAGCTCACGTACCGCTTTAATGGGCGAACAGCCCAACCCTTGGGACGTACTTCCGCCCCAGGTTGCGATGAGCCGACATCGAGGTGCCAAACCTCCCCGTCGATGTGAACTCTTGGGGGAGATCAGCCTGTTATCCCTAGAGTAACTTTTATCCGTTGAGCGACGGCCCTTCCACACAGCACCGTCGGATCACTAAGACCGTGTTTCCACCCTGCTCGACTTGTTGGTCTCGCAGTCAAGCTACCTTCTGCCTTTGCACTCTTCGACTGATTTCCAACCAGTCTGAGGTAACCTTTGTACGCCTCCGTTACCATTTTGGAGGCGACCGCCCCAGTCAAACTACCCACCTGAAACTGTCCTCAAATGAGTTAGAATTCTAGCTAGCAGAGAGTGGTATCTCACCGTTGGCTCTGTATCCCCCACAAGGAATACTTCTTCGCCTCCCACCTATCCTGCGCACTGCCAGCCCGAACACAATTCCAAGCTATAGTAAAGCTTCATAGGGTCTTTCTGTCCAAGTGTAAGTAGTCCGTATCTTCACAGACAATCCTATTTCGCCGAGCCTCTCTCCGAGACAGCTCCCAGATCGTTACGCCTTTCGTGCGGGTCGGAACTTACCCGACAAGGAATTTCGCTACCTTAGGACCGTTATAGTTACGGCCGCCGTTCACCGGGGCTTCAGTCGCTAGCTTCACTTTCGCTGACCAACTTCTTTAACCTTCCGGCACTGGGCAGGCGTCAGCCCCTATACCTCCTCTTTCGAGTTTGCAGAGACCTATGTTTTTGCTAAACAGTCGCCTGGGACTCTTCACTGCGACCACCTCTCGGTGGCACCCCTTCTCCCTAAGTTACGGGGTCATTTTGCCGAGTTCCTTGGAGAGAGTTACCTCGCTCCCCTTCGTATTCTCTACGTGCCCACCTGTGTCGGTTTCGGGTACCGGGACTTAATTCTCAACATTACTACAGCTTTTCTTGCCGCTATCTTTCCACACTCACGATTACTCGCTCCCAATCCACTCAGGGTGTGCTTAGTTTTCACGGGTCCCTGTAGCAACTCCAATTAAGCCACGCAGGAATATTTACCTGCTTGCCATCGACTACGCTTTTCGCTTCGCCTTAGGTCCGGGCTAACTCTCCACGGACGAACCTTCTGGAGAAACCCTTGGGCTTTCGGGGTTAGGGATTCTCACCCTAATTTTCGCTACTTAAGCCGACATTCTCACTTCTATCTCGTCCACATCTGCTTGCCGCTAATGCTTCACCCTTAATAGAACGCTCCCCTACCACTACAATGTAGTCCATAGCTTCGGTGACTAACTTAGCCCCGTTCATTTTCGGCGCAGGAGCGCTTGACCAGTGAGCTATTACGCACTCTTTCAAGGATTGCTGCTTCTAGGCAAACCTCCTGGTTGTCTAAGCACTCCCACCTCCTTTCTCACTTAGTTAGTACTTGGGGACCTTAGCTGATGGTCTGGGCTGTTTCCCTCTTGACGATGAAGCTTATCCCCCACCGTCTCACTAGTGCTACCATTCATCGGTATTCTGAGTTTGTCTCATCTTGGTACCAGTCTCCCAGCCCGCAACGAAACAGTGCTTTACCCCCGATGACCTTTCACACCGCTGCGCCTCAACACATTTCGGGGAGAACCAGCTAGCTCTTGGTTCGATTGGCATTTCACCCCTAACCACACCTCCTCCGCCAATTTTTCAACATTGGTCGGTTCGGACCTCCACTACCTGTTACGGTAGCTTCATCCTGGACATGGTTAGATCACCAAGGTTCGGGTCTACAAACCGTGACTAACGCCCTTTTCGGACTCGGTTTCCCTTTGGCTTCGACTTTTCATCTTAACCCGCCACGACCTGTAAGTCGCCGGCTCATTCTTCAACAGGCACACGGTCATCCCTTCTAATGAGACTCCCATTGCTTGTAAGCCGATGGTTTCATGTTCTTTTTCACTCCCCTCCCGGGGTTCTTTTCACCTTTCCCTCGCGGTACTTTTCTCTATCGGTCACACAGTAGTATTTAGCCTTACCACGTGGTCGTGGCTGATTCACCAGGGATTCCACTTATCCCTGACTACTCGGGATTCACCTATGCCTTGTCAGTTTTCAATTACAGGACTTTCACCTTCTTTGGTCTAGTTTTCAGCTAGTTCATTTAACTTTCTTGGTCACTTTTTGGTGTCCCACTACCCCATTCTCCTTAGACAATGGTTTAGGCTTTTCCCGCTTCGCTCGCCGCTACTAGGGGAATCACTTTTGTTTTCTCTTCCTCTGGCTACTAAGATGTTTCAGTTCACCAGGTTCGCTCATCACCTAAATCATAGGTGTGTTTTTAGGGTTGCCCCATTCGGACATCCTCGGCTCTACGTCTGCTTCCGACTCCCCGAGGCTTTTCGCAGGTTGCTACGTCCTTCTTCGCCTCTGTGTGCCTAGGTATCCACCATCGGCCCTTCTTTTCTTGACCTTTTTTTCCCTATTTTTCTATGCAGTTTTCAAGGTTCTCACTGAACACCATGTTCAGCAGTAGCGATTTCTCACCGTGCTAAACTTTGTTCTTCTGGAGGTAAGCGGACTCGAACCGCTGACATCCTGCTTGCAAAGCAGGCGCTCTACCAACTGAGCTATACCCCCAATGGGCCATCCTGGACTTGAACCAGGGACCTCACCCTTATCAGGGGTGCGCTCTAACCACCTGAGCTAATAGCCCCAACACCTCTTTCTTTATTTTCCTAGCCACCCCCATTTCCTTGCTGACTTCTTAATAGAAGTCTCCCTTAAAGGAGGTGATCCAGCCACACCTTCCGGTACGGCTACCTTGTTACGACTTCACCCCAGTCACTAGTCCCACCTTCGGCGTCTCCTTCCACTTGGGTTAGAATAACGACTTCGGGCGTGACCAACTTCCATGGTGTGACGGGCGGTGTGTACAAGACCCGGGAACGGATTCACCGCAGTATGCTGACCTGCGATTACTAGCGATTCCTCCTTCATGCAGGCGAGTTTCAGCCTGCAATCTGAACTGTGGCTGGGTTTGATGAGATTCGCTCCACCTCGCGGTTTCGCTCCCCTTTGTCCCAACCATTGTAGTACGTGTGTAGCCCAAGACGTAAGGGGCATGCTGACTTGACGTCATCCCCACCTTCCTCCGAGTTCTCCCCGGCGGTCTCCCTAGAGTCCCCAACTTAATGCTGGCAACTAAGGACGAGGGTTGCGCTCGTTGCGGGACTTAACCCAACATCTCACGACACGAGCTGACGACAGCCATGCACCACCTGTCTCTGCGTTCCCTTAGGCACTCTCAACTTTCATCAAGATTCGCAGGATGTCAAGCCTTGGTAAGGTTCTTCGCGTTGCATCGAATTAAACCACATACTCCACCGCTTGTGCGGGTCCCCGTCAATTCCTTTGAGTTTCACACTTGCGTGCGTACTCCCCAGGCGGGATACTTAACGCGTTAGCTTCGGCACAGTCCCTTTTACAGCACTACGCCTAGTATCCATCGTTTACCGCTAGGACTACAGGGGTATCTAATCCCTTTCGCTCCCCTAGCTTTCGTCCCTCAGTGTCAGTATATGCCCAGTAGAGCGCCTTCGCCACTGGTGTTCTTCCTAATCTCTACGCATTTCACCGCTACACTAGGAATTCCCTCTACCCCTACTATACTCTAGCTCTTCAGTTTCCACTCCCTTTCCGAAGTTGAGCTTCGGTCTTTGAAAGCAGACTTGAAGTGCCACCTACGGACTCTTTACGCCCAATGATTCCGGATAACGCTTGCATCCTCCGTATTACCGCGGCTGCTGGCACGGAGTTAGCCGATGCTTACATTAGGTACCGTCATTTTTTTCTTCCCTAAGTTTTGAGGTTTACAACCCAAGAGCCTTCCTCCCTCACGCGGTATTGCTCCGTCAGGCTTTCGCCCATTGCGGAAAATTCCCCACTGCTGCCTCCCGTAGGAGTCTGGGCCGTGTCTCAGTCCCAGTGTGGCTGCTCATCCTCTCAGACCAGCTACTGATCGTCGCCATGGTAAGCCTTTACCTCACCATCTAGCTAATCAGACGCGAGCCCCTCTCAAGGCGATAAATCTTTTACCTATTCGGCTCATCCGGTATTAGCAGTCGTTTCCAACTGTTGTCCCCGACCTTGAGGCAGGTTCTCACGCGTTCCTCACCCGTCCGCCACTAGCTCCGAAGAGCCCGTTCGACTTGCATGTGTTAGGCATACCGCCAGCGTTCATCCTGAGCCAGGATCAAACTCTCCATAGTGGTTATTACTCACAATTGCTTGTTTTCACAACCCGATTCCTGTTTTTTTGTTTTTCAATTAAATGAATTGAACAAGGATTATTATTTGGTTATGATGGCTAGAAAAATATTGAATTATCGAGGTTCGTGGTGTGTCAGAGTTGAGCGTGGTGGCTCAATCGCACAAATACTAATATAACTAACCTTTTTTAATTTGGCAACTTTTTCTACATACTTTTTTCTTTTTTCTTTTTGATAAAGCCTCTTATCCTTTACAGAATAAGATTTTTGGGAGTTAAAAAAATATTATTTTTTCCCCGTATGTGCTAATTATCAAACAGGGAGGCAGAATAATATGAATTTTAAACTCAGAGATTGGTTAGGTATTCTCCGAAAAATTAGTTAGTTTGATTTCAGCACCAAATTTTTGGTGTTTTTAAGGTGTCAGGTTTCAGATATTAGATTAATGGTTAAGAAATTTAGAAGGAATATGGTTGATTCTCTTCTGTTCAATTCTTTGATGACTAATCACAAGTTTGACTCTTATCTTTCCCGTCAAATCTTTACAGCACCAGAAGGTTTCAACATTGTTCAACCCATAATACCACTTGCCCACGTCTTATATTTTCACTCCAAACAGCGTTTAATTACTAGCGCCAATCATCCCAATTGTTGTTGAAAATGGATGTGTTGGGGAATTTAGTGGGATTACCATTTTGGTTGAGAGTTTCTTTCAACTCCTGCAATGGTTTATTTTTAAAAGCAAATCCTTCTGTAAATTCATAAGGAAAAATTGCTTTATCTAAGGCTAATGACGCTGTAACACCTGCGGCTGCACCCGAAGACCACTCAAAGGAATGTACCCTATAAGCGGCGGCGGCAATATGACTGGTAGCGATACTTTTACCTACAACTAACATATTATCTATTTTTTGTGGAATCATAGCTGATAGGGGTATTTGAAAGGGATAAGCCTGTCCTTGCCCCCTTCTTTCTCCTTTTCTTTCTGTGTTTCCTTGTTTTTCAGGGGGGCTTTCATTCATACAGGGGTGAAAATCAATAGCATAGTGTCCGATGCCAACGGAATCTGGATAAATGGTTGAGCGACTTCTATTTTTCACTTCATCAGGATCAATCTCGCCACTTAATACGGAAAAGCCTTCCAAACCTGCTAAAAGAGCTTGTAGGCGCCGATATTGTTCAGGGGTTAACACTTGCCGATAATAATCATCGTGGTAGTTACGGCGAGAAATATCAATTTCATTTACCATAAAACCGTCAGGATAAGCATAGTTAGGTCTGCCAATAATCCTTCTTGCTTCTCTCATATAAGGATATTTTGATAAACCGTGCATTGTACCCATGGGAGAATTTAAGCCTGTGAGTAATTTTTGATTGGGATGAGGTTTTTTTACTCCTTCTCCTAGTTGAGAGTCTGTTGTACCTGCTACTAACCAGTAGTAAAAACCTAGGGCATTTTCTTCTCCTTTTCTGAGGGTTTCTGTGCGTAAACCTCCCATCCATCCCCCAGATGTTAGCTGTCCTGTTTCTTGTAGTTGCTCTTTGGTGTAGATGAGGTTATCTTGAGGTGTTCCGGGTCTATAGTCGTTGCCCCATGTCCAGTTTTGCATGGATATATCACCAGGAGTGGGTTTTGTCCAAGTTATACCTTGAAAAGTCTCTGTTTCGCTAGGTTGTGCTTTCCATATACGGCGATAGGTATAGACAAGGTCAAAATTTGCTAATCTTTCTAATTCATAGCTATAGTAAGGCTCATACTGCTCATAGAAAGAAGGTTTAGATTGAGGTTGAGGCTCTTCTGTTTGTTCCATGGCGAAGGTGTAGGTAAATCCTTGGGTGCAATAAGGATCTGGGGTAGCACTTGATGATGATGGTTCAAGTTCGCTACGGGGGTCGATTCCTAGTTTATAGGGTACGTCGGTTAAGGCTATAAGTTCTCCTGTTTCTGTTGCTTCTACCACTATCCACTTTAGTTTGTCATTAGTTTTACCATTTTGAGGAGGGGAAAATTTAATGATGGTTTTTTTTAATCTCTCGGAATCTTCATAAGTGTAAGCGTCTTCGATGATTTGAGATAGAGGTTCTGTATTTAATGGGGGTGTGTTTGGCAGGGCTTGATGTTGAATTGCGATCGCACTTGTGATTTGTTGTCCTGTACCGCTATTATTTAATGTCTCAATGGTTAAGTCTTTAATAACGGTATTGGGAAACCATTTTAATTTACCTTTGCCTTTCTTGGCAGCATTTTCTAACTGTTCAAATAGAATGGTATGGGCATCTTTGGGCAAAAAGCAAGATTGACTAACCCAACATTCTCCGGGGTTTAACTTGCCATAGTATTTTTCTATGTTATCCCTCAATTCTAAATAGCCTCTTGGAAAGAATAACTCTTGTCTTTGGGTGTTTCTTTCGTCTAGTGCAGAAGTACCTTGTGATGAAATTTGACCACCTACCCAGTCGGTAATATCCGTTAAGCAAACGGTTTTTCCTCTTAACAAAGCCTCATAGGCTGTTGCCGCTCCCGCCAAGCCGCCTCCTACTACTAGAATTTCACATTCTTCTGTTTTCTCAATATTTCTTGGCAAAGATGAAGCTATTGAAGGAGATGTTGCAAACAAGGCTAAAGGTAATGAGATTAATTTACCCCAAAAGTTACGTTTACCAAAGTTAATCATAAAACTATGATGATAAGTTAAGTATGTTTGTACATATATTATCAATAGATAATTGTTACTGAAAAAAAGTTTCTTTGTGATAAGCGATGATAAGGGATTAAAACCAATGATAAAAGGGTATTCAATACATTTAAGGTTAATTTTTAGCTGTATGGTAAATTACCATTTTTTAAAATTTATGTTAGATTATTAAGAAATGTAAATAACATGAGTAGGTAAATAGTTATAGATATTATGGCTAATCAACAGCATTTGAATTTAATTAGAAATATTCACGAATGGAATGAATGGCGTTTACAAAATCCTTACAGTATTCCTGATTTAAGTAATGCAGATTTACAAGGTTTAAATTTAGCTAATGTCAATCTTGGAGATGCAAATTTAAAGGGTGCAAACTTACAAGGTTGTAACTTAACTGATGCAGACTTAACGAAAGCTAATTTACATCAGGCAAATCTTAGGGAAGCAAATATTAGACGGGCAAATTGTTACAAAGCCTGTTTTACTTTTGCTAATTTAGAAAAAGCATATTTATCAGAAGCTGATTTAAGTATGGCTGAGATGGAAAGTGTTAATTGTCAACATACGGATTTTACCGAGTCATATTTGATTAAGGCTAATTTAACTAATGGCAATTTAACCCATAGTAATCTCCAAGGTGCTGTTTTGACAGAGGCGAATCTATTGGGGTGTCGTTTAGTGTCTGCTAATCTACGAGAGGCTGATTTGGGGGGAATTATTGGAACTCATACAGATTTTTATGGTGCGGATATGAGTGGAGTTTCTTTGGAAGATTGGCATATTGATGATACGACTAAATTAGATTATGTTATCTGCGATTATTGCTCTTTGAGTCCTAATAAATCGGTGAAATTCTATCAGGGTTTAACTCCCATTAATTTGAGATTAGAGTTATCTAAATCTACGGATTCATCTTCGGTTAAAAAGCAATCTAATCCTGTTTATACTGCTTCTTCGGTAAGGAAAAATTATCTTCATCAGGGTGATTCCCCTTATCTAGTGTTTAATTAACCCGATTTTACCTGCTCAGTGAGGGAGGTATTTCTAGGTTATTTTCCCTCATTAATTTTTCGTCGCTCATTATCTTTTCAGGAATACCGTCAGCGACGATTTTTCCTTTATTCATCACAATGACTCGATCGCACACTTCTAATATTAACTCTAGATCGTGGGCTGAGACTAAAATAGTTTCTGAGGAAGATTGTAGAAATTGAATTAGTTTCCTTCTTGCTTTCAAGTCTAAATTGGCACTAGGTTCATCATAGAGAATTATCTTAGGTTGCATAATTAGTACAGATGCGATCGCAACCATACATTTTTCACCGCCTGAGAGTTGATGGGGTATTCGATTAATTAAATGTTTAACACCGACAGTAGTAATGACTTGATTGAATCTTGCTTCTATTTCCGAAGATGATAAACCCAAATTTTCCGCGCCAAATATAATATCATCTTTCACAGTAGGACAAAATAGTTGATCATCTGGATTTTGAAAAACTAGACCAATTTCAGGATGAAACTTTCCCGTAATAATTGTTTTATCAAATAATTTAATTTCTCCCTGATTGAGTTTCAAAATACCACAAATAGATAAAAAAAGAGTGGTTTTTCCTGCACCATTTGCACCAATTATACCTACTTTTTCTTGATTATTAATATTTAGACATAAATTATTAAAAATTTGTTGTTGGTTATAATTAAAAGATATATTATTAATTTCTACCGCTATCATTTATTTTATTATCAAAAATGCTTAAAAACTTCTAAATAAAAGTATTAATAAGTATTAATATCAGATCATATAATCAGGTTCAATATCTAAGAACAAATATAAAATATCGAAAAATTAAAAATATGATATTATTACTGACAATAATTATTATAAATAAAATCTGCTCAATGAGGTTAAGAAAATGAGGAGATCTAATGTTAATCAATGGGATCAAATTAGGGAAGAAGTAATATTATTGTGTATCCAATGGTACGTAACAGAAAACCTTACCTATACTCAACTAAAAAAAGTTATGCAACAAAGAGGTTTTAAAATTGATCCTCGAACCATTAATTATTTAGTAAAAGAATATTCTCCCTTAGCAAAAAAAAGGGCGATGGAAACTCTGAGAAAAAAAAGAAGGGGATGGAGAATTGTACAGATTCCTTTCAATTTACGAGGTAGAAAAAAATATCTTTATAGAGCCTTAGATGCTCAGGGAAATACCCTTGATTTTATTATTACAAACATGAGAAATAAAGAAAAGGCAAGAGTTTTTTTTGAACAGACTATTTCTAAGAATTTGGAGCAGAAATCAAGTAAGATTTTATCTAAAAGACAAAGATTAAAAGTTGAAAAAAATAATTTAATTATGGGAAGTGTTTTTGTCATTATCCTAGTAATTATAGGATTTATTGTAATCAAACAAAAAGACAACAATCAAAATAATAGTAGTAATACAGCTTATGGGAGAGGATTAATTAATAATGCTTTGGAAATTTTATAATGAAGATAAAAACTTTTTAAATAAACTCTTATTTCTCAGTTTATTAATATTGCCATTTCAAACATTTTTAGGAATTTTAATTTTAGTATATATCTGTTATCAGGCATCGGTTAAAAACTGGAGTCAAATTAAACATAATTATTTAACATTTGGTTTTATTTGTCTGAGTTTACTTTTAATAGTTAGCTCTATTTTTGCATATAAATCAGGAGAGGCATGGTTAGGTATAGTCCACTTTTTACCTTTTTTCTGGGTATTTTTAAGTTTAAGAACTATTATTAAAACTTATGAGCAACTTTACATTATAATTTTGTCTTTAGTATTGAGTTCCATTATAGTTGTTCTAATTGCTATTGGAGAAATTAATTTTCACTGGGTAACAATCGATATAATATATAAATTATTTGGATGGCAATTGACAGGGGAAGGTATCCCCCCCGGCAGAGCATCTTCAGTTTTTCCTTACGCAAATCCACTAGCTTTATATTTAGCTATTACCATTATTTTATTGACTGGATTACTAATAAAAAATAGTCAAAAATACTGGTTTAATAAAATTAATTTATGTTTAGTTTTTACGATCGCACTTAACGTTTATGGTTTAATTTTGACAGGTTCTCGTAATGGTTGGATTATTGTTTTTTTGAGTTTAATTGCTTTTGCTATTTATCGTAATTGGTATTTTTTATTATCTTTGATTACTTTCTCCGGAATAATCGTTAGTTGGGCTTCTTTTGGTAATTTACCATTACAAGATTTTTGGAGAAGAATAGTACCTAATTTTTTATGGCAAAGATTTTCAGATCAAATGTATGTAAGTAGCGATCGCCCCTTAGAAACCCTAAGAACTACACAATGGAATTTTTGCTTAGACTTAATTGAAAAACATCCACTATTGGGTTGGGGTTTAAGGAATTTTACAGTTTTATATGAAGAAAAAATGGGAATTTATTTAGGACATCCCCATAACTTTTTTTTAATGATGGGAGCAGAAACAGGTTTAATTACATTGGGAGTTTTATTAGGTTTAATTGCCATAGTTTTAGCAAAAGGATTATTAATGATCAAAGAAGAAAAAATAGAACAGAATCACAACATAATTTTCTTTAGTTATTTAGTGGCTTTTGGTGCTTATATTATCTACAATTTATTTGATGTAAGTCTGTTCGACTTAAGACTAAATATCTTAGCTTGGGTTATCTTAGGGGCAATTTCAGGTATATGTGAAAACACTAACCAAAATGAACAGATAAGAATTGTAAATAAATAAAATATATCTCTTTTTTTTGAGTCTATATTAGTAATTATTGATAGTGGTGAAAATATAGCTATGGTCGTAAATCTCGCTTCGGGTTTAAGTTCGATCGCATCTTCTTCTGAGGGTCAAACTCATCTGGTTTGGGCGGAAAATTCCTTTCTCTGGTACGCACAATACGACGAAAATTCCCAGACTTGGCAGGAAGCAAGGGCGATTACCCGACTAGAAAATCAAGACATAAGCAATATTAAACTACTATATGACGATAATCTCATCGAAGAAGGAAATACAGGTGCGACACAACCCGGATTCGTAGTGACATGGCAACAGGGTAGCGATAATGACAGTGATTTTTACTATACTGCAGGAACATACAACGAACAAGGGGAATTACAATGGTTAGCTAATCCTCAAGCTATCACCTCAGATCAAGTAGGGGATTTAGAACCTACCTCTATAATTTATCAAGGAGAAGTCTTTTTAGTCGGTTCAAAGGTTAACTTCCTCAATCAAGCCAATCAGTCAATAAAAGAAGACACCGATCTATATTTCCAAAAATTCACCCTCAATGATAGTCTGTTTTACAATGGGGATGTAACTGCTCCCCTTGCCTCTTATTCTCCCCAATTGAGTCAACAAGGAGTTATCACTAATCTTATCCCCATCAATAACGCCCCGGAAACGGTTAATACTCTCAACTCTAATACAGGGCAGGGAATTGGTGCAGAAAGTGATAGCAGTGAAAGCGAATCAGAAGCCGTTGTGCCTGAATATTCTTTTGCATGGGGGGGAGGATTAGAATTTTCTGTTGACTTGCTAGAAGTTCTCAAAGCTAAAGATAATGTACCTAAAGGGATAGTCAGTAAAATTCTCACCCCTTTTATGAAGGGGGTAGAAATAGAAGTTTCCCTCAAAGGAGGTCAAAATTCTTCTTCAGCTACTATTATTGGCTCAAGTGGAGATAATCTCAACCCTTATTTATCTGTGGAAGCAAAAACCACTTTTGAAGGAAAAGAGTTCAAGAAAATTGCTACAGTAGTCGCCGCACCAGAAGCAGAAGGAGAGGAATTAGCGGAAGAATCTGCCCAAAAAGAGGTATCTGAAGCGACGGGCAATAAAGGGGAAAATGAAGACGAAGAAGGAAAGAAAGAGGGTTCTGCTTTTTCTGTTTCTTTGGGTATAGAATCGGAATGGTCTTTTAATCGAGATACTCTACTTTTAGAGGAAATTTTTGACAGCATTACTCTCACTTTTGAATTGGATTTTCCTTTAGTGAAAGTTCCTTTAGTGGATGTAAGTTTATTTGGTGATATAGGTGCTTCTTTTTATGTTCAAGCCGAGCCTTTACCTGACGGAGATTATCAACCTCCCTTCTCGGCTATTTTAGAGGTATTGGGAGGAGAAATATTCGGGGCTGGAGTTGCTTCTTTAGCAGGGGCGGTGGGAAATGCGATCGCAACTAATAGTGATGAGTCCACCATTGAAGGGGCGATAGTATGGGCTTTAGCAGAAGCAGTTTTCTCTACGGTAGCCGATGCCATTACCATTGCCAATGATTCAGATCAATTAGCTTACCAAGCTGCGATCGGATTTCCTATTGTTGAAGGTGGAATTAAATTTCAATTAGGTACGAAAAACCTTAATTTTAATGGTTCAGCAGGGGTTGAAGTGGGTTTAGTTTGGGGTATTGGCGATACTCCTAATGTACAGTTTTTGCTTTTTCCCATCGATGCAGGAATAAAAATAGGTCCGATCGTTTTTGGTATTACATTACACCCCGGTTGGACTTGGGAAGAAGGGGGAGATACCACCGAAAGTACTGGAGTTTCTAGCGAAGAAATTGATTCCACAGGCGCACAGGTGCAAGGTTCATTATTAACCATTGATTGGGGTGAAAATCTTGATCCTGATTTTGTGCCTGATGGCAGTCAGTTTGTAGTGACAGTAACAGATCAATTTGGCAATATTACCACCATTCCTGTATTTCAGGTTTTAATTGATGGCAGTATCCTACAGTTAAGATTAACAGAGATAATTCCCTTTTATGCTAATTATGATTACTCAACGGGGGATAATCCCCAACCACAACCTAATTTAATTCAAGTTAGTTATAACACTTCAGCTGATAGTAGTTTGAATCTACAAGATACTCAGGGGGAAGTAATAGACTCTTTTTCCCTGACAGTAACTAATAATACTCCAAATCAATTCAGTGCTTTTTATAGCCCCATAACAGGAAACAGTCAAAACTATTCTCGATTCAACAATGAGCTAATTCTCAACTTTGATACTCCCCTTGATACTAATGTTATCCCTGATATTAGTCGGTTTACCGTTGCAGGGGCAAATGTCGAGTCAGTTTCCGTTTCTGACAATACCCTTATTCTCAAACTAGATAAAATACCCAGTAACAATGCCATTGTTGATTATAGTAATCAATCAGGACAAGGTAATTTATTACTAACCGCTGATGGAAGTCAAATTGCCTCCTTTCAGGTTAATGGCAATGGGGAAATTAGCCAAATTACTCCTATTATCGCTGTTAACTTTACTGAAGAACTAAAAATTAACTTTATTCCTAATCCTAATCAGTTTACCCTAGAAATTCTCGATGATAATGGCAATGTCACAGAAACAATTAACATTAATCAAGTTAACTTAGTTAATGGCAATACCGTTAATTTATACTTAGCTGAAAATATTGAATCTAGTCAAGTTTACCGTCTTAGTTATATTGTCGCTACCAATCCTCGTACAGATTTACGCACCCAAGAAGGAACAGAAATCCCCTCTTTTACATTAGTTTCCAATCAAAGTAACTCTGAGGGAATCACCACAAACGAGTTAACCGCATTACAAATAATTGATCCCTACACTATCGATATTCTCGATAATAATGCCAATAACTATACTGTTACTCTTACTTCAGAAATTGGCAACCCTGAAAATACCATTAATATACAATCTATTCAAACCAATTCTCAAGGAGTGGAGTTAGTAGTTAACCATAATTTAGCCGATGATGAAAATATTGCCGTAGCCTATAACAATGAGAATCAAACCCTTAACTTTAGTAGCCTAGTAACTGCCGTTAATCCTCCCGTTATTAGTAATCAATCCATTATTGACAATATTGAAGCCGATTTAGGAGAAGATAGCACCCCAACTCTAACTTTTACCAAAACAGGGCAAATATTAATGGCTTGGGTGGCACAAACTCCCCCCTTGTCTCCCATAGCAGGTTTTGTAAATGGGGATATAATCACTCTTAATTTTGTGGAAAATTTGCAGGTTGACTCAATTCCTGATGTTAGTCAATTTACCATTTCCGATAATCAAGGCAATACTTACACCCTAGACGGTAATCCTTCTATTTTAGGTAATACCGTTACTTTTATTCTCGAAGAAACTATCCCTGAAACTACGGAATTATCTCTCAGTTATAGTCTTTTTGATGGTAATAACAACAGCAATCTTTATCTAACGGATGCTACCAATACCAAGCTATGGATTCACGAATTTAATGATTTTAGTCTTACTAATACCACTAATAGCCAAACTAACCCCATTATAATCGGTGCAGGTGCGATCGTATCTAATGTTGATGGTCAAAATATGAACCGAATTACCCTCGTTTTTGATCAAAAATTAACAGGTAATCCCACCGAAAACCAATTTACTATTAGCAATAATGGTATTGAATATTCCTTATTTAATGAACCTACCGTTAATGGTAACACCGTCACTTTAAACGTCATTCCCCCCACAGATAATAACAACTTAATTGGTATGGGGGATTTAGTCACCGTCAACTATAGTAATAGTGTCAATGGTAATCCCGTTTCTCCTCAACAACAACTAACAGGAGATAATGGCATCGTGGCAGATTTTCAAAACTTCCCCGTTATCACTGCACCTAGTCAACCCACCACCGTTGTAAAATATGGTTTTGCCCCTTCAGGAGATGCTTTATTATCTACCGCTAGTAGTATTATTGGCTCAGACGGACTTAATTTCAATCCCGTTGCCAGTTTAGATCAAAAAGGTAATAATGTAGTGGCGTGGGTTCATGCAGATATGAGTGACGTTACTACCAATTTAACCCCCGGAGAGTTTTACAGTGATGATCAAACTCAGATAATTAACGAAAGTTTAAATCAATCAGATATTTACTATTCTATCTACAACGCTCAAACTCAACAATGGTCGATCGCATCTCCGATTATATCCCAAACAGGATCAGAAGGGGAAATAGTCTTAGGGTTAGGAGAAAATAACCAACTAATCGCCGCATGGCTTAACTATACAGATGATGAAACTAACATATATTGGTCTAGTCTCAGTTATGATGATCAAGGTAATCACCTATGGAGTGAGCCTAGTTTATTATACGAAAATGCCTCCCCAGATCCTCTCACGGAATTAGAAATAGCCAACATTAACGGTAAAACAGCTATTTTCTGGACAGAAACTCAACAAGTATCCTATAGTGAATTAACCCTCGAAGCTCAACCTGCACTATATTTTCGTCTTGATGAATATAATGGCACAACCGCTAATAATCGAGGCACTTGGGGAGTAGGCGGTAACGGTGTTTATAACAATACCGTCAACTTCCGAGAAATGGGTGCGTTGGAAAACCCCACCAACAACACAGGGGATAAAAACCCATCCGTAATGTTTAACAATGGCAGTAGTTTAACCCTTGCCGAAGATTTAAGTTTCCTCAGTGGTAATTCCTTCAGTGCCGAATTGTGGTTTAAAATTGCCGATAATCCCTCAAATTCTCTCAATCTTGCCTCTATGGCGGGGTTATTTAACCTCAGTATCAATACTGCTTCTCAATTAAGCCTTAATATCAAAAATCAAACCCTAACGGGAGATGATGCCGTTACCCTCAACAGTTGGAATTATGTTGTTATCACCTATGATGGTCAAAATAACAAAGTTAACTTATATTTGAATGGACAACCTACGGTTAATAGTGACAATATCGACTTAACTTTTCCCGATAGCACTAATTTAACCCTAGCAGGAGGAGAAGACACGCTATATTTAGACGAATTTGCCTTTTACAATAGCGTTTTGAATTATAGTGATTTTACCGCTAACGATGTTAACAGTTCTAATTTAACTAGCTTAACAGGGGAACAATTAATAAATGTTATCTCTGGTGATGGCACTGACATAAAAAGTAAATATTCTGCTCAATATATTGCACCTTTACCCTCCGGCACTAATACTTATTATGCTTTTATCGATTCAGAAAATGAATCTGCACAACAGATTATCCCTAGCTATCAAGTCAAAGCCACTCAATTAGCCGACAGCAATAAACCCACATGGGATATAGTTTCTTCTGTGTCTGCTAACAGTAACGGTTATGTTTACCCCAACGGAAAAGCAGATATATACATACCCCTTAATTTAGAAAACCAACAAACTAATACCACCATCAACCAAATTACAATTACTGCCCAAAATAGTAATGGCAATACTATTACATGGAGTGTGAATAACAGTGAGGGGAATCAATTAGGGGTTGTACAAAACAACAAACTACTTAACCCTGTCAATCCTGAAGGCAACTTTAGTTATACTATCCTCAATCCCAATGTAAGTTTAGATTTATTCATTGACTCAGGTAATATTGAGCCTTCCAACTTATCTAATTTTCAATATTCCATCAATGGAAGCACTCCCCAAAGTATTAATACTGCTAATATTGATAGTGAACCTACCACCGTTGACTCTAATCAAGTTTTGGGCATCGCCACAGTTACAGAAGCCAATGATTCGAATTTAGCTTTGATTGACAGTGGTTTTATCATTAATACGGATAATCCTGCGATGGGTTATATTCTCTCTCAGGGTGACTTAAACGGAGATAATAAAATTGATGTTATTGTCGGGAATAGAGGATATACGGATAATGACGGTAATTTAATTAATAACGGCACAATTCAGATATTATTCGGGGGAGGTAATGTTTTAAATAATGCGGAAAGTAATCTCCTTACTGCTACTGATTTATCAGGGAATCCTAACGGTATTTTAATTACGGGTATTGCTGACAGAGGGGATGCAAAAAGTGATTATCCCATGAGTTTAGCTACTGGGGATATAGATGGGGATGGAAAAGAAGATTTAATAATTGGCGCACCGAATGTTAATAATGGCGATGGGGTTGTTTATGTCATCAAAGGCAGTTATCTCAGCGAAAATCAAGGGCAAATTGTCAATATCAATTCTGATAATAGTTTCTCTGATCAAAAAAATACTGCTTCTAGTAATATTGGGTTTGTCTTCAATCCTACCGTTAAAGAGGGTTATTTTGGCTATGCAGTGGCGGTGGGCAATTTTGACGAAAATAGCAGTTTAGACCTTGCTGTAGGCTCTCCGGGGGCTAACAACGGTGATGGTTTAGTGTCTATTGTCTATAACAATAATGTAGCTCAAACTTTTGCTACGGGGAGTGATGGAGAAAATCTCGGTTACAGTTTAACGGTATCCCAAGCTAATGGGAAGCAGAGTTTTTCAGGTAGTACAACAGTCGATGATTTAATCGTGGGCGCACCTAGTTATGCTAGTAGTGTATCAAATCAGTGGGTAGGGGTTGATCAACTGCCTTCAGAAAATCAAAATTTATTTCCCAATACCACATCCGCCGCTATAGGTAAGGTTTATGTTTTTGGTAATAATCAAACTACTCCTCTTTATTCTTTTACAGGCTCGATTTTACCTTCTACCAATGGCACAGCCGAAAATTCTTTCACGGGAAGTGCGATCGCATCTGATGATTGGAACTTAGACGGAGCAAGAGATTTAGCCATTTCCGCCCCGGGTTCAGATAATAGTGATGGTTTAGTTTATGTTGTCAAAGGAGGAAATCCCACTTCAGGAGATTTAGACAGCATTAGTAACTTAATTATTCTCGGTGGTTTACCCTTCTCAAAAACAGGCAGTGAAATTGCATCAGCAGGAGATGTTAATGGGGATGGTTATGAAGATTTCTTGGTAGGTGCGCCTCAAGGATTAATGGGAGTAGGACAAAATTACTTACTTTTCGGACCTTTAGATTTAGACTCTCAAGGCACATTGTTTAATCTTAACGTCACTGCTACAGATAGTAAAAAAACTTTCCTCTTAAATGGTTCACAGCCTTATCAGTTAGCAGGTTCTGCCCTCGGTGGTATTGGCGATGTTAATAATGATACTGTAGATGATTTGATGATAACTGCCCCCAACGCTCAACAATTATATGCAGTATTTGGTCATCAGTGGTTAGCAGACGATGGTAGTATCAAACTGGCGGATATTTCTGCGGATAACGGTTTTGTCATTGATGGTGATCTTTTTTCCGTTGGAGATTATACTCTAGTTTTAAGTGATAGCAATACGGCATCTCAATTTAATGTCAATGAGGGTGTACTGTTTTTGACCGATCCTAATGGTAACGTCATTTGGCAAACTGACAATACAACTCCAGCAGTTCAGGCTTTAATGCAAACCGATGGTAATTTTGTTCTTTACAGTCAAGCACAACCTCTTGATCAACCCGGTAACTCTCAATATGCTGTTTGGAATACAGACACAAATGATAATGATGGTGCATATTTGAGTTTGGCAACAGATGGTGGACTCTACATTCTTAATTCTAATAATACGGTTTTAAAAACTCTCCATTCAGGCAAAGTTAGTTCCACTTCCAATAATGCTACCTTGAAAGAAAAACAGCAAATCACAACTGATGAAGATTTAATTAATAATGCTTATCTTATTAATGGTAATGGTAAAAATGTAGTCATCTTAGGTGATATTAACGGTGACGGTTTTGCAGATGTTTATTCTGGTGGTTCAACTAATGGAGGGGTTATTATTTTTGGTAGTAGTACAGAAAATCTTTTAGATGGTAGTAGTGCCATAACTAATCTTACTCTTACCGTTGACAATAGTTTAATAGAACAGGTAGTTAATTTAGGTGATTTTAATGGTGATGGTTTACAAGATTTTGGTGTATTAACCAAGGTTAATCGCTTTTATTTACAATTAGGTTCTAGTAATCTTAGCAGTTTAGAAAACTTATCCTTCCTTAATTCTTCACTTACTTCCGTTACGGATGTTAGTTTACTTCAAGACTATAATGGTGATGGTTATGATGATCTAAGCCTTCTTGGTACTAATGGAGTTTGGACATTATATGAAGGTAACTCGTCAGGAAATCTTAACCCTAGTAGCACAACTTTTTCGGGATTAATTGGTAACTATTTGGGTGATATTAACGGCGATGGTTATGATGATATTGGTTTTGGAGATAAAAATGCCAATATAATTAGCCCCAATACTGTCGGTAATGGACAATTAAAGATTTATTTAGGAAATAATAACGGTGATCCTACTATTATTAATTCTCCTAACGCTAATATTTCTGCATCCTTGGATAATAACGGATGGAGTTTTCAGTATAGCATTAGTGATCAATCATCGAATGTAGCACCTACTTTAATAGAATTTAACGGCTATCTCTATATGCTATACAAGGCAACGGATAAAGTTAGTGGAAATAATAATACTCTCTGGATGCAAAGAAGTTCTGATGGAATTAATTGGGAAGGTTTAACTAATTTAGGAAGCAAATTTGAGACTTATTATCAACCCTCTTTAGCTATATTTGATAACACTTTGTATCTCGCTTTTACTTCTACTTCTAATGATTTGATTATAGCTAGTGCTGTCACCGATAGTTCTGGTTTAGGCTTAAATTTTAACAATGGGACTTTCTATCAAATATCTGGGCAAACTAGCAAACAAGGTCCCACTTTAGTTACTTATGACGATCGCCTTTATACTTTCTTTATCTCTGATGATAAGGAGGATAATGTACTTTATGTATCTTCTTCTAACCCTAGTAGTAGTAACAGTTGGTCAACAGATTTTACTGTACCATATGATGGTGGTGATCATGCTAGTAGCGATCGCATCGGGGCGGCAGTTTTTGAAGATAAACTATATATTGCTTTTAAATCCAGTCAAAGTAACAATCTATTCTCCACTAACTATGATGGTTCATCTTGGGCAAGTGCCAATATCGCAGGTAGTGCCAGTCAAATATCAGGACAAACAAGCCCAAATGGTCCTTCTTTGATAACTGTGGGTGATACCCTCTATATGTTTTATCAAGCTAATGACAGCGATCAAGAAATATTATACACTTATGGCAATAACTGGAGTAACATCGATCGCATCCCCTCTCAATCTTCTTCCGATCGCACTTCTCCTGCCTTTTTCAATCAAAATATTTATGTTGCCCATGTGGGTTATGGCAGTGATGACAGTATTTATGTAACTTATTCCAATGCTATTTTTGAACCCAATCAAACCCAACAACTAGGCAGTCAATTACAAGGTATTGGAGATTTTAACGGTGATGGTATTGAAGATTTTGCCGTTTTAGCTCAAGGTTACATTGCTAATTTGAATAGTCTTCAAGAAGGCGGTGTTTTTATTTATTATGGTTCTACTGACGGAAGTATTAATGATAACCCTGATGTGGTGTTAGCTACTTCTAAATCAGGAGACTTAAATAAAATATATAATTTATCCAACTTTACTGCCATTGGAGACATTAATGGCGATGGTTATGATGATGTAGCAGTATCATCTCCTACCACGAAAAGCAATGAAGGATCTATTTTTGTTGTCTTTGGCGGTTCAAGTTGGCAGTCAACCTATTCTGCAACGAATCCCTTTGATTTAAGTAGTTTGAGTAATAATCAATCAGGTAATGGTAGTAATGCTAAGGGCTTTTTAATTATGGGTTTACCCTCGTCTCAAGCAGGTATATCTCTCAGTGGAGGAGAAGATGTCAACGGCGATGGTTTTGATGATTTTACCGTAGGCGCACCGGGTAACGATGACGATTTAACTTATGTTATTTTCGGCAGTGATTTTACCCAACAAGTTAATCAAACAGGTACTATTGGGAGCGATCGCATGATTGGTACTCCCACAGGCGAAATTTTTATTGCAGGAGAGGGAAATGACAGAATTTATAGCAATGGTGGCGTTGATGTAGTTTATGGCAGTGTAGGCAATGATTTTGTTACCGTTAATGATACTTATTTTCGTCGTTTGGATGGGGGTACAGGTATTGATACCTTAAAATTTACAGGCTATAACGGACAAAATTGGGATTTAACAACCCTTTCCCCCGGTAATCGTCTGCGTAACTTTGAAATTTTAGACATCAAAGACTATGGAGAAAATACCCTAACCCTTAACTCTCTCACCGTGACTCAACTTTCATCTAACAATACCATTACAGTATTAATGGATGAAGAAGATACCCTTAATCTTAGTGCTGATTTTGTCAATGAGGGAATAATCAACCGCAATGGGGAAACCTATCAAAAATATCAAGTTGATGGTGCAACAGTTCTCATTTTAGAGAATATAGTTAAAACCACAGAATTTACTCCCCTTTCTCTCTCTCTTTACAATACTGGCGTTGATGATTCAGGCACACCTTTAAATAACGATAGTACGAGCGATCCTCATTATGAATTAATATCTGTTCCTGATGGCAGTAGTTCAGATATTCTTGTCACTAATTCAGGAGACGGCATATCTGGATGGATTTCCCCTGATAATAATAACAGTAGCTCATCGCCTCCCGGAGATTATACTTATCGTACAACTTTTAATTTACCTGATACCGTTAATGTTGATCAATTCTTTATTGATGGTGAATGGCATACTGATGATGAGGGTACAACTATTACATTGAATGGTATAGAACAGTATTTAGCTAGTAACCCTAACTATAACACTGATTTCGTTCCTTTTACTATCAATGAGGGTTTTATCACAGGAGAGAATATTTTAGAGTTTACCGTTAACAATGCAGGTACAGAGATTAATCCTACAGTTTTAAGGGTAAAATTCGATAATGCTTTTGATAGTAACATTCAATTTTCTGCTCCCTCAATTAACATTCCTCAAACAATACTCAATCCTGAAAACGTAAGTCAGGTATCATCAGACAATAATAGTGTTGTCGCCATAGACGAATCAAATAATATAACAGAAGTTTCTAGTTCTCTTTTTAGCAATACCAGTAATAATGAAGATACCGCCACTAATTTATATGTCTCTAATCCAACTGTTAACGAAGCCGATGGAGAAGTTAAATTTACTATTCAACGCACAGGTAACTTAGATAAATATGTCCAAATCCACTATGTCACTAGAGATGGAAGGGCAAAAGCAGGAAACGACTATCATCCCACTGTTGGTAAAGCTATTTTCACTCCGGGTGAAAGCAGTATTAATGTTTCTGTACCTTTAATCTTAGATGATGTCTATACTGGCACAAAAGACTTAGGTTTGCTTGTCACTCTCGAAAAAGAAAGTCATACTCCTCTGATGGATGAATTTAATATTCATGCGGATTTTAGTAATGGAATTATTAACAGTTGGCATCATATTCAAGGTGAATCTACTCATCCTTTGAGTTTAATCAATGGAGAATTAGAATTTCGGGTAACTGCCACAGAGGGGGAAGCAGAAGTAAAACTTTATTTTGACAGCAATCATGAATTTAATCGTTACTATATATTCAACACCCAAAGCCAACGTTATGAAGTATTTGACTTTAATGGCGATACGGGAGCAGAATTATTCGATGAAGATAGTGATGGTAATTATGAAGGAGTTATTTTACATCTTGAAGATGGTAGCGAACACGATTTAGATGGTGCGATAAATGGTGTTATTCTGAAACGAGGGTTTTTTGCTGGAGGTAATTCTCCTGAAACGGTTTTAAATCAACCAATGTACCGTTTTCGCAATAATAATTATGATACAGGTGCTTATCTTTACGCAGGAGAAGCAGAGAGTCAATCTATCCGAGAAAACTACCCCAATTTTGTAGAAGAAGGATTAGCTTTTTATGTTTCCACAACTCCTCAAGATGGTTTAATTACTTTTAATCGTTTTCAAAATCTCGATTATCCAGGCAGTTATCTTTATGCAGGAGATTCAGAAAGCGAGTCTATCAGAGAAAACTATCCTAACTTTGTGGAAGAAGGAATTGCTTTTTATGCTTATCCTCAAGGCTCACAAATGGCGGATGTCATTTCCCGTTTCCAAAATAATGATGTAATGGGTAGTTACCTATATACGAGCGAACCAGAAACAAATAATGTTATCAATAACTATGCTAATTTTAACCTTGAAGGTATTGCTTTTGAAGCGGTTGTAGCCTGAAATTGACTCTTGGGGGAAAAAATCATCAATTCCCCTCAGGTTATGATATATTTTGAGGAGTCATTTTTGATGGTTAAATTGTATGAAAATTATCGACTCAAAAGGTCGTTTATTCGGCAAAATTAATATTTTAGACTTAGGTGCGATCGCAGTTATAGTTTTAGTTTTAATTGGTATTTTTATTGTACCCGGTCCAAAAGGTTCGATCGCACAAGTGGGTAGTGGAGGAGATACTATAGAATTAAATTTGTTAGTAAGGGGTTTAAGCGTCAAAAATCCTCAAGAGTTTCTTGGTTCACTAGAAAATTCTTCCGTTAAAATTATTGTCAGAAATGAACCTGCAGGAAGTTTAAATATAGAGTCTGTGGAGGAATTACCTAATTATGTAGTTGCGACTCAACCTGATGGTAGCGTAAAATCCTTGCCAGACCCTCGTCCCATTGTCGCCTTAAGTACAGATATGATTCTATACATGAATGGTAAAGGTTCTATGACTAATGATGGCGCAATTTTAGCCAACCAAAAAGTAAAAATTGGTACAGTCTTAGAATTAGACGGCAGTAATTATAATTTTCGTGGCAGTGTGATTGATGTCAGAAAGAAGCAATAACATCAAAAGGTAAAACTTAAGATTTAACTGGTCATTTTTATTAGACAATAAGTATGTGATTGAATATAATCACACTAAAGTCATTTTACATGAGGTTATATACTATGCCATATACTACAGAAGACGGCGGCAGATTAAACAACTTTGCTAACGAGCCTAAAGTGTATCAGGCTGAACCCCCTAGCAAAAACGAAAAGCGTAATTATGTTATTTGGGGTGCTTTAGCGGTTATCCTTTTAGGTGGCGTAGTTGCGATCGCATTTTATGCTTCTAACGTCTAAGTAATCACTGAGATTCTATCAGGAATTAGGAATCGAGTATAGTTAGAAATTGAAAACTAAGAATGAGGAATGAGGAATTAATTAACTATTTTCTTTTCCTTTTTTCCCTCTCTCCCCTATTCTTTCCCTTCAAATCACCTCGACAATCTCCGTATATTCAAACTGGTTTTCACTTCTTTTCACCAGTGGATATTCTTGATTATTAAGAATAATTACATCTTCTTGACAATCATCCTTAGACGATATATATGTCAAAACATATTGTTTATTAATATAACTATTCATCTCCGTTTCAACCTCATTACGCCATTGAGTTTTAGTTACTAACACAATCAATTGATTAGCTAACTTAGGGATAATTTTGGCTACTTGACGACGATATATTTCATCTAAACTGCCAAAAGGAGAATCCATAACAATAGGAAAATTACTAGAATTGAGATTGACTAAACGACTTTCCTTTGACCATTTTCTCACCATATCAATAATTGCACCAATAAAAGAAAGACTCAAAATTTGATTTTCTCCAGTAGAAGCGGCAACAGGTAAAGGAATACCCAAAGTATTTTCTACTAAATTTAATTCATAGTTTTCATTTAATAGAGGTTTATATGGAGTGAAAGAAATGGATGTAAAAATTTCTTGTAATCTTTTTTCTAAGGTTAAACGGAATTGGTTTTCCAATCTTTTCTTCACCTCTAAAATACAATCAATCGCTTTTTGTGTTGCCTCAATTCTTCGTTTAATTAAGTTTTCCTTTTCTGCTTTTATCTCTTGCTTGATAATCTGTTTTTCTAGCTTGGTTAACTCTTCCTCTAAATTATCTAATTGAAGGTTAATTTCTCCCTGATTTAAAATTACTTGACGGATATGATTTTCTATATTATCCAATTGTTTTTGCATCTGTTGAATATTTTTATCAGGATATTTTCTTAGTTGCTCATTAAGATTATCTAACTCATTTTCAATTTGGTTCAAATCCAGACGACAATTATTAATTACATCTTGATATTCATTAATATTTTTCCAAAAATTTTCTCTCAATTCTAATAAATTACTCACACTACTTTCCAAACGAATTAAAATTTCTTCTAATTCACTACTACCTGTTTTTTGTAATAATTTTTCTACCTCTTGATAACTAAAACTATGAGGAATTAATTGATTACCACATAAGCAACGATGTTGTTTTAATAATTGCTCAATAAATTCTTTTTTGATTCCGATGGGCAATTCTCCTTTTTCCCTCATCTGACTAACTATTTCTTGAAATTCCTTAAAAGTCTTAGATAAAAATACTAAATAGCCTTTACTGCTAATCTCTTTTTTTATGTTTTGTTGAGTATCAACTAAAGTTATTCTTAATTCTTTTTCTCGCTGTAGCAATTTCTGTTTTAATCGCTGTAAGTTTTCTATACCACTTACTTCTAACATTTGTTGAGAAATATTATCTTTTTCTGTCTGTAACTTAGCTAATCTTTCTTTAAGTAATTCAAAATTATTCTTTAGCTTTTCTTTTAAATTGCACTGTTTTTCTCTTTCTTTTAAAAGACTTTTTATCTGTATATCTCCTAAAGATTCTAATTCTTCATGAAAATGTTTTTTAGCATTTTTTAAATGACTTATCGCCCTTTCTAATACTTTTACCCCAATTAATTCCTTAGTATCTTCAGCAATTTTTTGTCTTTCTTGACTTCTAAATAAATGATCAATATGTTCACCATCAAAGAAAAAATATCCGTGTAAACTTTGAGGTAAAATTTTTTCAATAATGTCTTTTGGTTGCTGTAAAGGATGTTGCCATCTACCATCATCTCCTGTAATCATCATGAATAATTGAGGAGTTGTTATTTGGATTTGATTTTGTTTATTTCTACTACCAAAACATTTTCTTTTTAACTGATAAGTTTTATAATCGTGTTCAAATATTACCTCAACAAAACACTCAACAGAAGCTCCTTCTTCTACTTCTTGAATTGCTTTTTTATTAACTAAGGATTGAGGTTCAGAAAAAGCCCCAGTAAATTTTTCATAAAAAACCCAAGTAAAAGCATTAAGAATGGCAGTTTTTCCCGCTCCGTTATTACCATGAATAACTGTGGTATTTTTTTGACCATAGCTAAAATTAATAATGGGAGTTTTACCGTAAAATTGACGAAAATTTGCTAGTTGTAAGCTGATAATTTTCATTGGATATTGTTTCTAATAATGTTTAAAATATCTTCATTTATATAACGACTATTCTTTTGAGATAGTTTATCTTTTTCTAGTTGTAAAACTTGCTCAACAATCAGTTTGATTTCTGGTTCTGCACTGTTAATTGGTTCTGTGATATGTTCTAAATTATAATTATTCTGATAAATCATGAAAATTCTTATCAATAAACCTTGTTTTTATTATAAAGTATTTCTGTAATGAGCCTATTTTTTTTAGATTTTTTTTACATAATTTAATTTTTTTCTCATGAGTTAAGACTATAATAAATATAGAATAATAGTTGGTTTGTTATTTTTTATCATCAATTAATAAATGAAAAATGGTTCAAGATAATCGCAAAAAAGTTCGGCAGGTTCTAATCATTACATTAATATTAAATTTGGTTGTTTTATTATTAAAAGCAATTGTTGGTATAATAACAGGCTCATTAAGTTTACAAGCAGATGCTTTACATAGTGTAACTGATAGTGCTAACAATATTTTAGGCTTAGTAACAAATCAACTTTCATCTCCTATACCAGATAGAGATCATCCCTATGGACATCAAAAATTTGAGGCGATTGGTGCTTTAGGGATTGCCGCTTTTTTAGGAATTGCCTGTTTTGAAATTATTACTGGTGCTTTAAATAGAATTATTTTTGGGGGTGATCCTGTTAAAATTGGAGGCAATGAATTATGGCTTTTAATTATTGTTTTGGGTATCAATATTTTTGTTGCTTTTTATGAGCGAAATGTGGGGTATAAAATAGGCAGTAAAATTTTAATTGCTGATGCTACCCACACCATGAGTGATGTGTGGATAACAATTAGTGTGTTATTTGGTTTAATTGGTGTTTGGCAAAGTGAAAGATTAAATTTACCTCAGCTACAATATTTAGATATATTATTAGCTTTTCCTGTCGCTTTTTTAGTTTTAAAAAGTGGTTGGCAAGTTTTAACAAGCAATCTTCCTTGGTTAGTTGATCAAGTTGCGATCGCACCTGAATTAATACATAAAATAGTAACAGAAGTACCGGGAGTAATTAACTGCCACGACATTGCATCAAGGGGTTTATTAGGAAGACAAATATTTATTGAAATGCACTTAATTGTTGATACCGAAGATGTAAAAATTGCCCATGATATAACAGAAGAAATAGAGAGAAAACTAGAAGAAAAATTTGCACCTGTTAGGATTTTAATTCATATTGAACCACCAGAATATAAGTCTCCTAAAATTAGTTATGGATAAATAGATTTCAAAAGGGTAAAGGGTAAGGGGCACTCATGCAAACCCCTCTGTCTCTCTCCTTAAAAGAAACTCTCCCAATACCCCAACACTCCAAGCCCTTATTTTTCCCTTATAACCTCATTTCCTTTTCCTACTCTAACCAGTAAACTTAAGATGCACTCCTAGCTTACCTAAAATAAAAAAGCCATAATTAATAATCTCGATGAAAGAATTACAATCTAGTCTTGTTATATCTTGTCAAGCCCCCAGCAACTCACCTTTACATGATCCTGATATTATTGCTAATATAGCCTTAGCTTGTGTAAATCAGGGAGCAAAAGGATTACGCATTGATAGCCCCAATCACATCAAAGCAGTGCGAAAATTATTACCTGATATTCCTATTATCGGCTTATGGAAACAAATGGGGTTAGATTCTGATGTCTATATTACCCCTCGTTTAGAAGATGCGATCGCAGTTGTGGAGGCAGGAGCTGATATAATAGCTATTGACGCAACTCAAAGAAAACGTCCTAATGGAGAAACACTAGAAAAAATAATTCCCCATATTCAGCAAAATTTAGGCAAGTTGGTAATGGCGGATATTGATACCAGAGAAAATGCGATTATCGCCAGAGATTTAGGAGTTGATTTCATTGGCACAACTCTTTATGGATATACTCAAGACACAAGACAATTTACTCCTCCCAATTTTGATTTAATAGAAGAATTAGTCAGGGAGATTAACACACCTATTATTTGTGAG
Source organism: Cyanobacterium sp. Dongsha4 (assembly GCF_036345015.1). Lineage (NCBI taxonomy): Bacteria > Bacillati > Cyanobacteriota > Cyanophyceae > Chroococcales > Geminocystaceae > Cyanobacterium > Cyanobacterium sp. DS4. The sequence continues at coordinate 2,621,421 of NZ_CP084098.1, read as the reverse complement.
GGGGGAATCAAAAACCCAGAAGAAGCAAAAAAAGCTCTTGATTTAGGTTGTTTTTGTGTCGTTGTCGGCACAGCAATTACAGGTATTGACTTATTAGCTCACAGTTTCATTAAAGCCATAAAATGACACCAACATATATCATCTAGCAGTAAAGGGCAAGGGGCAAAAGTGTTTAATAAATTTCTCCCTAATACCCCAACACCCCAATCCCTAGCTTCTGACTCGTAAAAAAAATAATTCCAAGCAAAAAAATAGGGGTTAGCATTTAGTCACCCCTGATAAATACCCTATAAAAAATATAACTAACTTAAATTAAGATCAGCCGCTTCTTGTTCTAATTGTCTTACTAATTTCTCATCTCCGTTGCTTCTGGCAACCGTCAAACGATGCTCTAGGTTTTTCTTTAAATTTTCTCTATGAGCTTTTACGCTTGTACCCGAATTTTTGCTTTTTCCAAATAAACCCATGCTTTTACCCTCACTCAATAACGATAAGTAGATTGATATTTATTCTTTTAACTTATCAAATCATAACTTTTTTTCGATGATAATGTATCAATTGTTACTGAAATTTAATATTGACCTTATTTTCCCAATTATTTTAAAGGCCACCAAGAAACCTTGTCTCTGGTTGAACTATAAACTTCTTTCAAAGCCTCTGCATTGAGAATATGAATAACATCTTCGGAGGTGTCATTATCTTTATCGAGATAGATTAAACCTTCTTTTTGCATTCCCTTCAATACTTGTTCCACAGTACGTTGATTTAGTTGACAGGCTTTTGAGATCACTTCTGCGGATAAGTCTAAGATATAAATACCATCACGATTAGGTTGATGTTCTAATTCTCTTTCTTGATAAATTAATGCCCTTAATAAAGCCGCTACTGCTTGAGGAGGATAACTACTGCAATTGAGAATGTGATAAGTAAATTTTTCTCTTAGTTCAAATAATTTAGCATAGCGATCGCGCACTAAGGAATAAGATTCGTATATTTTAATGAAATTGTCTAAAGGAATTTTGGTGACATAAGTAGTTTTATAAGCCTCTACCAAACTAGGAAAACTTTTCGTTGCCATACCAAAACTAAAATTAAGACTTCTCATGCCAAAACATCCCCCTGCATAAGTGAGAGAAATAATACGATCCAGAGGATTACTACGAACGATTACAGGTCCTCCTTCTAAAACTATATACAAACTATCTAAACTTTCATCGGGTAAAAAAGCCGTAAATACTGGGCGATTAGAAAATAACTTCTCTCGAATTAATCCTTCTGAGGGCAAAAATTCCCATAAATCCTTTTCTGTGAAGCCCTTAAACAAATAAGTATTCGTCGTTAAGAAATTAACAATATTTGATTGCTGATTCTCTTTTTCTTGTGCCATGCCCTGTAAATTACCGTTACTTCTTACTTTCATCTTTTCACAACTCAGAGAAAATTGACTTTTAATTAAAATTGCATCTTAAATGTATTGAAATTTTTTCTAAAATCATTTAGTATTGGAATCAATAAATATTTCCCTACAAATAGAAATAAATTATGCTTATAAATAAAAATCTCCTCTTAATAGGTGCGATCGCACTAGGTACATTAATAAATAGTTGTGGAGAAAATAATCAGGTATCCAATGCCACAGGGGAAAATCAGGTAGTAACAGAGGAGAATAAACCAATAACCTTAACCCTTGCTTCCTTTGCTGTTACCCAAAGTGCTTACGAAAAAATCATTCCTCAATTTGCCCAACAGTGGGAAGAAAAAACAGGACAAAAAGTCACGTTTAATCAGAGTTATGGCGGTTCTGGCTCTCAAACTAGGGCAGTAATTGACGGTTTAGAAGCCGATGTGGTTGCCCTGGCTTTATCTGCTGATGTAGAAAAAATAGAATCAGTGGGATTAATAGAGGCAGGATGGCAACAGGAAAACCCAGATAACAGTATTGTCACTAAATCAGTAGTGGCTTTCGTTTCCAGAGAAGGAGGTAAACAAGTAAAAACATGGACAGACTTAACCAACCCAGACATCAAAGTTATTACCGCTAATCCCAAAACCTCTGGGGGTGCAAGATGGAACTTTATGGCATTATGGGGGCAAGTAATTCAGTCTGGAGGCACTACCCAACAAGCGGAAAACTACGTTACTCAAATTTATGGCAATGTGCCAATACTGCCCAAAGATGCAAGGGAAGCCAGTGACGTATTCTATAAACAAGGGCAAGGGGATATTCTTCTTAACTATGAAAATGAAATTCTCCTCGCTGAATTGAAAGGAGAAAAACAACCCTACGTTGTTCCCACTGACTACAATATCTCCATTGATAACCCTGTTGCTGTAGTTGATCAATATGTGGATAAAAACGGTACAAGGGAAGTAGCAGAAGCCTTTGTCGAGTATTTATTCACCCCAGAAGCCCAAAGAGAATTTGCCAAAGTAGGTTTTCGCCCTTCCAATCCAGAGGTATTCAAGGAATTTGAAAGCCAATATCCTCCCATTCAAAATCTCTTTACCATCGATGATTTCGGTGGTTGGGCAAAAGTTCAAGATCAATTTTTTGGCGAAGGAGGAGTATTCGATCAAATGTTCGCTCGTATTAATAAAAAATGAGGTATTAATGACATGACTATCACTCAACCACAATCTTTGAAAATATCCTTACATATCCCCCCAAAATACTTGCAACAGTCAATCATTTTCGACTTAGCCTCCACCTGCAATTTAAAAGTTAACATTACCTCCGCCTTATTGGGAGAAGAAGCCGATGGAGATGGTTGGTTTAATTTAATCTTAACAGGCACAAAAAACTCTCTCAGACTCGCCCTTGAATATCTTTCTACCTTAGAAATAGAAGTTTGGACAAATCAAGATAATAAACAAATCCTACTCCAAGACTGGGATTTTGAAGGTTGGTTATTACAAGATTGAGTAAGTAATAAGTAAGTAGGGAAGAGAAATTAAATAACATCTGAAACCTGAAACCTGACACCTGACACCTCTTAAATTCTTAATTTTATATGGTTAATTTATTCTACGAGCCACCTTTCACGACAAAAATGAAAGATATTACCCGCATTTTTGAGAAAATTTCCCTTCCCTGGGCAATAACTATCGGTTATTTAACGATTATTCTCATTATTCCCATGATAGCTTTAATTATTAAGTCTTCTACTTTGGGATTCTCTCAATTTTGGCAAGTTGCCACATCTGACATCGCTATTGCTACCTATAATGTCACCTTTATTACTGCGTTATTGGCAGGAGGGATTAACGGGATTCTCGGCACATTGGTGGCATGGGTTTTAGTGAGATATGAGTTTCCTTTTCGTAAAATTATCGATGCGACTATTGATATTCCCTTTGCTTTACCCACTGCGGTGGCGGGATTAGTCTTGGCAACAGTTTATAGTGATACGGGCTGGATTGGACAATTTTTTGCACCTTTTGGCATCAAAATCGCTTTTACTCAATTAGGAGTATTTGTGGCGATGTTGTTTATTTCTTTGCCCTTTGTCGTTCGTACTTTAGAGCCTGTATTGCAGGAAATGGAAAAGGAAGTGGAAGAAGCGGCTTGGAGTTTAGGGGCAACGGATTGGCAAACTTTCACTAAAATCATTTTACCCCCTTTAATTCCGCCTATTTTAACAGGGGTTGCTCTCGGTTTTTCTCGGGCAGTGGGAGAATATGGTTCAATTGTGGTTATCTCCTCTAATATTCCTTTTCAAGATTTAATCGCACCAGTGTTAATCTTTCAACGCTTGGAAGAATATGACTATGTGGGAGCAACAGTTATTGGTACTGTTTTACTATTTATTTCTTTAATTCTGTTACTGGTAATTAATTTGCTACAACAATGGGGGAGACGTTATGCAGAAAGTTAAGTCTTTGGAAACATGGTTAATTGTCATTGCCGTTGGTTATTTGGCATTGGTATTGTTAATTCCAGCGGTGGCGGTTTTTTATGAGGCTTTCCATTTAGGGATGCAACCTTTTTGGGAGGCTTTACAACAAAGGGAATTTATTGAAGCGGTTAAACTGACTTTGATTATCGCTTTCATTAGTGTACCTTTAAACACGATTTTTGGTTTATGTGCCTCTTGGGTGATTGCCCGTAATGAGTTTAAGGGAAAGGCGTTTTTAATGAGTTTGATTGATTTACCTTTCTCTATTTCTCCTGTGGTGGCTGGTTTGATGATTGTGCTTTTATACGGCAGAAATGGTTGGTTTAATCCTTTATTGGAGTATTTCGACGTTAAAATCATCTTTGCTTTACCCGGTATGGTATTAGCTACTATTTTCGTTACTTTTCCCTTCGTGGCGAGGGAGGTCATCCCAGTATTACAGGAAGTAGGAACAGAGCAAGAAGAAGCGGCTCGAACTCTAGGTGCTAGTGATTGGCAAATTTTCTGGCGGGTGACGTTACCAAGTATCCGTTGGGGGTTGTTGTATGGGGTTTTGTTATGTAATGCCCGTGCGATGGGGGAGTTTGGTGCGGTGGCGGTAGTTTCTGGGAGTATCATTGGCAAAACTGCGACTTTACCTATTTTTGTGGAGTTGGCTTATAAAAATTATCAAACTCAAACGGCTTTTAGTGCGGCGGTGGTATTGGGATTTTTAGCGGCTTTAACTCTGATTTTTAAGGAAATTCTCGAAAGAAAGACAAAAATCAAGGAAGTTTAACTTTGGCTTGTGGTAAAGGCTTTAGCCTTTGGTTAACGACTAAAGTCGTAACTACCAACTTTTTTAATTTTTTAAATTTTTAATTTTTTCATTATTCATTCTTAATTCTTAATTTTTAATTCTTAATTCTATGAGTATTATTGTTAATCACGTTTCTAAAAATTTCGGTTCTTTCCTCGCTTTAGATAATATTAATTTAGAGGTAAAACCTAATACTTTAGTGGCTTTATTAGGTCCTTCTGGTTCAGGTAAATCAACTCTTTTAAGGGCGATCGCAGGTTTAGAATCTCCTGATGTTGGTCAAATTATTATCAATGGAAAAGATACCACTAATCTTGATATTCGTAAGCGAAATATTGGATTTGTTTTTCAACATTATGCCTTATTTAAACACCTGACTATCAGAGAAAATATTGCTTTTGGCTTACAAATTCGCAAGGTATCAAAACAACGTATTAAGGCAAAAGTTGACGAATTATTAAGTTTAATTCAATTAGAAGGTTTGGGCGATCGCCTCCCCTCTCAATTATCTGGTGGGCAACGGCAGAGAGTTGCTCTGGCTAGGGCTTTGGCGGTGCAACCTCAAGTATTACTATTGGATGAGCCTTTTGGGGCATTGGATGCAAAGGTGCGGAAAGAATTACGAGCATGGTTAAGAAGATTGCATGATGAAGTCCATGTGACTAGCGTATTTGTTACCCATGATCAAGAAGAAGCGATGGAGGTTGCAGACGAAATTGTAGTCATGAATCAGGGTAAAATTGAACAAATTGGCACTCCTGCCCAAATTTATGATCATCCTGCGACACCTTTTGTAATGAAGTTTATTGGTGAGGTGAATGTTTTACCTAGTCATGTGCCTTTATTTAATATGAATAATCATCAAAATTCTGAGATTTTTATTCGCCCTCATGAATTAGATATTCTACTAGAAAAAGATGATTTTAGTAGTGAAGCAAAGGTGAAGAGAATTATTCATTTGGGATGGGAAATTCAGGTACAATTATTATTAAATGATGGTTGGGAAATTACAGCTCATTTAAGTAGAGAAGAATTTGATAATCTTAATTTGATTTATGATCAAACTGTCTATATTAAACCTGTTAAAGTTAAAAGTTTTCAGACTAATTTAACCTCAGTTTTGGATAAGAAAACAGGCAGATAGTAAGCTGAATATAACAAACCATCAACTAACTACTGCCCTATGTTTAATTTAGATTATTTATTTTGTCATGTCGATGATTTCTGCCAACAATTTGAGCCTCAATGGCAACAAAAACTTATCTCTCATGGTGCTGTCCAACGTGTTCGTACTAAAAGTCTGTGTTTAAGTGAAATTATGACTATTCTCATTGCTTTTCACCAAAATCATTACCGTAATTTCAAACATTTTTATCTTAATCACGTTCAACAATATTGGACTTCTGCTTTTCCCAAACTTCCCAGTTATCAACGTTTTGTCCAATGGATTCCATCAACGATTATTCCCTTGTGTGTTTACCTCAAGCACTGTTTTGGTAACTGTACCGGAATTAGTTTTATTGATTCTACTAAGATCCAAGTTTGTCATAATCGCCGTATTCGCCAACATAAAGTATTTAAAAATTTAGCTCAAAGAGGCAAAACCTCTGTGGATTGGTTTTTTGGTTTTAAACTCCATCTGGTAGTCAATGAACTGGGGGAAATTGTGAATATGAGTTTAACCCCAGGTAATGTCGATGACCGTAAACCTGTAGTCGATCTTTTAAAAGAGCTTTGGGGAAAAGTTTTTGGTGATAGAGGTTATGTCTCACAAAAATTAGCCACAAAGCTACTGAAAGATTTTGGTATTGAGTTTTTTGCTAAACCCAGACGCAATATGAAGAACAAATTAATGAGACTTCATGACAAACTTTTATCTCGGAAACGAGCGATTGTCGAAACAATCAATGATCAGCTCAAAAACATATCACAAATAGAACATTCTCGTCATCGTTCACCAATAAATTTCTGTGTCAATATATTATGTGGGTTAATCGCATATTGTCATCAACCAAAAAAGCCCCACCTTTCCTTAGAATGGATTTTACCTCAATCTGCTTAACCAAAACTCAGGTTAATTTAGTTTAGTCATTTGTTGTGATATATAGTTTTCAGCAAAGAAAATTAAACCAATTACAAGCATTAAACTTAACCAACTACCAATTACTTGTAAATTAATAATTAAAAGTGCGATCGCACCTGTGAGAATACTATAAGTTAAGGCCACTTGACGATGACTCCAGCCAGATTGTTGTAATCTTTGATAAATGTGGGTTCTATGGGCTTGAAATATATTTTCTTTACGACGTAGGCGGACAATCAAAGTATAGATAGTATCAGCAGTAATGGGTAGAGTAATGGCTAAACTTGACCAAGCAATAGTCGTATCTTGAACTTGAATAAGTGCGATCGCACTTATAGCACCTAAAACAGTACTGCCCACATCTCCCATAAAAATTTTAGCAGGAGACCAATTCCACCACAAAAAACCAAATAAAGCCCCAATCAAAAGCCACCAAATCGGTTGATTGAGATAAAAAGCGATAAAACTCAATTGGATGATAGTAATACTAACCACAAAACCATCTAAACCATCCATAAAGTTATAAAAATTGATTAAAGCAGTAAAACCAATAACCGTTAAAATTCCTGCAATAATAACACCAACTAAGCCAATATTAGTTAACCAAGGTTGAGGAAAAATACCGTAATGAATCACCCCTAAAATGGCTGTGACTAATTGCACCCCATATCTTACCAAAGAAGGTAAATTCAAACGATCATCTAAAAAGCCAATAATAGCTAAAGGTAAAATAATTACCAATAAAAAAGGGTCAACCGTAAAATAAGGAGTAGAAACAAACTGTAAACATAGTATAGCGATAATGAAACTAATAATAAAACCCAAGCCTCCTCCCCTCGGAGTGGGGCGAACATGAGAACTACGCTCATTGGGTATATCCAAAAGTTGCTTACTAAAGTTTTGTATAATAATGAAAACAGATAGCAAACTGATCAAAAAACTACCAACCAAAAAAGTAAGAGTAAAAGCCATTATAATAATCCCATCTCATAGAGCCTTGATGAACTCAATTCATTTTTCATGATCCTTTATTTTCTGTCAAGAATTTTAAGAATTAATAGTTATTAATAGTTGTTAATCTTTCTCTGTGCATCTCCGAATCCTCAATATCTAATCTAAACCCCTAACCAATAATTTCGCTTCAAACCTCCTCCCATTCACTCACCATCATCGCAGGATCAATTAAAGTTATATCAAAAGGATCATCAGGAGGTAAAGAAGGGAATATGTCTCTCTGACAATGTTGATAAGTAATTGATACTTGTGGTCCAAAAATTACTTTGTCACCGTGTTTTAACTCTTGATTGGCAACCTTTTTTCCGTTGACTAATATACCATTTGCACTAAAACTAGATTTGCCGTCTCCATCGCAAATTTGATAGTAAATATATCCCTGATTATCAAACTGTCTAATTAAAGTGGCGTGATAACGTGACACGAAAGGAGAGTGAATCCTAATATCACATTGTTGCGCTCTACCAATAGTATATTTACTTTTCCTGAGTAAAAGTTCCCTTCTGCCTTTATCGTCTTCTACGATTAAGATATGGGCTTTGTGGGGTTGTGCAGGATGTTTTGTCATTGTTGACCCTTCTCTAGGTAAATCATTAATGATTGAGTTTGATAATACCATCTTAACTTGCATAAGTGCTTATACTGAAAATAAATAAAGATTCTATATATTTTTTTCTCTTTATATTATCTTTAAAAAAACACTTAGGTGTGAAAAATTTTAAATTGGGGGGTTAAGCAGATAGTTTTAACTCCCCAAATAAGATTGTAAATCATCGAAATGACGTTTTTCATGGGTAGCCATAACGGAAAAACGAAGGCGACTGGTGGGGACTGTAGGCGGACGTATAGCAGGAACGAAAAACCCTTTCTCTTGCAGTTTTAAGCTCCATTGTAGTGCTTGTTTCGCAGTTTTGTTTTTTACGCAGATAATGGCTGATTCTGTTGGAAAAAAGTCGATTTTGAGTGTAGTTAATATTTCTTTAAATAAGTTGATATTTTGCCATAATCGGGTTCTTATTTCAGGGTATTTTTGAATCAGGTTAATAGCGGCTAATGCTGAAGCGGTATCCGCAGGAGAAAGGGCAGTGGTATAAATCCATGTGGGGCAACGGTTACGTAAAAAATCAATTAGTAATTGACTCCCTGCAACATAACCTCCCAGACTAGCAATTGCTTTACTTAAAGTCCCAATTTGAATAATATTATCTCCTTTTACCCCAAAATGTTCCAAGCAACCTGCTCCTGTTTTACCTATAACTCCCGTGGCATGGGCTTCATCTATCAGTAACCAACAATCGAATTTTTCGGTAATGGCAACTAATTCGGGTAATGGACACAAATCTCCATCCATACTAAAAACGCTGTCGGTAACAATTAAACAATGGCGATATTGGTGACGGTTTTGAGCTATTTTTTCGGTTAAATCTTGAATATTTCCGTGTTTATACTCAATTGTTTTTGCTTGGCTTAGTTTTGCTCCATTTTTTAAACTAGAGTGATTATATTCATCTTCTAAAATTAGATCTTTTTGTTTAACTAAAGCGGTGATTGTGCCGATATTCGCACTATATCCCGAACTAAAAACAAGGGCTTTTTCGACTTGTTTCCATGATGCGATCGCATCTTCCAATTCTTGATGTAATTTCCTATGTCCACTTAAAAGGCGCGATCCTGTACTACCTGTACCATATTGTTTTAAGGCTTCAATTCCTGCCTGAATAAGTCGGGAGTCTCCTGCTAATCCGAGATAATCGTTACTAGCAAAATTAACTAATTTTTGTCCTTCCATTTCTACCACAGCAGAAGGCAAACCCGTTATCAGTTTTTCTTGACGATACCAATGGGCTTTTTTGATGGTATTTAAAGATTGAGAAAGATAATTGTTTAAAGAAGACATTAATTGATTGCAAAAAGGGCAAAGTTAAAGGGGCAAAGTTAAAGGCAAAAGAGTTTAATTAACCTCCCCGTAACACTCCCTATACCCTAATACCCCAATACCTTGACATCTGTAACCGAACTCCGTTCACGACTGAAAGGAGTGTACGAGCGCTCGAGCGTTCTCTCCGAACTCTCTACTCATTCTTTTGCAACTTAGCTAATAAGGTAATCCATTCTTGTTCTTGGGGGGTGAGATGTCCGCTTTCTAGGGCTGATTTAAGCCATTGTTTATCTTCTTTGGTCATTAAGCGGGGTGACATATTACATAGTCGGGATAAATCCCAACGCCATATTTTTAAGGTGCGATCGCCACTTCCTGTTATTAAGTTTGTACCATCATCAGTAAATTTTATTCGAGTGATAATTCCTTGATGTACATTTAAAGTATTAACATTTTCTCCTGTGGTTAAATCCCACATTCTCACGGTTTTATCTCTTCCTCCCGTAGCTAATAAGCGTCCATCAGGGCTAATATCTAAACAAAAAATACCATCTTCGTGACCAGTAAAAGTATCTAATAGATTATGGGTGGTTAATGACCATATTTTCACTGTACCATCATCACCACCAGTCACAAGGTTTTCATTATCAGAGGTAATTGCTAAACACCAAACTCTCCCTAAATGTCCTTCTAAAGTAGCAATTTCTTTTCCTTCTTCTAAAGACCATAATTTAATTGTGTGATCTTTACTGGCAGAAGCTAAAATTTTGTTATCCGAGGTAACAGCTAAATCACAAATGGCATCCTGATGACCAAATAAATTATAAAGATGATCTCCTTCTGGTAAACGCCATACTCTGATACTATTATCTTTTGTTCCCCCTCCAGCAATTAACAAACTGTCATCTTGGGATAGAATCACTTTTTCTACTTCCCTTTGATGTCCCCGTAAATTTTTAAATAATCTACTCTGGGGATATTGCCATAACCTTATTTCTTGGTAACTAGCACTAGCTATCAGTTTAGCGGACTTCGTCATAGCTAAAGACCATACAGAAGCAGTATTTGCCGATAAATTACCAATTAAATTACCTTCAGGTAAACGCCATAAAGAAACTGTTTTATCTCGACTGCCACTAGCTAAAATCGTGCCATCACCGCTTAAACAGAGGCTAGTAATGGGTTTTAAATGTCCGTTAAGAGTATTCAACAGTTGTCCTGTATTTATATCCCAGACTCTAATTAATTCATCTCCTGCACTAACTAATGTTTTACAATCAGGAGAAATTGCGATCGCTTCTATAGCTTTGGAATGTCCTTCTAAGGTGTGGTAACAACGAACTAAATTTCCTTGAGGAGGAATATTGCTTTTAATATTTTGAAATAATTGACTTAATTGAGTTAATTTTTGCTTTAATTCGGGTTCTTTAATGGCTAAACGTTTAGTTTCGAGCTTTTTAACTATTTTCTGGCTAAAAACTGCGGGAACTATGGGCACAAATGACATTAATAAATTCCAGTGTTGCCCCATCACCATTGTTTGAATAATATTTTCCCATTGACTTTTATTAATTTCTCTTAGTCGTCTGCCTTTTTTGCCCCCCAATACAATCCAAATCCACTCTAATCTTTTAAAGGCGATACCATGTTTTTCTATTCTTTCTTGTAATTCTGAAGCAGTATGATAGTAAAAATTCTCTAAAAGTTGATAATCGGGGTCAATTTCTCGATATTTATCCCATTGCTGTGTAAAATAACAGAATAAAGCGGCTTGAGATGGATCTGAGGGAGTGTAACCGCATTCGGTAGCTAAGGTTAATGCTTCTTGATTATTTTCTTCACTGGCAAGACGACAAACTTCCTCTTGTAGTTCGGGTTGAGAGAGGGTAGTGAGCCACATTTGAGCTATTTTTTTGATAAAAGCATCATTTTCTGTTAGATATAAATCAATTAAAGGTGCAATAATTCCTGTTCCTTTTTCGTCGATAATGCCCCGCCATCCTAAATTTAAAGCTGTTAACAATCTCAATTCAGGGGGGCTTGTTGTTACCCATCCTTTTAACTTAATAAGTTTACTTAATTCTTCATCTCTGGTTTCTGCCCATATTCGACATATTACATCTGTTAAGGCAGTTTCTTGAATTTTGATGCTTTTTAAACTGCTTAAAATCAGATTACGAAAAGTTTTGTCTTGACTGAAAATAAAAGCTCTGATTAATAATTCCAAGGCTTGAGGAGTTTTTTCTTCAATTAACTCTTTAGCGGCATTTTGTCGGATGCGATCGCCGAAGAAGGGAGTATCATTGTATAGTTGTTCTTCTAGTTTCTTTAATTTATCCTCATCCATAAGACTTAAATTTGTATTTAGGGGCATCAAAATAATTATAGTTAATTATTAGGCTTTACTCAAAAAGTCTTTGTTCAACATAGAGACAGTAATAAAATAGGGGATTTGGGGTATTAGGGTGTTGGGGTATTAGGGAGAAATTAAATCTTAAACGGCATCATTACTAATTACTAATTGTTTATTACCTTTGCCCCTTGCCCCTTGCCCTTTGACCTTTTTTCTTTGCTCTTTTCCTCATAACTCATAGATAAAATTTATCTCGAACTCAGGTTATGTATATAAAATAGAAGAAAAGTGGAAACGTGACGGTAAAAAAGGGAAAGCCAAAATGTTCAAGCATGATGTATTTATTGTTGGTGGCGGTTTAGCAGGATGTCGTGCGGCATTGGAAATAAAAAAACAAAATCCTACCTTAGATGTGGCTTTAGTGGCAAAAACTCACCCGATTCGATCGCACTCTGTGGCAGCGCAAGGAGGTATTGCCGCCAGTTTGAAAAACGTTGATCCAGATGACGAATGGAAAGCCCACGCCTTTGACACTGTCAAAGGTTCAGACTATTTAGCAGATCAAGACGCTGTGGAATATCTTACCAAAGAAGCCCCCGAAGTGATCATCGAATTAGAACATTTAGGGGTATTATTTTCCCGTTTAGAAGATGGTAGAATTGCCCAGAGGGCATTTGGAGGGCATTCCCATAAACGCACCTGTTACGCCGCCGATAAAACAGGTCATGCTATACTCCATGAATTAGTGAATAATTTACGCCGTTTTGGTGTCACTATCTACGAAGAATGGTATGTGATGGAATTAATCTTTGAAGGAAAAGAAGCCAAAGGGGTAGTGATGTTTAACATCGGTGATGGGCGTTTAGAAATAGTTTCCGCTAAGGCGATAATGTTTGCCACTGGTGGTTATGGTAGGGTATTTAACACCACTTCCAATGATTACGCCTCCACTGGGGATGGTTTGGCAATGAGTGCCTTAGTTAACATACCCTTAGAAGATATGGAATTTGTACAGTTTCATCCAACGGGGTTGTATCCTGTGGGAGTTTTAATTTCTGAAGCAGTGCGAGGAGAAGGGGCATATTTGCGCAACAGCGAAGGGGAAAGATTTATGGCACATTACGCCCCCAATCAGATGGAATTAGCACCCCGTGACATTACCTCCCGTGCAATAGTGATGGAAATTCGAGCAGGAAGGGGCATTAATCCCGATGGTAGTAGTGGCGGTATTTACGTTCATTTAGACTTAACCCATATGGGCAAGGAAAAGATAATGAGTCGTGTGCCGTTTTGTTGGGAAGAAGCTCATCGTTTAGTGGGGGTGGATGCGGTAACTCAACCGATGCCCGTGCGTCCCACAGCCCATTATTGTATGGGGGGGATTCCCGTCAATACCGATGGTAGAGTGAGACTTAATGGGGAAGAATTGACAGAAGGATTTTTTGCGGCAGGAGAATGTGCCTGTGTTTCTGTGCATGGTGCAAATCGTCTCGGTAGTAATTCCCTCCTTGAATGTGTGGTTTATGGTAGAAGAGTAGGACGTGCGATCGCATCTTATGTGCCTAATCGTAATTTACCTGACATTGATGAAAAGAAATATTTAACTAAAGCTGAAAAACGCATTAAAGATTTACTTAACCAAGAAGGCAATATCCGCATCAATAGTTTAAGAAAGGAATTTCAAGACTGTATGACGGAGCATTGTGGCGTATTTCGCACTGAGGAAGTTATGGGAGAAGGATTGAGCTGTATTCAAGAGTTAAAAGCTAAATATAGTCAAATATATCTTGATGATAAGGGGCATTATTGGAATCAAGAATTAATCGAAGCCCTTGAATTGCAAAATATTATGGTAGTCGGGGAAATAATTTTAACTTCTGCTTTTCACCGTCAAGAAAGTAGAGGTGCTCATTCACGGGAGGATTTTCCTACAAGAAATGATCAACAATACTTACAACATACCCTTGCTTACTATTCTTCAGACGGAGTAAAAATCGATTATATGCCTGTTGTGGTAAATATGTTTGAACCAAAGGAAAGAAAATATTAAATTCTTGACATTAATCATCAAATTTACTAGCAATGGTGGAAAAAAAGGGAAAAGGGCAAGAGGTAAACCCTTCCGTATCTACCCTTCAAAGAAACCTCTTTATGTTTTTCTCTAACTGAGTCTTTACAATTATATAACCAGATAGTAGAATGGTCATATAATCAATATAAATAACTTAAGATATTATGTTGTTTCGTCAATTATTTGATCAGGATACTTGGACTTATACTTATTTAATTGCCGACGAGGATAGCAAGGAAGCGGTTTTAGTTGATCCTGTTTTAGAACAAGTTGATCGTGATTTTCAGTTAATCAAAGAATTGGGGTTAAATTTAATTTTTTGCCTAGAAACCCATGTTCATGCGGATCATATTACGGGTACTGGTAAATTGAAACAATTAGCCCATTGTATTGGCATAGTACCTGAAAAAGCTAAGGTTAGTTGTGCCGATCGACACATTCTCGATGGAGAAGTCCTTAAGGTGGGCAAAATCGAAATAAAAGCGATCGCATCTCCCGGACATACAGATTGTCATTTTGCGTATTTAGTAGATGGTACTCATCTTTTAACAGGGGATGCTTTATTTATCAGAGGTTGTGGTAGAACTGATTTTCAGAGTGGCAATGCGGGGGATTTGTACGAGTCTATTACGGAAAAATTCTTTACTTTACCAGATAATACTTTAGTTTATCCCGGTCATGATTATCGAGGGCAAATGGTGTCAACTATTAAGGAAGAAAAACAGTTTAATCCTCGGATTGCCCATAAAAACAAAGCGGAATTTGTCGAGATTATGAATAATCTAAATTTACCTAATCCGACTAAAATCATGGAAGCTATCCCCGCAAATCAACAATGTGGTAATATTCCTAGCTTAGTTTAATCATTAAAAACAATAATTTTCAAGTAGTAATAAAAAACGAATCTTTCTACTCATCAATCAGGAGGAAAAATGGTCTGTATTCCTGTAAAAAAAGAAAAAATCATTTTGATTTCGCCTCTACAATTATACGCTAAGTTAAGTCAAGAATCTGTTACTTTAGTTGATGTCCGAGAATTATCAGAATATAAGCAAGGACATATTACTGGAGCATTACTCAAGCCTACTTCTTTACTAACTACCCAAGAATTACATAATCTTGCCCAACAGGATAATTTAGTCATTTATTGTCGTTCTGGAAAACGCTCTGGTGATGTGGCACAACAATTGATTGCGATGGGTAAAAAATTTGTTTTTGATTTAGAAGGAGGTATTTTGGGGTGGCAATCTCATCATCTTCCCGTTGAGTTGTAACCTAAATATTTTATTTGTGATATGCGTTATACAATCGCCTTATTTTTAGCAGTTTTAGTTGGTTTAAGTCTCGGTTTAATTGGTGGCGGTGGCTCGATTTTAGCTGTGCCTATTCTCAAATATGTAGTAGGTGTAACAGCAAAAGAAGCGATCGCCATGAGTCTATTTATAGTTGGAATAGTTAGTATAGTTGGTTTAATACCCCATTGGCAACAAAAGAATGTTAATTTACCCGTTGCAGTTAGTTTTATTCCTCCTGCTATGATAGGGGCTTTTTTAGGATCAAAAATAACGACTCTACCCTTTATTACTGATACTATTCAACTGGTTAGTTTTGCAATAATTATGTTACTAGCCAGTATTTTCATGATAAAAAAAAGCGGTAAAAAAAGTGAAATTAATAAAGAAGTAAATTCAGAAAAAATCATTTATCAAAATAACATTTATCAAAAAATAATTCTCACAACTTTTCAAGGATTAGGAGTTGGTATTTTAACAGGATTTGTCGGAGTAGGTGGAGGATTTTTAATCATTCCCTGTTTAGTATTAGTCGGGGGAATTCCTATGAAAGAAGCAGTTGGAACATCTCTTTTAATTATTGCCACTAATTCCGCCAGTGCTTTTTTTGGCTACTTAAATCAGGTAGAATTAAATTGGTTTGTAATGATAACTTTTAGCTTATTTGCTAGTTTAGGTATTATTGTCGGAGCAAAATTAGGTCAAAAAATAGAGGCAAAATCTTTACAAAAAGCCTTCGGTTACTTTGTCTTAGTAGTTGCAGTTTTTATCTTAATTGCAAGATAACATTAAAATTCTTTCACACAGTAATTATGATAAACTATTTCTTGAAAAAGGTTTCAGATGACAGATAGCAGGTTTGACGGTTGTAGGTGTTAAAGTTATTGTTAATTAAACACTTTTGCCTTCCTCTCTCAAGAGAAGAGATAAAGGGGGGTTTCTTTTAAGGGGAAACACAGAGGGATTTGCCCCTTGCCCATCGCCTTTTGCCTACCTTTGTCAAAATACCTTTTCGTCAACTCCTAATTACTTAATTCCTTATTGCTTTGTTTCAAGCCACTCGTCGTCGTTTAGCCATTTGGTACACAAGTATTACTGCAATCTTGTTAATTATTTTTGCCACAGGTATTTATGGATATGTTTATAAAACTTTGTTAGATCGTATTGATGATACATTAAAACACGTTATTGAAATAGTTGAACCATCTTTAGTAATAGAAGAAATAGCAGTTGCGGAAGGAAAGTATCGAGTTAATTTAGACAAAAGTTTTTATCAACATCCTCATGCCACTAATCAAGTAGAAGATGATCATATTGATTTAGAATGGTTTAGTCCTAATGGTGAGTTACTATGGGAAACTTTAGAAAAACCTTTACCAATTCCTCTTTCTTTTCACTCTGGAGGAAAAACCATCCGCATTTCTGATGATTACTTATTACGTCAAATCACGAAAAGGATTGAAAAAGGGCGTTATGTTTTAGGATATTTGCGAGTAAGTCACCCTTTATTTGATGTGGTTAAACCTATTCAACAATTAATAGTTGATTTGAGTTTGGGCATTATATTACTAATTATTAGTGTCGGCGCTATTGGTTGGTTTTTGTCAGGTATTGCTATTCAACCAGTTAAAGATTCTTACCAAAGTTTAAAACAATTTACGGCGGATGCTTCTCACGAATTGCGTAATCCTTTAGCGACTATTAAAACGAATATTCAAAGTTTATTATCCTATCCAGATATAGATATTAATACTCAACAAAAACAGTTAAAAATTTTAGATAGATTAACAGAAAGATTAAATAATTTAGTCAATGATTTATTATTTTTAGCTAGAAATGATAGTGGCATTGTTAATTATAATTTTGGAGAAATACCTTTAGATGGTTTATTATTAGAAGTCATTGAAGAACAGAAAATTATTGCTAATAATAGTAATATAGATTTACTTTTTGATATTTTAGATAGTGATATAAACTGGCAAGAATTAAATAATGAACCTTATACTATTATTGGTGATTGGACTCAATTAAATCGTCTATTTACCAACTTAATTAGTAATAGCATAATTCATGGTAAAGGAGATAAAAATTTATCAGAAAAATTAGTAATTAAAGTACAATTAAGCAGTTATAAAAAACATCAAAAAATTTATCATCAAGTAGAAGTTAAAGATAATGGCGTTGGTATCAAAGAATCGATGTTATCTCATTTATTTGAGCGATTTTATCGGGGAGATTCTGCTCGTAGCAATAATAGTTTTGGTAATTCTAGCACAGGATTAGGACTTGCGATCGCACTTGCTATTGTGGAAAATCATCAGGGAAAAATCAAGGTAGAAAGTAAAGAAAATGAGGGTTGTAATTTTATCGTCACTATTCCTTGTTTAATCAACTGAGGTTATTTACTGCGACTAATTGCCGCAATAATAGTATCTTTAACAGATTCAAACTGTTTTTTCAAGGCGATTTTGCTTATTTGTGCTTGAGAGCTAGAAGACGGAGAAGGGGTAATTTTTCCTAAAAATTGTTCTATTTTTTGAGCTTTATCGTCATTAATTTTTACTGTTAATAATTGCTTATATTTATGAGGTTTTCCTAATTCAAATAAAAGAATATAGTAGAGATTTTTACTGATTAAATTGTTAACTATTTGAGAACCAATTTCTGTTTTTAAATCTAAATAACAAGGTAGCCATTTAGGCTCATAATTACGGCGATATAATAAATTAGCCCATAGAATCATCGGATGAGGGCTTAATTGAAATAGAAAATGATTAAAACAAAAAGTTGATTTAGGAATAAAACGATTAACTTCATCTGACTCTAACATAGTCCATAAACTGGAAAAATTACCTTCTTGAGCTTCTGTTAAACAGGGAAAAACAATTTTTTTCTGAGGTTTATCTTTAGGCCAACTACTTTGAGCATAAACAGTTAGTAACGGTAAATTTTCACTAAATACTGTTTTTCTTCTCGCAAAGGAATCAGGATTACTATTAATTTCAGAATTATTTTTTTTATTATATTCTCTCTCTAAAGGTGTAATAATCTTTAAAATTTCACCTATATTTTGAGGGCGATCGCATCTTGACTTAGATAGACATTTCATCACTAAATCATGTAACTCAGGAGGTAACGCCAAATAACTAGGTAAAGGCTTTGGAATATTCTCATGATGTGCCTTAAACCATGCCTGAAAAGTTTTGCCATCTGCAGTAATAGGAGTTTTTTGGGTTAACATTTGATACATTAATACGCCCAAACTATAAATATCTGAAGTAGGCTGTAACTCTTCTTCCGCCATTTGCTCAGGGGAGCAGTATTCTGGAGTACCCATGAAACGTTGTTGAGTTGAACCCTGTTGTGGTTCTTGAATTTGAGCAATACCAAAATCGAGAATTTTAGCGATAACATCCCCTTCTCCAGTCTTGGCTAAGAAAATATTACTAGGCTTAATATCACGGTGAATAATAGTGGCTAATTCTCCATTGACTAAAATACCATTATGGGCGCATTCTAATCCTAAACAAATCTGCTTAATTAAATATAAAAATCTGCCAACAGAAATAGTTTTTTTCTTAATGAGGCTATCTAAATCATCCCCTTCAAGATACTCCATTACATAAAAAGGAACTTGATTTTCACTAATTCCATAATCTTTAACCCTAACAATATGCTGACTTTGCTCCCCTAATAAAGCACTTATTTTCGCTTCATTTTCAAAACGAAAACGCATCTTATCATCTAATAGGGCTTGAGACAAAAATTTAATAGCAACAAGATTGTCACCTGATTGAGTATCGATCGCTCTATAAACCTGCCCCATTGCACCCCTACCTATTTGACTAACTAACTGATAGCGATTTGCCAATAAATTGCCAGAGTCTTTACCGAAAGATTTAACCAAATCAGATAGAGGTTTAAACATACATTTTAAGAATTAGGATTTGAGAAATAATAGTTTCAGAGATTGGGGTGTTAGGGAAGACTAGTTCTGGGTTCGGAGTTCTGGGTTCGGAGTTTTTAATTCTTGATTAGCAACTATTTATCTTTGCTTCTTGCCCTTTGCCCTTGTGAATCCATTAACCATTCATTATTCATTATTAACTATAAAGTTTCATCACATCACCTAAACTTTTTACCTGAAAACCCTCGCCTTTGGCAGTCATTTCCCAATCATCATCTACACGGGCAATTTCGGCCATAACCATTCCCGTTTTTCCTTGATAACCATTTCCAGAGAGGGTATAACGAGCAATTTCTTGATTATTGCTTAAATTAACCAGACGCACAAAGGCATTTTCTACCTGAGAAAAATCCTGATTTCTTTCGAGGGCATTATAAATATTAACCACAAAAACTAATTTGTGAATATTTTTAGGAATCAAAGGTAATTTAACTAATATTTGCTCATCGTCACCTTCTCCTGCTCCAGTTAGATTATCTCCCATGTGATTAATCGCATCAGAATAATGACGTAAATTGCCGAAAAAAACGATTTCACTATTTGATTTTATTTTACCATCTTGGTTCAAACATAAAACGGAAGCATCTAAATCAAAATCTGTGGTAAATAAACCACTTAAAAAACCGCCTTTTTTCTTGGCTACATCCCAACCTAAACCACACATTAGTTGTTCTAATTTAGGGGCTTCTTTTTTTAGTGAAATTCTTTGTCCTTTTTGTAAATTAATTCCCATGATGATTAATAAATAATTAAGTAATAAGTAGAAGTCAGGAGTTAGGGTATTAGGGTATTGGGGTATTAGGAAAAAACTAATTCTTAATTATCAACTTTCACCTTTGCCCCTTGCCCTTTTTACTTTGCCCCTTGCTTCCTATTGATAACGATTGAGTAAAGCCTGTAAGCCTCCTTGATAACCAGCCCCAACGGCATTCATGCGCCATTCACCATCTTTGCGGTAAATTTCTGCCATAATTAAAGCGGTTTCTGTGGAAAAATCTTCTTCTAAGTCATAGCGTAAAACTTCTTCTTTGGTTTCTACATTTACTAATCTGACAAAGGCGTTTCTAACTTGACCAAAATTTTGTTTTCTCTTATCTGCATCATAAATAGTTACAGTTATAGCTATGCGGTTGACATCTGTTGGTACTTTTCTTAAGTCAACGATAATAACTTCGTCGTCTCCGTCTCCTTCTCCTGTGAGATTATCTCCCATGTGTTTAATGGACTTTTCAGGGTCTGGACTGGTGAGATTATTATAAAAGATAAAATGCTGGTCAGAAATTAGCTTTTCATTGCTATTGAGCAGAAAAACAGAGGCATCTAAGTCAAAATCTCCTCCTGTATCTGTTGTATTTACATCCCAACCTAAGCCAATGAAAGCCGCATTTAATCCGGGGGCTACTTTATCTAGTGAGACTCTTTGCCCTTTTTGTAATGAAATTGCCATGATTTAAGTTTTTCTCTTGTGGTTTCTTTTTATATATCAGTCTCCATTTTTCATTTTATGCAATCATTCTTATAAAGATGCGATCGAGTTACATAAGTTTAATTTTAATTTTCGTTAGATATTTGAATTAATTTCTCGGCGACAGAGGCTTGAAGGGGTTTGCCGAAAAAATATCCTTGACCAAATTCACATCCTAATTCTTGCAGTGTGTGCAGTTGTTTCTCTGTTTCAATTCCTTCGGCAATAATTTTCATCCCTAAAGTATGTCCTAAAGTAGTAATAGTTTTCACTATTTCTAAATATTTGTTATGGTTTTGCATTTGTCGAATAAATGAGCCATCTATCTTAATAACACTAATGGGGAAGCGATGAAGATAACTAAGAGAAGAGTAACCCGTGCCGAAATCATCTAGGCTTATGGGTATTCGTAACTTATCCAGTTGGCTTAAAATTTTACTCACCGTAATGTTGTTAGACAAAAAAACATTTTCCGTAATTTCTATGTTGAGATGATGAGATTTTAATTCATTGTTGAGTAACACATTATGAATTGTTTGGGGTAAATTAATATCTTCAAATTGTTTGGGAGAAAAATTAACATTGATGCTTAATTCTGAGTGATGATTATATATTGTTTGCCACTGCTTTAATTGACGACAGGATTCTTGTAATACCCAATTTCCCAGAGAAGAAATTAAGCCACATTCTTCGGCGATGGGAATAAACTCTAGGGGTGAAATTAAACCTTTTTTTGGATGTTGCCATCTAATTAAACATTCAAATCCTTTCAAACGCTTTGTTTTCAATTCAACTATTGGTTGATAATATACCCGCATCTCGTTGAATGCCAGTGCCTTTTTTAAATCGCTTTCTATTTCTAAACGTTGGATAGCTTGTTGATGTAATTCTTGGTTAAAAATGGCGTATCTAGCTTTCCCCATTTCTTTGGCTCGATACATGGCTATATCGGCATTGCGTAATAAATCGGCGGCATTTTGACACTGATAATTACCAATAACGATACCAATACTGGCGGAAGGGCTAAAATGATGATTAAACAACGGAGATGATTTACTCAACTGCATTTTGATAGTTTCTGCTGTCTCAATGGCATGGGTAACATCGCTAATATTATCTAGTAAAATACCAAATTCATCCCCTCCTAAACGGGCAACAGTATCACTTTCTCTTATACAGCGTTGGAATAATTGTCCACAAAAAATCAAAAGGCGATCGCCTACGTGATGTCCTAAGCTATCATTAACTAATTTGAAACGATCTAAATCTATAAATAAAATAGCAAATTGATAATCGGGAAAACGATGACAATGACGAATTAACATCTTAACTCTGTCAATAAACAGACTGCGATTAGGTAAATTAGTCAAAGAATCATGTAAAGCATCGTAAATCAACTTTTCTTGAATTTTTTTTCTTTCCTCATTTTCTAGCCGTAACTCTTGATTTAATCTTTCTAGTTCATCAGTTCTTATTTTTACCCTTTCTTCTAACTCTTGATTTAATTGTTTTAATTCTAATCTTGTCCTCAACAAACCCATTTGGGTGTCAACTCTGGCTAATACCTCGGCAACTTCAAAAGGCTTTGTAATATAGTCTATTCCCCCAATAGCAAAGGCTTGTATTTTTTCTTGTATTTCGTCGGCAGAGCTCAAAAAAATTATCGGTATATCTTTCGTTTTATTACTTTCTTTTAAACTTTGACAAACCTGATAGCCATTCATCCCGGGCATTTTTATATCTAGTAAAATTAAATCTGGTAATTCATGTTTAATACTCATCAAAGCCAAATAACCATTTTTCGCACAACGCACTTGATAACCTTGAGAAGTCAAAGTTTGTGATAATAAATCAAGATTTTCTAAAACATCATCAACAATTAAAATACTGCCTAATGAGTTTTGCTGGGGTAACATATTCATTGGTAATTTATTGAGTTAGCCTGATTATTTGCTCAAAATCATACTCTTTTATCATTTTATTTAATATTTTTAGTAGTGGATCATATTCAGAAGGAATTAACTGAAGAAGTAGAGATATTTTGTCTCTATTTAATTCTTTTGCGGCTTTATTTAATTTATTAATCCATTCTGATGGCATTTTTT
Organism: Cyanobacterium sp. Dongsha4; assembly: GCF_036345015.1. Classification (NCBI taxonomy): domain Bacteria; kingdom Bacillati; phylum Cyanobacteriota; class Cyanophyceae; order Chroococcales; family Geminocystaceae; genus Cyanobacterium; species Cyanobacterium sp. DS4. The sequence goes on along the minus strand of NZ_CP084098.1, from coordinate 2,598,497 downwards.
GTAAAGTGTTTTTGATCAGTTTTTCTTTTACGTCTAAACTTTCTTTAGTGTCATTAACTGATGTGTTTGTGTCTAAATTAATACCTAAATGTTGAGCTATTTTGGTTAGTAATATATTTTCAACAATAGGTTTCATGACAAAATCATCGCAACCTTTACAAGTAGCTTTTTCAACATCATTAGCAAAGGCACTAGCAGAAACAACAATAATTTTAGGTTGAGGTAAGTCTTTTTTTTCTCGAATAATTTGTGTGACTTCTAAACCGCTTAAAATAGGTATTTGTATATCCATTAATATCAAATCTGGTAAATATTTTTCCCACATATTAAGGGCTTTTTCTCCATCTTCCGCTACGGAAATATCAAAGCCCATAGGAGTTAATAATTTGATTAAAAATTGGCTATTTACTTCTATATCTTCTACTATTAAAATCTTATTCTTTTCTGGAGATGCTTTTAAATTTAACTTATTTTTAAATGAAGGATTTAATACATTTTTATTTGTTTGAATAATGGTAGCTGGAATCTGAAAATAAAAAGATGAACCATGATTTAAGCTACTCTTTACTTGTAAATTTCCTCCCATTAATTTAACTAAATTTTTAGAAATAGAAAGTCCTAAACCATTTCCTTGATTAGATTTAATTCCCAATTGTGTTTGTTCAAAAGGTTCAAAAATAATTTTTAATTCTTCTGGGGCAATGCCTACTCCAGTATCTTCTACTATAAATAATAGATTAATTTTTTCTGTATTTTGATTATCTTTTATAGATTGTATTTTGATGCTAATTTTTCCTTGGTTAGTAAACTTAATGGCATTATGAATTAGGTTAATTAATACTTGTTTGAGTTTTCTTTCATCTAAGCGAAGATGATTTGGTATATCAATATCACGGATAATTATTAACTCTAAATTTTTCTCTGAGGTTTTAAGATAAAACATATCCCTCAAACTGTCTAGTAATTTATCCAAGTCACAGTCAGCAAGATTAAGAGATATTTTACCCACTTCGATTTTAGTTAATTCTAAAATATCATTAATTAGGTTAAGTAAATGTTCTCCACTACTATTAATTATTTTTAAGTTTTCTCTTTGTAAATAAGTCAAATTTTCGTCTCTATTGAGTAGTTGACAAAACCCTAAAATGCCATTTAATGGAGTGCGTAATTCATGACTCATTCTTGCTAAAAATTCACTTTTTGCCTGATTGGCTTTATCGGCTTCTTCTTTTGCTATTAATAGTTGTTGGGTTCTAGTTTCAATTCTTTTTTCTAATTCTTGGTTAAGATTTTGTAATTCTTTTTCAGCTTGACTTCTTGCAATTATACCCCCAATACTACCTGCGATCGCTCTTAAGGTAGAAATTTCAATTTCAGTCCAATTTCGTTCACTATGACAATCATCAAAACCCACAAAACCCCAAAATTCATCTTTAATAAGAATAGGTACAACTAATAAAGATAAAATACCTTGAGGTTGAAGAACAATTCTTTCTAATTCGGGAAAATCTCTTACATTTCCTGCTACTGTGTCACCCGATAAAAGTATGTTATACCAACGGGGTATAAAATCATCAAAAGGCATATTTTGTAAGTAAGGATTATCTATTTCTGGGGTGATTCCTTCGGCTACCCATTCCCATAATTGACTATAAGCAGGTTTATCCCATTGAGGATGAGGATGTACATTAAATATATAGATGCGATCGACTTTTGTTGCTTTTCCTAAAGTATCTAAAGCCTGATTAATACCCTTATTATAATCTTTTACTGTGAGTAAATAATTTGTAGCATCAGCAACTCCTTTCAATAAACGTTCGACTCGCAGTAATTTACTTTCCATAAGCGGATACTAGAGGATTAAGAGATTTTGATGTTGGAGTATTGAGGGATTGGGGAAGTAGAGGCTTGGGATATTAGGGTATTAGGGAGAAGTTAATTAAACACTTTTGCCCTTCTCCCTATTTAGGGAGAATAAAGGGAAGTTTGCCCCTTACCCTTCTAACTTTACTCTTTGCTTTTTGCCTTGTTTTAATTACTCATTGCCCATAATTTTTTCATATCCTAATGAGCCGATAATAAAAGCAATAATAAAAATAATCGGGTTGATACTCAATTGTACTAAGGAAGTAACAGCAGGTCCGGGACAATAACCGCCAATACCCCAACCAATACCAAAAATAACTGCTCCTAAAATTAATTTTAGATCAATATCCTGACGGCTAGGCAAATAAAATTTTTGCTCAAAAAGAGGGTGTTTGAATTTGAGAATAAAACGAAAAGTAATCAAAGTTACTCCTACTGCACCTCCCAAGACAAACATTAAAGTTGCATCCCATTTACCTGCCACATCTAAAAATCCTAGTACTCTTTCTCTGTCAACCATCTGAGAAATACTTAATCCTAAACCGAATAATAATCCACTAATTAGGGCAATTACACTTTGTTTTTTCATCATTTTTTCAATTTAATTTTAGTTATATTTAGTAAGACAATAAAAATACTGATGGAAATAGAAAACGAGGTGATGAATGAAGAAAAGATAGACTAAATTACTCTAATTGATTAAATGTCTAGTGATATAAACAGTTATCATTCCTGATGCCAAAAAACTAATAACTGATACAAGCGATCGCATCGATAACCTACCTAAACCACAAACACCATGACCGCTAGTACAACCATTCCCCATTCTTGTCCCCCAACCAACTAATAAACCGCCTAAAATCATGGGAATAACAGCGACACCAGAAGCAGGAGTGGAGGGAAGAGGTAAAATATACTCATAAATAAATCCCCCTGCAATCATTCCCCCTAAAAAATACCAACGCCATCGTTGAGTCGGCGAAAATTCCAATACTCCGTTAATCATGCCACTAATTCCTGCAATACGCCCATTAAATGCGAGTAAAATACTGGCACTTACTCCAATGAGAATACCCCCCATTAATCCATAAATCCAACTAGATGCGATCGTCATAATACCAATAATTAATTAATCATATAACTTTATAACAATATTTATTATAGTCTGATTGAGGTGTTAGGAAGAAATGGGGTATTAGGGAGAAGTTAATTAAACACTCTTGCCCCTTGCCTCTTACCCTTTGCCCAATAGCTTCTGAAAGTAAGAAAAATTTGAGTAAAAGAACAAAAAATAGTTTAATTAATCTTACAACGGCAAATGCTGTAATTTGTTTAAAAACTATTTAACAATTAACAAAAATCTGTGAAAATACAAGAAAATAAAATTAAAGTCGGTGATTTTGAATGGTTTTATCGGGAAATATTACCTCCCCAAGAGAATAATAAAGTTCCAGTAATTTTATTACATGGTTTATTCTCTCAAAGTTTTAGTTGGTTGGAAATAATGCCTAGTTTAGCAGAATATGGCTATCGTGCGATCGCACCTGATTGGTTAGGATGGGGATTTTCAGACATCCCAGAAAAAAGAGAATTTGGCTACAAACCAGATAATTTTATTGAGGCTTTAAAAGATTTTATTGAAACGTTAGAATTAGAAAAAGTATCCTTAATTATTCAAGGTTTTCTAGGAACAATTGGCATTCAATACGCTCTTAAATATCCCGAAAAAATAGACCATTTAGTAATATTAAATGCCCCCATTACGACTGAGGCAAAATTACCTTGGCAGATTGCCCAATGCGGATTTCCCCTTTTGGGAGATATGGTAACACAAGATCCCTTAATTGTCGATCGCACCTTAGAAAAAGGTTCAGGATTTGTTATTTCTGATAATAATTTGGCCTTATATAGAAAACCCATTGTTACCTCATCCGCCGCAGGAAGAATGTTAGTAACTATAGTCAAAAATTTACAATTAAAACAAACAACAAAAGAAATAGAAACAGCTTTAAAAACATGGGAAAAACCTTGTTTAATTATTTGGGGAAATGAAGATCCTTGGTTAGAAATTGAGTCTGTAGAAAACTTAGTTAAAACAAATAATAAACTAAAATTAACACCATTACCAGAAGCAAAACACTATCCTCAAGAACATTTTTCCGAAGAAATATCACCTTTGATAATCAATTTTTTAGGTAGTAGAAAATAAGCCCTAAATTTATCAAGAAAAATAGATTTTTATAATCTATAACTAGATATTGATTGTTTCAAGATTTTATTATTGTTACTTAAAATCTGCAAGTCAAAAATCTCCCTAATCCCCCAATGCCCTAACACCCCATTATCATTTATTTCTTGTCTGGAGTAACAGGCACTTGTACAATACTCAAAAGAATATTAACTTATAGACAAAAATACTATTGAAAAATATGGAACATAAGGGTGCAACAATTTGGTTTACTGGTTTGAGTGGTGCGGGTAAAACAACCATTAGTAAACAAGTAGAGGCAAAATTAAGAGAACAAGGTTATAAAATAGAAGTACTTGATGGTGACATTGTACGTACTAATTTAACCAAAGGATTGGGATTCAGTAAAGAAGATAGAGACGAAAATATCCGCCGTATAGGTTTTGTTTCTCAACTATTAACCCGTAATGGTGTAATCGTAATTGTTTCTGCTATTTCTCCCTATCGTGCTATCAGAGAAGAAGTTAGGGCTAAAATAGGTAACTTTGTTGAAGTTTTCGTAAATGCACCTCTTGCCGTCTGTGAAGATAGGGATGTTAAAGGATTGTATAAAAAAGCCCGCGCAGGTGAAATCAAGATGTTTACTGGTATCAGTGACCCTTATGAACCTCCTACTAATCCTGAAATTGAGTGTCGCACAGATCTTGAAGAATTAGACGAAAGCGTTAACAAAGTTTTACAAGGTTTAGAAAAATTAGGTTATCTTTCTCAACCAGTTAGTGCTTAAGAGTCAATAAATTTGTAAACACAAAATTTGACAATAGCTTAGGAATTAGGGTGTTAGGTAAATACTATTAAGGGTTGAGAATAAAACAATGAATATCATTAACTTGATTTTGCAAAACCCATGGCTATTGGGGATTACTATTAATACAATATTACTAGCGATCGCACTTTTGCTCCCCAAAAAGTTACTAACAGTTATGGGTTATCTCAATGCTTGGATTTTAGGAGTAGTTGTCTGGGGTTGTCTTCAATGGCAGGGGTATCTTGTCGTTATGTTCTATTTTTTAGTAGGCTCTGGTATTACTAAAGTAGGCATGGCACAGAAAATGGCGGAAGGAATTGCCGAAAAAAGAGAAGGAGTAAGGAGTGTAGAAAATGTATGGGGCAGTGCTTTGATTGCCTTTGTGTGTGCTTTAGGTTATGGTTTCACCGATTCTGGGGGTGATTTTTTTCTCATCGCTTATGTAGCTAGTTTTGCTACTAAGTTATCCGATACCTGCGCGAGTGAAATTGGTAAAGCATACGGTAAACGCACTTTTTTAATTACTACTTTACAGCCAGTGGCTAGAGGCACAGAAGGGGCAATTAGTTTAGAAGGTACGATAGCTGGTATAATTGCTAGTGGTGCGATCGCACTTTTAGGTTATCTTACTAATTTAATCAATCCGATTGGTATTGTTATATGTCTTATCTCAGCTTTCATCGCTACTAACCTAGAAAGCGTTATCGGGGCAACTTTACAGGAAAAAATAGATTGGTTAACCAATGAAATTGTCAATATTATTAATACTTTTCTGGGTGCAGTTATTGCCACTATGTTATTGTTTCTTTATCATGTCACCTTTACCTAATTATTAAAGATTCACCTCAATTCTCCTTTTCTTTCCCAAGATCATAATGGTAAAATGGTAAAGATGAAAAAATAATAATTGATAAATTTAGTTTATTATTGCTTTTTTATTTAACTCATAAAATTATAATAACTATCTAACTAATTTCTAAAAATATAAAAAACTATTAGTCATTATTCAAAATTGAATCTTGAATTAGAGATAGTAGCAATTATCTTAAAAATAATATTTAAAAATAATAAATAATCAACAATGAATGAATTAGAAACCCTTAAAGATAAATTTACTAAAACTTCTGATAAAAATAAAATAGCTTTAATCGATGAGATTGTTGAAAAAGGAGAAGAAAATTACCAATTTTTAAGAGATTTTTTATTATCTAATCCAGAAGAAATATCACCACTAAAAGGAAAAATATATCAAGTATTAAAACATAGTAATAATTCAGAAAATGAGACCTTTTTAAATCAACATTTTCCTCAAGGAATCGTTCAATTATCCTCAGAAAAGAATATTGATTACAGTGAATTACAAATATTATTGATAGGAAAAAAATATCAAGAAGCAGATACTTTAACCAGAGTAAAACTTTGTGAATTAGCTGGAGAAACAGCCATTAGAAGGAAATGGGTATATTTCACAGAAGTAGAAAAATTCTCAGAAACGGATTTGTTAACGATTGATACTCTTTGGCAAACCTACTCTGAAGGCAAATTTGGTTATCAAATTCAACGTCAATTATGGTTATCTTTAGGCAAAGATTATAGTCAACTTTGGACTAAATTAAAATGGAAAAGCGGTAATAAATGGACAAAATATCCTCAAGAATTCATTTGGGATTTATCTGCACCCATCGGGCATTTACCCTTATCCAATCAACTCCGGGGTGTAAGAGTTATGGATGCTTTACTTTCTCATCCTGCATGGCAAAAATAAATTATTATGGCTCTCTTACTTTGGATATGATAAATTATCCCTAAAACAAGTATCAGGTTACAGGTGTGAGGGTTTTGGGGGATTTGGGTTTTGAGGTGTTGGGGTATTAGAGGGAAGTTAATTAAAAACTTTTGCCTTTTGCCCTACCCCTATTTCAGTGAGATAAAGGGGGATTTACCCTTTTGTCATCATGACGGAGAAAATTTATCCTGCACTCAGGTTACATTAACCTAATTTTGAGTTAACCCTTGGGCTACTTGTTTAGCAAAATAGGTTAAGATTAAATCCGCACCTGCCCTTTTCATACTGATAAGAGTTTCTAACACAACTTTATCTTCGTCTATCCAACCTTGTTGACTGGCCGCTTTAATCATGGCATACTCGCCACTAACGTTATAGGCAACTACGGGTAAATTAGTATAATCTCGCACCCGTCTAATAATATCTAAATAGGCTAAAGCCGGTTTTACCATTACCATGTCTGCACCTTCTTTGATGTCTAAAGCCACTTCTTTAATGGCTTCTTTCCTGTTAGCATAATCCATTTGATAGGTTTTTTTATCTCCAAATTGGGGGGCAGATTCTAAAGCATCCCGAAATGGTCCATAATAAGCTGAGGCGTATTTTGCTGAGTAGGCGAGGATTCCTGTATTTATCCACCCTTCTTTATCTAATGCCTGTCTAATTGCTCCAATTCTACCATCCATCATATCCGAAGGGGCAACCATATCCGCTCCTGCTTCGGCGTGAGATAATGCCATTTTTACCAATACTTCTACGGTTTCGTCATTCAATATCTCTCCATCTTTAACGATACCATCATGACCATAAATAGAGTAAGGATCAAGGGCAATATCGGTAATTAACGTTATTTGGGGAATTTCGGTTTTAATGGCTTTTACTGTACGTTGTACTAATCCTTCTGGATTATAGCTCTCTTTTCCTTCGTTATCCTTTTTATTTTCTTCTATTAAAGGAAAAAGTGAGATCGCACCGATACCTAATTCATAAATTTCTTGTACTTCCTTTAATAATAAGTCAAGGGAATAGCGATAACAACTAGGCATGGAGGGGATTTCTTGTTTGATGTTTTCTCCTTCCATGACAAAGATAGGATAAATTAAATCATTCACCGTGAGATGATTCTCTTGCACCATTGATCGTAGTGCTTCTGTGCGACGTAAACGACGAGGACGATATAACAGCATTTTAATAAAATGATAATCATTATCATAAAATATTAACAGAATGAAGACAATTTTTGACCATAAAAACGATTGAAAGAAATTTTCTTAAGAATGATAAAGTATTAAAAGTATTTAAAATTACCTAAAATCTATTATTTAGCGACTAAAATAATCAACAAAAAATGCTTATTAAACTTACTAAAAATCAACAAAAAATATTGCAAATACTAAAATCTATTAATCAAGAAATTACAGCACAAGAATTATATATAAAATTAAGAGAAAGTAAGTTAAAAATAGGTTTGGCAACGGTTTACAGAACTCTTAAAACTTTACATCTCAAGGGATTTGTTCAAGAAAGAAATCGTTTAAACGGCGAATCTCTATATTCTTTAATTAGTGACAATCACCATCACACACATCATTTTAATTGTATTAATTGTGGAGAGTCTTTTCTTTTAAAGCAGAAACTATGTCCCGTAGATGATATGTTTAATCAGTGGTGTTCTTCTCAAAACTTTAAGTTGTACTATCACACTTTGGAGTTTTTTGGAATTTGTGAAGCCTGTCAGGAAAAAGAATTCTCTTAAATTACTCGTTATTATTTCCAGAAACATCAACATCTACTGCTTTCACGTCAATTGTACCGGGTGGAGTTTCTCTTATAAACTTTCCAGACTCTACTCGGAGAGATTCGCCACAATTAGGACAACGACAATCAGTATTATTAAAGCCAGTAAAAGTATAGTTACAGACAGGGCATGAATCCTCTACTAAATTTCTTTTTAACCACCAACGAAAACCCCAAAAAGCAATAACAGGACTAATAATTAAAAAAGCGATGAGAATTAAAAAGCTGTTAACAACCCATTGTAAACCCACTGCTCCCAATAATAGGCTAACTATTACTAAGGTGAGTAAGCAACCCAGTCCAGAGTCATTAACATTAATTATTCTGTTGTTAAAGTTCGGTTTCACTAAAATTTATTCCCCGTACTTTAAAAAAATATACTCCCTCCACTTTAGCATTATCTGCTGAAATCGGAAATAAAAAAGGGCAAAGACAATGAGTAATGGGTAACGATGCACACGGTAAGAGGCAACCTGCAACCGTCAAACCTACCCTTATCCGATATTCTAAAACCGAACTGAGGTCAAATAACCTTTGACACTTATGTTAAAAAAGATTAATAATTAGATTTGTGAAAACCGATAATTGACATAAAATGCAGCCAACTGATCCAAATAAGTTTACTGAAATTGCTTGGGATGCGATCGTGCGATCGCAGGAGATTTGTAAGGAGTTAAAAAACCAGAATTTGGAAGTAGAACATTTGCTCCTTGCCTTACTAGCAGAAGATACCATCGCTGTACAAATATTCCAAAAGGCGAATGTGGAAATTAATAGGTTGCAAAAACAATTACAAACCTTTGCCACCCGTCAACCGAGAATGTATAGCGTGGATCAGTTATACTTAGGTCGTAGTTTGGATTTAATGCTCGATCGCGCCGAGAATTGTCGGATTAGTTGGCAGGATGAATATATCGGTGTTTCTCACTTATTGGTTGCCTTTGCAGATGATCAAAGAATCGGTAAAAAAACCTTACGCAGTTTCAACCTCGATCCCCAAGACTTTGAACAGAAAGTAAGAGATTTCAAAGTTAAAATCGAGAAAATGGAAGCAGAAACGGAAGAAAAGACCGAAAAAACCGAATCTGAACCATCTTTAACTAAATTTGGACGAGATTTGACGGAAGAAGCCAGAGCAGGAAAACTTGATCCCGTTATCGGTAGGGATGAAGAAGTGCGTAGAGTCATTCAAGTATTGTCCAGACGTTCCAAAAATAACCCTGTCTTGATTGGTGAACCGGGGGTGGGAAAAACTGCGATCGCCGAGGGGTTAGCCCAAAGAATCGTTAACGGTGATGTACCAGATTCCCTCAAAGATAGACAACTAATTTCCCTTGATATGGGTAGTTTAATCGCAGGGGCGAAATATCGGGGACAATTTGAAGAAAGATTGAGGGGTGTGTTAAAAGAAGTCATCAACTCCGATGGACAAATTATTTTATTTATCGATGAATTACACACCGTAGTCGGTGCAGGTTCACGGGAAGGAGGAGCGATGGATGCTGGAAACCTCCTCAAACCCATGTTAGCAAGGGGAGAATTGCGTTGTATTGGGGCGAGTACCCTTGATGAGTATAGGAAACACATCGAAAAAGATCCAGCCCTTGAAAGGCGTTTTCAGCAAGTTTATATCAAGCAACCTAGTGTTGAGGATACCATCTCTATTTTAAGGGGTTTAAAAGAGCGTTACGAAGTCCATCACGGGGTGAAAATCAACGATTCTGCTTTGGTGGCGGCGGCAACTTTATCCCATCGTTATATAACAGGGCGTTTTTTACCTGATAAAGCCATTGATTTAGTGGATGAGGCGGCGGCTAAATTAAAGATGGAAATTACCTCTAAACCCGTTGAATTGGAAAACCTCGATCGCCGTTTGATGCAGTTAGAGATGGAAAAACTGTCTTTATCTGGAGAGGAGAAAACCGATAAAGCTACCCTTGAAAGCCTCGATCGCATTTCCAAAGAAATAGAGGAATTGAAGGAGAAACAGAGGGAATTGTCATCTCAATGGCAAATCGAGAAAGAATTTTTAGACGAAATTAACGCCCTCAAAGAAGAAGAAGAAGAATTGCGTTTGCAAGTAGAACAGGCAGAAAGGGCTTATGATCTAAATACTGCCGCCCAACTCAAATATGGCAAACTAGAGACTTTACAACAAGACATCGAAGCAAAAGAGGCGAAATTAATCGAAATTCAATCCCAAGACAATGCCATGTTGAGGGAAGATGTCACCGAAGCGGATATAGCAGAAATCGTGGCAGGATGGACTGGAATCCCCCTTAATCGCCTTTTAGAAACCGAAAGACAAAAACTCCTCGAATTAGAATCCCATCTTCATGAAAGAGTGATCGGACAAACCGAGGCGGTATCCATCGTTTCAGCAGCCATTAGACGCGCGAGGGCGGGTATGAAAGACCCCAATCGCCCGATCGGGTCATTTTTGTTCATGGGACCTACAGGGGTCGGAAAAACCGAATTAGCAAGGGCTTTAGCAGGTTTCTTGTTTGACTCTGAAGACGCAATGGTCAGAATTGATATGTCAGAGTACATGGAGAAACACGCAGTTTCCCGTCTCATTGGCGCACCGCCGGGGTATGTAGGCTATGAAGAAGGAGGGCAATTATCGGAGGCAATACGCCGTCGCCCTTATTCAGTGGTATTGTTAGACGAGGTGGAAAAAGCCCATCGGGATGTGTTTAACATTCTTTTACAGGTGTTAGACGATGGTAGAATTACCGACAGTCAGGGGCGTTTAGTGGATTTCCGCAATACGATTATTGTGATGACATCAAATATAGGTAGTGAATACATCCTCAAATTAGCAGGGGATGATAACAACTATGAACCGATGAAAGATAAGGTATTAGTGGCATTAAGAAAGCATTTTCGCCCTGAGTTTCTTAACCGCATTGACGATTTAATTATATTTCATGGCTTGAAGAAAGAGGAGTTAAGGCATATTGTTACTTTACAACTCAAACGCCTTGAGAATCTGTTGAGTGAACAAAGAATTGCCATTGAGTTAACCCCAGAGGCACAGGATTACATTGTAAATGTGGGGTATGATCCTATCTATGGTGCACGCCCTTTAAAACGAGCAATACAGAGGGAATTAGAAAATCCTTTGGCTACGAAAATCTTAGAAATGACTTTTACGGAAGGGGATACGGTGTTAGTTAGTTTTGAGAAAGATCATTTAGTATTTAGTAAGAAAGAGGAGAAAAGTAATGAGTAATCAGTAACGAGTAATAGGTATTGTTTCATTAATCCACAATTCAGTTTACAAAAAAAAATGAGTGAGTTTGAATCGAAAATAGTATTAATTTCTCCTGTACGTAATGAGGAACACTATCTGGAAAAAACAATCGAATCCGTTGCAAATCAAAAATTAACCCCCAAAGAATGGCTAATCGTCGATGATGGTTCAACGGATAAAACTTCAGAAATCTTACAAAAAGCCGCTGAAAAATATTCATGGATCCACGTTATTACAAAACCAGATCGAGGTAAACGTTCTGTAGGACCAGGTGTTGTAGAAGCCTTTTACTATGGTTATGAAAGATTAAAAACAAAAGATTATGATTTTATTGGCAAGTTAGATGGAGATTTAGAGTTTAAACCAGAGTATTTTTCCAGTTTATTAGCATATTTTCGAGAAGATCCCCATTTAGGCTCTGCTAGTGGAAAATCATACTTATTAGAAGATGGTAAACTTACTTTAGAAAGAATGGCAGACGAGATGGTAGCCGGACAAATTAATTTCTATCGTCGTCAATGTTTTGAAGATATTGGGGGGTTAGTAAGAGAAGTTCACTGGGATGGCATTGCTTTTCATCGGGCGAGAATGAAGGGATGGCGAACTCGTAGTATTAATGATCCGAATTTAATGTTTATCCATCAACGGTTAATGGGTTCATCTGAAAAAGGGATTATTGAAGGAAGATTAAGATGGGGAAAAGGACAATATTTTATGGGTACACACCCTTTGTATATATTCGCCATTGGTTTATACCGAATGTGGGAAAAACCTTATGTCATTGGTGGGATTTTAATTGTTGTGGGATACTTTAAAGCAATGTTGGATAAAATGCCTCGTTATGAAGATCCTGAATTTCGTAGATCTCTCCACGCATGGCAAATGGCAAGATTGGGATTAGGAAAAACCTTAGAAACAATAGAGTTGTTGCAAAATAACAAAAAAAACGTCTGAAAACTTTACTGGGTATAAGTTGTAGCCATTGAGGCTAGAAGTGTTTGTAAATCTTATATACCAAGGATTTCAAGCATTTTAAGACATTATTTCACAACAAGTCTAATATCTAAAATTTAGGTAAACTAAAACCTATTTAAATTGCTTCTTCCCCTTTTTCTATCTTAACTAACAATTTATCATACTCAAAGTAGAAGAGCCAAAATAATTAAAAGGTAAAGGTTGTTCTGATAGTACCTATATAGATGGGATCATTTCTGCCACTATTTTGATTAGGTGCGGCCAAAACGATTAAGCCCGGGGTTAATGTAATATTATCCGTTAGGGGATATTTGTAAGAAACCTCTACGTGTAAGGGAGTATCGTTGACTAAACGAGGATTTTGAGGCACATCTAAACCTCCTAAATAGGGTTCAGCACCAACAATAATCGCTCCCATGCTTCCTTCTTTTCCTAAGTCTGGAAAGGCTAAAGCAAGGGCATAGTTCCAAATTTCTCCTTCACCTAAGCCGATTAGTTTAGCAGAAGTATAGCCCCCCCAAGCTCGAAGACTGAAATTAGGAGTAATATCAAATTGACCTTGTAAGCCATAGGAATTGCTAGAAATTGGACGGTTAGGAACTCCTAAACCTGTTAATTGTAAGTTTGCAAATCTTGTACCCGTACCGCCAAAGGAAAATGCAGAACCGACTCCGTTAGGATCATAACCGTTTAAATAGCTAAAACCAAATTTAATTCTGTCAGTAGGTTTATAGACTAATTGTCCCATGGCGGAGTAATTACCATTGAATAAGCCTCGCCCCTCAGAAGGGTCATTTCCTCCTCTTGCCAAATAACCTGCGGATAGTTCAAAATTTGTGCCTAGTTTGTATCGGAAACCTACCCCTTGACCACCTAAACCAAGACGATATAAGGGGTTTCTTTCTGCGAATCGAGATAATGCACCATTTGCTCCTCCTCCTGCTTCTAAACCGGGGTTAAAGGTGTCTGCATAGAAGTGATGTCCTCCTAAACTTGCCATAACAAACATTCTGAGATTGTTGTTAACGGGAAAGTAGTAATGAAGACGATCAATTGTAACATCATTGTTTAACTGTCCATCATAAGCAAAACGCCCTTCATCGGTAAAGGTTTGACGTGCAAAAGATGGTCCTAAATTACCCGCCGTCAAACGAGTGAGTAACATATCTTTACCTGTAAAACTGGTGGTTAACTGAAGTCTTACCCTAGTAGTTAAAACAGTCTGAGTGTCTAAATCGTCGCTAATACCAGTATTTGGATTAGTAACTTTGTCCCCAAAGGCTTGAGCAAGGGTAAAAGCAACTTCCCCCCCTAGTTTGGTGGTGGTAGAAAATTGATGATCTTCTAAAAATGCTACTCTGCCTTCGAGGTTGTCAACTCTTGTACCGAGGGCGGCTAATTCTGTTTCAAATTCTCCCATCAGGCGTTTGAGGGTTTCTATATCTTCTTTTAAGACGCTTTCACTTTGGGCAATAAGTCTTTCCATCTGTTGCATACAAGCGTTTAAACCTGCGGCAAATTCGTATCTACTTAAAGCCCTATTTCCTCGATAGGTGCGATCGGGATAGCCGACAATACAACCATAACGCTCAACCAAACTTCTTAAGGCTTCAAATGCCCAATCAGTGGGAGAAACATCTCTTAATTGCGACACAGAATTAATTTGTGCCATGGAATCTGCTTCATTGAAACTATATAGAGTTTCTTGGGCGATAGCAGGGGTTGCTAAGACACTTAAAACGGTGGCTAGGCAATAAATATTTTTTTTCGACATTGAAGACCTCACACCAGTGATTTAAGAAAAAATTAAGAAATAATTAAGAAAAGTATAAGAAGAAGTTTGGAAAAATTTGTGTTGCTCGATACCAATAATCGTCAGGTAATGCGGTTTATACATTCAGTTGATGTGATTAGGGAAAACGATATACTAGGACAGATAATTGGTTGTTCAACAATGGTTTTAAAAATGTGATTATGATCAAGGAAATTTTACAAATAGGTGAACCAGTTTTAAGAGAAATTGCACAAGAAGTTAAAGATGTTCACTGCCAAGAAATACAAAATATTATTGATGAGCTATTAGATTTAACTCTCAAGTCTCATGGTGTTGGTATTGCCGCCCCTCAAGTGGGAATGTCAAAAAGAATCATTGTTGTGGCTTCTCATCCCAATATTCGTTATCCTGACGCACCTTTTATGTCACCGTTTGCCATGATAAATCCTGTAATTGTTAATCATTCTCAGGAAATAGTGATAAAAGAAGAAGGATGTTTAAGTGTTAAGCAAAAAAGAGGTATGGTTGCCCGTTATCGAGATATAGAGGTAGAATATTTTACCCGTGATGGTCAATGGCATCGAAAACAATATAATAATTTTATCGCTAGAATTATTCAACATGAATTAGATCATCTTAATGGCATTCTTTTTGTGGATCATCTTCAAGAGGATTTGATGTCGGAGGCACAGCTAAAACTGGATAAATCTTTGGTATGAAATTTTCAGTTTTGAGTTATTTTTAGTCAACAATTTTAAGACTTATTGAAAACAAATAATGTTCATTAAAAAATCTTTTGCTTTTCTTTGCTTGTGCTTTTTCTTAGTTAGTTGTCAGGGTCAAAGTCAACCTCCTCAAGAAGTTAATGATAATGAGACTAATAGGGAAGTAGAACAAGGTTTAGTTCTTTATAATTCTACCATTGAACAATCTAATGCTGATGGTAATACTCTTTGGAGAATTAGTACCGAAAAAGCAATTTATGCTCAGGATAATCAAAGTGCAAAAATAGAGGAAATAGTAGGTAACTTATTTGAAAATAATGAGATTATTTTGAAGGTAAAAGCTGATAGAGGAGAGGTGACAAAAGAGGGAAAAGAAATTTTTTTAGAGGGAAATATTTTAGTTATTGATCCTCGAAATAAAGCTGAATTTAGAGGAGAAGAAGTGGTTTGGAAACCAGAGGATAATTTTTTGGTTGTAACAGGAAAAGATAAAATTAAGGCTAGTCATGAAAAATTAATAGTGACGGCAAAGGAAGGAATATATAATACGAAAAACCAAGTTTTAGAGTTAAGTCAAGATGTTTTCGCAACTACTAATAAACCAACTTTACAATTAACTACGGAACATTTATATTGGCGAATCCCTCAAGATAAAGTGATTGGTAATAAGCCTTTAAATATGATTCGTTTTGATGAAAAAATTATCACGGATAAACTAAATAGCCAACAAGTAGAAGTTGATTTGAATAATAGCGTAGCCGTCATAAGTGGTGATGTGGAATATCAATCGATTAAGCCTTCTCTTCAAGCGGCAACAACTCGTGTTGTTTGGTATTACGGCGATCGCATCATGGAATCCAATCAACCAACTAAGTTGATACAACCAGATAAAGGAACAACTTTAACTGCCAATTTTGTTAAATTTAATTTAGAGGAAAATCAGGTTTATTTACAAGAAGGAATTTACGGAGAAACTAAAGATAAAGAGTCAGAAATTTATGCAGATAAAATGGTTTGGAATGTAGATAATGAGGAAATTAATGCAGAGGGAAATGTTTATTATCGTCAATTAAATCCAGATTTAAACTTAAAAGGTATTAAAGCATGGGGTAATCTTAGAGATAAAAATATTACTGTCCAAGGAGATAATAGTACCAGAGTGATTACCAATATTTATCCCGAAGAATAATTTTTTTGTAGTTTATTTTAAGTGTAAAAATTATGAAATTATCTCGAATTTCTTTACTAATATTAGCTGTTTTTTTTGGTTACAGCTACTTCACTAATCCCAATGAACAAAAGTTTAATGAATTTATTACTGAAAATACCCAAGCCTCATTAAAAGACCAAATTTGTAATACTAATAAGTCAGAGGATATATTAAGTAGTTTAAAAAGTCTAACTTGTAACTTTGTAGCTGATCAAAGTTCAGGTGCGATCGAGCAATTTTTATCAGAAAATACCATCAGAAATAACTATCTTATTTTTAGTATTTATCAAGTTAAAACTCCTGTATATAAAAGCCAAACTTTAGGAATATTTAATCAATTTTTTTTACTTTATCAATCCTCTCCCATAGACAGCAAAAATAAAAATTAAAATATAGTAACAAAAAATAACAGGATTAATTTTGATGTTTTCTTAATAAAAATTGATTTGTATTTTAAATTTGATTAACATTTAATATGTCTAATATTAAGTTCAGATGATCAGTTACAATTAAGATTATTACATCTATTCAAAATAATGTGGTAATTTTTATAATTATCGCACATTTGTAATTTTTATGATTTATTAATAATAGTTAAAATTAGGTGGTTTTTGATGTCTCTACATAAGAATTAAAAGGATAATGAGCTGATAAATGTTAATAGTTAACTCTCTATGACACAAGCATCCTCACAACCGCAACCGATTAATCCTATTGGTAGTATTCCCAACATCTCTAATGCAGTTTTAGCGAAAGATAGTAAAGACACTTCTCATGTTATCTGGAATCAGAATGGCTATATCTATCACGCAATTTATAACAATAATCTCAATCAGTGGATAGGAGGAGAAACCATTGCGAATATTCCTAGTGGATTTAACTTAAAACTCGCTAAAAGCGGTAGTGGAATGCAGGCAACTTGGGTTTCAGGGCAAGGTAATGAAAAAGAGGCTTATTATTCCATTGGCACTGTAGATGCTTTTGGTCGTTGGAATTGGAGTACACCCAACCAGTTGTCAAATGACGAAGTGGCGGATCAAGGTTTAGCAACGATCGCCCTTGATGATGAAAATGTTTTAGTAGTAACTCAAAAATCAGATAAAAATAACCCAGATGCTGATACGGATTTGTATTCTTACATTATTTCATCACAACCTCAAGACCTAACTTATAATTATGACAGCGATCGCCCTTTTGTAGCCAAAACCTTAAAAGTAGAAAATTCCACAAATAACTCTGATGGTTCATTTTCTTTTGATGCCCCTTTTAATGGAACTTTTAGTAGCACATATAAAATAGAACTGGAACCCTTGGAGGGTCTGGAAGAGTATAAAAATGAATTAGAAATTGTCTTGTCTGCCATAGGTAGTGTGAATGCTGTAACGGGAAGTCCCTCAGAAGAATCTGAGTTAGAAGTTGAAATATCACTTTTTAATGAGATTATTAACATAAAAGGGCTATTAGAAGCTGGCTTTACCTTTGGAATATCAGACGATGGAGAGCAAAACTGGGATGCGGTGGAGTTAGGAGGGGAATTAGAAGCAACACTTCTTTTGAAAATACCTGTTTATACGGTTAGCGTTGAACCTTTAGGACAAGCCACAGTTAGTATTGAGGTAAATTTTCAACTTGAATGGGAATTTTCGGAAAATCTCGCATCTTTCGCCCAAGAGTCAAATCCTTTGACTGATATTATTCAGCTAGTCAATCAAAACGGAGAACCAGCAACTTCTAGTGATGATCCTTCTGAATTAACAGTGTCGATGAATATAGACCAATTCTTCAGTTATCTGTTTGAAAATTTATCAAGCACCACGCAGACAGAAGATTTTGAGCAGTCTTTAACATTTTTAGCTGGATTGGGTATTGATGGGGATATTACTTTATTTGACGGTGGTATCGAAGCTGACCTTTCGGGATTGGTTAATGCGAACATAGAGGTCGAACCCAATCAAAGTTTATTAGGTTTGCAAGAAATATTTAACTATAGTTTTAGTATTGGACCATTTAAGGTCAGTGGTAGTATTGAATTTGATGAGAATTTCGGAGCAACCCAAAGTAATAGTAATTTCTTCTATGACCCCATTCGGGGAACAACTACAGATTATGGCTCTAGTGCGGTGTTAGGAGATAGCGATCTTACCAATGATGGAGTTCCAGTATTAGCATTAGGGGATAACAACGAAACCTTAATGGCTTTTGTCAAAGATGCTCCCAATGAAACTAAGGATTTGACTAATGTGGTGGTATCTCAATATATTGATGGAGAGTGGCAACCAGCTCAGAAAATCCCCGGCAGTAGTGGTATTAATTCTAATCCTCTTATCGAATTTGATCCCCAAAATCAACCCGTGGTGATTTGGACGAATGCCAATGCGGATTCTGTTACTAATATTCCGCCCGGAGAAGTTTATATTTTTCTCGGTTCTCAGCAATATAATCAAGGGGATGAGTACAACCCCTATGATCTGGGCGATGTTTCAACTTTCAATTTCATGAGTATTATTCAAATTGTGGGGGGTGAATTATTAGATCAAACAGGTTGGTCAGTAAGTGGGGCGGGAGATGTCAACGGAGATGGTTTGGATGACTTTATTATTGGTGCACCTAATGCTAAATCTCAAAATGGCAAGGCTTATGTAATGTTTGGTCAACACTGGGACGGATTTACCAGTATTATATTTGATGTTGATAATTTCGATGGAACTAATGGTTTTGCCTTAGAAGGTGATAACCTCTCTCAAGCTGGATTTAGTGTTTTTGGAGCGGATATAAATGGGGATGGCTATGGAGATCTCATTATTGGTTCTCCCAGTGCCTTATCAAGCGTTAATAATGAACAAGTAGAAACAGGAAAAGTCTATGTACTTTACGGCAAAGACACCACACAATCACCATTTGAGTCTGCGATTAAACTCAATGATATTGGCAATTCTCAGGGCGGATTTCAGATTAAAACTAAAGAATATCCTCAAGGAAACATCGGCACTCAGGTGGGAAGTTTTGGGGATGTCAATGATGATGGTTACAACGATATAATCATTAGCTCTCCTGGATTAAATGGTGGTACTGGTCAAATAAATATTCTTTTTGGTTGGAATGAACGACCCGACACCATACTATTAGAGGAAATGGAAGCTAAATACTGGGGAAGAAACATTATTAACAGTCAAAGTGCGAATAATGGAGTGCAATCATCTTCCTTACAAACAGTAAGTTTAATTGGTGATGTTAACGGAGATCATATCACCGATTTTATTATTGGCTCGAATGGACAAGCATATTTAATTTTTGGTTCAAAGGATTTTAACACTGGAACAAACTTAGATTTAGCAAAATTAGAGCAAGGGCAAGGGGTCATTTTTCAAAGTGATAGCAATATTAGTTTAGCCACATTACAAGTAGGCTATGCTGGAGATATGAATGGAGATGGCATCAATGAGATTGTCTTAGGGGTAACTTCTACAACTATCAATAATCAAAATGTTCCTAGCCAATCATTTGTTGTGTTTGGTAGTGAATCTTTGGATAATGAGTTAACTTTTAATCTCGATAGTTTGGATGGAAGTAATGGTTTTTCTGTTCAAGGGGCGGGGGCTTCGGTTAATAGTGGGGATATAAATGGGGATTCTTATCGAGATTTAATTTTAGGAGCGCCAGAAACAACCGTTGACAATAACGTTAATGCCGGTGCTTCTTATATTATTTATGGAGACCCTTTTGGTTATGAGTGGACCAATGGAGTTGTCAATGTTAGCGAACTGCAAACAATAGGCAGTGAAAGAGGAATGACCATATTTGGTGCTGAATCTGATCAGGCTTTTGGTACTTCTGTCTCTGGTTTGGGAGATATTAACGGCGATGGGATTCAAGACTTTGCCATTGGTGCTCCCAATATTTTGAATATAGATGCTCTTCAAGAAGACGTACAAAATGGTAAGCTCAAATATTCTATCGGCACTTTAAATGACTCAGGAGAATATACTTGGGGTGACGCAACTCAAGTACCAGGAGTGGAAGGTATAGTTGGTAAAGCTACATCCTATCAAAAAAATTCAGGAGAATTAGTTATCGCTTGGATTTCTCCTAACTCTGAAGATGATAAACAAAAAATTTATGCCGCCATTTGGAATGGTAGCGAATGGGAAAACCCTGTTTTAGTAAATAGTGGTCCGATTAACCCTAATATTCCTCCGACTCTCCATGAAGTGGGCGATGAAAAAAATTTAATTTTAATGTGGACTCAGACGGTTAATGATCCCAATTCCCCTGATTCTAGTGGCGGATTTGACAGTAATGTTGTTTCTCGAATTCACTATAGTATCTTTGACCAAAAAACTGAGCAATGGAGTAATTCTTCTGTTTTAGAAGCAACATTAGATCCTCTTTTTGCCTATGGAAATAGTTCTACCGGTGTTAGTGGCAACACTATTTTAGCTATTCCTCAAAATAACAATGCCGTTAGTTTTATTGATGTGGAATCAGCACAAGCACCGGAAGATGACTCGGTAATGGTTTTTCAAATTAACCGTAGTGGTGATATTTCTCAACCTCTAACTTTAAACTATAAAACCCTAGATAGTACGGCTACTGAAGGTTCAGATTATGAAAAAGCCCAAGGGTTAATCACTTTTGCACCAGGTGAAACCACCAAAGAAATTACTGTTAACTTAATCAATGATGACTATTACGAAGGAAAACCAGAAACTTTCAGATTGATTTTAAATAGTGATAGTCTTCAAGCCTATCCTCTGGTAGGACAATATGCTGTTGACCAAAATGCTACCGTAGAAGCTACTGGTACAATTATTGATGATGAACCCACTGCCCTAAAATACATTGATGCTGGTTTTATCGTTAATGGTGAAAATGGTGGCAATGTAGGAGTTTCTCTCAGTTCAGCAGGAGATGTTAACAATGACGGTTATGATGATTTTTTAATCGGGGCAACAGGGGTTAATAATGGAGTCGTGTATCTTGTTTATGGTGCTGCGCAGGTTGATGTTACAGATGAAAACCTTAATTTAGACCAACTTGATGGCAATAATGGCACCATTCTTAATGGTACGGTCTCGGGTTTGCTGACAGGAAATAGTTTAGCTTACAGTGACAACAATTCTTTTATTGCCGTTGGTGCTCCTGGAGTTGCAACAAATCCTAATGCTAAACCGGGTCAAGTTTATACATTGTCTTACTCAAATATAGCAAAACAGGATTCTGTTGACTTAAACAGTGATAATAGTTTGGTTTTAAGTGCCGGGCAAGATGGGGATCAATTGGGAGATGCGATCGCAGTAGGAGATGTGAACGGAGATGGAGAAGATGACTTAGTCATTGGTGCTACTGGTAAAGGCTTAGTCTATGTCGTTTTTAATAAAGCATTGTCAGAAACAGGTACTTTTGCTCTTAATAATTTGAATGGAGATAATGGCTATATCTTAAAAAATGGAGATATTTCAACTGGTTTTTCCGTTGCAGTGGGGGATGTTAATAATGATAATATTGAAGATATTATTATCGGTGCACCCCAAACTAATGCGATAAAAAATAAATCAGGTTCAACTATTGGTAATGGTGGAGAAGTTTATGTGGTATTTGGGGGGGGAAGTGTCGGAAAAAACGGTGTTGTGGACTTATCCCAACTGGATGGTAGTAACGGTGTGCTGTTAAAGGGAGAGGCAACCATTATTTCTAATTCCGATAGTAATCCTGTTGAAAACATTCCTAGTAATCCTTATCCTGATGTGGCTTATACAGATCAAGCAGGAAGTAGTGTTTCATTAGCAGGAGATATTAATAATGACGGTTATCAAGATATAATTATTGGAGCTCCTACGGCATCTTTAAACCAAAATAGAAGCCTAGGAAAAGCCTATGTAGTGTTTGGTGGTGATAGTGATTACTGGAATAGAGTCGATGAAAATGGCTTTGATTTAACTACACTCAACAATAATACCGATAATTCTATATCAGGACTATTTTTGCAAGGGGTTGCTGACAAAGGAGGAGCAGGTTTTAGCGTTGCAGGAGCAGGAGATGTTAATCAAGATGGTATTGATGACTTATTAGTTGGCGCGCCTAATGCCTATGCTAATGCTGGACAAGGCTATATTTTGTTTGGTAGTAGTGAAATCACTGAATTGGGGGTCAATGGCAGTAATACTTTTCAGTTAGATTCACAACAAAATAACTCTCGTATTATGGATCTTAATGGTAATTTATTACCCGTTGATGTAAATAATGCTCAGATTAATTCTGGTTATACAGGTACGGTTATTAGTTCGGCAGGAGATGTGAATGGGGATAAAATCCCAGATATGTTAATTAGTGCTCCCAATAATGGTACTGATGGCAGTGACTTAACTAATACTTATATCTTATATGGTAAAGCATGGATGGGAGGAGGACAGAGTTTTGATTTAACCAAATTGCGAAGCTCTTTGGGTTTTATTATTCCTTTTGGGTCCCAAGTTAGTCCTTACTCTGTTAATAATGCTGGAGATGTAAACGGTGATGGTTACGATGATGTCTTAGTAGGAACTACAAGTGCTAATTTTAATTCCATTGGTAAATTAGTCTTTGGGGGAGCGGCCAATACTGTCCATACCAGCGTAGCTTTACTCAATGTTTATGAAGGTTATCCTTTCCCTTTATCTAACTATGTAAAGGGCGTTGGAGATATTAACGAAGATGGTTATGCCGATTTTGTTATCAATAATCTTTTAGCAACCAATTTGTTTTTTGGAAGTCCACAAATAACCAATCCCGTCGGAGAATATGATGATTATATGACATTGGTGAGTAATGACAATAATAATAACGGGGCTTTTTATCAACCAACAGTTTTTACCTCTGCCGATGGAATCGGAGACTTTAATGGGGATGGTTATAGTGACCTTATTGTAGGCAGTTTATTGACACAGGAAACCAATTCAGGAAATTATCAACTTAATACTACTTCTACAAATACCATCTTTTTAGGAGGGGAATCTTCTACTCTATCTTCGATCGAAATTATTGGTAATTTTCCTAATTTAGCTATCCAAGATGTTCATGAATTAAGTATTTCAGTTGCGGGAATTGGAGATGTAAATGGTGACGGTTATGATGATGTTGCTCTTTTCGGATTAAACAATTCTTCATCCTACGGATTTTATATTCTTTTTGGGAACAGTAGTCCATCACAAAGTATTAATCTTGATCAACTCAATGGTGATAATGGTGTTAAGGTTACCACAGGCAATATAGAAGACCCAAACACTCCAGTGCAAGGGGCCGGATATGGTGATTTTAATGGTGATGGCTATAATGACATTGCAATCAGTGTATATGAGTTTCAAGGAGCTATAGGTAATCAAAATAGAGTCTCTAAATTGACTTATATAATTTACGGGGGAGATCAATTTAATAATCTATCTAGTGGCACCCTTAGTCTGCCTTCGTCAACTCCTTTCACATCCTATGTAACTAATTTATCTATTGGTGAATCATTTGGTTCGGCAGAAACGGTCACATTAGCAAGTCCCGGAGATATAAATAGTGATGGTTATGACGATCTCATTATCGGTAATTCTCTCTATAATGCTAGTGGCACACCCTATGCCAATGTCTTTTTTGGCTCATCAAATGGATTGAATGGCGATAATGGATTTGAAATTCAAGGATTTGAGGTTAATTATTCAGGAATCCCGATAACCGCAGGTACACCCGTGGGAGGTGGCGGTGATGTCAACGGAGATGGCTTTGCTGATATGATGATGGGTTCAGATGTTAGCACTGCCAATAATGGTTATGCCCTCTATGGCGGTGATTTTACCGGAGAATTAACCCAACGAGGTACAGCCGATAATGACATATTGCAGGCAGATTATGTAGCTACATCAGATAATCCCGTGATTATGAATGCTTTAGAAGGAGATGATTATTTAGAAGCAGTGGGAGGCACCGTTGTGATGTACGGTGCTTTAGGAAACGATATTATTTCTATTGGTGACTTTAACTTCCATCGTATTGATGGTGGTAGTGGAGTTGATACCTTACTCCTTAATCCTTATCTTATCTCGGAAAAAACCCTAAACTTAAAGGATATTCCCAATAATTCCCTGAAAAATATCGAGGTAATTGATTTAGGAATTGATAACACTTTAGTAGTTAATACCAGAAGTGTTTATGACATCACAAATCAAGTTCTTTCTATTAACAATCAAAGTTATTCTCATGTTTTGACAGTAACAGGTTTAGCTGGTACAGTTCAAGCCGATGGAAATTGGATAAATCAAGGTACTTATACCGATTCTAACCAGAATACTTACAATATCTATACTTCACTTACTTCCACACTCTTAGTGGCAGATCAACTCAATTTTAATTTTGATAGTTCAACTAGAGTAATTATCAATGCTTCCTCTTTTTCTGATGGTGAAATTATCACTCCCCCCAATCCTGACACTGCGACAAAATTTATCGCAGATAATCGAGACAATATTTTTGAACCTAGTAGTGCTTCTGATTTGTTCAATCTTACTGGTGGAGGTACGAATACTATTCAAGGTACATTAGCCGAATTAAACGAGGATATTATAGAAGGATTCGATCGCACTGATAAAATTATCATCGAAGATAACATATTTAATGCAGATCAAGTGAAATTCTCTCTTGGCTCAGCTATTCTGGATATTGATAGCAATAACGATGGTAACACTGATTCTACTATTACTCTTGAAGGAGACTTCAGTAATGCCTTATTTATAATAGAGCAAGGAGAAAATGGTACAGAAATTAGTTATGATATTCTCAATACATCAATGTATCGTTTTCAAAATACAGATGTACCAAATGCCTATTTATTTGCAGGAGAAGTAGAAAGCCAAAATATTCGAGACAATTACCCGAACTTTATCGAAGAGGGATTTGCCTTTAATGTTGCCAATGAAGACGATAATTTAATGAAGATTAATCGCTTCCAAAATATGAATATACCCGGTGCTTATTTATTTGCAGGAGAAGTAGAAAGCCAAAATATTCGAGCAAATTATAGTAATTTCAAAGAGGAAGGTATTGCCTTTTATGCCGCCACTCCGGGTAGCAGTACAGGTGAATCTATCTATCGTTTTCAAAGTTTATTGAATCCGGGTAGTTATATCTTTGTCGGAAGTGAAGAAAGACAAAGCATTATTGATAATTACTCTAATGCCTTTGTAGAGGAGGGCATAGCTTTTGAAGTCATCAGCTAGGTGTATAACCCTTTTTTATTACTTCCCAATTTTAACTATTATTAAATATTTTCAAAGTACTTGGAAACTAAGGATTGAGTTATACTACAGAGTCAAATTTACCCATTTAAAGTTTTGATGGATTTTATCATATTAAATAACCTCAGTTCGGTTTAAGAATATCGGGTAAGGGTAGGTTTAAGGTTACAGATGTTAGGATGTTTAGGGGATGAGGGGGAAATAATTAATGAGTGATAAGTGTTCAGAGTTTTTAATTCTTAATTATCAACTATTTATCTTTGCCCTTTGCCCTTTTCGCCATCACTCATAGATGAAAATTCATCCCGAACTCAGGTTAAATATTATGAGAGTATCAATTAAGTAATGTTATGATATAGACTGATCCTATCATCATTAATTAACCATGTCTCATCAATGCCCTCGATGTCATAATACTAAAATCATCAAAAACGGTTTTGCTCGTGGTCAACAAAGGTTTAAATGTAAGCACTGTAACTATCAGTTCACCACTGATAAGATTGATCGAGGTAAACCTATGTGGATGAAACTAGAAACAGCAATTCTGTATTGCAGTGGAATGTCTATGAATTCGATCGCAAAGCTTCTCAATGTTTCTGCTCAGACTATTTTAAATTGGATTAGAGCTTTGGCACTAGAAAATTATGAAAAGCCTGAACCCTGCGAAGCGGTGGTTGTGGAACTAGATGAACTTTGGCATTTTATAGAGTCAAAAAAAACAAGTTATGGATCTGGAAAGCTTATGACCGTAATACTAACAGACTTATCGACTGGGAATTGGGAAAGCGTGATAGTGAAACCCTCAAAAAACTTTTAATTAGATTACTAAAATGGGATGTAACAGTCTACTGTACTGATGATTGGAAACCGTACCAAGAGTTATTATCTAAACATCCAGATGCGTATCATGTGATGACAAAAAGCGAAACTATAGCCATAGAAAGAAATAATTCCGATAATCGTCATTGGTTTGCTCGCTTTCATAGAAAAACAAAAGTAGTATCAAAATCAATAGAAATGGTGGATTTAACAATGGGACTATTTGCAAAATTTAGAGTAAATGGAACGATCGATTCGTTAATAAATCAAAGACTAACATTACTTAGTTGAAGCTCTCAATATTATTTCTAGGGATTGATATACAATAGTTATAGAATCTATCAAATTGCAAGTTTTTGCAGCGTTTGATAAAAGAGAGATGATGAATAGTCATTTTCCCCAATTCCCCAAACCCCTATCTCCTATCCACAATATTGCTGATTACTTATTTAATCATTACTCAACTAACTTTTCCAACTACCGTGAAGTCCATAGGGTATATGTTGTTTTAAGTGCAAAGTAGCTACAGGAGCAGAAATGTCTTTACCATCAAAAATAACTAAATCGGATTTATTACGACTGGAATCATAGATAAGATTAAATACCCAACCGTCATCTTCCGATTGAGGATTTGCTTTAGGTACAAAAACAGGTTCACCGGCAAAACCTTTCGGAGCAAAAGAATAGAATTGTTGTTCGTTAGTCTGTAAATCTAATTTGAGTAAGGCTTGTAAAGGAGCGTTATCTGTGGGATGATGAGCAGAACCAATAAACAGATAACGATAATCTCTGCCTACTTTATTGGGGTGAATGCTGGGAAATTCTACACAACGAGGATCAATTAATTTTTTCGTAACTTTACCATCTTGTAAGTTAAGTTGAAAACGCCATAGTTGACCCGGTGCTAGTTTATCGAAATCTACTTCTTTGTAGCTAGTATCTGGATCAATTTGACTTAGTTTAGCATAACAGATAGAGTCAACGACAATTTCCTGTTCATTTACTTCAAAGGCATTGGCATGATGAAAAATAAATCCGGCCTCCGTTTCCAAGGTAATCACATCTTTATGGGGTGCATTACGAGGGATAAGAATAATTTTGGTGGGTTGATTGTCTAAAAATTTTACGCATTCTCCTGCACCTCTCAAACCGAAAAGAAAAGGAAAGGGATTATAAGTAGTCGGATTCTGGAAAAAAATACAGTAGTTAGGAGTAATTACAAAATCGTGAATAAAAGAAAAACCGTCAATGATATGACTATATTTCTGTAATAATTTGCCTTTTTCATCCAATTCATAGATAGTAATGGTGCTAGAAAGTCCAGTTTTGACACCAAAATTAACTAAAGATGGTTTTCCATTGTTTAAACTAGAAGTAGGATCAATTCTAGGATGGGCAGAAAATACCTCTCCAGTCTCTAAAATGCCATCTAAGTTATCTAAGCCTACAGTTTCGAGATTTTCGGGATTAAGGTGATAAGGATGAGCGGCTTCCCACAAAGCAAGAAGTTTATCTCCCCAGTGAATAACATTAGTATTGGCGATATTCTTAATTTTGAGGTCAAATAAGTTAGCTAACCATCCCCCCGGTTTTTGGCTACCAAATACACCTCGGTAAAGCATTTTACCTGCTTTTTGTTCTTCTAAAAATTCTTTGGTTTTAACGAATCGATTACGAAAAAAACACTTACCTTCATTAAAAGTAAAAGCGGTAATCATACCATCACCATCAAAGGGATGTTGTAAAGGTGTTCCATATACATCTAAAAATCCAGGTCCATTGCGATATAGTGTACCTGATAATTCTTGGGGAATTTCTCCTTCTATATCTTCAACCCAATATTCTAATTCTTGTTTTTGAGATTCGTAACCTTTTCGCCAGTCTTCTAGGCTATATGGTTTTTGAATTGGTTTTTCTAGCTGTTGCATTGTTATATTCGTAAAATTACTTAATATTTCTTTACATACAGCTTATTATAACTAACAGCTAAATCAAGAATTAATTTCCCCCTAATACCCCAATAGCCCAATACCCTAAGCCCCGATTTCCCTCTTATTACCTCTGGGGATACCAAATAGATTCTACTTTTTCGATCATCATTTGGGCTTGGTGATACATTTTTTCAGGTGATTTTTCGTCTAATAATACTGTCACATGACCTAATTTTCTGCCTTGACGAGATTCTGTTTTACCGTACCAGTGTACAAATGCTCCTAGTTGCTCTATTTCTTTTCTTTGGGATAAATATTCACTTTGGGCGGATTCATACCCCAATAAGTTAATCATCACTGCACCTGAGCTTTTTAATTTAGTATTACCTAATTTTTTTCCTGTGATTGCCTGTAGTTGCATGGCAAATTGGGAAGTTTCACAAGCATCTAGGGTATAGTGTCCAGAATTGTGGGTGCGAGGGGCAACTTCATTAATTAACACCTCTCCATTATTCTTCATAAAAAATTCTATTCCTAATATTCCCACATAGTCTAAACTTATTAATAATTTAGATGCGATCGCACTTATTATTTCTCTAATATTCTGATTAATTAAAGCAGGGGCAATCACCCAACGGCAAACTTGATTCTTTTGATAGGTTTCTACTACAGGATAAACTTTAATTTCTCCAGTGGCACTTCTTGCCGCCATTACCGCTAATTCTTTCTCAAAGGGGATAAATTCCTCTATCAATAATGGTGTTTGTTTAAATTTTTTCAACGCTGATTGTAATTCAAAAGGAGTTTTAACAATTACAGTTCCCTGTCCATCATAACCATGACGACGAGCTTTTAAAACTAAAGGAAAAGAAAAATTTTGTAAATCCGAATCCGACTCATACAGAGAAAAACGAGGCACGGGAAAACCCTGAGATTGAAAAAATGACCTTTGATCAAATTTATCTAGCAAAGGAGAAAGACTGGTAAGACGAGGATAAAAACACACACCTTCCCTCACCAAAGACTGTAAACCTTCCAAATCAACAAACTCATTTTCAAAAGTTATTACATCACAATATTTTGCTAACTCTGCTGTTGCCGAAACATCATCAACTGGGGCAAAAATAGTTCTTTCCCCTAAACACACCGCCGAATCAGTCTCATGAGGAGTTTGAATATAAATTTTAATATTTTCTTTTGGTGCAACAAGAGCCATCATCCATGCTAATTGCCCACCTCCAATTACCCCAACATTCTTTGTCATTATCAATTCTCTTGCTTTTACGCTACTATTTACCTATCCAAATTATTATCTCTGATTTACTATCTATAATCAAATCAAATCTTTCTTTAAACATTAAGAAAAAATCACTCTTCATCAATAAAATTTATTTATTATTTGAAATATTCTAATGTAAAATATACTCTCAACTAAACTATTAATATTCGCAATCATGGGTCAAAAAAATAATAACCGTCAAGAATTAGACATTAATTTTCTTAATACAATAATTGCCGCCTTAGTCCTCACAATATTAATTTATGTTTTGGCTTTACCCTTTCAAGAAACTTATGTGGGAATGCTGTTATTAAAAAGAGGATTTACCCAATTTTTAACTGTTTTTTGTGCTTTTTTAGTTATTACTATTACTATTGATAAATATCTAAAAATTAGCAAAGAAAATAAAGTTTTTAAAAAGTTAGGAATCCCCGAAGAATTTTCCTTTGAAAATCATCAATCAGTGCAACTTCTCCATCTTCAAGAAGACTTATCTCGCACCTCTACCATGATAACTAATCGCTTAAGGAGAGTCATTAATGCCTATATCAACTCAGGAAGTAGAAAAACCGTTACAGATTTTGCCCTTGATGATTCATCATTTTATCTAAGTGCCTCTGAATCTTCCTACGCAGTGCCAAGAATTTTAGTATGGGCTATTCCTCTATTGGGCTTTATTGGTACAGTATTAGGTATTAGCAGTGCGGTGAATGGTTTTACTGGCTTTTTGGAAAATACCGCCGAAATAGACCAAATAAAAGAAGGTATAGGAACTGTTACCAGTGGTTTGGCAGTGGCTTTTGATACCACCCTATTGGCTTTATTGTTATCTGTGGTTGTAATGATTCCCCTTGTTTTAATTGAAAGGATGGAATCAAACTTACTTTTAGCAACAGATATTTATATTAACGATTATATTTTACCTCGTTTAAATGAGAAACAAACTGGCGAGAAAAATGACCTCAATACAGAAGTTATTATTAATACAATCAATACAACCCTTGAGAAAAAATTACCGACAAAAGAAGAATTAATTAAACCAATAAAAGAAGCACTTCCCACCCCAGAAGAATTGATTTCTCCCGCCCAAATTTATGCTCAAGAAGCCGCTAAAAATTTAGTAACAGAATTTGTGAATCAGTTTCAGAAAATTTATGAACAAGAGCAACAATTACTTAATACAATTAAAGAAGTTAATGCCGCTATCTTAGAAGATAGAAACAAATTTATTCAAACCTTCGGACAACAAAATGATTTGAATCAGTCCATAATTACTAACATAAAAGAATTAGTGGATTTAGTCCAAAAAAATAACGAAACTAACAGTCAAGGTTTAGTGGAAGCATCTCAAGCTATCAGTCAACAATTAAATAAAGCGGCCATCAGTTTAGAAGAAAAAGTTACTTCTTTAGAAGCATCTAGTGCTAGAATTGCTGAGTTAAAATCTTTACAATCTAACCTAGAGAAAATAGTCGAAGTTTTACATAATGTTGGAGATATTGAAAAAACATTGGTCAATATTCAAGACAAAATTACGGGTATTCAACCCACATTACAGGATTTAAGTAAACCCAGAGTTATTCGTTTAGTGGAACAAATTGATAACTAAAATGAAGAATGAAGAATTATTAAAATTAAGAAACTTTAAATATAATTAAATATCCAAAATATCATTATGTCTAGGACTAGAAAATCTCATAAAAAAATAGAACTAGAATTGTTTCCATTTCTCTCGGTTTTAGCTTGTACTATTGGCAGTTTAATTTTATTAATTATTGTAGTAAGCACTCAAACTTTAGATTCTAACCCTGAAGTTAAGATTATTGCACAAAGCGAAGATGGTGCAAATCAACAAAAACAGCCTCGTTATATAGAATGCAAGGAAGATGGGGTGGTTATTTATCCTAGTAAAGAATTTATTCCTACAAATCAACTGGAAAATTCTGATTCAGCTTTTTTGCAGTTAATTAGAGATGTTAGGGAAAAACGAGATCAAGAATATATTATTGCAGCTATTAGACCTAAAGGAATAGAGGTTTTTGAAAAAGTTAGAAGTATTATTGAAAAGGAGGAAATTGATATTGGTTATGAACCCATTGAAGAAGATTGGACTTTAAAAGTCAATTAAGATTAATATTACTTTTTCTCTGATTAGTATTTTTTTGTCCTGTATTTAGATAAAAATTATGTCAGATTAGGATAGTTAATATTAAAAAATTTTAAGAGAAATAAGTTACTGCAAAAAGGTCTTAATACCTTGTTTTTGCCATTGTTGAGATTTTGTTTTAGCTTCCATTTCCGTTTTAAAAACTCCTAATTGAATTTTCATTTCTCCTGCAATATTAGTTATAAAAGCGTTAGGAATTTCTTTTTTTATATTACTAAATTGAGTCATATTTTCATAATTAGTTAATACAATATACTCTTTTTTTTGATTATTTGGAGATGATGAATTAACCTCTATAGGTTCATCTTGACTCGGTAATGTATTTGAATTTTCTTCCAATAAAGGTGGCGGTAATGGTAAAGAGGATTCACTTAATTCGTTATTATTAATTTCCTTCATTAAAGCTGTTTTTAAATCAGGATAAGGAGATGCAGGAATATTATTCATAATATTTGCATTATTATCTGCACTTGGAAGAGATGAGGGTAAAGGAGGAAATTTTTCTTCATTTTCTTCTATCATTTTACTATCTTTTTTTTCTGTTTCTGGAGTCATGTCATTGACAATTTTTTCCTCTTCTATAGTCTGTTCAACAATTTCTTTTTCTTGGTTTTGACTTTTGAAATTAAAGTTATTTATGCCTAAAAATATCAAAATATTTGTTCCGAAAAATATAATTATTCCAAAAATTCCCCAAGGAGTTAAGATTAAATCTAGTAAGGAAGTTCGATCGCGGCTTATTAATCGGGAAGCAACAGGTATTGGCTCATCTTCATCATAGTTATCGAGAGGAGGATGATAAACTAAAGAACTAGAATTCGAGGGCAAGTCAATAGATTCAGTTTCCATCAATTCAGGAATTAGAATATTACTATCCACTGTATTCTTTTCATAGCGTCTTAATTCTGCTCCAAGATCTAAATCTAAATTTTGTATAATTTTTTTTATCAGGGGATGAACTGACATCGGTACTTTACTCATAATCTATATAATGACCTTAAATTCGATCGATAAGTTACTAAATTCTATTCTCTCTCAACCACAATGGGAAAAACAAAGAAGATACTATGAGTTAAAAAAAATCTGGTATGAAATTGTTAATCAAAAGATAGCACAACATACATCTCCTATTTATCTTAAAGAAGAAGTATTTTTCATCGCCACTCAAAGTGCAGTATGGGCTCAAGAATTATCCTTACAAAGACGCACCTTGATTATCAAAATTAATCGCCGTATTCAAAATCCCATCAAAGACATATATTTTGTTTTTGGAAAATGGTATAGTCAACACACTGCCCCCATTCCAGAAGCAGAAACAAACTTAAGTCATCCCAGTTTAGTTGAATCTACGGAGTTTATAACACAACCTACAGAAACTCCTCAAGAAGCCCTGCAACAATGGTTTGAAATTATTAAACAAAGAGCAAAAAATAACTCTACTTGCCCCTGTTGTCAAAGTTTTTGCCCAGAGGGAGAATTAAACCGTTGGGGAATGTGTGCTTACTGCTTTCGAGAAAATAATCAATAATCATTAGAGATTACTCAAAAAGCAGGGGATGTTTTCATTCTTGGAAATATTAATTTCTAAAACTAATAGGTAGTGACAAATACGGCAATTATTAACGATTAATTAATCAATTATTTGAAAAACTCTCCCGTCGCCCTGTGGGAGGCAGGGCGGTTTCAAAGTAGAAATACAAAAACGCTAAAACTATTGCCAGTAAAAGAATATAGGGTTTTAGAGCTTTGAGGATTAAGAAGTAGTTAAAAATGTTGAGATTATCAATTTATAACCATAAACCATTAAAAACTATTGCAAGAGTGCCTATTCCCCAACTGAGTTCGATGAAAAAAGTATCGAAAAATAAAGCGCCTTCGAGTTATCATCGAGCCAATTTTGGAATAAAAAATTATTAAATTTAGGAAAAACTCATTTAAAATCAATTTATTGAGCTTTTTTGTCAATAATTATTACTTTTAACTCCGAACTCCGAACTCCGAACTCCGAACTCAGGTATCCCCTGCCTTAACCAGAAAATTTTAGAATGAAACAGCCCTGCCTGTGGGAGGGAGTTGGAGGTGAGGGTAAAACATTTTGATACTAGCCTTGAAAAAAACCTACTCAAACAGTGTTTAAGTGAGGATAAACAAGAGACAAGAATTTTGCAGTTATTATTCTATGATGTAGAGTTCGTATTAATATTTTATTCCTTCACTGAGTATAGTAAATACTAGAAGATTTTAAATAATTCTTAATTTTTCATCGATTAAGCTATGTTACCAGTCGAAAAACTCTCTCTGCCTGAAAAAATTGGACAACTAATTATTGTACGCACCACAGGTTATATTTTTGATCATCAAATACGTTATCCCGCATGGGAAGCCACTCAACCTCAATTAAAAAAATGGATAGAAGAGTTGAATTTAGGTGGAGTTATTTTATTAGGAGGTAGCTGTGCAGAAATTACCTATCGCACTCAACAATTGCAAACATGGGCGAAAACACCTTTATTTATTGCCGCCGACATAGAGGAAGGAGTAGGGCAAAGATTTTCTGGTGCGTCTTGGTTTCCCCCTCCTATGGCATTAGCGGAAATTTACAACGAGAATCCAAGTTTGGGGATTAAATATGCTGAAAAAATGGGAGAAATTACTGCCCTAGAAGCCCTTGCTATTGGTATTAACTGGATTCTAGCCCCTGTGACAGATATTAATAACAATTCTGATAATCCCGTTATTAATGTTCGTGCTTTTGGAGATAAATTAAAAACTGTGGAAGATTTAACTTCTGCTTTTGTTAGGGGTTGTCATAATTATCCTATCTTAACAAGTGCAAAACATTTTCCCGGTCATGGTGACACTGCAACGGATTCTCATCTTGATTTACCCACTATTAATCATAGTTTAGAGCGTTTACAATCCCTCGAATTAAGTGCTTTTGAAAAGGTTATCAAGGAAAAAGTTGATAGCGTTATGACTGCCCATTTGTTAGTAAATGCCCTAGATTCCCACAATCCTGCGACTCTTTCGCCAAAGGTGTTAACGGATTTGTTACGGAAAAAAATGGGTTTTGAGGGTTTGATTATTACCGATGCTTTAATTATGGGGGGAGTAAAAAAATATGCTTCCTCAGAGGAAATCGCCGTTAAAGCACTACAGGCAGGGGCGGATATTTTACTCATGCCCGATAATCCAGAGATAGCAATTAAATCAGTAATTAAAGCCATAGATTCGGGTATTTTATCGGAAAGTCGCATTGACGAAAGTTATTCAAGGATTACTTGTGCAAAACAAAAACTATTTAGTGAAGGTGTTAGTTCTCAATCTCATTCTATGGCTAACATTTATAGTTCAGATGCCAGTCAAGTAATAAATGAAATTTTAGCCCAAAGTATGAGTAAAGGGGGTAATATACCCATTCAAAATGCCTCTGAGGGAATAAATTTAGTTGTAGTGGAAGATTTATTAAACTGTGAATATCTCGATCGCAGTTCACCCGCTATTACAATACCACAAACAAGGGGTTATCATCGTCGGGTTTTTGATGAATATAATCTATTTTCTGTGCAAAATGCTCAACAACCATTACTGTTACAGATTTTTCTACGAGGAAATCCCTTTCGAGGAAGGGCAGGTTTAACCCCTGAAAGTCAGGAAGTTTATCTGAAATTGTTATCCCAAAATAATCTTCAAGGGGTGGTGATTTACGGTAGCCCTTATGTTAAAAATTGGTTTTTATCTCATATGCCAAAATCTATACCTTGGGTGTTTTCCTATGGACAAATGCCTATTGCTCAAGAATTAGCCCTAAAATCCTTATTTAATTTGTCAGGAAAATTTGACATTGTTAAAGGAGATTTTTTATAGTATTTTTTTCTCTATGGGGCTTATAGCAACCCTTTAGAATATCTGATTTTTTTTGAGAAAAATGTAATTTAAGATACATTAAGTAACTATAATCAATTTCCTTGGGTTAGACTATATTAAGTATTGAAACAGGATAAAAATTAACGGGGCAAAAATGATGAAAACTTTAACCAAAAACGCCACGGATTACTCAATTGAGATGATTAGAGACGAAGCACGTCATTTAGTGGAAAAAGGAGTTGTTAGTCGTCATCAACCCATTTACATTTTATGTCAATACATCCCGGCTAGAGAATGGGTTTGTGTTGAATGTGAATTAGAACAATGCGATTATTTATTAAGAGATCAAATTGGTGATTTAATTGCTTGTGAAAATTGGGAATCTGATTAACTAAAATGAGTTAGGACGCATCACAAGTTTACCAATGAAGGTAGGCAAAAGGCAAAAGTAAATAGTTATTGTAATTTTCAAAAATTAATAAAAGTGTCCAGTTAAATGCGTCTTGGCTTATTGTTAAAAGAATAAATTGTTAAGAGTGGGCTATTGAATTCATAGCCTATTGTTTTGTTTTTGGAAAGAGTAAACTAAGAAAAAAATTGAAGAGCCAAATTAATTTAATAACCCTTTAAGAAATATTAATTGAAGCCTGTTTTATTTTTTGAATATACCATTAAGCAGTATGATATATTAATAAATAATAATTAAAGTTGAAGCCCTCACCACAAGTTTGTTCCGATGTTTTTTGAAAATGTCTGTCTAATTAATTGAAGAAACTTTTGATTGTGTCTAGTAATGACTGATATAAACTTGCCTAAGAGCTGTTTTATCGCTACAGAGAAGTTAGATAATAAGGGTGAAAAAGGGGAATATTTTGTTTGGCAATCAATAAAAAATGCTTTTATTAATCATGAGATTTTAGCTTATTGGCGTTATCCTTTATTTAATACTAAAAATCAAAGAAAAGAGCCAGACATACTTATTTTTCAGAAAAAGATAGGCGTTGTTATTATAGAAGTAAAAGCAATAAATATTGAGCAAATAGTAAGCATAAATGGACATCTTTGGCAGTATCAAAATTTTTATACTAATCAAGGAAATCCTTATCAACAAGCTGAAAATCAACTTTTTAATATTTTAGATTATTTTTCTACTGAACCTAGTTTATCTCAACAAATCAAAGGACGGGTTTTAATTGCATTACCCTTCATCAAAAGCGAAGCATGGCAAGAAAAAGGTTTTGATAAATTACCTAGTAATCCTCCTATTATTTTTGCTAATGATTTACTTAATTTAAACTCGTTGAAAGAAAAAATTATTAACACTTCTACAGTGGTTAAAGGAAAGGAATTAGATAGCCAACAATGGAAAACATTACTATCTATTATCACCGGAAAATCAGTTATTACTCCTCCTACTTATAGAGTTTTAACTAAAGATAATAGTAAAGGAAAGATTATTAATAAATTAGTTAATTATTATCATCATTTAGATTTAAAACAGGAAATAATTAGTAAAAAAAATATTAATGCAATTGAGGGTATTAAAGGAACTGCTGGAACAGGCAAAACATTACTTTTATGTCAAAAAGCGGCTTATTTTCATTTAAAATATCCTGAATGGAAAATTGCTTTTATCTTTTTTAGTCGTAGTTTATATGAACAGATAATAACTTTAATTGATAAGTGGTTAAGACATTATAGTAATAATCAAATAGGATATGATCCTTTTAATAAAAATTTGTTAATTCTTCATGGCTGGGGTAATAAAAATCAAGAAGGTTTTTATAGTTTAATATGTCATCAAACTAAATCGAGTAAACTAAGAGTTAATGATACTTATAGTCAATCACCTAATGATAGTTTGGCAGAAGTTTGTTGTCAGTTATTAGAGAGCAAAAAAATTCCTACTTTATTTGATTTAATAATTTTAGATGAGGCTCAAGATTTTTTATCTTCCCGATGGCTTTTTCAAGGTAAACAACCTTTTTTGTATTTAGTTTATAATGCTTTAGCTCCTAATTATATCAATGGAAAAGAGAGAAAAAAACTTATTTATGCTTATGATGAAATTCAATGTTTAAATCAAATTGGTGAAAGTTATCAAAGGGGATTATTTGCTGATATTTTACCTTCTAAGCATCCATCAGAAAAAATTTATACTTTAACTAATAGTTATCGCACTCCTAAAAAAATTATCAATACTGCTTTTGCTATTAATATGGGTTGGTGCCGTCCTTTGGGTGTTTTAAGTATGATAAAATCTGCTCATAATTGGCGGGAAATGGGTTATGAGTTGAAGGGTAATTTACAGTTAAATAATAATATTACCATTGAGAGAAAAAATAATAAATATATTCATCCGTTAGATAATTTTGATAGGGGAGAAATAATCAATTTTCAGTCTTTTTATTCTCGTCAAGAGGAGTTAAATTATTTAGCAGAAAAAATTTTATATAATCTACGATATGATGGTTTACGTCCTAGTCGGCAAATTTTAGTAATTGTTTTAGGGAATGGTTATGAAAGTCAAATTATTGAAAATCAATGTCGGGATGTTTTAGAAAGAAATGCCATTTCAGTATATTTTCCTCATCAGGATAATTCTCGTCAATTTTGGCAAGATGGGGCGGTAACGGTTTGTAATGTTTATCAGGCAAAGGGAAATGAAGCATTTTTGGTTTATATTATAGGATGCGATCGCATCGCTAAAGAAGAAGATAATATTAGTTTAAGGAATCAACTATTTGTGGCTTTAACTCGCAGTAAAGGATGGGTGTATCTTAGCGGTGTGGGAAACTATGTGATGTATTCGGAATTAAAAGAAGTTTTAGCAGTCAAAGGAGATAGTTTTAATTTAACCTTACGTAATTTACCTGAGAATATCATCAAAGCTAGTGAAAAAGAGGAGTTATTGAAACGATTTGCCTTGGGAAATCGAAATTTTAAATATTTACGTTTATCGGGGGAAAGTTTTAAGGGGTGTTGCTTAGATAATATTAATTTAATTGGTAGTAACTTAGAAAAAATTAATTTTCAACAAACCTCCTTAGAAAAAGCAAAGTTTATCAATGCAGATTTAAAAGATATTGACTTTCGCAATGCTAACTTAAAAAACGCTAAATTTATAGGTGCGAATTTGATTAGGGTAAATTTTGATGGTGCGAATTTAACTAATGTTGATTTTTCCGATACAAAAATGATATGAATATATCGAAATCAAGGGATGAGGGGAGGGGGAAAAATAGAGGCTTAGGGTATTAGGGAGAAAATAATTAATTACCTTTGCCCTTTGCTTTTATGCACTACGTAAAGCGACAATTGGATCTAATTTAGCCGCTTGTTGGGCAGGAATTACTCCAAAAAATAAGCCAATACCTCCAGAAACTCCTACCGCTAAAATAATGGTGTTAGCAGAAATGGCGGTTGGTAAAGGAGAAACCAAACCAATAATAATTAAACCACTAACTCCAATCACAGTGCCAATTAAACCACCAATGGCAGAAATAATAATTGCTTCAATCAAAAATTGTGATAGTATATTATTCTCAGTTGCACCGACTGCTTTTCTCAAACCTATTTCTTGAGTCCTTTCACTCACTGATACCAGCATAATATTCATCACACCAATACCGCCTACTAACAAGGAAATAGCTGCGATCGCACCTAACATCATTGTCAGTCCACTGGTTACAGTTCCGACAATACTAAGAATATCCTTCTGAGTTTCCACCCGAAAATCATCTTCCCCATTAATTTTGTGTCGTAAGCGCAATAAGTTTTCGATTTGAAATCGTGCCGCCGCAATGGAGTCAGAGGAATTAGCTGAAACAGAAATGAAACTCAATTCTAAACCATAATTAGAAGTCTTGCCGACAATTTGATTCGCCATAGTAGTCAGGGGTAGATAGATAGTTTCGTCCTGATTCGTACCTAGAAACGAACCTTTTGCCTCCATAATGCCAATTACCTCAAAAGAAACGTTTTTAACTCGTAAACGCTTACCAATGGGATTTTCGTTGGGAAAAAATTCCTCTGCTATTTGCCAACCTAACACTGCAACCCGATTATTTCGTTTTAAATCACTATCATTAATAAAACGCCCTTGAGCAACATCAAAACTACGCACTGTCAAAAACTCTGGAGTCGTGCCAATTATGGATACATTATTATTTCGATTACGATAAGTCACCAATAAGCGAGAATTTATTTGAGGTGCAACTTCTTCCACCGTCGGCACTTGAGATGCGATCGCATCAGCATCATCTAACACTAAAGTTTTAGGAACTTCAAAAGTAGTGCGACGAGATTCCCTACTACCTGGTACAACAAAAAGAACATTAGCCCCTAATGTCTCAAACTGTTCTGCCGCCAATCTTTGAGCCGCTTCTCCAATGCCAATCATCGCAATAACGGAAGCATTTCCAATTACTATACCCAACATAGTTAAGCTACTACGCATTTTATTGGCAAAAATAGTCGTCATTGCCATTTTTAGAGCATCGTTAAGTTTCATCGCTGATTAAGACTACATCTACTGTGTGATGTCTTATTCTAACAAAACCTAAGTTTAGGCTTCTTGCCAACCAAGGGAATTGATTTTTTCTTGCTCACTTTTAACAAAGTCATAGTAATCATTTAAAAGTTGTGACATCAATTTATTTTTAATTCTTACTAAAACCCCTTTAAGTAAGCCATTACCCGTAGTTAGTAATAAAGGTTTAGGAGTTAACCAAAGTGGAGGAGGCAAATCAACAGTAACCGTAAGGTTTGCTTTTCCCTGTAAATAAACTTTACCTTCGATTTCCGTTGGGGTTAGTTTTCCTTTAAGCTGTAGAGAAAAACGGCGATTTAGATATTCTATCCCTTTAATTTCACAGGATACAGAATTAACATAAACATTTCCAGAAGCACCAGACCAAACCTTTAACACTGCCGTAGGTTGAAAATGATACATCTCCAAAAAACTGAGGGGGTGCATTTGAAGGCGATAACAGTCATCTTTTAAAGCAGTCATCAATTTTCGATCTGCGATCGCCTTTACTAATCTTGAAGGTTGTCTAAGATAATGTTGAATAGGTATTGCTTGTTGTTTTACCTCTAGTTTTACCGTTTCTTCTGCTTGAAAACAAATTTGCATATTATATCTATACTTATATTTATGTAAAGTTATTTATGTAAAGTTATTAACGCTTATTTATTAATATAACTTAATATAATTGTGAATTAAACACTGTGGATTACCGAATAAGATTTTATTCTTATATTCTGATAAAGTAAGTGTTTGTATCTTATTTTACATTGAAGCGGAAATTTCCATGAGGAATTAGTAATTAAATGATCGGCAATGTATTATTTTCAGTAAACTGAAACCGAGAGACACTACTTTTAACCTATGAGTCGTTACTCAAAAAACCTGTTTTGGTTTAAACTATTTATGCTACTAAACTAAATTACTTAAAACTTAAATTATCTCGTCCATCTTTCATAGAAGTATAATTGAATGCACATTGCTTGGCTTGGAAAAAAAACCCCTTTTTGTGGCAACGTTACTTATAGTAGAGAAATAACAACTTCTTTGGTGAAAAGAGGCTATAAAGTGAGTTTCCTTCATTTTAGCCAAGATAATGATGATTCGGAGCAAGATCATTATTCTACAGAAGTTAGCCTTCCTTTTCTTTATAAATCTCAAATTTATACTATTCCTGCACCAAAATCTAGTAAGATATTACTGCGATCGCTTCGTGAGTTACAACCTGATCTTGTCCATGCTTCCTTAACCCTATCTCCTTTAGACTTTACCCTTCCCGAAATTTGTCAAAAACTAAATATCCCTTTAGTGGCAACCTTTCATCCACCTTTTGACAGTCGTTTGAGAAATCTCAAATCTAGCACTCAATATCTAACTTATCAACTATATGCCCCTTTTTTGGCAAAATATGATCAAATTATTATTTTCTCAGAATTACAGAGAGATTTATTAATTAAATTGGGTGTGCCAAGGGAAAAATTAGCCATTATTCCTAATGGAGTGGATACTCAAAAATATACCCCCGGAAAATCCTATTTTAAGCAACAACATCCCAATGATTTGCTTTATGTTTATCAAGGAAGAATTGCCGTAGAAAAAAATGTTGAGTCTTTACTGAAGGCTTGGAAACACTCAGGAATTAGTCAACAAGGAAAACTTTTAATTATTGGAGATGGTCCTTTAACTCCAAATCTCAAACCACTATATAATCAAGATGATAATGTTATCTGGTTAGGTGCGATCGTTGACGAAGAAAAACGTATTGATATTTTGCGAGGAGCAGACGTTTTTATTTTACCCTCTTTAGTAGAAGGCTTATCTCTATCTTTACTAGAAGGGATGAGTTGCGGTTTAGCCTGTGTTGCTACCGATGCTGGTGCTGATGGAGAAGTTTTAGCCAATGCGGGAATTGTCATTTCTACCCAAGACGTTACCACCCAACTCAAGACAATATTACCTTTATTTTCTCATCACCCAGAAATCAATTACTTATTAGGAGAAAAGGCAAGGAAAAGAGTGTTAGAAAAATATACTCTCAGTGACAATGTCACCAAGTTAGAGCATCTGTACTCAAAACTGTGATTTTAGGATAAATATACTAAACTGGATAAGATTAAGTTGCTATAATTCCGACTTTTTTAATTAATTTCTATTTCTCCATCGGATATTTTTCTTTGTAAATCTTGCCAAA
Source organism: Cyanobacterium sp. Dongsha4 (assembly GCF_036345015.1). Taxonomy (NCBI): domain Bacteria; kingdom Bacillati; phylum Cyanobacteriota; class Cyanophyceae; order Chroococcales; family Geminocystaceae; genus Cyanobacterium; species Cyanobacterium sp. DS4. The sequence continues at coordinate 2,556,079 of NZ_CP084098.1, read as the reverse complement.
GTCTAGCTTCTTCGGGAGTAACTTTTTTATCGGCATAGATTTCTCTTTTTATCATTTCACTTTCAGCACGAGACAAAACCCCATCCGCTAAAGCATTTTCAATCATTTTCCTTAATTTTTGGGTATCTTCAGACATAATATTTTCCCTACAGACTAATTATTTTTACCTATTTTCAATATATATGGGAAAAGAAAAAACAAACCTAAAAATTTTCTTTTGAAGTTCATAAAATTGTCGAAAGAAACCAAAGGGCAAAGGGCAAAGGTAAATAGGGAATAGGGAATAGGGAATGGTTTAATAATTAAGAATCAAGAATTAATAACTCCTAACTCCTAACTCCTAACTCCTAACTCGTTTTTCCCCAATACCCCAATCCCTACTGCTTATTTGTTAGTAAAATAATTTTCTAAAGCCTCAGATACAATTTGACTCATAGGCTTGTTATCGTTTTTGGAGATGGTTTTTAATTTTTGATACCATTCATCGTTAACACTGATGCGATGCTCATTTCTTGTACCACGAGATTTTTTAGTCGTCTTTTTCATAACATTTTCTGCATTAGGTTGATATTCATTGGCAAAGGTGCGTAAAGCATCAAAGCCGACTCGATGACAAAATTGTCCAAAAGTTTCCTTTTTCTTTTTAGAATCACGGAAATAAACCAATAATGGTTCTAAAAATGTTTCTAACTCCGCTATATTTAGTTTATCAACATAGGGACGTGCTAAACGGGTTTGATTGGGGCATCCACCTAACCAAATTTGATAGACATTGGGGGAGTCTCCTACAAAACCTAATTCTGCCATATAAGGACGAGCGCAACCATTAGGACATCCTGTCATTCTAATTACAAAGGTTTCTTCTGCCATTCCCAATTTAGCTAAGAGGGTGTCAATGCGTGTCAAGATACTAGGAATAATGCGCTCTGATTCTGTGGTAGCTAATCCGCAGGTAGGTAGTGCAGGACAAGCCATAGCATAGCGAGTAAGATGATTAACGTTATCAGGATTGATTTCTACGCCGTGGGAGAGAAATATTTTTTCGATGTCTTCTTGCCACTTAGGTTCAATTTCATAAATAATGGCATTATGATTGGGAGTTAGACGGGTGGGAAGTTCATATTTTTCAATGACTTTTTTCAGGGCATTTTTGAGTTGAAAATCTCCCTCATTTTTTACCCTACCATTTTCGATGGAGATACCTAAAAACAGTTTACCGTCTCCTTGTTCATACCATCCTAAGTAGTCTTCGTATTTCCACTGGGGTAGTTTTTTGAATGGTTTGAGTTTTTTGCCAAAATATTCTTCTACTTTGTTTCTGAATTTTTCTACGCCCCAATCGTTAATTAAGTATTTTAAACGAGCGTGTCTTCTGTCGGTGCGATCGCCGTAATCCCTTTGGGTAGCAACAACGGCTTTAACTAGGTCAAAAACATCATTTTTAGCAACAAAGCCTATTTCATCGGCGGCTCTAGCAAAAGTTTGTTCTTTACGATGAGTTCTACCAAGTCCTCCTCCTGCTAAAATATTGAAACCCTGTAATTCTCCTTTTTTATTAGTTATGACAACTAAACTGAGGTCATGGGTATAAATATCAACAGAGTTGTCTCCAGGCACTGTGACACAGCATTTGAATTTACGGGGCATATAATGAGTGCCATAAATAGGCTCAATAGAGTCGGTAAATATAGTACCATTACCGTTTTTCTGCCGTGCAGTTTTAATTTCGGGGGCTTCCTCGGCGCTGATGGCTTTTTCTCCATCTAACCAAATTTCATAGTAAGCACCTGTTTGGGGTGTTAATAAGTCGGCAATTTTATCGGCATATTCCCAAGCTAGTTGATACTCAGGACTATTTTTATAGGGTGCAGGGGGTGCCATAACGTTGCGATTCAAATCACCACAAGCCCCTAAGGTTGATCCCATACTTTTAACAATGTTGGAGATTACTGTTTTGAGATCTTTTTTGAGGATACCGTGAATTTGATAGCCTTGTCTGGTGGTAGTTCTTAGGGTATGATTGCCGTATTCTTCTGACAATCTTTCTAGGGTCAAATATAGCTGAGGAGGAATAAAACCCCCAGGGCTACGGGTGCGCAACATAAACTGATAATCTTTTTCTTGTCCTTTTTTGCGATTATCTCGATTATCTTGTTGATAAGAGCCGTGAAATTTAAGAATTTGAATCCCGTCTTCGCTGAAATGAGTTGTATCTAATTGTAATTCAGTTAAGATCGGTTCTCTTAAAAAATTGCTCTTTTCTTTTAAACTTTCTACTTTTGAAGGTTTTTTTTGCGCGGTGGCACGATTACTCATTATATTTTTTCTGTTTAGTTCTCATACTTATTTCATTTTAATGCGATCGCTTCTTAGTATGCAAAAATAAAATATTAGTTTTAAAAAGTAACTACCTTGCCAAAACAACTATGAAATCAAATAATAATATTCCTTTAACCAATTTAGAATGTGGAAAAACAGCTATCATTAACCAGATTATCACGGGTATTCATGGTCAAGCCTTAACCACTCGTTTTCAGTCTCTCGGTTTAGTGTCGGGAAAAAAGGTGAAAGTAATTCGTAAATCTTGGTTAGGGGGAACTCTCCATGTTAAAGTTGGTAGCACAACTGCGATCGCACTTCGTTCTCAAGAGGCGGATTTAGTATTAGTCAATAATATTTGAAAGGGTAAAGAGTAAGGGTAAATAGTGAATAGTTGATAAGTAATAACTTCTAACTCTTAACTCCTAACACAGTACCCCGAACTCATTACTTGTTTCCCCCCAATACCCTAATACTCCAATACCCCAAATGTCCAATCTAATAAGCACCATTATTTTGAGGAAAAAGAACAACCCCAATGGTTTTAATAATAATCCACAGGTCTAAAAGCCAATTATGATGATTAACATAGTAAACATCGATTAAGACCCTTTGAGGATAGGGGATGTCATTTCTCCCAGAAACTTGCCATAAGCCTGTTATACCAGGCTTGACGGTTAAAACTCGTTCCATTTTACTACCATACTTATGTAACTCATCAGGAACAAGAGGGCGAGGACCCACCACACTCATATCCCCCATTAAAACGTTCCAAAATTGGGGAAATTCATCAAGGCTAGTCAAACGCAAAAATTTGCCAATCCAAGTGATACGAGGATCTTCTTTTAGCTTAAAATTTTCCTCAAATTCCCTTCTTTTTTCTGGACATTCCGATAACATTTTTTCCAACACTTGATCAGCATTAACTACCATCGTACGGAATTTAATACATTTAAAATGCCGATAATTTTTTCCAACTCTTTCTTGGGCATAGAAAATAGGTCCAGGAGAGCTAAGAGCCACCAAGAGAGCAAGGATTGCATACAGAGGGGAAAATAGAATTAATACCGAAGCCGAAAAGACAATGTCAAAGGTTCGTTTGTAGAATTCTCTAGTAAATTTAATGCGATCGCGGTTTGATTGACGAGAGAGACGAATTAACCCCCGTCTTGCCAAACTTTGAATTACCTTTACAGAGACAAGTTGGCTATTTGCTGTCATGTTTCTCCTTCACTTCACACCATAAATAATTACAGATACGGAAAATTGCCTAGTAGGACAATTATTATGATCTGTTCTGTTTTTAAATTTTAATTTTGTGTTTTATTATTTAGTATTATGACCAGAAAATTCAATTTTTAAACCTTATGATCTCAAAATTTTGACAACATTGGTCAAAAAAAGCCAGATAATCTTGTTTAAATGTTTCAGCACTGAACTTTTCAGCTTGGATACGAGCATTTTCTGGTTTAAATTCCTTCTCTAATATAGTAAAAGTTTTTACCCCTTCGAGCAAACCTTCTACTGTTTGAGGAGAAAATAATATTCCTGTACCTTGTTGACTGTTATTTCTAATGTCAATCACTGTTTCTAATGCACCTCCTCCACTATACGCGATCACGGGAGTTCCACAGGCTTGGGCTTCCACAATGGCGATGCCAAAATCTTCACAGGCGGCATAAATAAAGGCTTTAGCGTTGGACATATATTCTTTTAAAGTCTTGTCATCCACTGAACCCAAAAGGGTAATATTCGGTTTGGCGATCGCTCTTATATAGTCCATTTCTGCCCCTTCTCCAATGACCACAAGGGGTAAACCGTTACGGTTAAAAGCCTCCACAATCATACTAACTTTTTTGTAACTAACCAGACGGGAAACGGTGAGATAATAATCAGATTTTTCTGCTTTGAAGGGAAATTGAGAAACTTGTACTGGGGGATAAATTACTTTTGCCTGACGACGATAACAACGCCAAATTCTTCTTGCTGTGTGATGGGAATTAGCAATAAAAAAATCCACTCGATTAGCAGAGATGACATCCCATTGGCGTAATTGGTGGAGTAAATAACGGGTGAAAATGCCCTGAATCCCTTTTCCTGCAGAGGTGCGATCTAGATAATCGAAAGTTAAGTCCCAAGCATAACGCATCGGGGTATGGCAGTAACATATATGAGGTTGATCAGGACGAGTAATCACTCCTTTAGCCACTGCGTGGGAGGAAGATAACACCACATCATACTCAGTAAGGTTGAGTTGTTCAATGGCAAGGGGTAACAGAGGTAAATATTTCTGCACACCATTGCCACTAAAAGGAAAGTGTTGCAAAAAAGTAGTTTTGATTTCTCTCTGATACAGATAACTATGGGGATTTACCGATTCAAAGTCAATGAGAGCAAAAACCTCAGCATCAATAAACTGTAAAATTTCCTTGACTACTAATTCTGAACCTCCCGTTGCTTTTGGGGTAAGCCATTCATGTACCAGAGCGATTTTCATTAATGGTTAAAAATTATCGTTATTTTGGTTATAGTTTTCATTGTCTCGTTTTGACCCCAATAAATCAAGTCTATCCACTCTAATTACTGGCTTAGAACGATTTTCTCCAGTGGTGCGATCGCTCCAAGTATCAATTTTTAAAGAACCTTGCACGCCGATTAAACTACCTTTTTTTGCATAATTAGCCGCAACTTCTGCCGTTTTGCCCCAAATTTCCAACTCGAACCAGTCAGTGGAATCATCTTTTTTTGTGGGACGATTAACCGCTAAAGTAAGACGACATTTAACCGAACCTGAATCAAAATAGCGAATTTCAGGATCTGTCCCTGTTCTTCCTACTAAATGTACTATATTTAAACTCATACTAGGTAACTATGTACTAAATAAATATCATATTAGCATATAATTCCAATTATCTTCAGGTTGTGAAAAAATGATAAGATCATCTTTGCTGTAAATATTAAAAATTAGTATATAAAGGAATATAGATGGCAGAAACATTAATGTTTAATGCTTTGCGTCAAGCTATCGATGAAGAAATGGCAAGAGATGACAAAGTATTTGTTTTAGGTGAAGATGTCGGTCATTATGGTGGATCATACAAAGTAACAAAGGGTTTATATCAGAAATACGGAGAATTTAGGGTTTTAGATACTCCCATTGCAGAAAATAGCTTTACAGGAATGGCAGTTGGTGCGGCGATGACGGGATTACGCCCCATTATTGAAGGGATGAACATGGGTTTTCTTCTTCTTGCTTTTAACCAAATTGCTAATAATGCCGGGATGGTACGTTATACTTCTGGGGGTAACTTTAAAATTCCTACAGTGATTAGAGGTCCTGGAGGGGTAGGCAGACAATTAGGTGCAGAACATTCTCAACGTTTAGAAGCCTATTTTCAGGCTGTACCGGGCTTAAAAATTGTGGCTTGTTCTACTGCTTACAACGCTAAGGGTTTAATGAAATCTGCCATTAGAGATGATAACCCCGTACTGTTTTTTGAACACGTTTTATTATACAATTTAAAAGAGAACTTACCAGACTACGAATATACTTTGCCCTTAGATAAAGCAGAAATAGTTAGAGAAGGTAAAGATGTTACTATCCTGACTTATTCTCGCATGAGACATCACTGTTTACAGGCTTTAAAACAATTGGAAAAAGATGGTTATGATCCTGAAATCATTGACTTAATTTCCTTGAAGCCTTTAGATATGGAAACCATTGGCGAATCTGTGCGTAAAACTCATAAAGTCATTATCGTAGAAGAATGTATGAAAACTGGAGGAATTGGTGCGGAGTTAACTGCTTCAATTAATGACCAATTATTTGATGAATTAGATGCTCCTGTTATTCGTCTTTCATCTCAAGATATTCCCACTCCTTATAATGGAACTTTAGAGCGTTTAACTATCGTACAACCAGAACAAATTGTCGATGCGGTACGCAAGATTATGAATAATCAGATTTAGGGGTTAGAAGTTTGGAGTACGGAGTTTTGAATTATTAATTATTAACTATCAATTATTAACTATTCACTATCTTCATCAGAAGATTTTAAATATAAACTAGCTTATTTATATAAATGGAAAGACAAAGGGCTTTTATAATTTTAATTATTATTTTAGTGGCAACAGCGATCGTAACTTTGATAAATTTGCCTCTACAATTAGGTTTAGACTTAAGAGGCGGTTCTCAGTTAACAATTCAGCTAGAAACTACCCCCCAAGTGCCTGAAATTACCCCTGAAAAATTACAAGGGGTGCAATCGGTAATTAGTAATCGAGTCAATGGTTTAGGAGTTTCTGAGGCGGTAGTGCAAACTGTAGGGAGCGATCGCATCTTAGTTCAATTACCCGGCGTTAGTGATCCCGAAGAAGCAGAAAGGGTTTTAGGGGGAACAGCCTTACTAGATTTTCGTGTGGAAACCGATAACCAAGAAATTCGGGCAGAGTATCAAATCAAACAGCAAGAATTAGCGAGTTTAATTTTTCAAGCCCAATCCCTACAGGGAGAAGCCCTAGAAGCACAACAGAGCAAAATTGAAGCTGTTGAAAAACAAATTGAGGAACTTTCAACGCAATTGTATGAAAAAACTGAGTTAAACGGTGAGAAATTACAGGGAGCGAATTTTCAACCTGCCCCTCAAGGTAATGATTGGGAAGTAGTTTTAGAATTTAACAACGAAGGAGGAAGACTTTTTGCTGAATTAACTAAACAAATTGCAGGTACTGGTAGAACTTTAGGTATCTTTCTCGATGACGAATTAATTAGTTCTCCCACCGTTAGTGCTGAATATGCCAGTACAGGAATTATGGGAGGAAGAGCAACCATTTCAGGAGGTGGAGGCTTTACCCTAGAACAAGCCAGAGAACTAGCCTTACAACTAGAAGGTGGTGCTTTACCCTTACCCGTCAAAATAGTAGAAAATCGCACAGTAGGGGCAACCCTAGGACAAGATAGTATTCGTCGCAGTATTATCGCTGGTTTAGTAGGTTTAGCCCTTGTTTTGGTCTATATGGTCATTTATTACCGTCTCCCCGGATTTTTGGCGGACATAGCCCTAATTATTTATGCTTTACTAACTTTAGCTTGTTTTTCCCTAGCAGGAGTGACCCTAACTTTACCCGGTATTGCAGGTTTTGTTCTCAGTATCGGTATGGCGGTAGATGCCAATGTGTTGATTTTTGAACGCACTAGAGAAGAATTAAGAGATGGAAAAACCCTTTACCGTGCGGTAGAATCTGGTTTTTATCGAGCATTTTCCAGCATTTTAGATGGAAACGTAACGACTTTAATTGCTTGTGCCGCTTTATTTTGGTTAGGCTCAGGCTTAGTCAAAGGTTTTGCTTTAACTTTAGCTATTGGGGTTGTAGTTAGTATGTTTACTGCTTTAACTTGTAGTCGTACTTTATTACTAATTACTGTGTTAGGTTTTCCTGCGGTGCGTCAACGCCCTGAACTATTCTGCCCAAATCTAAAAGCAGTTAATAATTAAAATCAAAGGGCAAAGGGCAAAGGGCAAGGGGCAAAGGTAATTAATTATTTTCTACCAAATACCGCAACACCTCAATCCCCCAACACCTGAAACCTGAAGCCTTTTTCCGAACTCCGAACTCATTAGATTACTTATTACCTATTACTTATGATTAAATTTAGTGTTGTTAAATGGGAAAAATTATGGTGGACAATATCCGCTATTCTTTGTCTGGGCAGTATTGTGGCGATGATTATTTCCTATTCTTCTATCGGTAGTGTGATTCGTCCTAGTCTTGATTTTGTCGGTGGTACTCGCTTACAAATAGAATTAGATTGTACTGTACCTGATAATTGCTCCCGTGCCTTGACTGCCAATGAGGTAAGAGAAGTATTAGAAGAAGAAAATTTAGGTAACAGTAGTATTCAAATAGTTGGACAAGAAAAACAGGGTATTTCTATTCGGACAAAAACTCTTGATGTGGAAGAAAGAACAAAACTTCAAGATGCCCTACAACAGAAAATAGGTGTATTTAAAGCTGAAAGTACCCAAATTGATACGGTAGGGCCTACCATAGGAAAAGAACTTTTTGTCTCTGGTATTTTAGCCTTACTTGTTTCTTTCGTTGGTACTGTCGTTTACTTAAGTTTCCGCTTCCAAACCGATTACGCAATTTTTGCCATTGTTGCCTTATTCCATGATGTGTTAATTACTTCTGGAGTATTTGCCATTTTAGGTTTGATTATGGGCTTAGAAATTGATACTCTGTTTCTTGTAGCATTGTTAACTATTATCGGTTATTCGGTTAACGATACTGTCGTTATTTATGACAGAATCAGGGAAATTAGTAAAACTAGCAATGCTGATTCAATGAATGAAATTATTGATGTTGCCGTCAATCAAACTTTAACCCGTTCTATAAACACCAGTGTCACAACTCTATTACCTTTAGTAGCAATTTTTCTCTTTGGAGGGGAAACCTTAAAATATTTTGCCCTTGCTTTAATTATTGGTATTTTTGCTGGTTCTTATTCTAGTATTTTTGTTGCTAGTACATTATTAGGATGGTGGCGGAAAAAAACTAATTGGGAAAATCCTGTTATTGTTGAAAATAATTAACCTGAGTTCGCTATTAAGAATATCAGATAGGATTAGTTTTGGCGGTTTAGCGGAAGAATGAGGAGAGCGGGGATAAAGGATGACAGAGGGAAACTAATTTTTAATTAACCCTGAGTTCGATGTGAAAAACCTTGTGGGATGAGGTATTAAGAGTAATAATTAATTCTGTTTGTACCGATAAAAACTGTTAAACTTAAGAAAAAAGATGTAAAGTCAATTTATCTATTATTTGTGTCAATATATCTAAGGTTTAACTCCGAACTCAGGTTTATTCCTTGCCTTTTTTTCTACCATAAGCAGAAAAATTTACTCTGAAATCATGTTAAATATATGGTCTTCCTTTTTTGCTTAAACATTTAAAAATATTAGAATAATTCATTGAGTTTCCACAGTCTTTTAATTCTGATTCTACATAGAATTTATCTTGAATATATTTAAAGCAAGTGATAGTTCGAGAAGATATATTAAATTTTTGTTCGCAGAAAAAAACTGCATCAGGATCAAAAAAAGTAGTTTCACTCAATATTTTATTGCAATCATTTTTAAGACTGGAACTGGTGAAAGACTGGCAAATATTATCTACTTGTTGTAATCCTAGTTTGAAATAGTAGCGATTTCTGAGGAGATTTTCAGAAGGAGTTGATTGAATTTGTGCTAAGGCTTTTTTATCAGAAAAATTACTACTTAATAAAATAAAAAACACACAACAAATCTTGCTAAAATTATTCATTTTCTTTTGAAGTTAGTTTTTCTTCTATTTTAGATGAATTATAATTGATTTCTTTTCTTTGTTTTTAGGATCATAATTCAAAAATCTTATTCCTAATTCCTCCTCAATTTATTTTTTTACCATATCAACAAAATTAGTGAGAATTTGTAACCCATAGTCAGATGATTTTTCGGGGTGAAATTGTACTGCCATAATATTTTCAAATGCGATCGCAGCCGTTACAGTTTGTGAGCCATGAGTAACTTGTGCCGCAATAACCTGAGAATCACCAGGAGAAACAAAATAAGAGTGAACAAAATAAACGTAAGGAGATACAGGAAGATTTTGCCAAAGGGAGTGATGTGCCTGAACTAAGTCTAAGTTATTCCATCCCATGTGAGGAATGGTTAAATCTAGTTCGGATTGAAAACGCTTAACTTGACCTTTAATAATACCTAAACCAGACTCTTTGCCTTCTTCTGATGACTCAAATAAAATCTGTAATCCCAAGCAAATACCCAAAAAGGGCTTACCACTTTTCACAAAATCCTGAATCGGTGTCACCAAGTCTCGTTGTTGCAGATGTTGCATTGCTGGATCAAATGATCCTACTCCGGGTAAAACCACTCCATCAGCTTGGGCAATTACTTGAGGTGAATCGGTAATGATAGGATTTGCCCCTGCTTTTTCTAACCCCTTACAGGCGGAGTGTAAATTTCCCATATCATAGTCTATTACGGCAATTGTAGTCATGAAAGTATCTAATTTAAAAGGAATTAAGTCTAAATTTTACAGTTTGAAGGGGCTTTGTTGCATAAATAATGAGTTAAAGCCTTTTTGTGTATAGAATAAAATAATAACCCGAGTTGCTAGTTATGGATAAATTTATAACCAAATCCTAAAATTCTCATATATATATTTATGAGAAGGAAAAATGATTGACGAAATTTTCGAGATTTATGTGATTGTTGATGACTTAATTAAAGGCGATCGCTCACCGTGAAGACGCTCGTAGAATTATGAGTGACGCAGAAGTTATCACTTCTTGTTTAACATCATCTCTTTTTTTTGGGGGAAATCAATTACTTGCTTGATTCCTTTCCTGTACCAATATGCGACAATATTCGAATTAATCGTTGTAAGCTGGTCAATTCAGAAGATTATCGAGGTTATATCGCTTCCAAAAAACGTTATTTTTATGGTGTAAGAATACATTTACTCAGTACCAAAGATGGAACTCCAGTTGAATGGGCATATATACTGGGTCATGCCAATGATGTTAGAGGTTTGGATTTATTACCGTTTAATCTCCCAGAAAATAGTGAAATTTACGGTGATAAAGCATTTAATGATTATCAAGTAGAAGATGAATTAGCGGAGTTAGAGCGGATAAAGTTAAAGGTAATCAGAAAAAACAAATCCAAACGAAAAGATGAATCATGGGCAAATTATCTCAAGCAATCAACTCGTCATTTTATTGAAACAGTTTTTAGTCAGATCACCAGAAGATTCCCGAAATTCATTCATGCAGTTACCTTTGAAGGCTTTTTACTAAAAATTTCATCATTTATTTTTGCTTTTACATTAGAACATTCTTTTTTATAACTAGCAACTTGGGTTAGTAGGTGTCAGGGTATAAGGGAAGTGGGGGCTTAGGGTTTTGGGGTATTAGGGGAAAACAAGTTAGGAGTTAGGAGTTAGAAGTTATTAATTATCAACTATTTACCTTTTACCTTTGCCCTCTGCCCTTTTCTCCATCACTCATAAATGAAAATTTATCCCGAACTCAGGTTAAGTAAAATTAATTGTATGTTTACCTTAATAAAAACAACAACGACAACAGGGAATAGAAAAGAATATTAAGAAAAATACATAAACTATAGCTTTTAATAAATTAATTCTAAAATCGATAGTGAATAGGATTTTATTAATAAATTGTTCTGAGAATAAAGGTTATGAAACTGACTTCCTCTAAAGTATCTGTTGTTTTATTTGGTTTTTTTTCTGCTTGTTTAACGGCTATTCCTATCAAAACTGAAGCGGCTGAGAAAATTTTTTTTACTTATGGGCCTCTTAAATTATCTGTGGAAGTTGAGTCTTTAGAGTCTTTTGCTGAAGATGGTATTATTAATGAAGATTTACAACAATATTTACAAAGAGTTAGTCCAGAACAACAAAATAAATTTAGGGAATTTCTGAATAAAAAACTTGATATAGATGGTGTGAAGGTTTCTCGCTTTTTTAATACTCAAATGGGGGAGCAAATTCTATTACGTTTGGGGAAAGGAATTACCCTTGAGGGGGGAGAAAATGGAGGTATCGCTTTACGGGGAGCAATTATTCAATCTGCTTTGGATGAAGACACAGGATTGACTTTAATGAATGTTTTAAAAAAATATCCCACTAATTTGCAGATACAAGGTGAGTTAGTGATGGGTGGAGCAGAACACGCACAAAAAATCATAAAAGCTACAGATACTTTAGTGGAAAGTATGCGTCTTTGGACGAATGAGGAGGCTCAAAATAGTTCTTTTAACTATAGTGAATTACCTGATATTCGTTTACAGGGAAAATATCAAGTGGAAAAGCAGGTGTGGCAGTTGAAAGATGAGAGTCGCGATCGCTCTTTTTATGTTGATGTTTATATACCTCAAGGATTACAAGGAAAAGTACCTGTGATTATTTTTTCTCATGGGTTATCTTCTCGTCCTGAAGATTATTCTAAGAACTTAAATCATATTGCGTCTCATGGATTTTTGATTGCCGCCCCTCAACACGTAGGAAGTGATATTATTTATTTACAAGAAATGTTTGAAGGCTTGAATGGTAATATTTTTGATGTTAACGATTTTGTTAATCGTCCCCTAGATATTAGTTTCGTCATTGATGAGTTAGAAAGACGTAATTCTAAAGATTTTCAGGGATTACTAGAATTAAAAAATGTGGGAGTTACAGGGCATTCTTTTGGTGGTTATACTGCTTTGGCAATTGCTGGGGCAACTATTGATTTTGACTACTTGCAGGAGGCTTGTAATACTCCTTATTTGGGTTTAAATTTGGCAATTCTGTTGGAATGTCGAGCTTTAGAGTTACCAAGACAAAATTATCAATTTAGAGATAACCGTGTTGGGGCTGTGTTTGCCGCTAATCCTGTCAATCGTTATATTTTTGGAGAAAAAGGTTTAAGTGAAATTATGATTCCTGTGATGTTTGGTTCTGGTAGTGATGACCCTGCTACTCCCCCTGCCATTGAACAAGCATTGCCTTTTACTTGGTTAAAAATGGAAGATAAATATTGGGCTTTAATTGAAGGACAAGCTCATGTAAATATAGATGAATTAGATGGGGGTATAAAAAAGGCTTTGGATTCAACAATTGCTTTAGCTTTGCCGAAACAAGATTTAATTGCAGGTTATGTCAGAGGTATTTCTCTGGCTTTTTTTGAGATTTATTTGAATGACAATCAGGATTATGCTCCTTATTTGCAGTCTTCCTATGCTCAATATTTGAGTGAAAATCAGGATTATAAGCTCGATTTCATTACCTTGACTTCTGTTGATAAATTAAAGGATGCGATCGAGCGTTTTAAAGAGGAAAATAATATAGAGTAATATAGCTTATCTCTCTGCTGGAAAAATCTTTTCCTATGAATACTTGTTAACTGGGAAATTTCCTCGACGGCATTCGTTGTATTGTAAGCGATTGCCTAAATTATTTAGTATAGTTAATTTGATTTATTTTTAAACCAAGTTGCCCCGAATAATAGTAAACCAGCCAAACCAGAGGCAAGAGTTACAGGTAATATATTGCCCTCGGCTAAACCTGCTCCTATCATCACAAAAGGAAAAATTCCTGGAATTGTACCGAAAACCGTACCAAATAAATAATCTTTTTGGGTAACAGAAGTCAAACCTGCACCATAATTGACTATTCCGTAGGGAATTAAAGGTAAAAGACGAATAGCGAAAATATACCACATTCCTCCTTTTCGTATTTCTTCATCAAGGTTTTGTAGGTAACTACCAAATTTTTGTCTGACCCAATTTTGTCCCAGAAATCTAGCGTAGAGAAAACTTGCTATGGCGGCCACAATAGCTGCGATCGCAGTCCAAAATAAACCCCATTGAAAACCAAAAATTAAACCACCACTAACATTTAAAGGAGTTGAGGGTAAAAGTAAAATCGTAGCGACAATATATAACAATACATAAATTATCGGTGCAAAAATTCCTAGTCTCTTTACCTGCTCATGGAAAATTTCGGGTTGAATCCCTCCCATCCAAACAATACTAACCCCTGTTAAACAGATCAAAATTACCGTTACAACAATTAATTTACCCTTCACTAATCACTCCCGAAAATTATGTATCCAAAAATACAAAATATGCTTAACCTTATCTTTACTATTAATTAGTTTAAAACAACATAATTAGTAAAAATAATACTATGTCAAGACTGGGTAGAAGAAAATTTCTCCTTTACGGATCGGCTACATTAGGAACAAGTTTACTCCTCAAAGCCTGTGCTGATGCTCCTCCTCCTGCTGATGATACCGCTACGGATACCATTACGGAAACTCCTGCCGGTGGTGGAGGGGATACCATTAAAGTGGGAATCTTGCACTCTCTTAGTGGTACGATGGCTATTAGTGAAACCACTGTTGTGGAAGCTGAACAACTTGCGATCGAAGAAATTAACGCCAGTGGCGGAGTTTTAGGAAAGCAAATCGAAGCGATTGTCGAAGATGGTGCATCTGATTGGCCTACCTTTGCGGAAAAAGCAACTAAGCTAATTGATCAAGATGGTGTAGTAACAGTATTTGGCTGTTGGACTTCTGCTAGTCGAAAAGCTGTTTTACCTGTATTTGAGTCCAAAAATCATATGTTATGGTATCCCGTACAATACGAAGGACAAGAATGCTCTAAAAATATCTTCTATACTGGTGCCGCCCCTAACCAACAAATTGAACCTGCGGTGGACTGGTTATTAGAAAATAAAGGCAAGGAATTTTTCCTCGTTGGTTCTGACTATGTATTTCCCAGAACGGCAAACACCATCATTAAAGCCCAATTAGAAGCAAAAGGTGGCACAACCGTAGGAGAGGATTATTTACCCCTCGGCAATACGGAAGTTACTCCCATTATTACTAAGATAAAAGCCGCTCTGCCCAACGGCGGTGTTATTTTTAATAGCTTAAACGGAGATAGTAACGTTGCTTTCTTCAAACAAATTCAAGCCGCAGGTTTAACTCCAGATAAATATCCTGTTATGTCTGTAAGTATTGCCGAAGAAGAGGTTAGACAAATTGGGGTAGAATATCTTAAAGGTCATTACGCCGCATGGAACTATTTCCAAACTGTAGAAAGTCCCGAAAACACCAAATTTGTAGAGGCTTTTCGTGCTAAATATGGTCAAGACAGAGTAACCAATGACCCTATGGAGGCCGCTTATATTATGGTTTATCTCTGGAAACAAGCCGTTGAAGCCGCTGGTACAACTGATTTAGAGCCTGTAAGAAGTGCCGCAATTGGTCAGTCATTACAAGCTCCTGAAGGACTTGTCACCATGCAACCAAATCATCATATTTCTAAAACAGTCAGAATCGGACAGGTAAGAGATGACGGTTTATTTGATATTGTCTTTGCCACAGATGCACCTGTTGACCCAGTACCTTGGAATCAATATGTAGCTGAAACTAAAGGCTTTGCTTGTGACTGGACAGATCCGGCTAAAGGTGGTAAATATAAAATGAGCTAATTCTGACAATAATTCAATCAGAAGCGCGATCTGCGTAGCCGCAACTTCGGTGACCGCAGTTTTTCGTTTCTCCATAAAAAGCAGGAAATTAGGATGGGGGTTGAATTTATTCACCCCTTAAGGTGTTTGGGTGTTCAAAAAATCTTTGTCAGATTTATAAAAATTATTTTTAATTATTTAATTAAAGTTTCAATCATAAATAATGGACACAAAAGTGGATAAAATATCAGTTTTAAGTATTCACATTGATTTTAAGTGGAAAGAAAAATTAATTGATATTGCCCAAAAAAAGAATATATCTTTAGAAAAATTAATTGCTAATATTATCGGCAATTATTTAGGTGAAAGTTTAGAGCATGAAAAATTAGAAAATTTAACCCAAGACTATGAAAAATTAAACCAACGTCTGACTGTATTAGAAGGGAAAAATTTAGAGTTAGAAAAAAATTTAGAGTTAGAAAAAATAGAAGCTAGATTTCGTCTCTTAGAAAAACTGGTGGAAAATCTACAATATCAAATCAACCCTCGTCATATAGAAAAAGGAAATATTACCCATTCTTTTGATGATGAAGATATATATGATGAACCAGACGAAATTCTAACAGATTTTTTAGATTAAATAAAAGAGTCTAACCACGATTCAAAACGGTTGCCCCATGCAGGTAAAGAGTAAACATCTTCTGCCACCTGACGACAATCATAGCGATTAATTTGAGGAAGACGTTGAATGGCAACTGCTAAATCTTCTACACTATCAGGCGTTACTAAAAATCCTGTTTTACCATTGGTAACAATTTCGGCAGGGCCACCTCTAGCATAGCTAATTACAGGAACTCCACAAGCAAGAGCTTCAATGGCAACATTTCCAAAGGCTTCTACCCAACGAGGAGTCATTATCAATCCTAAACAGTCACGCAGTTGTGCTTGTAAATCTTTGGTAGATAAAAACCCTTGATATTTAATTGGGGCTGAGGGATGTTGATTTTGAATGGTTTGCCAGTATTCTTGATCTTGAATTTTACCGAAAATTAGTAAGGGAATGTTTGTGATTTCCGAGGCTTTTACTGCATCTTCTAAGGCTTTTTCTGGGGCTATTCTTCCTAACCATGCTAATTGTTTTTTCGGTTGAGGTTGAAACTGATATAAAGATAAATCGATACCGCTACCTAAGCATTGACATTTATCGGCAAAAGGAAAGGTATCTGCTTGAGATTGAGTGTAAACACCAAATTGATAAGGAAATTGTGTTGCTATTTTTCCCATAATCTGATCTAAACTATCAGAAAGAGAACCCATACTAATAAAATGTGCGATCGCAGTTGAAAAAAAAGGAGTAAGATAAAAAGGAAGCCAATCAAAAGCAAAATTAACAATTACATCGTATTCAGATTGCACCTGATAAGCATAATCAAGCATATTGGCTAAAACCGAATTATCAGGCATAATTACAGGAGTTTGCCGACTTTGAGTTTGGGCAGGAGTATGTAAATTTCCCTCAATTTCCACAATATCAGCATGATCAAAAAAAGATCCTTTTGGAGCTATTACCTTTATAATATGACCACGCCCTTGCATTTCTTGAATCAGATTATAAATAGTTAATTCTACACCGCCACCAATGCCCGAACTTAATGCACCCACAGGAGTAGATAAAATTAAAACTTTTTTCATCATAGACTTAATTATGTTTCCCTCTTCCTAATCTCTTAATCTTTGAATAACAACATTATGAATGTATATCAAAACATAAATAAAACCCATGTTGTGACCATATTCACTCACACGGGCTTATTTGTAAATATTAATAATAACAAAACTGTTTATCTGAAGCCTACGGCAGCCTGCCATACAAAAGCTAATAACAAAAAGAATAAGGGAATAACAGGTAAAACATCCACTAAAGGCTTAAAAATCTCATAAGCCTCTGGTAATTTAGCCAATAACATCATTGCTTCCATGTTAATTAATTGTTCCTTACTAAACTAATTTTTCTAATTGGTAATATATATTATCATCATCGGCGGTCAATGATATACTTTCTTCATTAAATGTAAAGTTTTATTGCCGAACTTTGGTTCAATTAATTTTTTCAATTATCATCATCAAAACTAAATTTTCATGGAAACACCACAATTCAATAATCATTACAATGCCATAATTAACATAGTTTAAGATAAAAAAAGAATTGCTATCCTGAATCTATAAGAATGTCGTGATCTTAATTTAAACTTCATTAAATACTCTCTAAAATTATAGTCTATCATCAATGAATGACTCAGCCAATAAAAATAATCATCTTTTACTTTTTCTGTGTGATGATTGTACGGAAGACACAACCTTTCAACTGACAGAAGGAATATATTTTATTGGCCGTCACTCTAACAATTCTATTCGCCTCAATTCTCCCTCCGTATCTCGACATCATGCGACTTTAATGCGTAAGGATTCAGCCAACGGAGAAAGTATGTATATATTAATAGATGGAGACTTAGAAGGTAAAAGAAGTCAAAATGGAACTTTAGTTAACGGAAAAAAAATCATACATCATTCTCTCCAAGATGGTGATTTAATTGCCTTTGGCAGTAACGAAAATCAAGCGGTTTATAAGCAGGAAGTTTCCGAAAATACAGTCATTTATCCCTCTTGTGATCTAAATTCTAAAAAATCTAAGACCGAACCCCTAACTAACAGTAACTTAGCAAGGGAAAAACTTCAAGACACTCTCATTGTCTCAGAATTAAATCTTAAAAATAGCCTTGAAAATTACGATATACAAAGATTAGCTTCTTTTCCCGAATTATCTCCTAACCCTATTTTAGAATTTGATTTCAGTGGCAATATCATTTATTGTAATCCTTCTGCAAAACTGAACTTTGAAGACTTGCTGAAACAAACACACCAAGATAATCCCCTCATAAAAGGCTTAAAACCAGTCTCACAAGAGCATCATGGTGAATTAATTATCAGAGAAATAGAGATAGAAGATAAGCATTATGAACAGTATATTCATTATTTATCAAAGGAAAATGTGATAAGAAGTTATATTTTTGACATCACAGAGCGAAAAAATTCCGAAGCAAAACTAAAATACCATGCACTACACGATTCTCTTACGGGTATTCCTAATCGAGATTTTTTTTATTGGCAAATAAATAAAAATATTCAAGAAGCAAAAGAAAGCCTACTTTCACAGTTTTTTGCTGTTTTGTTTATTGACATTGATAGATTTAAAAATATTAATGATACATTGAGTCACAGCGTCGGAGATAAATTGCTAGAGTATTTTACTCATAGACTTGTATCTGTGATTCCTTCTGACTATTTTTTAGCCCGTTGGGGTGGAGATGAATTTATTTTAATTACCCCTTTGGAGTTAATCAACCATGAAGATTCGGGAAAAATAACCAAAAAAACTTCTGCTCAAGTGGTAGCTGAAAAAATTATTAATATTTTAAAAGAGCCTTTTTCTATTGAAAAATATACGATTTTTACTACTTGTAGTATTGGAATTGCTATATATCCAGAAGATGGTAATGATGAACAACATTTAATTAAAAATGCTGATATTGCCCTTTATCGTGCAAAACAGATGGGTAGGAATAATTATCAATTTTATACGAACACTCTTAATAAAGAAAAAACTTTATTATTTGAGTTAGAAAATGGTTTATATAATTCCCTTGAAAATAAAGAATTATTTTTAACTTATCAACCTCAACTTAACTTAAAAACCAATACTCTTGAAGGAGTTGAAGTTTTATTGCGTTGGCAACATCCTGTATTGGGTATCGTGTCACCGACTAAGTTTATCCCTTTAGCGGAAGAAACAGGGTTAATTATTTCTATTGGAGAATGGGTTTTAGAAATGGCTTGTCGAGAGGGCAAAAAATGGCTTGATTTGGGTTATCCCCCGATTATGATTGCGGTTAATGTTTCGGGAAAACAGTTTCAACAAGACAATTTTGCTGACAAGGTGAAAGAGATTTTAAGAAAAACACAATTCAATCCTCAGTATCTGGAAATCGAAATTACAGAGAGTATCTTAATGCAGGATAGTGAAAAAACAGAAACAATTATCAAGGAATTATCTAGTTTGGGAGTTAAATTTTCTCTCGATGATTTTGGTACAGGTTATTCTTCTTTAAGTTATTTGAAAAAGTTTCCTTTTAATTTTATTAAAATAGATAAGTCTTTTGTCACAGATTTAGTTACTAATTTTCAAGATCAAGCCTTAGTTTCGGCTATCATTACTTTGGCGAAAGGTTACGATATGAAAGTTGTGGCAGAAGGAGTGGAAGTTGAACAACAAAAAACAATTTTGAAAAATTTTCGGTGCGATTTAATTCAAGGATGGTTAGTTAGTGAGCCTTTGATTAGAGAAGATTTTATGGCTTTTATGACAAGTTATGGGCAAAAGACAATCAATAATTAGGGGTTGGTAAAAAGGGGTTGATAAAAAAAGTGATGTCAGGGAGTTATCCGTCTTTTGTCAGTTTCCGATTTTAACTATTATTAACCTGAGTTTTGGATAAGCTGAAAGCATCCCAACTCGTAGTCAGAAAACCTTATAGCTTCTTAGAAATGACGATAAAATTGCCTTAACCTGAACTAACGTTAAAAATATATTCAACCCCTACCACCCCAAACCCTAAGCCTCTACTTCCTCCTCTCATCCTCTCTTACCATCTGGTCATAATCCTAACACCTGCAACCTGAAACCTGACACCTAACCTTATCGGATATTCTTAAACAGAACTGAGGTTAATATTACGCCATGCTCGTATTAAATTAAAGAAACTTTATCCCTCAAATTAAAGTTGATAGACTACTAGCTTAATGCCTCAAATGCTATTCCTTCCTCAGTGAAATTGTAATCTCCCTCTAAAATACTTTCACGTTCCGCTTCTCCAACAAAGATGTATCCACCTGGTTGAGTTTGAAAACGGTAAATGTCATCGGCTTGTTGAGCGTCAGCACCATAAACATAGAATGCTAAACCTTCTTCAATAAAATTGGTATAGTTTTCTCTAATACTTTGACGCTCTTCCTCTCCTGCATATAAATATGCTCCCACAAAGTCATTATTTCGGAAGCGATAAATAGGATTCAAAAGTTCATTGAATTGTGTTGCAACCTTAAAGGCTTCACCTTCTTCCACAAAATTATATCCCCCTTCTAAAATACTTTCTCTTTCCTCTTCTCCTACATAAATATAAGTTGCATCACCCGTACGGAAACGATACATAGGAGTATTCAAAAGATCCTCTGAAGTATCTTCAAAACTTAAATATCCCTGTTGAAAAATTAAGCCATTTTCACTACTATCAGAGTCGTAAGGACTATTATCATCAATGTTAATAATTACTCCATCTGCAAAATTGTCGTTATCTTCGTCAAATGTCTCTACCGAGATTCCCTGATTATTGTTGACAATAACCCCATCATCAATAATTTTATCTATTTTGTTTGTAATTCCATTGAAAAGAGAAAAATCTACAATAGTTTTTTTCTCACTTTGTAGATAAAATTTAATTTCTGCTTGTCCATTTGTTGTTGTTACCCTGAACTCAAAAGGAATTTTATTTAATGAATTATGTTCATGAAGAGGGTTACTCAATAAATTACTCCAATGACGGATTTGCTCCCCATTAGCATCAACTGTCAATTTGTAGTTATAAGATAAATCCTCTATTTTTGTTGGGAGTTCTTCTTTTGTTTTTTCTTCCGCAATGGAAGAAACTAATAACTCAAATTGTTGTTCACCCGTATAAACGTCGTCATTCGGAATATCAACCGTAATTGTTTGTTCCATTTGATTTGGTTCAAACAAAGCCCTTCCAAAAGTCGGCAAATAACGATTTCCTGCTTTACCATCACGATCTCGTGTAATATATTGAACCCAAAGATAGTTATTCAAATCTCCCGTGCGACGAATAGTAAAGGTGGCTTGTTCATCCACTTCTGATACTTTTGGACTTGAGACAGATAACTGAGTAACTTGTTCTTCAAAGGAATTGAAAGTCTCCCTTGAATAATCGTCATCGACAGTAAGAAAACTGCTAAATTCCGTTGATATGTTAGATTGTTGTTCTAATAGTTCAGAGTTATTTGTTGAGGGAGTATAAATAATGTCTTGAGGTATATTGGTCAATGATACTCCACTTTGAGCAGGATCTGGAACATTATTAATATTAACCAAAATCGTTGCCGCAGACTTATTAGATTTATATTTATAAAAATCTCGACTGTAATGATAAACGGTATCAGGATTACCTTGATTATCGATCACAAGACTAAAATCAGAGCTTAACATTAAAGTATCTTGTTCATCCATTACTACCGTCAAGATATTATTGCTGGATAATTGAGTGACAGTTAAAGAGTTCAATGTCAGTATGTTTGCTCCATAATTCTCTGTAACTAGTATTTCAAAATCTCTTAATCTCAGTCCAGGAGAAAGAGTGGTTAAATCCCAATCCTGATCTTTTGAACCCTCAAACACTAAAACATCATTACCTGCTCCTCCATCTAAGCGACGAAAATAGATATCACTGACGGTAATATAATCATCTCCCATAGCACCATAAGCAACATCAATACCTCCATTAGTATAGATGCGATCGCTTCCTTGATCTCCTACAAAAGTTTCTCCAGTGGGACTGCCAAGCATAATATCATTACCGCTAGTACCAATTTGATTGACAATATTGGTGAAATCAGACCCATAAACCACATAAGTTAAATTATCATCATTACCGGGTGCTCCGATAACCATATCATCAAAACCATCGCCGTTAACATCCTCACCCCCACTAATAGAGATGCCAGACTGACTATTGGGAAGACCAGTAATCACAAATCCCTTATCAGAACTCCCTCCAAACTGATTTGCTATCAACTCGTTTAAATCTATTTTTTCCTGACTATCAGTACCAAAAACCACATACATTATTCCTGTATTTGAATTAGAGTTGACAACACCTTGTGGTTGATTAATTAAAATATCGTCAAATCCATCTCCATTTACATCCCCGATATAAGTTAGTTCATTAGCTAGAGAAGTATCAGGACGTAACTTAGTATTATCAACATTAGATGAGTTGTAAGGATCAATAGCGGAAAAATATCCTATTTGCACGTTGGAAGTTGAACCATTATTTTCAACATCTGGACTTCCCATAACCACAGAAACTTCAGCGCCACTGATTTGAGGGTTTAAAGTTGGTCTGGAACCACTTGTATGAGGACCATAGCGAATGGGAGTTTGCCACTGACCATTAATTAAAGCTGAATAAAGAATACCATTTGTTAAAGAACCAGTCAGACCCTCGCCATTATTAACAACTTTCAAATCTGTCAAATCACTGTCTTTGCCATTATAAGCCCAAGACATATAAAGAGTGCCATTACTAGCAGTCAAAGTAGGACCACTACTACTTGTTCCCCCAACAACATTAGAGCCAAAAGCAAGATTTTTTTGAGCATTACTAAAAAGCTGTGTCACATCTGTGCTTGTATCAGTACTGGCCCAATAAGTGAAATTATCTTTCTCTTTCCAAGCTAAATAAAGTTTGCCATTAAGAGAGACTAGAGATGGAGAAATGCCCGAACTCGATGACAATTGAGTTTTAGTGCTAGCCCAAGAATTAGGATCAGAAGGATTTTTCAAATAACTGATGTTGATACTATTATCACTCCCAAGCCATGCTAGATATAAATTATCTCCAGAAGCAGCAAGACTGACAGGGCCAGATTTTATATTGATTTTACTAGAATTGTCTGTTACGGGTAAACTCCATGTAGTTCCATTCTGTGAAGAAGATATATAAAAATTACTTGTACTTTTTCCTTTAAAACCAAGGTAAAGAAAATCGCTTGTACTAACTAAGCTCGGTCCCGCAGTCGTTTGATATTTATCGCTTAATTTTATACCTGACCATTTATTATTACCATCCTGAGATAAACTAAAAATATAAATACTATTACTGCTGTCTCCCTCAAACGCCATATAACTCTTACCTTTAAAAGAAGCAAGACTAGGCGATGCAGTTGAATTTTGTCCCATATCCAATTTTGGAACTAGCATTTCGTTGGTAATATAATCATAATAATTCCATCTAATTTTATTATCATCATTACTCTTCCAAGCCTGTAACAATGAAGACGAGTCTTTACCCACTATTAAGTCATTGATTCCGTCTCCGTTAAAATCTCCCATAGAAGAAGTATTTGTACTTTTTCCATTTGCCGTACCATAAAAAACATTTCCCGAAGTATTAACAAGTTGATTTTGTGCTTCAGTCAGTTTGCGTGTAGAGTTACCAAATAAAGTTTTAAGTTCGTTAAATCGGATATTAGAAGGACCCAAGGAGGATGAATAATTTGCCGTGTTACCAATACTGGTGGAAGTTTCAGCACCTCTAATAAGTTTTATTAAATCACTATAGCCATCTCCGTCAACATCTCCACCTCCCCGAACCTCTTGTTTATCCAGTGATAAAGGTGTAAAATCTTTTGCCGTAAAACTTCCTTCTTGATTACCCCAATACATAGAATAAGATGTCTGAGAACCGTTACTGATAGGTATTTGTTTGAAAAGAATATCATCATAACCATCTCCGTTTACATCTCCTGTTCTATAAGCATTAACACTAACACTATTTACTTTCCCATTACTAAAATCATAATAGGGAATGCCAATATCTGGAGAAAGTTTTAGGGTATTTAAAGAACTAAGACTAGAATTTCCCAAAATCAGATAGTAAGCAACATCATTACCATTACTATCAGTCACGTTAAGAATGAAATCCATCAGTCCATCACCGTTGAAATCACCCGATATTGGGATTTGGTCTCCAGATAGACCAGAGTCTCCAGTTCCAAAATTCTTAGAAATCACCAGATCATTTTGATTGACAGACAAACTCTGGGAACCTTGTCCAAAAACAATTACAGCGCCTTGTCTTTGACCTCCCGAAAAAACGTCAGCAGCACCATCCCCATTAATGTCTCCCAACATAGTGGAAGTTCTACCATTACCAGCAAGAGGAACAGAATTAACAACATAACTGTTACCATCAATGACAAATCCATTCGTGGAAGAAAGATAGGCTAATTTCAATCCTCCTATATCTGCCAACCAAGGATGACCATAAACCGTAGAAATTTGGTTGCCATAGGGAGTAGAAACAACTAAATCATTAACTTGATCGTCATTAATATCACCAATGCCAGAACCAGAATTGCCTGATAATTGATAAGGAGAAATTCCATTTAGCACAACCGTTTTTTTATCTCCATTTTCTACGGCATTGAGTTCAAAAGTTTTATTGTCAAAAAATTCCCCCGAACCAAAAACTATATGACTTTGACCAGTTCCAAAAATTCCCTGGGGTGTAGTAATCAATAAATCGGCATACCCTTTACTTTGAGAAGGAGGATTAACATCCCCAACCGAGGTAATTACAGTTCCTGTCTGACCATTGGGTAAACCGCCGACAATTGTTAAATCAGCCACGCCATCCAATTTGTTATTTGTAACAACTCCTGCTTTACCACCTTTTAATATATAAACCAAACCATTACCATCGTTGCCAGTGGGAGCAGAAATAGCTAAATCTTTAATACCATCTCCATCCCAATCATCGCTAGTTAAAACACTTCCAGCTAATGAATCATAAGCAGTTCCATTTTTAGACGAAGGTTGATCCGAACCCTGATAAGTAAAAGTGGGATCAGTCATGAAAGTATTATTTACACCACCATTACTCTTGAAAATATAAGTCTTACCTACTTGTGCCGTATCAGTACTGGGGAAACTATCCTGATCATTTGCTCCCTTCGGCAATCCATTATAACCATCCCATAAGTTCGTAATAGTGGCATTAAAACCAGGGGCACCAATAATCACATCATCAGAACTATTACCAGTAAAACTTTTTGAACCCCCATCAACAGCAGTAGAAACAGCTACAGCATAACCGGCCAGTTCTCCCATTTGTTGCGATCGATAAATACTCTTAGCTCTGACTGTTCCCCCATTGAGTCCTGCATCCTTACCGTAAGAAACATAAACATTTCCCTTTTGTTCATTTGCCCCCGGTGCACCAATAATAATGTCTAGTTTACCATCTCCATCAAAATTACCCACATCAACAGAAAAACCGAATAGGAGATAATTTTCTATATCCTCTTGAGGTGCTTGAATTATATATCCTTGGGCATTGCTAGGGATTTTACCATTAGTAAGATCTATGCTTGTTCCTGGTTTAAAATTCTGAGAACCATATATAACATAAACCACTCCCTGTTTATTGTTGACATTAGGCGTAGCAATAATAAAATCATCAAAACCATCTTTATTCAAGTCAGCCATTGTCATAGTCCAAGGAAAATCCCCATAAGAATCGCCATAATCTTCAATTCCCGTAATGGTAAATTCTTTGGCAACAACTCCACTGGCAAATTTTGGATCTGGAGGAGTTAAAGGATTAGGAGGAGCATCTTTGACTTTACCATTATAAATATCCAACTCACCACCTGAACCAGGAAAAAGAACTTGAATAGAACCTTTATTTTTTGGTTGTCCCTTATCATCCACATAACCACGATTGCCGACAATAAGTTGATTGGCAGGGCTTGAGTCATCTAATTTTTGTCCATTAATATTGCCATTAACAATTACTGCACCCACCGCAGGATTAGTTGTATCAATAACAAAACCACTATCAATATTTGCTAAACTATAATCATTGGCCTCCGAAACTGTTGCTACTCCGATTACGGGAGCAGAACCAGGAGACACTGGTTGTCCGTCTGATGTTACCTTTTGGGCTGTACCTGTTATCGAATCAGTTTCTGTTTTCACTGTTATGTTTGCCAGATCAGGAAAAGAAAAACTAGAGCCACCATCAACAGCTAAAATCAATGTTTCCGCATTACTTAACACCTTATGACTAAACTCATTGCCCATTCCAGACGTTAAATTATTTAATAAATTATTACCTTGAATGACCCCTAACTGCCTTCCTGTTGTACCACTACCGACACTCCATACAGAACCATTAGCTTCTATTTGTATCGCTGTTACTGTTAAACCTGAAACTATCCCAAATGATCCTAAATTAATTTCATAAAGGGTGTCTTCATTACCGTCAGGAGAAATACGATCATCAGTTTGATTTTTATTGGAAACTACATCCCATTTTCTAAGATTAGCATCGGCTAAGGTGGTGGGAACTATTTTTAAACTAGGATCAATAGCAAAAGAACTATTTTCCCATTCTCCTTGTTCAGAATCATAGACCAAATAGTAAGTCTGCGGACCAGAAACTACTGGTGTTGTATATTGGGCTTCATATTTGGATCCAATATCGTTTGAGGAAAAGAGTATTTCTTGTATTTGATAACCTGTTAAATCTGGGTCATTCAAGTAATCATCTATAGTTAATTCACTATAACTTAGAACACTATCATAGAAAGCAACTTCATCTAAATATACCGTTTCTTGATTTGTCTCCCCTGCAAGAATAATATTTGTGAAATAATTAGCTGAACCTGTCAAATCCTCATTAAAAATAAGGAAAGAGTCGAAGGTTATTCCCGTTTGAGTTGCAACCGGTTGACCATTTACATATAGGGTTGCTATTTCTTGTTCCCCATCGTAGGTTGCACTAACATAAATCCATTCTTGAGATTTCAATAGTTCATTGTCCAATGATTTTGTCAAAGATATAGGTGTTTCTAAAGACAAATTCAGAGATAGAGTATTACCATTTAAGCTAATACTTGCTAGATTTTTCAAATCCACTAAATTAATAATTCCAGAGGGTGTATTATCGACTTTAAACCAGAAATCTACGGAAAATGAGTTACTGTAAAGAAAAATATCATTGGGGACTGTCATACTTGAACCGGGTTCAAACTTTACTGCCTCATTGGCATCTCCTGTTCCGTCTTCTAAATTCTTTAAGGCTCCATCCTCTTGATATTGAATATTTCCTTCATATACTCCATCGGCATTATCTCCCCATATTCCCTCATTAATAGCAACAGTACCATAAGATTCGGAAAGGCGAAAATAAACCAGAGGTGATTCTGAAGTTGTTAAATTGGAATAGGAAAGAGGTTTTGATTCCGTCCAAAATACTGCTGGTTGTCCATTCAAAGAATTGATACGAAGTTCCGTTAAAGGGTCTGGAGAAGATGCCTCAAATAGCATCTCCGGTTCACTCCATAAAGGTTTACCATTTACATAGTTTAGACTAGACCAATAAATCTCAGCAATATTGTCATCGTCCACATTTAACCATGCTGCCATAATTTGATTGTTTGGTCCTTTACCCAGAGTTACACTTCCATCAGAACCATCAGTCTGAGCAATTGGTGCGGCAATGCTTCTGTTTCCTTGACTATCATAAATAGCAAAATAAACATCCGAGTTAACTAAGTTGTTTGTAATACTATCTTGTGCGTCTTCATCGGTATAATATTCCCCTGCAATTAAATTGGAGTTATCAATTCCATCATTTTCTGAATGGATCCAAGCTATGACGTTATTTTTTGTTGCATCATCATATATAACTGTCGGGTCAAAGTTTAAACCACTAGAGCCTAAAATACTTTCTGCACTGCTTAGAAAATTATTTCCTACTGGACCAAAACCGTATTTTAAAACTGTTGTCGGTTCGGGTGGTGCAGTTATAACTGATTGAGTAAAAGGGGTAACAAAAATGTTATTATTTGCTTTTGCTTTTAGGGTATTTCCTTGATATGTTACCGTTACCACATCCCCAGCACCAATCAGGGGTATATCTTCTTGTTCATTATCTTGACTGGGTACAGCTTTTAAGATGAGAGTATTTCTACCATCAACATTGGTATTATCAACAACATCAAATTTGACTCCATTGCTTTCTACCAGAAATTCTGAATTATTTGCAGTTGTGACATCTTGGTCAAAAACAAGGGTGATCAAGTTGAAAAATTCTTGATTATTGTTGCTATAGCCGATCATAGAGGCGGCACCTATAATATTAGGACTATCATTAATGCCTGAACCCACTTCAACGGGGAATTGAAAAAAGTCATCTATCCATAACTTCGTATTAGTTGAATCGCTGAAGTGATAGTTGTTGTTGATGTTAGTTTTATCCTGTTCATAACTAACTTTGATTTGAGAAGGTTGTAGGGGAACTTCTTGTAAAGTAATGACTAAAGAATTTCCTTTGATTTCTACATTGTTGGAGTATTGATAATTCGTTGTACCATCACTGACCGTAAATTTTGGATTTGGAGGAACATCCTGATTTTGAGTTTTATTATCAATTGGATCTGCAAAAGTGAGGGTTACTTCTCGTCCTCTGATAAAAGCCGCAATAGGGGTAATCAGAGGAACTTCGGATATCCAAGCGGCTAAAATGCTATTGAGGGAAGTTTGAGCTAGTACAGGAGTCCCTTCCAGTCCATAATCGAAATTGATTTGGCTGGAAAAGGCAGTTGTGTCTATAGCAGGGGGAACAGATGCGGACACTTGGGAATCTATTTTCAAACTCTGAGTGCCTGTACCATAAGTTATTGTGGTTTCTGTATTCGCAGGAATGCTGTCGTTGAGATATAAAATTGTGGTGTTTCCCTGTTGTTCGATGTTTGTTACCAAATAGTTTGTTCCGTCTGCCAAGACAGTTACGTTGCTCTGAGTTAGAGACGGATTTAGGGAAGTTGAGGGGTTGAGATCGTCTATGATAATAACAGACTGAGACACTTGGGCATTTAAACCGTTATTAATCTCGAAAGAAGAAATAACTTCACCTTTCACGGTATCGCCATTTTCGTCAATAAAATCAGGTTGTTTTAATTGTTGATCGGTGGCGGACTGATTATTGTATTTTACGGTGACATCTTGAAGATCTGTGTTTTTAGTGAATGAATCAAATAGCAAAGTAACTTGATTTTCTTTTACTAAAACTCCTTGAATACTACCAGTAATGGGGTTACCCGTAGAACGCAAAGTGACGGAGAACTGGCTAGGGTTTGGAACATTATTAGTGTCCAGAGGCACTGTAAAATCTAATTTAAGGGTGGGATAATTATAATTTTCGTCTGTACCACTGGTAGGTCGATAAGAATAACTGTTAGTAATAGGGGTATTGTTTTCTACTTCGACATTAACAAAAGAAGGGATGGTATTACCCTGAATATCTTTTACTTGTTCTTGGTTGTTAAAGTCCACTCTAATTTGGTCGGAAGTGGGAGTTGGGTCATCAGAAGTTGTGTAATCATAATTAAGAGAGGGAGAGATTTCCTGTTCTAACTGCAATACTATTTGGGTTTTTGTTTTTCCAGGGACAACGTTAAAAACAGGAATTACGGTGAAATCATTACTATCCTCTGCGGAAATGTCAAAAACTTTGACTGTAAAATCATCCGCTTCTGGAAGGGTTGCATATTCTTGCTTTAAGTCAATGGTTAGTAAGGAACCTTCTACGGAAGCAGGAAGATTATCGTTACCATTAATTGTTGTTTTGGGAAGACTTTCTGTGACATTACTATCAATCATAGTCCATTTAAAGCTCGGTTTGATTCCGAACCCGACTTTTAATGGTCCAAATAACTTCAAGGTGGCAGACAGAGGAAAAGCTAAGTTAAAGACACTAGGATCTTTGGGAGTTAGTCCCCAGCCAAAGCTCATATCAACTCCGCCTTTTAGAATGACAGCGGGGAAAGGCAGACCTTGAACTTGACCTGTGCTGGTAGGTTTAGGACTGGGAGGACTTAGTGTCCCAGTTATGGAAGTGCTGATGATGGGGAAAGTAACTACACCTGAATCAAGATCTAAACCTGAAGCAAAACCGTTGATAAATCCTGCCATCGTTGCTGCAACAGTTGTTCCTAATAGCCCGACATAAGCAATACTTCCTGCTTTTGCTCCCTTTAAAACTAAACCCGTGATGACTCCTCCTGCCACAGCTGTACCAGTTCCTGCACCAATAGAAAATAAACCTGGATATAGATTTTTTGGGTAATAATTGCCTGAGTTATCTGTTGGTACATATTTAAGACTGGTATTAAAACCTAAACTGCCTGAAAATTTTATATCCCCCCAACCATAAGTTTGTTCTCTAGTTACAATGGGAATATTCACAAGTCCTACGGTAATACCAAAACTATTGGTTATGGATTTGAGGTTAAAAGGATCTTGAGAAGCATATTTATAATTAGTTCCTAAATTAACAGTTACTGTAACTTTGTTCTGTTTTTTCTGGCTAACTACCAAACCTCCTGCACCTTGTAAAAAAAATTCTTCGTCGTTTGTATTTATAATGCTAAAAGAATCAGGATCTCGGTAGTCTTCCCAAGGATAATTAAATTCATCACCTACTTTTTTCCCGTAGCTTCCCGATGCACTTAAGTCTAAACTTAAATCACCAACGGCAGCGTCCTGTCCAAAAGAACTTAAAGTGAGTTGGTTACTACCTTTGATAGCACCAGAGATAGTAACATCCTTAAAAAATCCTTCTGTAAGACCCTGAAGGATTACATTATCAGGAACAGCATTATAAAGACCCCAATCTTTAATATCTGATGAACTGAATTCTAAAGAGACATTCCAGCTAGTACCTAAACCTTGATAAGCCTCACTGTCAGAGTTGCTTTTATCTTCCTCGTCAGTGGGGGGTAAATCTACTGTTAAATCTGGTTGTACTGCTCTACTATCGGAAGTTTTTAAATAAGGACTTGTATAGGTTGGGAATAAGTCGCTTGTAACAGAGAATTGCTGTATATATAGATCTGAGTCTTCTGTTATTCCTAGGTTGTCGGCATTTTCAGTATTTATTTTTGATTCTACAACTAAGATCCCCTTACTAGCGGTATCTGGTCTAAAAAGAATCTCTGAGTCAAGATCAGCGACATGATCTGAGGTTAAAGGTTGAGGTGTGTTTAACCATTGGAGTTCCCCATCAGTGACGTATCTTCCACTTGTGTAGTAAATATCAGAATCATTGTCTTCTCCTTGTTGCCAAGTTATTACTAAGCCATGGGAAGAACTATCTCCACTTTTGACAAGACTATCAGCAACTAAATTGAGATTTGTGACTTTTCCAGAGCCAATATAAGCGATGCTTTCACCTTCAACCCACTTCTGTGCATTCTCATCATAAACAGCGTGCCAGAGAAATCCATTATCAACCCAAACAATATGAGTTTTACCAGAAAAAGAATCCACTGCGATTGCAGAAAGCCCGGAAGAGAGGTCGATCGCCATACATTTATATTTGACTCTAAAGTTACTAATTAAAAGCTATTACATAATAACTCAAGAAATAAAAAGCTATTTATGTATCTTAATATTCGATGAAATAGGCAAATAACACCGAATTAGATCATTCGGGGTTCCTGAATTAAGGTATAGGCTTTCTTAGTGTTAGGGAGAAAAGGGTTAAAAGTTCGGAGTTATTAATTATCAGCTATTTTATTTACCTTTGCCCTTTTCGCCATCACTAATAGATAAAATAGATAGAAATTTATCCCGAACTCAGGTTAGTGAAAGATCAAAAAGTTTATATCACTCATTGCCTATAAATCGATTAAGATAAATGATATATACATTTACTTAACTGATTAAATGGATAGTTGCGTAGATTTAAAATTATTTAACCTTCCTGCAAAACAAGGTAGATGGTTATTAATTCCTGTGGGGATAATCGTTTTGCTTTGTTTGGGCAGTGTTTACTCTTGGAGTATTTTTCGCAAACCTCTGGAAACAGAATTAAATATAACTGCGACGGAAAGTTTATTGCCTTACACGATCGGCTTATTGTCTTATTCAATTTTAATGCCCATTACTGGTTTTTTTATTACTAGAATTGGCACAAGAATTATGACCGCCATAGGAGGGTTAATAGTTGGTATAGGCTATATTTTGGCTAGTTTTGCTCCTAATATTACTTTAATGACTCTTAGTTATGGTGTAATAGCTGGTGCGGGGGTGGGTATTGCCTATGGTGTGCCGATGGCTGTGGTAGCGAAATGGTTTCCTGATAAAAAAGGTTTGGCGGTAGGTTTAACAATCATTGGCTTTGGACTTTCTCCACTTATTAGTGCACCTTTATCTAATCAATTAATTATCTCTTATGGAGTTAACTCAACCTTAAGAATTTTAGGGATTACTTTTATTCTCATTATTTCCACAATGGCGATCGCACTTAAGTTACCACCTTCCCATTGGAATCTCTCTTTTTCCTCTACGTCTGTAAATAATGCTTCTGTTATGGTTAACTACACTCCCATGTTAAAAACTACTTCTTTTTATGGATTATGGTTTTGTTATGCCATTGGTGCATTAGTGGGTTTGAGTGCCATTGGAATTTCTAGCCCTGTGGGGGAAGAAATTATCCAGATTGATTCTAATTTTGCCGCTCGGAGTGTTTCTCTATTTGCTTTATTTAATGGCATTAGTCGCCCTTTATTTGGATGGTTAACAGATCGTTTTTCCCCTCGTCAAGTTGCGATCGCATCTTTTACTATAATAATTATAGCTTGTACCCTTATGATTTCCGCTCAAGCAGGAGATATTACGACTTATTTAATTGCCTTTTGCCTATTTTGGTTTTGCTTAGGAGGATGGTTAGCCATGGCACCAACAATGACACTCCGATTTTTTAATCCTGATAACTATGCTCAAAACTATGGTATTGTTTTTACCGCTTATGGTATGGGTGCATTGATTGGCACAGTATTTGTCGGACAAATGCGAGATTTGTTTGGCAGTTATACTTATGGCTTTTATATTATGGGTTTCTTAGGAATTATTGGTATTTTCATCGCCCAATTTGCCCTCAAAAGTCCCCCTAGCTCAAAAGATTACAGCGAGTAATAGAGGTTTGGAAGATTGGAGGAGAAGCGAGTTAGGGGTATTGTGTTAGAGGATTAGAAGAAACTAATTCTTAAAGTGCTGAAGTTAATAATTACTAATGGTTTATTACCTTTGCCCCTTGCCCTTTGCCCTTTTAACTTTGCCCCTTGCCCTTTTCGCCATCACTTATAGATGAAAATTTATCCCGAAATAGAGTCAATTATCAAAAATAACTAAATTATCTCGATGAATAACAGTGTCAGGGGTTTGATAACCTAGAATCTGGGAAATATTGGCTGATTTTTGCCCTTTGACTAAATCTAAATCATCATAACTATAATTAACAATACCCTTGCCGATAATCTCTCCCTGAGAATTGATTAGGTCAACAGCATCAGAAACGCTAAAATTGCCTTCTATAGTAGTAATTCCAGCCGCCAGTAAAGATTTTCCTTGTTTACAAAGAGCATTAACTGCCCCATTATCTAAATGAATTCTACCAGTGGAAACCAAGCCATTCGCTATCCAACGTTTACGGGCATTTTCTGTTTTTGGTTGAGCCGTAAATTTTGTTCCGATCGCCTCTCCTGCTATAATTTTGCTAATATTATAGGGTGTTTTTCCGTTAGTGATAACCGTTGTTACTCCAGCACTAGAAGCAATTTTTGCCGCCCTTAACTTTGTAATCATACCACCAGTACCCCAACCACTACCTCCTTCACTAACATTTATTTCCAGTTGGGCAAATTCGTCACTATTAACTAGATCAATGGGAACAGCAGAGGGTACAATACGAGGGTCTGCCGAATAAAGTTTGTCCACATCCGTTAATAAAAACAACCAATCCGCTTCTACTAAACTCGCTACTAATGCGGAAAGGGTGTCATTATCACCGAATTTCAATTCATCCGTAGCAACAGTATCATTTTCATTGACGATGGGAATTACTCCTAACTCAAATAAAGCATTGAAGGTATTATTTGCATTCACATAAGAGTTTCTATCCATTAAATCCCTTCTAGTTAAGAGAATTTGGGCGATGGGTTGTCCGAGATTACTAAATAAATCATCATAAACTCTTATTAGTCTTCCTTGTCCAACGGCTGCGATCGCTTGTTTTATGTTAATATTACGGGGGCGTTCAGTCAAACAAAGTCTCCCACAGCCTACTCCTACAGCTCCAGAAGAAACGAGAATAACCCGATTACCTTGTTGACGTAAATTTGTGAGAGTTTCCACTAAACTAGCAATAGTTGAAAGGGCTAAATTACCTGTTTCCAGTCTGGTTAAGCTAGAAGTGCCAATTTTGACAACTATAGTTTTGGACATAGAAAAATTAAAATTATGAACAATGAATAAATATAGCAATCCTATCTGAGTTGTGTAATTTATGTTGTGGTCAAAGGCAAGAGCAAACGTTCACACAAACAAGATTAATGGTATCTTTGAGTTTTCTTCTAATAACTAATCAACTAGAAATTACTTAGGAATTTTACACATGATTATTACTTAAATTTTTCTGCTATGTTAATCTCTAAAATGCGTTATTCTACCTAGCAACTGATATTTAGTAGAGAGCATAAAATTATTTATCTACTGTGTGGATATAGAGTATGGCGGGAGGCGGAATTGAACCGCCGACACGAGGATTTTCAGTCCTCTGCTCTACCAACTGAGCTATCCTGCCGTTTTTGGTCACTTCTATATTCTAACGATTAGTTTTTGTTTTGGCAAGTTTTTTTTGTGGTTTTCTGATAAATTTCTCCACATTATTTTACGGATGTTACGCACTATCCACCTTAATTTCTCATTTGACTGCGTAACGTCAGTTATTTTATTTATTTAGAGTTTCCTCTAAGTTTAAAACTTGTTGTACTTCCTCTGCTTGTTCGTTTCTCCATAATTTACTTAGCCAGTGAATAAAGTTATCCACATAACAAAAAATTACAGGGACAACGATTAATGTTAAAAGAGTGGAAGTTGTAAAACCACCAATAACAGCGATCGCCATTGGACTTCTGACTTCTCCATCTGCTCCCCAAGCTAAGGCGATAGGTAACATTCCTGCAATAGTTGAAATAGAGGTCATAACAATGGGGCGTAATCGAGAAACGCCTGCATAAATAACAGCATCTCGTTGAGATTTTCCTTCTTTCATCCCTGAGAGGGCAAAATCCACTAATAAAATAGCGTTTTTAGTCACTAAACCTAATAACAAGACAATCCCAATTAGGGCAAATAAGGCTAATTCTTTTTGAGTGATTAACAATCCTAATAATGCACCACCAATGGAAAGGGGGAGAGCGGCAAGAATTGCAAAGGGATAAAGAAAATTACCATAGAGTAAGACTAAAATGGCATAAATACAGCTAATGGCTAAAAATACCGCACTCAGGAAACGGGTAAATACATCTCTCATAATTTCTGCATCTCCTGCGGGTTCTTCTGATACTTCAGAAGGCAGAGGATTCATAATAGGTAAGGCTTTCACAGCGTCTAGGGCATCACCGAGGGAAATACCTTGTAAATTCGCTCCTAATTCTACTTGTCTTTGTCGGTTGTAGCGTTGAATCTCTGCAGGGCCTGTGGCTAAACGAATGGAAGCAACGCTATCTAAGGTGACTAATGAGCCATCGTTGGTAGGTACTTTTAAGTTTTTGATGGTTTCTATGTTTTGACGATATTCCGGATTAATTTGCACTCTTATGGGAATTTGCCGATCGCGCAGATTGAATTTTGCTAAATTAGAATCATTATCGCCAATGGTAGCTAAAGAAGCTGTACGAGCGATCGCATTTACAGAAACTCCTAAATCTCCTGCTTTTGCTAAGTCTGGTTGAATTATTATTTCTGGTTTAACTAAACTAGCACTGGAAGATACTTCCACTAATCCGGGGATAGACTGCATTTGTTTTTCCAATTCTTGGGCAGTTTCGGTCAAAATTTGCCCATCATCGCTTTTTAAGACAATAGTAAGGTCTTTACTTCCGCCCCCTGCCCCTTGAGAGCGAAAAGTAACTCTTGCTCCCGGTATATGTTTAAATATAGGACGCATCTGTGATTGAAAGTCCTGTAAACTAACATCCCGATCTTCTTTAGGTAATAAGTTGACGTATAATAAAGCATTACTGACATCATTTTCGCCAATATTTGCTAAAACATTTTCTACTGCACTTTGACTTGTTAACTTGTTAGTAACATCAAAGACTATTCTTTCTGTGTTTTCTAAACTTGCTCCCGGAGGTAATTCTACCTCTACTAAGCTCAAACCTTGATCTGGTTCAGTAAATAAACCTTTAGGAATGTAAGGGATTAACTGTAAACTACCTATGAAGAAGATGAAGGCAATTAAAAGGGTTGAAATTTTATTACGCAACGCCCATTTCAACAGGCCACGATAAGGATGCCATTTTCCTGAAGGGTTTATATCATGATGATTGTATCGTTTGTGAACAGGTTTAGATTTAAGCAAATAGGCACTTAACATGGGAGTCATGGTAGTTGCCACAAGGGTAGAAAACATAGTTGCAACCGCTACTGTTACCCCAAAAGGTTGGAAAAATTGCCCCGGCACTCCCCCCATAAAGGCAACGGGTAAAAATACTGCCACGATAGTTGCTGTGGTAGCCACTACCGCCAAACCGATTTCCCTTGCCGCATCCATTGCCGCTTGATAGGGCTTTTTGCCCATGTTTAAATGTTGGTCAATATTTTCAATCATACAGATAGCGTCATCAACTAAATTACCCATAGCCAAAGCTAAAGCTAGTAATGTCATACCGTTGAGGGTGTAATCAAGCACTTGCATCACCAAAAAGGTGGGAATGATAGATAATGGTAGGGCTAAACCTGTAATTAAAGTTGCTCGAATATCCCGCAGAAAAATACCGACACTAATTACCGTTAAAATTGAACCAATAATTAAAGAGCCAATAGTACCTTCATAAGAATTTCTGATGGCGGTGGCACGGGTGAAAATTAGTTCTATGTTGATGTCATCAGGAAGATTTTGTTTAATTTGCTCTAGTTTTTTTTCGACACTATCGGCGACGGTGACAAGATTGCTTCCTGTACTGCGTAAAATAGAAAAACCTACTACAGCCTCGTTATCCAAATAAGCTGATTGACGGGCTTCGGCAAAACCATCTCTAATTTCTCCTAAATTTTTTAAGGGTATGGTATCACCGTTACTGAGAATAATGGGATAATTCGCTAAACTTCTGACGGTTTGGGCGCTGCCAATGGTACGAATATTTTGTTCTCCTTCTCCTAGATTCGATCGCCCCCCAGATAAGTTAAGATTTAGATTGCGTACTTGTTCATTTACTTCTGTGGCAGTGATATTATA
Source organism: Cyanobacterium sp. Dongsha4 (assembly GCF_036345015.1). Classification (NCBI taxonomy): domain Bacteria; kingdom Bacillati; phylum Cyanobacteriota; class Cyanophyceae; order Chroococcales; family Geminocystaceae; genus Cyanobacterium; species Cyanobacterium sp. DS4. The sequence continues at coordinate 2,518,499 of NZ_CP084098.1, read as the reverse complement.
AGCCTGTAAACGGCTAGGATTTAAGTCGATTCTAACTTCTCTATCTTTGCCTCCAATTCTGTTTACCTGTGCTACTCCATCAACGTTTGCCAAATCCCTAGCAATACGACGATCTACTAAATCGGTTAATTCATCCACACTTCTTTTTTCTGAAGATACTACATAAGTTGCGATCGCACCTCCAGCAAACTCTAATTTTTGGACAATGGGTTCGTTTATATCTGCGGGTAAATCCTGACGAATTTGAGCAATAGCATTACGTACATCATTAGTAGCTTGATTTGCATCCGCTTCTAGTTCAAAATTAATAGTAGTAACCGAACGCCCATCATTAACCGTTGAAGAAATACTATCGATAAGATTGACGCTAGACACTGCATCTTCTACCTTTTGCGTTACTTGAAATTCTAGCTCTTCAGGCCCCGCCCCCCTTTGGGTTATGGTAACTTGAACTACAGGCACATCAACATTAGGTTGATCATTTATTCCTAGTTGAAAAAAAGAAAAAAGACCAAAAATACTAAAGAAAAGGAATAAAACTAGGACGGAAACAGGATTTTTAACAGACCAAGTAGAAAGGTGAAATGACATAGACTTATAATTTAGGCTATATGGATGCAGTCGCTTTTAGTGTTAATTTTTGTAAACAAACCTAGGGAAATTATAACAAAGTAAATATCGTTTCTTCTTTCGTAACCAATTTGAAATAATTTTTTATTAACATTTTATTTTTATCTTCAATAAACAGTGCTAGGTTTAAATTAGAAACCTTTTTCCGGTGATTTTTATGTCTGAGTCACAATCCTTTTTCAAGTCCACTAGCTATGATTTTGAACAAGAAGTATTAGCTCGTTTCCGTGTTCTCGTTGAAATATTACCGAGTGAATGTGAAGTGCATAGGGAAACTTGGGATTCTCGCACCGTGATTTGTCTCGATTTTCAGAATTGCCCTTACTCATTGGAAATCGTTAAAGAAAACGTCTCTATTTTATTGGATGTGATGGAAAGATTTGGATTAGCAAAATCAATTATTTTTCGAGACGGAAATCATTTAAGGGCTTGGCGAAATTTGATTAAAAACTAATTTTTTATTAAATACTAAATTAGTGTAAAATAACAAACTCAATATCGTCTTCTCATGAGGCGATTTTTTTATGTTTTGGCAGTTAATCTTAAAATGGGTAAAACTTACTAGAAAACTATTATTTTTTTCTTAAAAAACTATTATTGCTTTGTATTTATCCTGATCTGTAATTGACAAACTTATAATAAGAGATCAAAAATAAAATATTCAATTGTTGCTAAATTAATAAAAATCAATTTAACCTAATGAAGGAGTAATAATTTTGAGTGAATTAGAAGAAATTTACAAAAAGTTTCATGAAATCAATATAAAACTTCAAGAATTAGAGAAAAAAGCAGATAGAATTATCATTACGGGAGGAAAACTAGATAAACAACCAAAAGCAATTAATATTACATTAGAAGAATTAGTCAATATTTATAACTATATACCTCAGATATTAAGTGAATACGCCACACCAGTTTCTCTTAGTATCAAAACTTATAGAGAAAAAACAGAAGATATAGAGTTAGACTATCAAGATAATGGTTATTATTGGGTAATTTTACTAGAAAATCAAGGGATAAAAAATTACTATTTACTACCTAATGGGAATAAAAAAATTAATTTTATTCGTTTACAAAACTATATTAATTTCCTATTTACACTTCATGGTAATTGTTTAGATATAGGTAATAATTTTTCCTTGATAAAATGTGCTGATTTAGAGATTTTACCAAATGGCTTATCTTGGATTTTGAGAGAAAAAGGAGAGATAATCAGTAAAATTACCCCTTCTGATTTACTATTAAAAGAACTAATTAATTTTCAAGGTGAAGATAAGAAAATTCCAGATGGTATCAGCAAATTATTAGATGTTTTGAATAGCTATTATCATGAAACCTTAAAAGTTAAAGATAGATTATATATTGAGTCTGAAAATATTGTTGAATTAGAAGAAAAAATAACTCAATTAAATGACACATTCATCTCCAATAATAGACAAGTTTATTCTCTTATCGATGTTAAGGAAAAATCTATTCTTGAAAGGGTAATGCAAATGGATAGACAATTAAGCGATAAAATAGCCCAACAAGATAAAGAAATTAGCGGATTACGTAGTAATTTAGGTTGTTTAAATTTTTTGGTTGTTATTTTGGTGCTATGTATTGGTTTTTTCTTCTGGATAGCACTTTCTGCTTAAATAAGCTAAGTTCAGGATAAAAGGAAAATACTATTCTTCCCCATTCTGAAAACTTTATAGTTTTACGGGAATAATATCAAGTTCGGATAATTAGTTATAAATAACGTCTCCGGTTTTTGGCCACCAATGATAACAAGTTAAACCTTTGATTAATTCTTTTTGTTTCATCAGCTTTTGACAACGATATATCAATAAATTTTCTAACTTGTCTAAATTATCTGGAGATTGATTCGCTATTACTTCATCCAATAGTGCAATAGAATGATAATCTGAGATCCTACATAAAGTACAATAGTACTCAATAAACTAAACCCAGAAAATCAATTTTGATTGAAAAATAGTCGATTTTTTTTCATTCTTGGCTCTTGCCTTTTGATGGAAATTTAATTAATAATCTAACCCCTACTGTCCAAGCAATAGAAGCAACCCAACCCGCTAAAATATCACTAGGATAATGGACTCCTAAATATAACCGAGTCCAAGCGATCGCTAGAACAAATATTCCTCCACTGATTAATACTAACCAGCACCAACGACTGCTCCAAGTTAGAATGACTAGAGCCGCAACTATTGTCATACTTGACATTGCATGACCACTAGGAAACCCAAAATCAAATTCAGGGTAGATAACAGTTTGTTGTTATTTAGTAAAATCTATGCTAATCTATGTATATGGAAAAAAGATTAGTTAAGATAGGAGAAGCGGCTAAAATACTAGGAACAACCCCAGACACTCTAAGAAAGTGGGAAGCCACAGGAGAAATAGTGCCGACTAGAAAAACTAAAGGCGGTACTAGATATTACGATGTTGCTGAACTGATGAATTTAGATTCTGGAGATTATCCCACAATAGGGTATGCTCGTGTTTCTAGTCACGACCAAAAAGAAGATTTAGTAAGACAACAAGCAATGTTGGAAGCCTATTGTTCAGCTAAAGGTTGGAGAACTGAAATAATTAAAGACTTAGGCTCAGGCATGAATTATCACAAGAAAGGATTGCTTTTGTTGCTTGAAAAAATACTAAAGAAGCAAATGAAACGTCTCGTTATTACTCATAAAGATAGGTTGCTTCGTTTTGGTTCTGAATTAGTGTTCACATTGTGTGAATTGCAAGGAATCGAGATTGTAATTATTCATAAAGGAGATCAACCGACTTTTGAAGAAGAATTAGCACAAGACGTTTTGGAAATAATTACTGTTTTCAGTGCTAGACTTTATGGTTCAAGAAGTCGTAAGCATAGAAAACTAATGTCAGCATTAACCGAAGAAGGAGACAAATTATTTGAACAAGTACAGAAAAAATGATTAGTTTCAAAACGGAATTAAAACTGAATAATAAGCAACGAACAATTATGGCAAAACACGCAGGAGTTGCACGTCATGCTTATAATTGGGGATTAGCTATTTGCAAGGAAATACTTGATTATAATCAAGCAAACCCTGAAAATAAACAAAAATTTCCCAGTGCTATTGATTTACATAAACGATTAGTAGCAGAAGTAAAAAGTCAAAATCAATGGTATTATGAAGTATCAAAATGTAGCCCTCAACAGGCTCTTAGAGACTTAAGAATTGCTTGGGATAGATCTTTTAACAAAATAGCTAAACCACCTCGATTTAAAAAGAAAAATAACAGAGATAGTTTCTATCTCGAAGGTAATATCCAAATCAAAGGAAACAAAATTAAATTACCTAGAATTGGTTGGGTTAAAACTTATGAAAAATTTATTCCTTCAATTTTAGTAAAAAAATCAGGGAGTAATTGTGTAATTTCTAAACGGGCTAATAGATGGTTTATTTCTTACAAAGTAGATTATGAGCCAGAAAAAATAGAACATCCTTTTGGTAGAGTCGGTTGTGATATTGGCATAAAAAAACTAGCTACATTGAGTAATGGGTTAGTATTTCCCAATGTTAAAGCCTATAGAACTGTCAAGAAAAAGTTAGCACATTTACAAAGAGAATTAAGTAGGAAAGTAAAGGGTTCTACTAACTATAAAAGAGCATCGGTAAAATTGGCAAAACTCCATTATCGGATTAGTTGTATTCGGAAAGATGCCATTCACAAATTAACTCATTACCTCACTAAAAACCACAGTGAGGTAGTGATTGAAGATTTGAATGTGTCTGGAATGCTACAAAATCACCGATTAGCCAGTGCCATAGCAGACTGTGGATTTTATGAATTTAGAAGACAATTAGAGTATAAATGTGACTGGTATGGGGCAATTTTACACATCGTAGATAGATGTTTTCCATCTTCTAAAACTTGTTCTAATTGCAATGAAATTAAATCAGATTTAAAGCTAAAAGATAGAACCTTTAATTGCTCTTACTGTGGACTAATTATTGATAGAGACTTAAATGCTTCAATTAATTTGGAAAATGCGGTAAGCTCTACCGTGTAAGTCTGTGGAGTGTCAGACAAACTAATAATTTAGATTATTAGGACACGGTGAAGCAGAAAATTGACAGATAATCTTAGATTTTCTTGATTATCATAAGTTCTTTAGAGCGGGCAGGAGATTCCCATAAGTGTGGACGTACTCGATGTAACAATAACTTCGCTGTTCGATTAATAATAATACTTCCTAGTAGAGTTACTAATAAGTAAGTTATTTGATGCCAACGACGCTGATGCAACAGAATAGATAAAATAATAACTGCTATTGGAAAAACACCCCAAAAAACCCCCAATTTAGTTAAAATCTTGGCGAAAGTGTCAAGTTGAGGGGAAGCAATGGAGTGAATACTTAGAAGAATCGGCACATCCCATGCAAATCCTCCATCATTTTCCCAAACTTCTTCTGCTAATTCTCCAAATATCCATAATGGAATAAAAACACCAAGTAATAATATAACTAGCTCGGTATGATAAGCAATTAGCCAATTTTTAAAAATGGTTAGAAATGAGCGAATTTGTTGCCAAAAACTCATATAAAAATCTTCTTAATCATGTTTTCTCTGGTTTACCACATTTCTTGCTTGAAGGAATAGACATCTCCAGAAAGTATAATTTCATAACGGTACAATAAGAGTTATAGCCGTCAGTTGACTAAGAAAGTTCAATATTTCAACGTTAATAGTGTGTAATATCAGATAAAACTTGTTTTACGTAGTCTATTTACTAAAGTCGGCAAAAGAAAGAAAAATTTTTTATGTTTTTCGTAAATCTTTTTAAGTTCTTAATATTTTTTCTCGATCATAAATTTGTTGCTAATCATTAAACTCTAACACTTTGATTAGTTGAAAACTAAGTTTTGTGAAAAGTTAATTGCAAAAATATCATGAGAAAAATGTTAGACAGAGTTCCGGAAGTAACAATTTATTTCTGGATAATTAAAGTTTTAGCTACTACCGTCGGGGAAACAGCAGCAGATTTTCTTTCTATCACACTCAATTTTGGTTTAAGTCTTACCTCATTGATAATGGGTGCTTTATTATCGATCGCACTTTTAAATCAGTTTAGGCTAAAACGATATATTCCTTTAAGTTATTGGTTAGTTGTCGTTTTAATTAGTATCGTTGGCACATTAATAACTGATCAATTAGTAGATGATTTTGGAATTAGTTTACAGACAACAACTCTCGTTTTTACTGTGATGTTATTGGGGGTTTTTGGTTTCTGGTATCAAAGTGAAAAAACCTTGGCGATGCACTCGATAAATACTCCTAAAAGAGAGCTTTTTTATTGGATTGCGATTCTCTTAACTTTTGCGTTAGGAACTTCTACTGGAGATTTATTAGCCGAAGCATTAGGATTAGGTTATGCCCCATCGGCTTTTGTCTTTGGTAGTGCGATCGCCTTAATTACTATCTCTTATTACTACTGGACAATGAATGCAGTCTTAGCATTTTGGTTAGCTTATATTTTAACTCGTCCTTTGGGAGCGTCGATCGGGGATTTACTCTCTCAACCAACTCAAGATGGTGGATTTGGTTATGGAACTGTAGGAACAAGTATGCTCTTTCTTTGTATCATTTTTAGCTTGGTTATTTATTTAAGTCTTAAGCCCAGAAAAGGAATCTCATTTTCTGCCAATTCAGAAGACTAAGAAGTTGTTTGAAAAGTATTAATGTCATGGTTTACGACAGTGAAGTATCTCTACACTCAGAATGAAAAATGGACTTCTCAAACTTCCTGTAAGACACTCAAAATTTCTATAAATGATTATTTCTTGATCGGAAAAATTTAATTAAAAATTAGGATAAATAAAATGAATAAAGTTGCCGCAGTTACCTTTTCTTTCTGGATCATGAAAATCCTTGCCACAACTTTGGGAGAAACCGCAGGTGATTTTCTTTCCATGTCTTTAAATCTCGGTTATTATGTAGGTTTTGCCATTACATTTGTTGCCTTAGTTGCAATTCTGTTTATACAAATTAGCATGAATAAATATCGCCCCATCTTTTATTGGACAGCGATCATTGCTACTACAACCGCAGGAACGGAAATTTCCGATATGATGGATCGATCATTTGAATTAGGTTATACTGCAGGTTCTCTCATTTTGGTTACAGGACTTTTGCTTGTTCTAAGTATTTGGTATTATCGGGATGGAGAGCTTGATGTTTATCCTATCGTCAAAAAAGATAAAGAAACTTTATACTGGTTGGCGATCGTCTTTTCTAATAGTTTAGGAACTGCTTTTGGAGATTATATTACCAGTAATTTAGGGTTAAGTTATATACGGGGTGCTTTTTTAACAGCAACGGTTATTGGTGTCGTCATTGCTTTGCACTATATGACTAAATTAAACGATATTTTACTATTTTGGATTGCTTTCATTTTTACTCGTCCTTTTGGGGCAACTTTTGGCGATTTTCTTACTAAACCATTGACCGATGGCGGTTTAGCATTACCTAGAGGCTATGCTTCAATTATTACTCTACTTTTATTATTTGTGATTCTCGTTTTCTCCGTCAGAAAAAAGAAGAAAAGAATACCTCTAACTTAAGAAGACTTTATTTTGCTCCTACCTTCATCTGATGATTTAGACGGGTTTTAGTTGACAATCCAAATAACTTACTTAGTTTTTAAACGTTTTGTTTGTTGATTCAATTTTTGTATAGTAATCATAATCTTTCCTTTTTTTAGAAAAATTATCTAACATTTTATGAAAATTTTAATCGTTGAAGATGATGTGAGGATTTCTAAACCTCTTGCGAAAGATTTAAGCTACCAATGTCATTCTGTGGATTTAGCACAAGATGGAATAGAAGGATGGCAATATACTCAAGCAAATCAATATGATTTAATTTTATTAGATTTAATGTTACCTAAACTCGATGGAATTAGCCTGTGTCAGCGACTCCGAAAAGAAAATTATCAGGGCTTAATTTTGATGTTAACGGCAAAAGATACTACCGAAGATAAAGTGATTGGGCTTGATGCAGGGGCGGATGATTATTTAGTTAAACCGTTTAAATTAGAGGAATTATCAGCAAGAATCCGTGCTTTATCCCGTAGATACACAGAAATCGCTCCTCCTGTTTTAACTCATGGCGATTTACAGCTAAATCCTCAAAGTCAATTAGTCACCTATGCAGGAAATGCTCTTGACTTAACCCCGAAAGAGTACATGATTTTAGAATATTTTTTAAGAAATCCTCATCAAGTTTTAACTCGATCGGCTATTTTAGATAGAATCTGGACTTTTGATGATCTATCTGGAGAGGAAACCGTGAGAACTCATATAACTAATTTACGCAAAAAACTGAAAAATGCAGGAAGTCCTCATAATTTAATTGAAACCGTTTATGGGGTAGGTTATCGTTTAATGGCAATTTAATGGCTCTAATGTTTAACAAGATTCGTTCTCGCTTACTTTTATCTTATTTGCTTATCTTAGCTTCAATTTTAAGCATTTTTGCCCTAGGAGTTCGTTTAATCTTTGCTCATAGTTTAAAAGAACAAACGATCGCCAATTTAAGGGCATTAGGAAATGGTGCTACAGCCAATGCAGAATGGGAAAATAATCAGTTAAAAATTGATAATGATTTTCGGCTTCAAGATTTAGACAAAAACCATCAATCTTTAGAATGGTTTGATCAACAAGGTAATTCAATTTTAAAGCAAGGTAATTTCGTGATGAGTTTACCTTTTTCATCAACAGATTTAATTCAAACTCAAAATGGAAATCCGAAGATTCAAGGGGTTACTTTACCCGTTATTGATAGCGATCTTGATCGGTTAATTGGTTATGTTAGAGTTAGTCAATCCTTAAAAGACTCAGAAGAAACGTTAAACAAATTAGATCGAGGATTAACCATCAGTATCATTTTAGCTGTAATTACCAGTGGAATCGGCGGAATTATATTAACTAATCAGGCAATGAAACCTATTGAAGAGAGTTTTCTACGCTTAAAACAGTTTACTGCTGATGCTTCCCATGAATTGCGTAATCCTTTGATGGTAATTGATAGCAACGTTACTGTTTCTCTGAAATATCCAGATGGTATGAGAGATAGCGATCGAGAAAGTTTTGATGCGATCGCCAGTGCCACAGAACAAATGACTCGTTTAACGGAAGATTTATTATTGTTAGCTCGTTCTGATACTTTAAAACCTCTTATAAAAGAGAAGATTGATTTGGCAATTATTCTCAAAAATTTAGTCCAACAATATCAAGTTAAACTTAGAGAAAAAAAGATTCATTTAAACTTAGAATTAGATCCTTTTTTATTGGTTTTGGGAGATACTTTAAAACTAGAAAGATTATTAAAAAATTTAATAGATAATGCCATTTATTATACGCCAATACTAGGGATAATTTACATTCGAGGAAAAAAACACAAAAGCTCTATAGAAATAGAAATAAGAGATACGGGAATTGGCATTGCACCAGAAAACATTGAGAAAATTTTTGAACGATTTTGGCGAGGGGATACATCCCGTAGTCATTGGAGTGGTGGTTCTGGTTTAGGATTATCAATTGTTAAAAGTATTGTTACTGAACATAAGGGCACAATTACCGTTAACAGTCAATTAAAAAAAGGTACTTGTTTTACTATTTTTTTACCGATTCATTAAAGGTATTTGCTCATGCAACCATTCCCCTGTCAACACCCCCCAGTCATTGCTAAAAACATTAAGGCAAACAACTTAATTTTTAATTTTACCACTACTTTGAAAAAACCTTGGCTCGAGAGGTGAGACACAGAGGGGTTTACCCTTTTTACTTTGCTCATAGATGAAAATTTATCCGAAACTCAGATTAATTACTATTGAAACCTCAGTTCGGTTTAAGAATATCCGATAAGGCTAGGTGTCAGGTTTCAGGTGTTAGGGTGATGAGGAGAGAGGGTGAGAGGGGAAAGTAGAGGCTTAGAGTTTTGGGGTAGTAAGGGTTGAATATATTTAACGTCAGTTCGGATTAAGGCAATTTTATCGTTATTTCTAAGAAGCTATAAGGCTTTCTGACTACGAGAAAATAATACTTTCAGCTTATCCAAAACTCAGGTTATTGAAATAATTTACAGCACTGAAAATTTGTCGAACTCAAATTAGTTAAGACTCTTTGCCATATAAAGCCCACTCAATTAAATCATAAGCACTACGAATCGCTCCTTCTTGCCATGCAGGAAGATGACTACACCAATCTCCAGCGAAGGCAATACGTCGATCGCATCTTGTAATTTGATGGAAGTATTGATTATATTTTTCAGGAGTCCAAGCCATCCAAGGGGAGTAAATATAGGGAATATTTTGCCAAGCAATCGTCATTAGATGACTAGATTCAGATTTTATTTGTGGATGAATGCGACTGGCTAATTCTTGTGCCGCCAGACAACGAATATCAGGGGCGATTTTCCCAAGGGCTTCTCCATATTCCAAGGCACTATAGGCTAACACCAATAAGCCTCCATTTTGCTCTAAGAAACCATTATTGGGATACCAAATTTGTTGAATAGGTAGATTAGTAAACGTAATTCCCCCATAAATCCCTAAATCTTCCTCCCAAAAACGTCGTTTCATCCATCCTGCAACTTTTACCGCAAACCGAGGAGGTAGAGCTTTAAATGCCTCTAGCCAAGCATTCCCCACATCAATACGCATATTTTTTAAAACAGGAGGTTGAGCAGTAATCACAATGCGATCGCATTTTAATTGAAAAGTTTGCCCAGAATCATTAGTAAGTGAACCTTTCAGGGTTACTCCCCCTTCATCTTGGACTATTTCTTCTACCCCATGATTGAGACGAATACAATCCCCTAAAGCTGACTCCAAAGCAGTAACTAAACCATCATTACCCCCTTCAATTTCAAACATTGTTAACTGCTCATCAATTACATCAGGACTACGGCGAGGGTCATCATACCATAATCTCAAACCTAAAATCTGTTCCAATTCCATAGCAGAGCAAGGTTTTCCCTTATCATCGCGCCCCCCTCGCATTAGTTGATAGCCACTTTTTCCATCTTCTTGATAATTACCCTTCTCATCAACTCCCCCAAAAGTTTGTAACCAGTCATTTAAGGCCAAAGCCAAATCCTGCGGTAAAGATTCTTGTAAATTCAGACTTGTAGAACCCTTAAAAGCTAACTCAGAGAGCCTTCCTAGCCCGTCAAACAGCACTTGTCTATTTTTGATAAAAATGTCCTGATTAGTCTGAGGTAGCCAACGGTGAAGCAAAGCCCCCCTATTCAGAGTAAAATAAGGACGCAATGATAAACCAAAACGACGACAATAATGTAAAACAGCCCGATGATGATGAGAAATCCGCCCCGGCCCCGCATTAAAATATTGTCCAGACGGTAAATTACATTTTTGAGCAGGAAAACCCTCTTCTTGGATTAATTCTCCTGAGCGAATAGTTAAATTTCTGCCTCCACATCGAGATGATGCTTCTAAAAGGATAACTTTCGCACCTCTTTCCTTCAACTCCAAAGCCAAAACTAATCCTGCAATTCCTGCTCCCACAATCACAACTTGAGGATGATTGCCATTACTTATAGAAGGTACATCAGGAGGTTCACCCTTATCAGAGATAATATTATGTCCCCCTAATTGCCGTAATAATTCTAACCCTACCCCAACACCATACTTATTTTCCACAAGAGAAAGTAAGTCAGCAATAGTTTTTGTGATTGTAGTTTGCGAAGACATTTGATTTGCTGTTTTTATCAAAATTCAAGACCGAATAATGTTGACATCCTCCCGTGCCTGAAGGCGACGGGATTCCTACTAGAATAGACTTAACTGCTTAAATCTAATCTCTCGGTGGGTTGACGCTTCATCGCCTACTGCTACCATTGTGGTAGTCTTACGCCCTGCTCCACGTCCGTTTTGAGTCTCTGAATGCCCTCCAGCGACTAAAATATTTTTTGACGCATTAACATCACGATCATGCACTACACCGCAATTAATGCAAGTCCATTCTCTTATATTTAATTCTTTTTTACCGCCATTAAATCCACAATTAGAGCATACTTGAGATGTTGGTATCCACCTATCAATCACAATAAACTCTCTACCATACATTACGGATTTTGTGTCTAACATCGTCCTAAATGTGCGCCATCCCATATCGCTAATTGCTTTACTTAATTTACGGTTTTTTACCATGCCACTGACGTTCAAATCTTCTAGTACTATTGTTTGGTTTTCACGAATAATATCCGTTGACAATTTATGTAGAAAATCAGTGCGAGTGTCTTTTATTTTACTGTGAACTTTCCCTACTCTTTTTCTTGCTTTTTCATATCTTTTACTTCCTTTTTTCTTTTTACTTAAATTTCTTTGACAACGTCTTAGTTTTCTTTGATATTTCTTTAATGGTTTAGAAGATTTTATCTTTTGCCCATTGCTTAGAGTAGCAAAGGTTTCAATTCCTAAGTCAACTCCAACATTTTGACCATTATCAGGTAATTTTTCAGGGATTGTCTCCACCACAAAAGAAATAAAATACCGACTAGCAGAATCTTTTATGACTGTTGCCGATGATGGAAGGCTAGGCAATTCTCTTGACCAGATAATTTTTACTTTACCTATTTTTGCTAACTTAATTTTATGTTGCCCAACTTTAAAACCACCACGAGTGAACCGTGCTGATTGATTTGATTTTCTCGACTTAAACTTAGGAGGGTTTACTTTTTGTCCTTTTCTTTTCCCTTTTACGGAATCAAAAAAGTTGGAATAGCCTTGATTTAAGTCATTTAAAGCCTGTTGAAGAGGGATAGCACTGACATCAGATAGCCATTGTCTTTCTTTAGTCTTTTTTGCTTGAGTTATGAGTCGTCTTTGCAGTTCACTATTACTTGGTTTTTTACCTCCTTCTTTATAGATTTGCTGACACAACGCTACCCCATCATTATAAACCACACGACAACAACCAAACAGTTGAGCTAACAACTGTTCTTGCTGTGACGTAGGATAAATTCTATAGTTATATCGTTGTTTCATGTTAGACTAACACCCAGGGCAAACGCATACTAAAAATTTATGAGAAAGTAATATAGTAAAGATTATAGAGGGAATTAATAGCCGTGATTTCTGAGAAATCATACCTGTGGAAACATTTTGAAAATATTGAAGACCCACGAACCAGTTACTTAATTGAACATAAATTAGTTGACATTGTAGCATTAACAATTCTGGCGGTAATTTGTGGTGCCGACTCTTGGGTAGAAATTGAAGAATATGGTAAAAGTAAACAATCTTGGCTCGAAAGGTTTCTTGAACTGCCCAATGGTATTCCTTCTCATGATACTATCGCTCGTTTATTTGCTCGTCTATGTCCAAAGCAATTGCAATCAGCTTTCTTAGATTGGATTAACCATGTTGCTCAAATAACGCAAGGAGAAATAATAGCCATTGATGGTAAAACATTACGGAGTTCTTATGATTGGAGTCAAAATAAAAGTGCCATTCACATGGTAAGTGCTTGGGCTAGTAATAATAACTTGGTTTTGGGGCAGTTAAAAGTGGAAGATAAATCCAATGAAATTACGGCAATTCCCAAGTTATTGGCAGTTTTAGAACTTAATGGTTGTATTGTGACCATTGATGCCATGGGGTGTCAAAAGAATATAGCCAAAAATATTATAGAGAAAGGTGGAGACTATATTCTGAGCCTCAAAGGTAATCAAGGTAATTTATTTGAGGATGTCAAACAATTATTTGATTGGACATTAAAAAATAACTATCAAGAAATTATCAAAGAAAAATATGAAACGATAGAAAAGAATCATGGTCGAATAGAAAAACGCCGTTATTGGCTAATAAATTCGGGTACAGATTTTATAGACAGGGAAAAATGGGTGGGATTAAAAACGATCGGAATAGTAGAATCAGAGAGAAAACTATTAGGACAAAAAGCCACATTGGAAAGAAGGTACTACTTAACCAGTTTAGACCAAGGAGTAGAAAAGTTCGCCCAAGGAATCAGGAGTCATTGGGGAATAGAGAATAAATTACATTGGTGCTTAGATGTCGGGTTTAGAGAGGATGAGAGTCGAATCAGAAAAGGTCAGGGTAGTGAAAACATGGCAGTTATTAGACATATTGCTTTAAATTTGTTGAATAAGGAAAAGAGTTGCTCTCGAGGTAAAAAGGCAAAACGACTTAAGGCTGGATGGGATAACGATTATTTACTTAAGATTTTGTCTGCTTGAGTATGCGTTTGCCCTGGACTAACACCGTATATATTGGTATGATAACGGAAAAAAAGAGAAATTAACCCACAAAATAAAAAAGTTCATCTAACGATTTTGATAACAATAGAAGAAAAAGAAAAGCTCAAGTTATATTGTGAGCAAACAGGGAGGAATCAAACAGAGGTAGTGAGAGATTTTATTAGGAGGATAAGATTAAAGGAGTAGGCTCATCGCCTTTTATTGGTTAAAGTCGCCCTAAAAGGGCGAGGCTTTTGACCCATTATTTTGGTAAATTTGACCCAAAATATTATTTTCTACTCTCAAAATACATTAATTACTATTCAATAGAAGATAATTTTATCTTTAGCTTAACTTTACTTAATGATTTAACTGTATGACAGTATATTTTATTGGAGCAGGCCCCGGAGACCCAGATTTACTAACTCTAAAAGCCTACAAAATTCTAAAATCAGCCGATGTTATTCTATATGCCGATTCCCTTGTACCGAAACAAATTTTAAAAGACACCAAGGAAAATGCCGAATTAATCGCCACAGGCAATAAAACATTAGAAGAGATAATCCCTTTAATGATTGAAAAAGAGAAACAGGGGTTAACAGTGGTGCGATTGCAGTCAGGGGATTTATGTTTATATAGTGCCATTCATGAACAAATGAGATTGTTAGCAGAAGCGGATATTCCCTTTGAGTTAATCCCCGGAATCAGTGCCTATCAAGCGGCGGCGGCAAAAATTGCCAGTGAATTGACGATTCCCGATTTAGTACAAACAATTATTTTAACGAGGGTGAGTGGTAAGGCTTCTCAAGTGCCAGAAAAAGAAGAATTAGAGAAATTAGCCGCCCATGAAGCTAGTTTATGTTTATATTTAGCCGCCCGTCATGTAGAAAAATCTCAAGAGGATTTACTAAAACATTATCCTGCCGATACCCCTGTGGCTATTTGTTACCGAGTGGGGTGGGAAGATGAAAAAATCATCATTGTGCCTTTAACAAAAATGGCTCAAACTACTTATGATTATGGTTTTATTCGCACTACTCTTTATCTTATTAGTCCTGCACTGAAAATACTTCCTCAGCAACAATCTTTAAAAGGGGAGTCATACCAATCGAGATCAAAACTTTATAATCCTAGTCATAACCATTTATTTCGACCTCGATAGTGAAAATAACTTTAGTTCGGTTTAAGAATATTGGATAAGGATAGGTTTGAGGTTCGGAGTTCGGAGTTCGGGGTTCGGAGTTAGAGGTTATTCATTATCAACTATTTACCCTTGCCCCTTGCCCTTTGCTCTTTTAAAAAAGACCTATTCCTAGACGAGAAGCAAGACTAGGAGTAATAGGAATAAGAGTTGTTAGAGACAGAAAAATTAAGAATAATCCCCATCCTGCACGGGTGTCATCAGGTTCAGTTAGTTCATTCAAACTAGGTCTTTCTAAATCTCTTTGTAGGAAAAGGATAACAATAGCCCAATAAAAGGGCAAAGAGTTGACGGGGTTAAAGATGCTCACAATTCCTAAAATTATTAATGTGCCAACGGTAGTGCGACGACAAGTTTTTCTACCATAAATAGCTTGTATCATTCTACCTCCGTCTAATTGTCCTGCGGGTAACAAATTAATAGCGGTAATTACTAAACCTAACCATCCTAAAACGGTGAAAGGATGAACCCCAATGGTATCGGCTTCTAATCCTGACTGAAAGAATAATTTTGCTAATCCTCCCACTAAAATTGAACCTCGGAAAAAACTGGTAGGAATCTCAAAACTGCTGTTGGGTGCGGAGAGGATAAAACCTAATAATAATATGCCCAGAGATACCACAAAACTGGCGGCAGGTCCTGCGAAGGCAACGTCAAATAAAACACTACGATTAGGAATTAAAGACTCAAAACGGGTAATTGCTCCAAAACTACCGATTTGCAAGGATGGTAAGAAGAAGGGTAAACTTACTTTGACTTTATTTTTCTCTGCGATAATGCGATGGGCAGTTTCATGGGCGAGGAGAATAAACCATAATCCTCCTGTTAATGGTAATACTTCTGGGTAACGGTTCCAACTCCCCACTAAGTCAAATCCTAACAAAAGTGCGATCGCTTCCATACTTGTGAAAATTGTCGCTAAAAGCAATACTAAAGCCAGATTTTTTTGAGCTAAAGTCAATGGTTTTGGATCGTTAGCACTTGGTAAAATAATTACAACGGGTTTTTCTTCTGGAGTTTCCACCAAAAATAAACGGTATTTATCCCCAAATTTTTCTGTTAATTTTTCTGTTAAATGGCGGTGACTATATTCTGCTTCTCCTCGTAAATTACCTTTAAAAATGACTCCTTCTTGATAGGGAATAGTGTCAATGGCAAAAAAAGTATCTATGCCAAAAATAGTTTTTATTTCTTTTAAATCTTCTTCTTGAATAGGATTAAATTCTGGTTCTAATTGAGCTAATTTTACAGAGGTATAGTTACTTTGTTTATTATCTTTGTCTTCTGGTTTGTCTAAGGATAAATTATTTTTCTCTTGCTCTTCTGTTTCCTTTTTTTCATTATTATTAGAGTCAGATTCTGAGCTTAAATTAGGTTTAAAAATATTATCAATATTAGATTTGATTTGTTCTTTTGCTTTATTTCTAATCAAAGTTCCTAAAAAAATATAAGCACCTGCAGACAATACTAATAAGAAAATAACTCCAATTAAATTAACATAAATTCCTAATGTTAACAGTGCGAAAAACACTAACCAAGGAGTCATTAAAGCAAGGGATTGTAACCAAGCTAAAACACCTATTTCTCCGTAAGGTTTAGCTCGATTATATCCCCACAATATGATTGCTATAGCCATTACAGAAACAACAATGATAACAACGTTATCGGATAAATTAAACATAATTATTTTAAATATTTAGTAAGGATAATAATATTGAAATAAGCTAAATAAATTAGTTTTTATATTAATTAAATGTTAACTATTCAGAATAAAAGGGTTAAGGTTTAAGATTTTTTGATTTAACCTAACACTTAACACTTTTTTTAGCAATAATTGGTAATACTAATTCCCAATTCCTAATTCCTAATTATTGATTGCTTGGCGTAAATTACCGTTATTTTGAGCTAATAAAGTTTCGGCTTCTGCTTTACTTGTATTAGTCCAGTACATTAATAATGCTAATTTTACCTTAGATCCACTCGCCGATAACAAGTTTTGAGCTTTTTCTCTATCCAAACCTGTCAAATCAGAGATAATTCTCAATGCTCTGTCTTCTAATTTACTATTGGTAACGGAAACATCTATCATGCGATTACCGTAAACTTTGCCCAATTGCACCATTACTCCTGTAGAGATAATATTTAATGCCATTTTTGTTACTGTACCTGCTTTTAGACGGGTTGAACCTGCTAAAATTTCAGCTCCCGTGAGCAAACGAATATCAATGTCTGCTGGTATGGATACTTGTTCTTTTGGTACACAACTTATGGCAACTGCGATCGCACCTCTTTTTTTTGCTTCTTGTAATGCTCCATGAACATAGGGGGTTGTACCTCCAGCCGTGATACCGATTACCACATCAAGGTTGCCGATATTATGGTCAATCATGGCTTTTGCCCCGTCTTCTTGTCTATCTTCGAGGGCTTCGGAACTTTTTACTAATGCTTCTTTTCCTCCTGCGAGAATGCCCTGTACCATGGTGGGAGGAGTGCAAAACGTGGGGGGACACTCAGCCGCATCTAAAACACCCAATCTTCCACTCGTACCTGCCCCTATGTAAAATAATCGTCCTCCCTTGCCTAATTGTTGGGCGGTGATTTCGATAGTTTGGGCAATTTCTTGACGAGAAGATGCGATCGCATCTAGGGTTTTTTGGTCTTCTTGATTAAATAAGTCAACAATTTCAAGGGGAGAAAGTTGATCTAAATTAACACTAGCTTGGTTGATTTGTTCTGTTAAAAGATGTCCTCGGTTCATTAAAAAAATTAGGAAATAAGAATTTGTAGGATAATTAGTATGTGAAACCTATTTTAAGTCAACACGCACCAACAAACCGACAGTTTTCTCACCAAGTTTTCGGTTGAAATTCTGAACCATTAACAATCACCACATTTTCTCCTGATTGGGTTAAGACAAATAATCCCTGACGATAAGCGTATTTATCTGCCCCTTCTTCGATTTCAATTCCTGCTACTGCTCCATATACTTGTTTTTGACTATATTCAGGGAAAAATTCTTTAAATTCCTGTAAATCCCTGATTAATTCTTTCACATTATCCACCCCTAAACTACTTTTTACCTCTACCACTAAAACATGATCCTCATTTGTCACCAAAACATCAATTTCTAAAACTCTACCATCGAGCTTTTTTTTCACCCTTTGACTTACTTGATGTACAGGAATACCCCGATTTAAAAATATCGTCTCACAAGCAGGAGCAACCATATTTTCCACAAAACGCCCCCATTTTCCCCCTAAATTGCCTATTTCTTTACTCAGTCTTGCAATTTGGCGATCAGTTTCTTGCATGCGGCGCTCAGTTTCTTTTTGAGCTTGTGCTAATTCCGCTAGAATTTTCCATACATCATCGGCTGTGGTTGTCATAACGATACTATTTACTTTTAATCATTATCTCTATAAATCATTATAGATTTCATCCGAAATATAGGTCACTAAAGACGATGGATAAAAAAGCTAAATGTAGAATGTGAGTTATAATAAGCCCTCAAGTTGACGACGAATTCTCTCTAATTCAAAAGCAGACATTTGGGCTTCGGAGGAGACATCGTCAGGATAATCAGCACTTTCTTTCCAGTCAGTATCTTCAACATTAATTTCTGGTGGAATTTCTAACATTCCTTCTGTCACTAATTTCCACTCGTATCCTGCCCCTGTACAAAATTCCTCTATTTCTTCGCTATCAATAGATTCAACTGTCGGACTATAAAAGTCTTGAGCTTCCAACAGTAGGGCATAGCGAGTGGCATCATCTTCTGATTCAAACATTAACACCATATCTTTGTTCCCGATTTGTAGAGTATGGATGCCTTCATTATCCGTACCGACATTATAAAGAAGAACGTAAATTTTCATATATTAATTAGTCATTAAAAATTAAGATTATGATTTTAAACCGAACACCTAACACCGAAAATCAGGGGATTACTGACAACGAGAAGTAGTATTAAGAATCAACACAATTTCATCGATCGCACGTACTAAAGCAGTACCAGATTGGCGAGAGTCATTGGCAAGGATACTAAAAATTAAAGTACCATATTCTCGATGATCCAAATAACCAGATAAAGCTCGAACCCCAGTTAAAGTACCAGTTTTAGCATGGACAATTCCTTGTACAGGGGTTTGCTTCATACGATTACGCAAAGTGCCACTCATCCCCGCAGTGGGTAAGGAAGCGAAAAATAAATCTCGTTGAGGACTAGAATACATAACTCGCAAAGTGTCAACTAAAATTCTAGGAGTGGCGAGATTACGACGAGATAAACCAGAACCATCGGCAAAGTGAAAACCATTAGGATTAATGCCCATATTAGCTAAAATTTGTTTAGCTGTTGCACCACCCCCAATGCGTTTAAGTAAAGTATCTGCATAATAATTATTACTTCTCAAGTTAGTTACCTCAACCCACTCTTTGAGGGATTTATTGGCACTAATATTTGTTTCAGGGGATAATCTTTGTAGAGCCGCCGCAGTGGTCAAAATTTTCATGTTAGAGGCAGGAATAAAACCTCGATCGGCATTATAATGATAAAGCACTTCTCCGTCAGATAGTCTTTCAACCAAAATCCCCCAACCACCACCATAACGTTTAATTACTTCTTCAATGGCAGGAGCGAGAAAAGCATTACAAGTCCCCATGGGTTGAGACTGTTGTGGAGGTGGTACTGGTATTAAAATTGATTGGGGAGTGATAGAAGTTGGAGCAGATTGAGGTATCGGTTCAAAGTTATTCAATTCTGGTAATATAGTCTGGGCAGAAACCGAACCCGTTGTTGCTACAGTGAGAATAGAAAACCAATTAAGAAGATGTCGCTTTTTCGGCATAAGATTTTATTGAAAAATTAAACGCAGATTTTCAGTATTTTAACAATATCTTTATATTTGAGTAGAAAAGAATGAGTCAGGATCAAACCAATAATCAAATAGTCAAAACTAAAAAAACAGTTTATCATCTTGTCAACTCTTTTGTGGTAAAGCCCATTTTTGGTACTTATTTTCGGGGAAAAGTGACAGGTAAAGAAAAAGTACCCCTTGAGGGTAAATTAATTGTTGTCAGTAATCATGCAAGTGTTTTTGATCCTCCTTTACTTTCTGCCGGGATTCCTCGCCCTGTTTCTTACATGGCAAAACAAGAGTTGTTCACAGAGGGATTTTTTGGTAATCTAATTAAAAGTCTTGGAGCTTATCCTGTCAATAGGGAAGGATTCGATCGCAGAGCCATTCGTCAAGCAGTTTCCCGATTAGAAGAAGGATGGGCAACGGGGATTTTTATAGAAGGCACACGCACCCCAGATGGTAAAATCCACGATCCAAAATTAGGGGCCGCCCTCATCGCCGCTAAAGCCCAAGCCCCATTACTACCTGTTGCCTTATGTGGGACAGAAAAAATAGTGGTCAAAGGTAAAAAACTACCCAAGTCAGTGAAAGTCCATATTAAAATCGGCGATATTATTCCCCCTCCAACCTCTGGAAAAAAGGAAGATTTAGAAAATGTTACCGCCCAATGTGCTTCAGCAATTAATCAATTAGTGAGTAATGAATAACTGATAATTGAAAACTGATAATTACAAACTCCGAACCCCTAACCCCGAAAAGGTTTTGCTAAATTTAAACCTTGATGGCCAATGGTGTGAGATGATAGATAAGTATATAGTTTAATAAGATCAAGATAAAAAAGGAAATTTGTCAATGGCTAGAATTGAATTTGCACAAGGTGTTGTAGAAGAATCTATTCCTGATGTTAGAATGACTCGTTCCCGTGATGGTAGTAATGGCACTGCAACTTTTCGCTTTGAAAGCACTAAAATTCTCGATAGTGGTAATACTCAAGAAGTAACGGGGATGTACTTAATTGATGAAGAAGGAGAGTTAGTCACTCGTGAGGTAAAATGTAAATTCGTGAATGGTGAACCAACTGCGATCGAAGCTATCTACGTTATAAAAAACCCTGAAGAGTGGGATCGTTTTATGCGTTTTATGGAACGTTACGCTCAAGAGAATGGTCTTGGTTTCACTAAATCATAATTCCATTAGGACATAAGAGTTCGGTTGATTATGGTAATCATGCCGACTCCCTTGACACCATCGACAGAAAAAACTATTTTGGTATCAATAACAAAGATTTCGCAGGGGAAGAATTGGAGTTATCTGAAAAATTGGTGATTAAAAAGATAGGTATAGTCAAAGTTGTTAAAGCAATCAATGTACCTAAAATCTCCACAGATACTTGCTTAATACCTTTTTTCTTCCTCGACGGTTCGCCAGCTTCCATAAATAGATTGATAAATTTAACGTTAATTAAATATTATTGTTTTAGATTGTTAGTAATAACTATGATAGCAATGATTTTCAAGATAACTGTAATTAAGAAGACGATCTTAACTTTTACTTTACGTTAACTTTAATTATATTTAGCACAAGGAGAAAAGTTAATAAGGGCAAGGGGCAAAAAGCAAAGAAAAAACGTCAAAGGTCAAAGGGCAAGGGGCAAGGGGCAAAGTTAAAAGAGCAAAGGGCAAAGGTAAATAGTTGATGATAACTTCTAACTCTTAACTCCTAACTCCGAACCCCGAACTCCTAACCCCGAACTCCTAACCCCCCATCCCCCTAACACCAACCAAATTAATGATTACTACTCAATAGTTCGCCAATCCCCCGAAGGAATAAACGCCGCCCAAAAAACAGGATGATGGTATTTTTCGCTCTTTAACATTTCTAATTGTACGTTGCGCAGTGCTTCTGATCTTCCCTCCCCGTGAGTAAGTCTTTGATAGTATTTAATCATTAAATCTTTTGTGCCTTCATCATAAACATCCCATAAACTCATTAATTGACTTTCTGCCCCTGCCAAGACAAAAGCCCTTCTTAATCCATAAACCCCATCCCCATTTTTTACGTCTCCTACTCCCGTTTGACAGGCAGATAAAACCACTAATTTTGTTCCCCATAAATATAGGCTAGAAGCATCTAACGCCGTCAATGCACCACTCATTTGATTTCCTTGAGGATTAAATCCCGTTAAGGCTAAACCCGATCGCAACAATGGATTTTCGCTTGTAATAATATTTGCTTCAAGATTGTTTTGGGTATCAGATAAAGTGGGAGGAGGAGAATTTTTAACATCGGGTAAAAAGAAGCCATGGGTGGCTAAGTGTAAGATTTTAGGTGCTTTTATCCCCGTGATATTAGTAATTAAAGCATCCTTTTCCGTATAGACTAATGGCTGAGATAGTAAAGGGATAATTGCTTCGGCTTCCGCTTTTGTACCAGACAAAGCAGTACAGCACCATTGTAAAGCGTCTAAGTCTCCTCCCCGCAAATTTGCTCCCCGACTCATTGCCATAAAATTTGCATCGTTATTAATTTTCAAGTCGTAGGTAGGATTAGCTACGATAATAGCTTGGGATTGAGATTGAAATTGAGTTTTGAGTCTGAGCAAGTCTCGCCCACTGGTAAGATAACTAATGGAATAGTCTTCTACTAAATATTTACCTTGATTATCTTGTAAAGCGGCAAAAGGAATTAAGTTGAGTTGACTATCAGGAGAAACTAAGAGAGTTTTTTTGTTATTTAGTAAGGGTAAAAGTGGCTCAAAAATTAGCTTATAGAGTTGCTGTGCATATTTGTTTAGATTATCTAAATCATTAGTATCACCGTAAGCTAAATTACCACGAAAATGCTCTACTAATTGATCAATAATTTCTGTTTCACCTAAATCAATACCCTGAGATTTACCATTATGATCTAAAACATAGACTCCATAACGTGGTTTTTCCCAAGTTTCTGTTTTTGGCTCAAAAGGATAGTAAACAATATACTCTATTAAAACTGTATTTTCAGGTATTTGTTGAGCAATAGTCGAAAGGGTTATTTCTTCATTCAGTGTCCGAAATTCCGCACTGTTATTGGATAAATCTGTTTCTAGTTGACGGATATTTTGCTCTAAACTAGCAATTAATTCACTATAGAGAGTAGGAGACATTTTCCCCACTCCTTGTAAGGTTAAAGAGGCGAGTTGACTTCTTTTTTCGGCTAAGGTGTTAAAGATTTTTTCTGTTTCCCGATTGCTATTTTGCCGTAGAGTAGAAACGATATTACTCATCGCATCTAATACTCTTCCTTTTCTGCGTAGAATTGTAGTTAATGCTAAATCTGTGGCTTTTTGATTCTCTGGTGCATAGTTTAGATGTAGAGAAACAGTCCAATTTGTCGTACCGTAAAGGGTATTAATATAGGCTTGTTTTCTTAATTCATCACCACTACTGTTAAGAAATTCAGCAAGGTTAAATTCTTCTACGTTTGCACCTTGGGTAAGATAATCTAAGGTAGAATCTAATTTATCTGTTGCCCAGTAAACCATTGCCAAGTTGTTGAGATAGGTGGCATTGTCGGGATGATTTTCGCCAAAAACTTTTTCTTGAATCGTTATGGCTTGTTTGTAGAGAGGTTCAGCAGATTGATAGTTACCCTGATTATAATAAAGCAAGGCTAGGTTATTGAGAGATTGAGCAACATCTGGATGATTTTCGCCTAATATTTCTTTTCTAATGGCTAAAGATTTTTGATAAAAAGGTATAGCAGTTTCGTACTTTCCTTGAACACGGTACAATTCTCCTAAGTTATTAAATGAGGTGGCTGTAAAAGGATGTTTTTCACCTAATACCTCTTGATTGATTTGTAGGGCTTGTTGATATAATTCTTCGGCGGTTTGATAGTCTCCTAAACTGTAGTAAAGTAGTGCCAAATTATTGAGAGATTGGGCGGTATCAGGATGTTTCTCTCCTAAGACTTTTAAACGAATGGTAAGGCTTTCTTGATAGAGGGGTTGGGCAGATTCGTAATTGCCTTGAATACGATATAATTCCCCCAAATTGTTAAGACTGGTGGCGGTGTTGGGGTGGTTTTCTCCTAATACTTCTTTTTGAATTGCGATCGCATCTTGATATAATGATTCTGCTTCTTGATGATTACCTTTACTATGATAAAGCAATGCTAAATTGTTGAGAGATAAGGCTACATCGGGATGCTTTGCCCCTAGAATTTGTTGACGAATAGCTAATGTTTCTTTAAATAAAGGCTCGGCGGCGCTATAATTACCTTGATAATAGTACAATAATCCCAAATTATTTAAACTGGTAGCGGTTTCAGGATGGTTATTTCCTAATACTTCTCGATAAATTGCGATCGCTTCTTTATAGAGGGCTTCAGACCTTGGATAATCTCCCCTATTCTCCGCCAATAAAGCCATATTATTGAGGGTTTGGGCAACGTCAGGACTTTTTTGACCTGAAACTTGTTTCCTTACGGTTAATGCCCTTTCATAGAAATTTTGGGCTTTTTGATAATCTCCTTGATACTGATAAAGTAGCCCCAGATTATTCATCGCTGTTGCGGTGTCGGGATGATTTTCCCCCAAAACCAAAAAGTAAACCTGTAAAGCCTCCTCATACAAAGGTTGTGCCGCTTCGTAATTACCCTGATTTTGATAGAGTAAAGCTAAATTATTAAGGGTGGTGGCAGTAGCAATATCCTTTTCTCCTAAAACTTCCCTTTGAATTGCTAATACTTCTTGATAAATTTTTTCTGCTTCCCGATACTTACCTTGATAGTAATATAAACCTGCTAAAGTATTTAAAGAAGAAGCTGTGCCGGGGTGCTTATTTCCTACTACCTCCCGATAAATACTCAAAGCCTGTTGATAGTAGTCTTCTGCTTTTTTATAGTCTCCTATTTCTCGATACAGAGTGCCTAAGTTATTAATAGCTTCTGCAGTGTCGGGGTGCTTTTCTCCAACTAATTCTTTGGCTAAAACAATGATTTTTTCAGCGATGGGGATTGCTTCTTGGTATTTTCCTTGTTGATATAAACTGAATAACTGCTCATATAATTTTTCTGCTTCTGTATATTTTTCATTATCAGAATTTTGCACGATTATATTTTGAGAAACAGCTATTGCTTTGAGGGGAAAAATATTAATATAAAAATCAATTACTCCCAGAGACAATAAAAATAAGAGTGTTTTTAGTAAATGAGTCATTTTTTTCTATATAGCAATCCTAAATCATTTGTAAAAAATAAAAGCGTGATAATAAACCTTTCCTAAAACCCGACGATGAGACTAAATACATTGATTTATAAGCACTTTTATCCTGACTCGGTGATTTCTACTACCATAATAATCTTCACAACTCAAATAGGATCGCTATATTAAATTATTTATACTGGTAGAGGTTATAATCTGGTATTACATAAAAACTGTTGCCTATTGCCTATTGCCTATTGCCTACCTTCTCCTAACTCAACTTATGCCCTTCCAGAGTATATATTATTGACGATTTATTCTTTATGATCACCAATTTTTTTTCTGCCCTACAATTAGAGTTTATGCAAAACGCCATTATGGCTGGTTTTTTGGTAAGTATTGCCTGTGGTATTATTGGTACTTTTGTTGTAGTTAATCGCATTGTGTTTATTAGCGGTGGTATAGCCCACTCTGCTTATGGTGGCATCGGTTTGGGTTACTTTTTTGGCTTTAATCCTATTATAGGTGCGATCGCATTTTCTCTATTATCTGGTTTTGGGATGGCAATAGTAGAGAGAAATACTGGAGAAAGAAAAGATACTATTATTGGCACAATGTGGGCAATGGGCATGAGTATCGGCATTATTTTTATAGATTTAACGAAAGGATATAAAGCCAATTTGATGAGTTATTTATTTGGCAGTATTTTGGCTGTGCCGAAACAGGATTTATGGATTATGTTAATACTAGATGTAGTAATTATTACGATGGTATGTCTTTTTTATAAAGAATTATTAGCTATTTCTTTTGACCCTATGTTTGCCACTACTCGTAATCTTCCTGTTAATTCATTATACTTGATGTTAGTAGGTGCGATCGCACTCACTATTGTTATGGTAATGCAAGTTGTCGGCTTAATTATGATTATTGCCCTGTTAACTATTCCCGCCGCCGTTGCCAATCAATATGTTCAAGAAATGAAACAAATGATGATTTTAAGTAGTATTTTAGGAGTTATTTTTATATTATTAGGCTTATCTCTTTCTTTTATTTTTAATTTAACTTCTGGAGCTACTATTATTATGGTTGCAGGATGTGTCTATTTTCTCAGCTTAATTATTAAGCAATGGCAACTAAAATCTAACTATACTCGATGAGAGAATAAAGGTCTGATTTAGAATAGAAATATTGATTATCCCCATAACTGCTGAAAAATCAAAATGGATTCTGCTAATTTATTGCGTCAACAACAGCTAGATTTTTATTCTCGCCTCGAAAAAAATAAATTATCTCTCAATGAGCAAAATTATGATTTTAAAGAGTTAGTAATGGTAGGGCAAAATATCATTGAAGAAATAACCTTAGAGTCTATACAAATAGCAGAAGATATTATTCGTCAATATGACTTTAATTATCCTCGTAAACAAATTTTAAACACTATTTTTTACCGTCAATTACTAGAAAATGCTTTTCTATCTCATTATGGATATTTATT
Source organism: Cyanobacterium sp. Dongsha4 (assembly GCF_036345015.1). Taxonomy (NCBI): domain Bacteria; kingdom Bacillati; phylum Cyanobacteriota; class Cyanophyceae; order Chroococcales; family Geminocystaceae; genus Cyanobacterium; species Cyanobacterium sp. DS4. The sequence continues at coordinate 2,491,876 of NZ_CP084098.1, read as the reverse complement.
ATCTTTAGAAACTCCAAATCCAGAAAATATAAATTTTTGCTCTCAAGGCGTAACTCAGCATAATTTTTTATTAAAGAAGAATAATAATATCAAGATTTTACTAAAGGCTTATCATGGTGATTTTGATAATATTCAATTGAATTTAACTGATGTAGAATTTGAAGAAAATGATGTATTTGTTTTTTGTGTATGCCCTGATAATTTAGAAGACTATCAATCTGAATTTCCCATATTATTTCTAGGTTTTATCCCTAAGAAGTTTATTCAAGAAAATATGTCTGAGGACTATTATTTAGCTATTAATTTATCCGTTAAAGATTTGCTATATATTGGTGGATTTGGGGATTATTTTACCTATTTTATCAATGCTATTAATAACTTATTTTCAGAATTGAAAGTTTACCTTAAAAAAGGAGAATATAACAAGGTTATAGATATAATAAATAAGGGAAATAATAAAAATTTGCCCTCCGAAAAACTGTATTTATTAAAGGGAATATGTTATTATCGCTTAGGACAAAATCGAAATGCCATCAGTAATTTTCTTAAAATAGTTGAAATTAATCAAGAATCCTATTTAAGTTATCATTGGTTAGGAAAAATTTATTATGATTTAGGTGATTATGGTCGTGCTTTGAGTAACTATAACTCAGAAATTAAAATATGTGGTCTTAATTTTTTTGCTTACTTTAACCGAGCATTAGTGCATTGTAAATTAAATAATTTAGTACAGGCTTTAGATGATTATAATGTGGCAGTAAAAATCAATCAAAGTTTTTTTCAAACATTTTATAATCGAGGTATTATTTACTATAAATTAGGGGATAAATATGCCGCTATTGATAATTATTTACAAGCTCTTAAAATTAATCCCGATTTAGCTTCTGCTCATTTTAATTTAGCTATTCTTTATCAGGAATTAAGTAATTACAAACAGGCGATCGCATCTTATCAAGAAGCAATAAAAATTAATCCTAATCATATAAATGCGTACTATAACCTAGCCATTTTAGAGGCAAATTTAGGACTTTATAAACGTTCAATAGAAACCTATGAAAAAATATTAGCCATTGAACCAAATTTTATTCCTGCTATTTATAATCATAAATCTTTAGTTTTACTCCTCAAAAAAGAAGGACATATTATTCTTTCTGAAAATGAACAATCATCCCATATTGCCCATGCTGTAGCAGATATAATTAATGTTTCTTACGAAGAAAAAGTAAATAATTCATCCCCACAAAATTTTGCTAATAATTCATCAAATATTGATAATAGTTCCTTTGATTTTTTGGCTATAGATTAGTTATCGATAAACAGGTAAAGTAAAACGAAAACAACTCCCCTGATTACCATTATTATCTACCCAAATTTGACCATAGTGAGCATTAATTATTTGCCGACATAAACTTAAACCTATACCGTATCCTTCTTCGTTTCTATCTCTTTTTAAGCGGAAATGTCCTTCAAATATTTTTTGTTTTTTTGCCGTGGGAATACCCGGACCTAAATCCATAACACTTACCTGTATTTTTTGGGTAGTTTTATGAATAATTGAGAGAGTAATGGGTACATTTTCAGGGCTATATTTGATAGCATTTTCCAATAGATTAATAATAACTTGTCTGATAAGTTTTGGATCTGCATAAACTGAAGGTAAATCTTGAGGAATTTCTTTAATAATATACTGTTTTTTTTCTGACAATTTATTGTGTAAATTATTTACAATTTCTTCTGTTACACTTACCAAATTTACTCTTACTGGGGCAACGGTTAATTGACTGCAAATATCTTTAGAAGCGGCAAGTAAATCATTAATCATTTTATTCATAATCAAAAATTGATTTTTTGCCTGTTGAAATAACTTTTGATATAGAGAATGATTGGGCTTTATGTCTTTTTTATTTTGAACTAATTCGATAGTCTCCACTGCAATGGAAGCGGCAGTTAATGGACTTCTTAAGTCATGGGCTAACATTGCTAACATTTGATCCTTAAATTGTACTTGTTGTTTGAGATTATCTACTTCTTGTTTTAAATGGAAAATTTCATCTCTTAAACGAATTAACTCCGAAGAAGGAAGACAGGTTTGTAAAAGAGAATCTCGCTCACTAGAATCATGAAAAACATCCCGATTTTCTCTTAAAGATGTTTGCCATTTGTACCAATATTTTTTTAATTTTGCTGTTAAATTTGTTCCTGCTAAAGTTTGCTGAGGGGGAGGATTTACCTTTACTAAAGCAGGAGTTGCAACCAATTTAAAATGTTCTACTAGGTGGGGATATTCACTAATTTCTAATACTTGTAAATGAAAATTATAATCTTGGCTTAAACCGTTTAAATATTCTTTGATTTGCTCTATATTTTTTTGAGAACTATGGCGATTATCAACAAACAATAATAATTGTAAAATGTCTGGATTTAGATTGGAGGTATAAGAGAAAAATTCTGACATATTTTTTGTTATAATCATAGTGAAATAAATGCCTAGTTGTTAGAGAACAACAATCGCCTTTTCCGAAACTTTAGTACCAATATTAATAAAATATAAAATATCCCCAATTACTATCTTACATTAGTGTCTGATTTTACAGTAGAATCTAAAGGCAGTGTTTAAAGATTAGGGTGATCAATGGATTTATCTTTGGATTTTAGTACTTATACCTTATGGTCAGTATATGGCACGATCGCATTTTTGTTATTAGCGATTTTAGGATTTATTTTTCAATGGGGTTTTCGCTTCCGTTTTGTAGGGGTGACAGGATTTATGGCAGTTTTAACTGTAGGCTTATTTGCTTTAAGTTTGGGTTTATTTGAGCGTGTGGAAATACCTAATGCTCTCAGATATAATTTAGTCTATGATACTGGTACTAATCAAGCAGTTATTGCCGTTGAGGAAGAGATTACAGAAACTGAATTAAAAGCTACTTTACAACAAGCTGCGATCGATTTATTCTCTTATGGTAGAACCGCAAGTAATGGAGATGATCAATTAACTATTAGGGCAAGAGTGCAGATTCACAAGGAAAATACTACTTATCCTCTATATTTAGGACAAATTAGACGCTCTTTAATTACAAGAGAGGATGACAACCCAGAAATTACAATATTTCAAGATAGCTTACGTAAAAGACAATCTCTCATTAACCTGAGTTAGGCAGATAAATTTTCATCATAGTTGGGTTTTAGGTTTTAGGCTTTGGGTTGATTTTTCTTTGCTCAGATTTTATTTATTTTTATTCAAAATTTTTCATTAAATTAAATTTTTGGGTATGTTGCCCCTTGTTTATCGAAGAATAAAACCTTAAATTAATAGATAAGTTAGCTCGGTAATTTGCTGTTACCATTGTGGCTCTTTCTTTTTGTATTTTAGGCATCATTTTTAATTATTTATAAACTATATTCACAGGAGAATTCAATGAGAGAGCAACTAATTACCGTTTTAGATTTTTTTGGTTTAGCTTGTTGGTTAGAAATTACGACTAATCATCCCGAATGTATTTATTATTTTGGACCTTTTTTAAACCAAAGAGAAGCCCAATCTTATACCCAAGGTTATATTGAGGATTTAAAAGAAGAAAATGCCATCGGAATAATAGCTAAATTTAGGCGTTGTAAACCTAAAACTTTGACTATTTTCGATGAAGATATATCCTATTCTAAATCTGTTAGTGTTGTCTGAGATTAAATCTTATAACTATTTCTTTTATTCTTAGAGGGAAAAGAAAAACCAAATTAAGCATACATGATTTTAATTTAAAGTTAATTGCTATTAGTAATTCAAAATTTTTGAGCATTAACTCTTATTATAATTAGCGGGGTGATAATGTGAGTATTTCAAAAAAATTCTTGCTCGTTGCCTGTTGACTACATTTTCCTAGATCAAGTTATGATTTCTCTGAATATAATTGATTAAGATCAACTTTTTCAACATCGTAGCTACCGAGAATTTTTACAGTTTTTGTAACTTTTTCTAACTCTTTTAAGGCTTCTTGAATGGGTTTTCCGTCACTATCTCCCTGTAAATCAAGGAAAAAAAGATATTCTCCTAAACAACGCTTAGTAGGGCGAGACTCTATCTTTGTCAAATTAATTTGTTTCTGGGCAAAAATTTCTAATGGCTTTACCAACACCCCCGGAATATTGGCTTCAAAAGCAAAACCAACTGACACATGATTTCCTCTTGTTTTTCCGATGCGATCGACAACCCAAAAACGAGTACAATTATCAGGATAATCGTTAATATTTCTGGCTTTTATTGGTAAATCATACAATTGTGCCGCACGAGAAGAAGAAATAGCCCCTGCCGTAGGCTCTTGATTTAGGTGATGTAAAGCCTCTGTTGTGGAATTAGTAGGAATTAAACGGGCTTGAGAAAGATTTTTTTCTAACCATTTCTGACATTGTGCTAATGCTTGAGGGTGAGAATATATTGTTTTAATCCCCTTTAAAGAACGACCACGAGAAAGCAAGTTATGTATAATTGGAATAGTCAAACCTTTACGAATATATAAACCATCCAATTGCCATAAAGTATCGAGGGTAATAGCTACAGTGCCTTCAATAGAATTTTCTATTGGCACTACTGCTATATCTGCTTTTCCCTGTGCTAGAGTATGCAAAGTTTGAGAAATACTAGGTATAGGAATTAACTCAGATTCAATGTTATGAATTTCTTTGAGGAGTCGAGAATAGTAAAGTGTCGCTACTTCTGAGTATGTACCTTCTGGCCCTAAATAGGCAATAATTTTTGTCATATTATCTTATCTCGTCGGAAATGATGCCTTCTGCCGATATTTATCTTATCAAAGCAGAAGCAGGATGAATCAAGGTTTCTTCTATTTTTCACCGATTTCATCCCTCTTCCAGAGTTTATCCTAGTTTGTACCAGAAAATACCACTGCAGGAAACTTCTCTTGAGCTTGAAACATGGTAGTTTTTCCAGCGTTTTCCTGCCAAAAATTAATTACTTCTGTTGCTTGGTTTAATAGTTCAATTTTCTCAGTTTCAGTAATCCAAGTTTTTGTGTCTAATTCATCTTTTAATTCTTGCCAAGCATCGGTACGAGGCCAGAAATAATAAGGTGTTAAAGGGCTGATACCTTTACTAATAACATAATCTACAGCTAAGGCAACATTTTTATCTAACCAAACTACCTTTAGCACGAAACGACCGTCAATGTTTGTTTCTAATTGATTTTCTATAGTGGTTTCCAATTAAACCTCCGAATAAAACTACTTAAATACAAATAATATTTATACAAATTAACATTATACCCTAAATACAGACCAATATCTTTAAAATATCAAAAAGGAATAGGACAAAGTTGAAAGGGCAAGGGGCAAAGTTAAAAGGGCAAGGGGCAAAGGTAAATAGTTGATAATTAAGAATTAAAAACCCCGAACTCTTTTAGTTATAGCTATGATTTAAACTAACTCACGAGAGGTTAGCTTTTCAATATTGGCTTGAGTTTGATATAACAAGTTATCACGACTATCTTTTACTTGGTCAATTTGGGGTAAAAGATTACGAGATTGCAGACTCATGTGTATTTGTAAATGAGCTACATAATCACTCACATCCTCTTTTTTGTGTTGATGAAAGGCAGATGACGGTAAGTTCATAGGATGATAAAAATTTTATATATAGCCTGTTTGTTTAGCTCAGAATTTATCATTTTTTTTCTGAACAGTCAAGATTATTCGGTGGTATTAGAATTATTATTACTGATTTTTAATATTTCTTAATAGCTTTTGTAAGGCTTTTTTTGAGGAAGCTAGTTATTAATGATCAATTTTTGTTCTAGCCGTTGAACTGTAACCACATCTGTTAGGTTATATTGCAAGGGTGTAATAGTGATATAGTTATCCTTATTTGCTTGAACATCGGTGGGTAAATCTGGAGGTAAGTAAATATGTTCGGGTTGTTCAATTTCTTCGACTACTTCCCCTGCTAACCAATAATAACTTTTTCCTCTGGGGTCAAATCTTTGGTGAAAATTCTCTGTATAGCGTCTTATACCCTGACGGGTGATTTTTACTCCTTTGATTTCTGGTTCAGAAATGGGGGGAATATTTACGTTTAATAAAGTTGCTTCTGGTAAAGGATTTTCCGTTAATTGTTGAATTAGCTTTAGGGCGTAATTGGCGGCGGGTTGAAATTCTTTGATGGTAAAACTGGCTAAACTAAAAGCTATGCTTGTAATTCCTTCCATTGTGCCTTCCATGGCGGCAGAGACAGTACCCGAATATAAGACATCTGTTCCCAAATTAGGACCTTCATTAATTCCCGAAAGAACAAAATCGGGGGGGTTATCTTTCAAAATGGCACTTAATGCTAATTTTACACAGTCTGATGGTGTACCAGAACAAGACCATGCTGTTACTTTTTCGTGAAAAATTCCTTCAATTATATCTGCACGAATAGGTTGATGGAGCGTTAAACCATGACCTGTAGCTGATCTTTCTCTGTCTGGTGCTACAACTGTCACCTCATGATCACAAGATGCGATCGCATTTGCTAATGTTCTAATTCCCTTGGCAAAAATACCATCATCATTACTAATTAATATACGCATTTTTTGAGTAATAAATTAAAAGGTTATAAAGTTAAATTGAAAGTGAAATTAAGAAAGAGATTATCAAGAAGAATTATTAATTGGTAATTAGTTAACATCTTGCAAATTTCTGCCAAAAGGAAATAAGGCAATTGGAATCAACTTAAAATGTTGTTGAGCAAAAGGAATACCAATAATAGTAATAGCTAAAATTAAACCATGAACAAGATGAGAAAGAGCGATTTCCCAACCAAATAAAACTACCCAAATAACATTAAAAATCATGGTCAAAAGATTACTAGAATCTTCAGCAACGACATTAATTTTACCAAAAGGAGTTAAAGTAGCTATGCCAATTTTTATAGTTTGTAAACCGAAAGGGATGCCGATAATTGTTAAACAAAGACTTAAGCCACCAATGATATAGCCTAATCCACTCACAAAACCGCCAAAGATTAACCAAATAATATTGCCAAGTAGAGCCATAATAATCCCCTAATTTTTCATGAAGATTCTCGATTTTTGAATTTTATCACATCCCAATTTTTGTTTTTATTTATAGTTGAGTCCATATTTTTTCATATTCTGCAAAAAACTGACTTTCAAGAGGCTCAATAAATTCACTTTTTGCTAAAACTTCGGGAGATATTAAGGGTATTTGACGATTAATTTCCGAAAAACTTGTCTCTACAGGAGAAATTCCACTACTAAATAAACTAATTTGCCGTGCAGATTTTGATTGCCAACAAAAATCAATCCAATTATAAATTTTTTCCAACTCTGATGATTGACTGCGAGGTTTTACCCATATATCTGCCCATAGAGAAGTACCAGAAATAGGAATTACTGCTTTAATGTTATGGTATCTTTCTATTAAGGGAATTATATCCGTTGACCATCCCACCGCTAACCATGTATCACCTAAAATTAGAGGTTGTAAATAGTTACGAGAGTCATAAAATTTTACTTGTTGATTGAGAGTTTGTAATTCTTGTAATAGGTTAGTAATTTGCTTAAGATTCTTTGTATTGTAAGAATAACCTAGTTTTTTTAACACTAAGCCAATAACTTCCCTTGGTTGATTAAGAAGGGAAAAACGATGTTTTATTTCTGGTTTCCATAAATCTCCCCAATCTTGAGGTTGCCATCCTAAGTTTTGAAATTTATCTTCTCGGTAGGCAATCATGGTATATCCCCAACGGTAAGGTGCGCCCCAGATTTGATCTTGATTATCTAATTTGCCCTGATTGTTTCTTGTCACTAATTTTTGGAATAGGGGAGATAATTTAGACCAATTTTCTAATATTTTTAAGTCTAGGGGATCTATCAATTCATTTTCAATGGCAAATGGTAGCCAATAGTTACCTAAAGTAGTTAAATCTTGTTTTTTGATTTCCGTTTGATTATTGCCGATGATTGATAATTGGTGAGTGGATTTTTGAAAATTATTATTAAGGTTATTAATTGTTTTATTAATTGTCTTTTCTTGCTGAGTCAATAGAGACTGATAAAGTTTTTCTAGGGTGGATTCTGGTTTTAGCTTGACAATACCTAATTTTGCTGATTCTTGTTTGATATTTGTAATTAATTGGTTAGGGAGTGAACCTTCTAAAATGGCAATGGATAAATCAGAGGCACTTTCACAACCAGATAAAACGCTAGAGAGGGCAACGCTACCACTACCTAATAAAAATAAGCGACGACTAAGCATAAAAATTTGATCTTGATTTCACCGATAGGGGAATCTACTTTCAACTTGTTTTTTATTGTATTTCTTAAAGTATTTTTTTATGTTTTTACTTTTACAATGGTTAACAAGATACTGTTGATAAATCTTAAATTAATCAGGAATACTGAGGATAATTTTATAACAGACTTTAGCATAGAAAGAAGAAAAGATAAACTATTTTCCTTAATTTTACGAGATATTCTATTTATGACTGATAAACAACAAGATTTGAAGAAAATTCACAAGAGAATTAGCCAAATATACTTAATGATGAAACAATTAGCCGAACACGTCGGATGGCAGGGAATAGATAATTCTAATATGAGTTTAGATAATGATTTAATGAATCTAACTTCTCAACAAATGGATCTTTTAAATCAATCTTCTTCTGATTCTTTTCAAGCCTCTAAGTTTAATGGTAGAGAAAATTTTTCTTCCGAGCATCACCAGTTATTAAATAATCATAAAGATATTTTGGTGGATGATAATTCTTTGCAGACTTCTTTTTCTAATTCTTACTCTTCTGTTTCTGACAATATCAATATATCTTATGAAGAGCAGGTTAATCGTTTAACTGCCCAGTTAACCGCCGCTTATTACCGTATTGCCTGTTTGGAGGAACAATTATTGGCATTCCGTCATGATTTGGCTCATAGAGATGATGATTTTTATCGTTTACAGTAAAATTGTAACTCAGGCTAAATGCCTGAAATTTATTGAAATTAGCTAGATTTAAAACCGAATAATAATCTTTTCTATGGCTGATAATAATTCTTCTTTTGTCATACCTAATAAATGAGATGCGATCGCACTTCCTCCTGCTCCCACTCCCTCTTTGACAAAACCTTGCTCATAAACTTGCAAACTGGGAAAACGGGAATTACTAAAATTCAATTGTGTTGCACAAACAGATACATCCCCGATTAATTGAGCTAATCCGACGGTGTCTCCCGTGGAGTCTTCCACTACCCACCGAGTTGTACCAACTATAATATTGTCTAAACAGGTTTCCAGGTTATAGTAACGATTTAGGGCTTTGATTAGAGCATAGATAGCTAACATTTGTGTGCCTCCTGCCAACATTACTCCCACTGTTTTACTAGCAGAAAGAGCGATCGCACTTACTACTATTTGCATGGGATCACCCACGGCGGCGATAATTTCTAAAGGATCATTAAAATTATAATTACTATTTTTTAATCCTCGGCTGACAATCTCCCATTTTTGTTGATGATTACATATAGGATGGCTACTGTTAACTTTATCTTGAGCTTCAATACCTAAAGCAGTTAACACCGCTAAAGCTGTAGTTGTACCTCCCACTACGCACTCACTTAGAATTAAATAGCTATCTTCTGCTTGTTGAGCAAGGATTTTTCCCCATTGTAATCCTTCTTGATAGAGATGTTTGACAGTATCTAGGGGTAAGGCTTTTCCCGTGGAAACACAATTAGCACTTTTTCCTCCTAAGTCAATATTGGCAACGGAGGGAGATTGAAGTAACCCTGCATTGAATATAATTACAGGTAGATTAAATTTTTCTACCACTGCACGACTAATAAAAGTAGGAGAGATTCCTACATCTAAGGGGGGTAAAGGAAAAATTGATTTTGTTTGAACACCTTTTACCAAAAACTCTGCATCAGCTAAGGCAGTGTAGCGGCGAGAGTCAACGGTTGCCCCTGCGGTGGAAATGCCCTCAATTAAAGCTGTATTTGTAAACCCTAATGTGCAAGTGAAAAGAGGAAGACAATTAATATATTTGCTTAACCATCTCTTTCCCTGTTCTAATTGAGTATAGATTTTTATATCATTTTTAAAAAGCATCATTAAAAATTAAGAATTGGCAGTTAGTAATTAGCAATTAGAAACAAAGACTAGATTAATTAAAATTATGAGTAGATCAATATTAACAGGATTTGGCTTTTTTTCAGGAGTTTTTTATCCTTTTTTAGCACTTAAAATTATTTGGCAAAATAAAACTTTATGGCAATATTTAATTATTCCTATTTTGATCAATATTTTGGTCGGGATTACTTCCTATATTTTATTACTCAATCCTAGTTTAAATTTTTATGATAATTTTACTAATAATCTCATTCTCAGAGTTGATCAATTAATTGATAATCTTCCTCAATGGCTAGATTTTCTTACTTATATCATAGGTGCGATCGCATCTTTTTTAAAAGGAATAATTATCGTAATTTTATTGATTTTAGTTGGTTTTATTATTTTACAATTTGGGGGTATTTTGGGTTCTCCTTTTTATGGAAAGTTGTCGGAAAAGGTAGAAATTTTGAAAAAAGGTAATTTAGATCTAATTGAAATTAATATTGTTAAAGAAATTTTTAGGGCTATTTTATTTGAATTAAAAAAACTATTATTCATTATCGTTTTTAGTATTCCTTTATTTTTACTAAATTTTATTCCAGCTTTTGGTAATTTAATCTCATTAATCGGGGGATTATCTATCACCATAACGATTATTTGTTTAGATTTTTTTGATGCTACCCTAGAAAGAAAAAGACTATCTTTTCGAGAAAAACTGAAATTTGTTTGGGGAGGTTTTCCTCTTACTACTGGTTTTGGTTTGATTTGTTTAGCTTTAATAAGTATTCCTTTGGTTAACTTAATTGCTATTCCTATTTGTGTTTCAGCAGGTACTTTATTAATTTGTGAGTATAATACATTACGGAATAATCGCAATATAAAACCTCATGAAGAAAATAATACTATTGCATAATCAACTTAGTTTTCACATGAAACCTATTGCCATGTCTCTAATCTCTATGTTTAATTAACACAAACCCTAACATCCCAATCCCCTAGCACCTGCAATCTGAAGCCTGAAACCTACTCTTATCCGATATTCTGAAACCAAACTAAAGTTAATAAATTCCTCAATCTGTTTCTTAAGAGTTATAATCATTTCTTAATTTCTGCTTATAATGAAATGAATAATTAAATGCGTGTGAGATAGGTTAAAGTCGTGGATGAGTTAAGGGAAGTATTAGAGTTAGCATCCGAAGAAGAAATCCATCAAGTTACTCAAATTTTGTTCTGTCGTCGTTTTAACCCTTTGGATTATTGGCAAACTCCTACCCCCCATGATATTCAGAGTTTAGATTGGCAAACATCTTTAGATTATATTGAAAATAGATTTAAGTTTTTAGCCGCAGATGGTTTCACTGTTTTACGAAGAGAGTATCATTCTTTAAGATACAAAGATATTTTAATTCGGGTATGTCGTTATCTACAAATATCTTATAGTAGAAGTATGGATGCGATCGCACTTGAGTCGGAAATCTTTTTACATTTGTTGCAAAAGGCATGGGAAAAAATGTCTCCAAGGGAGCAATATTCTTTAAGACAAAAGGTAATTAACTCTTTGGCGAATCATCCTCAACCTCAACCTTTACCTGTTAGTTTACAACATGATCCTCTCAAAATTTTAGTTAAGGGGGGGAGTTTAGTTGCCGTCAATTCCTTCCTTAAACCTTGGTTATTGCAAAAAATAGCCCAACAATTTGCTATTCATTTCGCTACATATCAAGTTACTAAAAATACTTTGATTAAAGGCAGTCTAGCCACTGCTAACCAATTACAAAGTTATGTCAGCTTACAAATGGCTAAAAGGGGTATGGTGATGGCTTCTGCCCGATATACTGCGGTGAGAAGTTTTTTTGCTTTTCTTACTCCTGCTTTATGGGCTTGTTTTTTCGCTGATTTAGGATGGAGAGCGATCGCAACTAACTACACTAGAATTATACCTGTTGTCTTTGCCTTAGCCCAAATACGTTTAACGAGAGGAGATTTCCATTAGCCGTTAATTAAAACCTGATACCTGCAACTTGCCCTTACTCGATATGCTTAAGCCCAACTAAAGTTAATATAAATCACCGCTTTCTTGTAAGGAATGTAGTCTTTGATAAATGCCCTGTTGAGCTAATAATTGTTCATGATTACCCAATTCAGCTATTTTACCTTGATCTAGGACTACTATTTTATCAGCTTCTCTAACAGTGCTGAGACGATGGGCAATAATAATAGTTGTGCGAGTACCAAAAATTGATCGCATCGCCAGTTGAATTTCCCTTTCTGATTCATAATCAAGGCTAGATGTTGCCTCATCGAAGATTAAAATATCGGGATTCATAACTAATGCCCTTGCGATGCCGAGTCTTTGTTTCTGCCCTCCTGATAGTCTTACTCCTCTTTCTCCCACTACTGTATAATATCCATCTGGTAATTCTCTTATAAACTCATCTACACGTGCGATCGCACAAGCTCTTTTCACTTCTTCAACGCTAACATAAGGATTACCATAAATTAGATTATCAAAAATTGTACCATTAAACATATCCACATCTTGATGAACAATCGCCAAACGCTTTCTATAGTTGGTAATATCAAGGTCATAAATATTTTTTCCATCCATGAAAATTTGTCCTTTTATCGGTTCAAAATAACGGTATAACAACTTAACTAAGGTTGATTTGCCTGAACCAGATTTACCTACTAAAGCAACAGTTTCATAAGGATTAATCAATAAGTTAATATCTTCCAAAACTAAACGATTTTGATTATATCCAAAAGCAATATTTTTTAATTCTATTTTTCCAGTAAATTGATAGGAATTTTGACCAGAAAAAGAAGGGGATAAACTAGAAGCATCTTCCCCAACGGGTAAATTCATAAATTCATGAAAACGAATCATTGAAGCGTAGCGACGGGCAAAAACTTCCGCTAAATTACTAATAGGTTCAATTTCACTATAAGCCATACTAGCAATGGTATAAATTGTAATGAAATGCCCCAAAGAAATTTGTTGTTTAACCGTAGGAATAAGAATAGAAATAAATACTAAAAATAAAGATAATTGAACCACAGTTCTCGACCATGTAGCTAACTTTACATAGCCCAAATGAATACGATTAATAACTACTTGATACTCACGATTAAGACGTTTTTTTTGTCTATTTAATTCCTGTGATTCTGTGGCAAAAGCCTTGACTGTTTTTATATTAGTAATAATTTCTGATGTTCGACTTTCTGTATTTTCTTGATGTTTATCTAATAACTGTTCCTCTCTAATTAGTTTTTGTAGATGAATTAAAGTAAAAATTAAAATCAATAAAAAAGAGATTATAAAACCAATAGCAATCCATTTTTCTAATAAAAGAATAACAAGAAAAATTCCAAAAACTCTGATCAACTTAGGTATTAATTGACCTGCAATTTCAGGATAAGTCCATGTATGGTTTGCAATTCCTCTGGCTACTCTCCCCGCAATTCTCCCCGGATTATTTTCATCATAAAAACTTAAAGGTAAGGAAAGTATTTTCTCTATCACTTTTTCTGAATAGTCTTTACGAGATTTTAAGGCAACTTCCCAATGAAACCAAGAAGCTATCCAAGGTTGAATAGGGGCTCTAACAACAGTAATTATAAAAATAAACATTACTAAAATTGTTAGAGATAAAGTTGTAAAATCTTTTAAATAAGGAAATAAAAAGGCTGTTTTTTCAATTAAATTATTAGTAAAATTATCAACTTTTTGTGAAGAAATAATATTAAGAATTTGTCCAATTAAATAAGGTACTATTAAGTCTAATATTTCAAATAAACCCGCAATACCAATACTAAAAATAACCGTTATTTTATAATTGTCATAATATTTAATTAGATCTCGAAATGACGCCATATAATTTATTCTTGTTGGTTTGAATTTTTCTCTTGAGAGAATATCATGAAGACTTTAGAAATAGAAAAGCTATACTAACTTAAATAAGGAATAGTGGATAATTAACCTAAGTTCGGGATAAATTTTCATCTATGAGTGAGGGCGAAAAGGGCAAACCCCTCTGTATCTCCCCTTAAAAGAAACCCTAGCACTCTAATAAGCCAACACCCCGACACCTCTATTCTAATAATTATTTATTTTGGAATGAAGGTTTCACACTCTTATTAAATGGTTTTTTCCCTTTAAAATTGTTGGTTTTTGGTACAGGTTTTACTCTTGGACAAGCATAGGGTATTACTTTTTTAATTTCTAATACATCTCCTTTTCTTTTGCATAAAACTTTATAAACGTATCCTGCCCATAATTTTTTATTTTTTACCCAATCAAAAGAATTAATAAAGGTATATTTAAACTTTTTGATAAACCCTGTTTCTTTGGCTATTTTTCGCACATCTTCTAACATCATAGAGCGCTGGACAGTAATATTTTTCTGTAATGTCCAAACTCCTGTAAATTCCCAAGATTCTTCCCCTCTGGGATTAGTGGGCATTGTGCCATCCCAAGCAATAATTTGTAAACTGACTAATTTATTATCCTTCATTTTAGGATAACCTCTAAACCAGTGATCGCCTAATAATTCTGGTTTATTGTGGGCTAACCAAAGAATACGACTATTTTTAAATGTAGCTTCTAATTGTGTTCCATCGGGAAGAATTAAGTGGAAACATTTTTCTCCTTCACTGGGGGGTATTAACATCCCACGAATTTCTGCGATCGCCTGATGACAACCATTTCCTGCTAATATTTTATAACGTTTTTTTTCTACTGGGGGCTTGTCTTTTTGATTTTTTTCCGATGGGGAATTAGTTTTATTTTTCTTTTCTTTACTACTTACTGGTTGATTTTCCTCTTTATTTGTAGTTGATTGATTTTTAGCCTTATCTTTTGTTTTATCTTGAGAGGATTGGGAGACTGTTTCTGATGTTTCCTGATTTTTGTCTGGGGAAACTTGGGTTGTGGGATTCCCCTCAGTAGATTTATCTTGAGAGTCTGATTTTACCTGAAGTTTAACGATTTCTTCTTCTGAAGGACAACAAAGACGACAAAGTTGATATTTATGTTCTAGTGCAGTTTGTAGAGAGTCGATAGTTTTCCAGCCGTCTTTATCTGGTTGACAATAGCGACAGGTTTGGGCGTGAACTTTCCCTGTGGGTGAAACATAATATATAGGGGTGGGAGAGGAATCATTTTTATTTGTCATAATCGGTGAGTAATAAAACAACTAATAATATTTTTTTGAGATCAACTTAAGTGATATTAAATTACAACTCGTGTCTCATTTTAATTTTTTTTTGCTTATTTTTCTCTAATTTCTCCAGAAAAGTTATATTCTTTTCTTACATTGTGGCTTGGTTAACTTACAGTTTGGATTACTAAATTATCATCAAGAGTTATGAAACAACATAAAATCAATTTTTTAGAATCTAGTTTCCATTATTCTTTGTTAAAGTCTAATTCTGATTCTTTAATTGTGGGAGTTGATGAAGTGGGGAGGGGTTGTTTATTTGGGGGAGTGGTAGCGGCGGCGGTGGCAATGCCTTTGAAGAAAATACATTTATTGAAGGATATTGGGGTAAATGATAGCAAAAAGTTAACAGCAAGAAAAAGACAAAGTTTAATCAATCCGATAAAAACGGTGGTTGATTGTTATTCTGTTGTGGAAGTAGATAATATTACTATTGATCAGATTAACATTTTTCAGGCTTCTCTACTGGCTATGACGAAAGCAATTCTTAATTTGTCTATTTCTCCTTATCTTTGTTTAGTTGATGGTAAGTTTACTTTACCTAATTTAGCTTTTCCTCAAATATCTTTAGTTAAAGGGGATATGCGATCGCCTCTTATTGCTTCTGCTAGTATTTTAGCGAAGGTATGGCGAGATGAAAAGATGCTCGAATATGATCAACGATACCCCAACTATGACTTAAAAAATAATAAAGGCTATGGTACAAAAAAACACCGAGATGCGATCGCACTTTATGGGTTAACTCCCTTACATCGTAAATCTTTTAATTGTGGTCAGTGAAAGAATGAAAGATAAAAAACTGTGAGAGAATTAAATATACTGATTAAACGACACAAAATTAAGCAAATTAAGAAAGAAAAATGACTTCTACTCTACTCTTAACTATACTGTTGATGATAGGTTTATTCTTTTTCATTAGAGGCAGTATCAAAGACCGTACCGAAATTGTAACCTTAGCTTGTCAAGATAACGAGGATAATATTCTTAGTTATTTACGCAATTATTTTCTACAAAGATCTTATCAGGTAAAAGCCATTGATCCAGACAAAAATAAAGTAACCCTAGAAGGCTTTGTTTCTCCTAGTATCTTCCTTGCTAGTTTTCTTAGTTTTTTAGCCGGTTGTGGCTTATTCTGTTTTGCTTTAGTCTTATCAATGTTATTTAAGATAGAATACATCTATTTTGTGGGTTTAGTAATTTTTGCTCCCCTTGCAGGTTGGTTTTATTGGCGTGGTGCTAGTCGAGTAGAGGAAGTAGCTTTTCGTTTAGATGCCAAACCAGAAAATTCCAAGGATACAATCATTACCATTCAGGCTCACCGAGATGAATTAATTGAGTTACAAAGCTCTTTTCCTTTCTCTTATACTGTGCAGGATGATTAATCAATGATGAAAACAATCTTAAAACAACTATTACTTCAACAATCTGCCTTAGGTGTGTTAACGAAGTGGCGCTATGCGATCGTATTAAGTAGTATATTACAAATTACAGCTTTTCTTTTACAAACTCCCATAGCAAAAGCAGACAGCCCTCTAACCTCAACGGATTTAGCCAGTGCCTATCAAGATTTAACCGTAATTGATACCATTCAAGAGAAAAAACCCTTACAAGGAGAAGCCCTAAGATTTCTACTCAGTAATGCTCCCCTAGACGAAAAAGCCGCCGTTATCAATAAACTAGGTTGGAATATTGACGGACAAAATAATGGTTATATTTTTCTTCAAGCCTTAGCCAAAAAGAGAGGAGTTGCTGTTAACAATCTCGTTTTAACCGACTTAACACCGAAAGATAAATTCGTTTTAGGCTACTTATTAGCTATGGATGACTATTTCAATCTTTCCCCCCTAGATATCAACAGTAATAATAATCTTTTTTCTGCAACACCCCTTGATTTATTGTCTCAAGCGGCCTTTGCTATGCCCGAAGACTTTACCGTGCATTTCATCAAATCTTTAGTAGAAGCACAACTTTACTTTGATGTCTCATGGTGTGCCATTTATCTTACCCCCCAATCCGTATTAAGAATTTTTCCCACAGAAACAAGAAATTTACGTTCTTCTGCTGTATCTCAAGCTATGGAGTATATTAATCTTTATCAGGATAATTGTTACTAGACAGGAGAATATGAGCTACGGAGCAGGTTTGACGGTTTTATGTTTTTTAAATTGACTCTGCCTTTACTAAACCTCCTGTCAAACGATGCCATTGAATATTAGCTTTAGTAATTGACATTTTTGAGAATGAAAACGCCCTGCTTATTTGGTAATTTTATACTAAGCTGAGATTTATTCAATAAAAACTCCAATATTACGGAATTTTTGATAGCGTAATTCTTTTAATTTATCTGTGGGTAATTGAGATAAATATTCTAAGTTTTCTAAAATAGCTTGTTTAAGAATTTCTGCGGTAGCAAGGGGGTCAGAATGAGCACACCCAGGGGGTTCTGGTAATATTTGATCAATGATACCTAAGTCTTTCAAATCATAGGCTGTAATTTTTAGGGCTTGGGCGGCTTGTTCCGATTTTTTCGCATCCTTCCACAAAATGGCCGCACAGGCTTCGGGACTAGCAACGGTATAGACAGAGTGTTCAAACATCATCAATTTTTCCGCAACTCCAATACCTAATGCACCCCCTGAACCTCCTTCTCCAATAACAGTACTGATAATGGGAACTTCCAGACTAAACATTTCTCTTAAATTATAGGCGATCGCTTCTCCTTGTCCTAATTTTTCTGCTTCCACTCCTGCATAAGCACCGGGGGTATCAATAAAAGTAATGATAGGCATAGAAAAACGGTTAGCGTGTTCCATTAAACGCATCGCCTTGCGATAACCTCCGGGGGATGCCATACCAAAATTACGGGCAACATTATCTTTTGTGTCTCTACCTTTTTGATGACCAATAATTACAACGGCTCTACCGTCTAAACGAGCAATACCACCAATGAGAGCTAGATCATCTGAACCTCTGCGATCGCCATGAAGTTCTAACCATTCATCGCACATAGCCTGTACATAATCGAGAGTTGAGGGGCGACGAGGATGACGAGCAATTTGTAGTTTTTGAGCTGGAGTTAAGGTACTAAAAATTTCCTGCCGTAGTTGTTCGACTTTGCCTTCTAATTCTTGTAATTGTCCTGATACGTCTAATTGTTTTTCTTCTCCTAATTCCCTAATTTGATCGATTCTCGCTTGTAGTTCTACTAAGGGTTTTTCAAATTCTAGTAAAAAAGTTCTTTTTTGTGCTGTTTTTGCCATAATAGTTTAATTTTATATATAGTTCTTTATAATTTGAGGAAAAGAAGGAGGAGAAAGGAAAGAGTGAATATTCAATGGTGATAAGTCATTTAATTACTAACCACTAATTCCTAATTAATCATCATCTATTATTAAGTATTAAAGATACGGATAACAATAAACCACTGAAAAAGTGATATTTAACCGCAATAAATTTACTATTTTGTACTAGGGAAGGGCGATCGTGATTTTCATTCACATGATTAATCATTTTTATGGCAGGAGGTAATGAAAGAAAAACAATTAAACTGCTATAGGGTAATAAATGAAGTAAAGTAAATAAAACACATAAGCCATAAAAGACCAAAGTAGAAGTTGTTAATACTTTTGCACCATTAGCAGTACCTAAACGCACGATGGGCGATTTTTTCCCCGCTTTAATGTCGTCTTCCACCTGATGAAAATGAGAGCAAAATAAAATAATCGAGGTAGAAATGCCAATTAGTACAGAAGCCCATAAACTACTAACAGAAAAATCCTGAGCTTGACTATAATAAGCAGATGCGATCGCCATTGGACCAAAAGTAATAAAACAAATAATTTCCCCTAAACCTAAATAACCGAAGCGAAAAGGAGGTCCTTGATAAGTATAGCCTAAAAAACAACAAGCGAAAATTAAACCCATTACAGTCCAATCTCCAAGCCAAAGATTAATCATGACAATTCCCATTAAACCTAAAGCAAGACAGATGTTGCTAATCCAGAAGATAAGGGAAGC
Source organism: Cyanobacterium sp. Dongsha4 (assembly GCF_036345015.1). Taxonomy (NCBI): domain Bacteria; kingdom Bacillati; phylum Cyanobacteriota; class Cyanophyceae; order Chroococcales; family Geminocystaceae; genus Cyanobacterium; species Cyanobacterium sp. DS4. The sequence continues at coordinate 2,472,525 of NZ_CP084098.1, read as the reverse complement.
ATTTCCTGTTAAATTGACAACAGAATGAGCTTTATTTATATCTATTCCCGTGTAAGAGTCGAAAAAATCGTTACTGAGATTTAACCAAGCAATGATTAAGATAGCAGAGAAAAGAAAAGTAACAAAAATTAAAGGGTTAAAGACTCCCGTTTCTCCATATGCCAAAGCAGTCCCAAAACATATCGGTATCACTGCCACAGTGTACATAGGTGGTTTAATCGCCGCATACCATAATTTACTTTTACTCGGTACTTCCTCAACAATGGGCTTTATTTTTTCTTCTGCTACGCTCATAGTTAGTGATTAAATCAATTTCCCAACTATTATACTGAGATATTGCCGTACTCACATAGAAACTCAATAGGTTAATTAATCATTTCTTGAGCTTTTTATTCATTGTCTATTACTTATTCCTTTTCTCTAACATTAAATACTAATCTTCGTTACTATTTCTATAGAGGCACTCATATTGAAAACTTGATTTTAATTTTTGTTTTATTAATAACCTTAGTTCTATGGCAATTATTCCTAATCATCTTTCTGTTTTAGACTATATTCAGGAGCTTAAAAAATTAATTTTTTCCTCTAATTTTAATATTAAAAATAATTCATCCCCATCGCCTATTTTTTCTATTTCTTGTGAAGTAGAACCCATAGACCCTCTAGTTTTTATTTCAGTTTTACAAACAGATAAACAACCTATTTTTTATTGGCAAAATCAACGCAAAAAAGAAGCGATCGCAGCCATAGGAGCAATTAAAAGTTTAAACATAGATAAAACTATTTGTCATCAAAATAAGGATATTGATCGTTTTCAAAAGTGCCAAGAATTTATTAATTATAATCAAAAGTTAATCCACATTTTAAATGAAGATCAAGATAATTATCAGCCTCATTTTTTTACTTATTTTCGCTTTTTTGAACAAGCCTATAATCTTGATAATAAATCCTTTCCTTTAGCTACCATTTTTTTACCATTTATTCAATTAATAAAAAAAGACAATAAATATTCAGTAACTATTAATACTTACAATCAAAATAAGAAAGAAATTCTTAATTATCTAAAAGATAACTTTAGTGAAAAAATAGAATTAAACTATAAGGTTAATTATTCTCAAGAAAATAAAATAAACTCTCATTTGGAAAATGCTAAATATCAAGGATTTATAGATAAAGTAAACAAAGGCTTAGAAGCGATTAAATCAGAAAAATTAACTAAAATTGTAGTTGCTCATGCTTTAGAAATCAAAACAGAAAATAAATTCAACATTATAAAATCCCTAGAAAATTTAAGAAATAATCATCCTGATTGTTATATTTTTTCCATTGGTAATGAAGACCAAGAATATTTTATTGGTGCTAGTCCAGAAAGACTGCTTTCTATCAAAGATAATCAACTTGTCAGTGATGCCTTAGCAGGTTCTGCACCAAGGGGAAAGAGTGAAGATGAGGATTTTTTAATTGGGAATAATTTACTCGATAGTGAAAAAGAAAAAAGGGAACATCAAGCCGTAAGTAACTTTATTTTTAATCAACTATCTGCTATGGGCTTACAACCAAAAAAAGCATCTTTACAACTATTAAAATTATCAAATATTCAACATTTATGGACCCCAATTTATGCAGAAATAAAAGAGGAAATAAACCCCTTAGAAATTGTTAAACAATTGCATCCTACCCCTGCCGTTGCTGGAGTACCAATTGAGGTAGCCTGTCAAGAAATAGAAGTATCAGAAAAATTCGATCGCTCTCTTTATGCCGCCCCTATTGGCTGGTTAGATTTACAGGGAAATTGTGAATTTATAGTGGGAATTAGATCCGCTTTAATTAAAGAAAATTATGCCCGTTTGTATGCTGGTGCAGGGATTGTTATAGGCTCAAAACCAGAGCAAGAATTAACAGAAATAAAACTCAAATTTCAAGCCCTTTTACAAGCTCTAATTTAATGAAATGTATTGATGATTTATCAAAATTTTGTTAGGTTAAAATACACTCATGAACAAAATAGAAAAAAAATCAGCACAAATTTGATAACTATGATAGTATCTGAGTTAATTAAGTAAATATATCTATTAGACAAGAAAATTAAAATATTATTGTGTCGAGGAGTGTCAAATAAATGAAAAATCAAAGATTATCAACGGATAATTTGCCCATACAGAAAAATTACTATAATAAACCTTTAAAAATAGGTGTTATCGGTGTGGGAAATATGGGGCAACATCATACCCGTGTTTTGAGCTTACTTAAGGATGTAGAATTGGTTGGTATTGCTGATGTTAACGTAGAAAGAGGCTTAGATATTGCTAGTAAATATAGAGTACATTTCTATGAAAATTACTTAGAGTTGTTACCTCATGTGGAAGCAGTCTGTATTGCAGCCCCCACAAGACTTCACCATCAAGTTGGTTTAGAATGTCTAAGTAGAGGGGTTCATGTTCTTATTGAAAAACCTATCGCCGCTAGTATAGCTGAAGCTGAATCTTTAGTTAATGCGGCCGCCGCCTCTAATTGTATTTTACAAGTAGGTCACATTGAGAGATTTAACCCTGCTTTCCAAGAATTAAGCAAAGTTTTAAAAACAGAAAATTTATTAGCATTAGAAGCCCACCGCATGAGTCCATATTCTCAAAGGGCGAACGATGTATCTGTGGTGTTAGACTTGATGATTCATGACTTAGACTTACTTTTAGAGTTAGCTGCTTCTCCAGTTACCAAATTGAGTGCCACAGGAAGCCGAGCTCCTGAGTCCCAGTATTTAGACTACGTTACTGCAACTCTTAATTTTGCCAATGGAATTGTTGCCACTGTTACCGCTAGTAAAGTTACTCACCGTAAAATCCGCCGTATTGTAGCTCATTGCCGAAACAGTTTAACAGAAGCAGATTTTCTTAATAATGAGATTTTAATTCATCGTCAAACAACAGCTAACTATACCACTGATTATGGACAAGTTTTATATCGTCAAGATGGTTTAATTGAAAAAGTTTATACCAGCAATATTGAACCCTTACACGCAGAATTAGAGCATTTTGTTAGTTGCGTGAGAGGAGGTAATAAGCCTTCTGTGGGGGGAGAACAAGCCTTAAAAGCGTTACGTCTGGCTAGTTATATTGAGCAGTTGGCTTTAGATGGAAAGGTTTGGCAAGATTCTTGTTTAGATTTAGGGCAATTAAACGGCGAGATTATTAGTCTTTAGTTCGATTTTAGGTTTTAGGTTTTAGGTTTGTGGTTAAATTTTTCCATAAGCATTAGAAATTAGTAACTCAACACCACTGTATTCGATACGAGAAACTTGTCTAGACTCTGCTTTTGGTAATTAAAAACCTTATCATACCAAGGCTTTAAGCATTATTTAACATAAAAATCAATTCTTATAGCGAAAGTATCCAAATTAACCTCATTACTCCGTACCTGTTTTTTACATCCTTGACATCATTTTTTTATCAAACTCTACTCATGTGAGTTAAAAACCTCAGTTAATAGGTTCTCTTTTCTCTTCAATAAATCTTTTTACCCCCAATGCAAATAAACCAACTGCCACCATTAAAAATAAAAAAGTTGCCATGGTAGTTACTCCCATAATTAATGTTCTTACTGTACTAGCAATATTTGCCGCTAAGGGATTATTAAATTTAATCGGCATATTAACATAGGTCAATATTACGGATTTGGTCAATAAGTAAGCCGCTACGGCTAAACCTCCAGAAATAGCACTTCCTGTCATGCAACGTAGGGGAGTTATTTTTTCCTGTTCTACTTCGGGGCTAGGGATGATTGGCTCTTTTTTTTCGTTGTCTGTCATAAACTCTAATTAATCACAATCTTTAAGGGGATTCTAGCAAAGATTTAAGAAATAAATGAAGCAAGGGGCAGGACAATTAATGACAATTAATAATTGACAATTAATAATTAATGAACTTCTCCCCAATACTTCAAATCTTAAACCATTAACCGTATAACTTATTCTGTTACTTCCAAACCGAAAACACGATTGATAGATTTTTCCACTTTATAGCCAGAATCAATAGTTTCTAAGGGATCTTTTCTAAGACGATGACGTAAACATAGGGGCATTACTCGACGAATATCATCAACAGTTACTTCAGTACGAGATTCAAAGGCTGCGATCGCTTTTGCGGCACGATTAGTTACAATATCTCCTCTAAGACCATCAACGTCTAATTCTGCACAAATTTCAGAAATTTTGACTCTAATATCATAATCAATCGTTACTTGAGGTAAAAGATTTTGAGCATCTACTAATTTTCTTTGCAACTCTTCTTGTTTTTCTTGATATTGTGCAAGGAATTCTTGAGGATTGCGATCGAATTCTGCTCTTTGTTCGACAATTTGCACCCTTAAGTCTGGTTCTTTCACCGTACGAATTTCTGCGTGCATTCCAAAACGATCTAACAACTGAGGGCGTAATTCCCCTTCTTCTGGGTTTCCTGAACCAACTAAGACGAAACGGGCAGGGTGACGAATAGAGATACCTTCTCTTTCTACTGTATTCCAACCACTAGCGGCGGAGTCGAGTAAAACGTCCACAAGGTGATCATCTAAAAGGTTAACCTCATCCACATAAAGAATTCCTCGGTTAGCTTTTGCCAATAGCCCCGGTTCAAAGGCTTTTACCCCTTCAGATAATGCTTTTTCAATATCAATTGTTCCACAAACACGATCTTCTGTTGCACCTAAAGGTAAGTCAACCATTGGTACTTTTTTACGTGCGATCGCAACTTGTTCTCCATTCTGGATTTTTTCTTTTACCTCATCACCCATCAACTCAAAATCTGTGGCAGAAGAATTGTAGGGATCATTTTCTGCTACTTCAATTTCAGGTAATAAATCAGCTAACGCACGAATAGTTGTGGATTTTCCAGTGCCTCTATCTCCCATAATCATTACCCCACCAATTTTGGGGTCAATGACATTAAGTAATAAGGCAAGTTTCATTTGCTCTTGACCAACAATAGCAGTAAAGGGAAAGACTAAACGACGATTTTTTGGAGGTGCTTCTAAAGTTGCTGTCATAATATTAAAAAATAAAATTTTCTAAAAGTTTGATATAAAATTGCAATTACAGAAAAATTGTCTTTAATTGTGCAGACAAATTCCCACTGACTACGATAATTTCCGATCTCTATCTTAGCGAAAATGCAAACTCTTCTATCATAGACTTCTTATAGGTCTCACACAAGGGCTAAATCAGTAACTTTTAGTCTTTACTTTGAAATAATTTGAAGATTGATATTGTTTATCAGGTGTAAATTTGCTCTTCAAATCAGTAACCCTAAAAACGAAAACCCCCCACCGAGTAGGTAGAGGGTTGAATTGTTAATTACTTAACTGAAAGATAAAGCCGATTATCAACCGAACTTACCAGCAGTAGAAGCAATCAAGAACGCCGCATAGGTTAAGATATAGCCGATAGTAAAGTGAGCTAAACCAACCAAACGAGCTTGAACGATGGATAAAGCAACGGGCTTATCTTTCCAACGAACTAAGTTAGCTAAAGGAGTGCGCTCATGAGCCCAAACGATGGTTTCGATTAATTCTTGCCAGTAACCACGCCAAGAGATTAAGAACATGAAACCAGTCGCCCAAACGAGGTGTCCGAATAAGAACATCCACGCCCAAACAGAAAGGTTGTTTACACCGTAAGGGTTATAACCGTTGATTAACTGAGCAGAGTTCGCCCATAAGTAGTCTCTGAACCAACCCATTAAGTAGGTAGAGTTTTCGTTAAACTGAGCAACGTTACCAGTCCAGATACCGAGGTGTTTCCAATGCCAGTAGAAGGTTAACCAACCTAAAGTGTTGAGCATCCAGAACATAGCGAGGTAGAAAGCATCCCAAGCAGAGATGTCACAAGTACCGCCACGACCAGGTCCATCACAAGGGAAGGAGAAACCGAAGTCTTTTTTGTCGGGCATTAATTTAGAACCACGAGCATCTAAAGCACCTTTAACAAGAATTAAGGTGGTGGTATGTAAACCGAGGGCGATCGCATGGTGTACTAAGAAATCTCCAGGTCCAATATTGAGGAACAAGGAATTAGTACCACTGTTAATAGCATCTAACCAACCAGGTAACCATACAGCACTAGCGGTAGAAGCAACACTATCAGGATTAGATAGCAAAGCATCGAAACCGTAGAGAGCTTTACCAGAAGCCGCTTGAACGAATTGAGCAAACACAGGCTCGATTAAGATTTGTTTCTCAGGAGTACCGAAAGCAACCACGACATCATTGTGAACATAAAGTCCTAAAGTGTGGAAACCTAAGAATAAAGATACCCAACTTAAGTGAGAAATAATCGCCTCTTTGTGTTCGAGCATACGAGCTAAAACGTTATCTTTGTTCGCTTCAGGATCGTAGTCACGGACAAAGAAAATAGCACCGTGAGCAAAAGCACCTACCATTAGGAAACCAGCGATGTACTGGTGGTGAGTGTAAAGTGCCGCCTGAGTGGTGTAATCCTTCGCAATAAAAGCATAGGAAGGCAAAGAGTACATATGTTGAGCCACCAAAGAAGTGATAACTCCTAAACAAGCAAGGGCTAAACCTAACTGGAAGTGTAAAGAGTTATTGATGGTGTCATAAAGTCCTCTGTGTCCTGCACCTAATGCTCCACCAAAAGGAGTTCCTTGAGGAGGATTGTGAGCGGATAAGATGTCTTTGATGCTGTGACCGATTCCCCAGTTAGTGCGGTACATATGACCTGCCACGATGAAGATAACGGCGATCGCTAAATGGTGATGAGCGATGTCAGTTAACCAAAGAGACTCAGTTTGAGGATGGAAGCCACCTAAGAAAGTTAAAATCGCACTTCCCGCACCTTCAGAAGTTCCAAATACATGACTAGCAGTATCAGGATTTTGAGCATAAACGCCCCAATTACCAGTGAAGAAAGGAGCTAATCCTGCGGGGTGAGGTTTAACACTTAAGAAGTTATCCCAACCTACGTGTACACCACGAGATTCGGGGATTGCTACGTGTACTAAGTGACCAGTCCATGCTAAAGAACTAACACCGAACAAACCAGCTAAGTGGTGGTTTAAGCGAGATTCAGCATTTTTGAACCAAGAAAGGCTAGGACGGAACTTAGGTTGTAAGTGCAACCAACCAGCAAACAAGAACAGAGCGGAAAGAATTAAAAGGAATACCGCACCTTGGTATAAGTCTTGATTGTTGGTCATCCCGATGGTGTAGAACCAATGATAAACACCAGAGTAGGCGACGTTTACAGGACTAGAAGCACCTGCTTGGGTGAACGCATCAACTGCACCTTGACCGAAATGAGGATCCCAAATCGCATGGGCGATGGGACGAACGTTTAAAGGATCTTTGATCCACTGCTCAAAATTGCCCTGCCAAGCAACGTGGAATACAGTACCAGAAGTCCAAAGAAAGATGATTGCTAAATGACCGAAGTGAGAAGCAAAAATCTTTTGATAAAGATTCTCCTCAGTCATACCGTCATGAGTTTCAAAGTCATGAGCAGTAGCAATTCCGTACCATATTCTTCGTGTAGTTGGATCTTGGGCTAAATCTTGGCTAAATTTGGGAAATTTAGTTGCCATAGCTTTTTTTAGGAATTCTCCTGTTACACAATCAGAGTCAACGTTTAAAATACGCTGGTCAATTTTGGATTTTATCTTGCCTAGCCCTCGGAATTAAATTTATTTAAAAGAAACTAGGCAAGGAATTAAATTGATTTTTAAATGTTAGTTAATAGTGAAGAATCTAAGATAAATATAGACTTTCAACTATTAACAATTATTGTTAGTAAAAACGGCTTTATCTGTTATTTTATAACTTATTTTGCCGTAGATTTTCCCACTAAATTAGTGAAAGTTTACATTCTTAACCTACGGATAGAATCCGACAGAGGAAGAATGCCCAAGTAGTCACAATTCCTCCTAAGAGATAGTGAGCCACACCTACCGCACGGCCTTGAACAATACTCAAAGCGCGAGGTTGAATAGCGGGAGCTAACTTGAGTTTATTATGAGCCCAAACAATGGATTCGATTAATTCCTGCCAGTAGCCACGTCCACTAAATAAGAACATTAAGCTAAAAGCGAAGACAAAGTGACCTGCTAAGAACATAATGCCATAAGCAGATAAAGCAGAGCCGTAAGAATTAATTACATTAGCCGCTTGTGCCCAGAGGAAGTCTCTTAACCAACCGTTGATAGTAATTGCACTTTGGGCAAAGTTACCACCAGTAATGTGAGAGACGCTACCATCAGGTAATACTGTACCCCAAACATCAGATTGCATTTTCCAACTGAAGTGGAAGATAACAATAGATAAAGAGTTGTACATCCAGAATAAACCTAAGAAGACATGATCCCATCCAGATACTTGACAAGTACCGCCACGACCAGGACCATCACAAGGGAAGCGGAAACCTAACTCAGCTTTATCAGGGATTAAGCGAGAGCTACGGGAGTACAACACACCTTTGAGAAGGATTAAAACGGTAACGTGAATGGTAAACGCATGGATATGGTGAACCATGAAATCAGCAGTACCTAAAGTGATAGGCATCATCGCAACTTTGCCACCGACGGCAACAACGTCTCCACCGAATACAGGGCTAACACCAGCACTAGCGAAAGGAGCGGTTGCACCAGCCGCAGCGGCGTGAAGTCCTTGAATCCATTGAGCAAAAACAGGCTGTAATTGGATAGCGCTATCAGAGAACATATCTTGAGGACGACCTAAAGCTCTCATGGTGTCATTGTGAATATACAACCCAAAGCTGTGGAAGCCTAACCAGATACATACCCAGTTGAGGTGAGAAATAATAGCGTCACGGTGACGAAGTACTCTGTCTAAGAGGTTATTAACATTCTTAGCAGGATCGTAGTCACGAACCATGAAGATAGAAGCATGAGCTCCTGCACCTACAATCAAGAATCCACCTATCCACATATGGTGAGTAAAGATAGATAATTGAGTACCGTAGTCGGTAGCGAGGTAAGGATAAGGAGGCATTGCGTACATATGTTGAGCAACAATGATGGTCAAAGAACCTAATAAAGCGAGGTTAATTGCCAATTGTGCGTGCCATGATGTGGTTAAGATTTCATAGAGTCCTTTGTGACCTTCACCAGTGAAGGGTCCTTTGTGACCTTCTAAGATTTCCTTCATGCTATGACCGATACCCCAGTTGGTGCGGTACATATGACCTGCGATGATGAATAATACTGCGATCGCCAAGTGATGGTGAGCGGTATCAGAGAGCCATAAGCCACCAGTAACAGGGTTCAAACCACCTTTGAAGGTTAAGAAATCAGAGTAAACACCCCAATTCAAAGTAAAGAATGGTGTTAAACCTTGCGCGAAGCTGGGATATAACTCAGCCATTTTCGCAGGATCGAGGATAAACTCATGAGGTAAGGGAATCTCGTTAGGAGCAACACCTGCATCTAATAACTTGTTAATAGGTAAAGATACATGGATTTGGTGACCTGCCCATCCTAAAGAGCCTAAACCGAGTAAACCTGCTAAATGGTGGTTCATCATGGATTCCGCATTTTGGAACCATTCCAACTTGGGAGCGGCTTTATGGTAATGAAACCAACCGGCAAAGAGCATTAAACCAGCCATAACTAAACCACCGATGGCAGTACAGTATAACTGATACTCGTTGGTGATACCAGATGCTCTCCATAATTGGAAGAAACCAGAGGTAATTTGAATACCGTGGAAACCACCGCCTACGTCGGCATTGAGGATGTCTTGACCAACAACAGGCCAAACAACTTGTGCGCTGGGTTTAATATTTAAGGGATCTGCTAACCAAGCGGAGTAGTTAGAAAACTTTGCTCCGTGGAAGTACATTCCACTTAACCAGACGAATACTACTGCTAAATGACCAAAGTGAGCACTGAAGATTTTACGAGAAATATCTTCTAAGTCACTGGTTTGACTATCAAAATCGTGTGCATCGGCGTGAAGATTCCAAATCCAAGTGGTGGTTTTGGGACCTCTAGCTAAAGTACGATCAAAATGTCCGGGTTTACCCCACTTCTCGAAAGAGGTAGGTACTGGATCTTTATCTACAATTACTTTAGCTTTCGCCTCTTTTTGAGGGCTTACTGTCATGAGGGATTCCTCTCTCGACAAATACTTAAACTACTACATTACTGAAGATGATAAGGGCTATTTGTCACCATTGTGGTTCTTGCTTAACAATATTTAAAATTTATTTAACATTCCCTCAGATAAGGCTTTGGTTTTTAATCCTTTCTCATTTAAGTCAAGATTTTGTTACTTTTCTTTATAAAGTCTATCAATGTTTTAGTTATGGTCTTTTAAGGGGATAAAAAATAAAAAGATGGAGATGAATCTTTAATATTCATGGGAGTTTCTCTGTTTTTTCTTAACTTTTGATTGACTTAAGTAGATGGCATAATTTATCAAACTGACTATAGATAAAAACAAATATTAATAATAAATTTTTTCTTTTACATTTAGTAATTGACAATTAACCCTTAACAATCGACAATAAACAATATTTTTTTAGGATAATAACTTTTTTTTGAGTGTATTATGTTAGTTCCTCCTCCATTACAGAAAGGTGATACCTTAATTGCGATCGCACCTAGTGGTACATTAAGAGAAAGAGAAAAGGAAAGATTTAAAGAAGGATTAAAGATTTGGCAAGAAAGAGGTTATAAAATTGTTTTAGAGGAGAATTATGAGGCAAGAGAGGGGTATTTGGCTGGAAATGACACTATTCGCCGTAAAGCCTTAGAAACAGCATGGACAAACCCTAAATATAAAGGAATAATTTGCGTAAGAGGTGGTTATGGGGGGGCAAGATTATTGGAAAATTGGCAATGGGCAAATATTAACCCACCGAAATGGTTAATCGGTTTTTCTGATATCACAAGCCTGTTATGGAGTCTTTATAATGAGAACATTATCAGTCTTCATGGTCCAGTTTTAACCACTATTGCTCAAGAGTCTCAATGGTCAATAGAGCGTTTATTTAATTATATTGAAGGAGAAAAGTTGCCGAGCTTACAAGGAAGGGGATGGGGGAGTAAAAAAGCCATAGGAAAGTTATTACCTGCTAATTTAACGGTGGCAACCCACCTTTTATGTACCCCTGTATGTCCCGACTTTAATGACGTAATTTTAGCCTTAGAAGATGTGCAGGAAGCACCCTATAAGATTGATCGCATGATTACCCAGTGGCGTTTAATGGGCATTTTGGACAAAGTTAAGGGAGTTGTTTTAGGGCGTTTTAGTGGTTGTGATGCTCCCGAAAATATCCCCAGTTGGACTGTGGAACAAGTGTGGTGCGATCGTTTTCAGGGGTTAGAGATACCAATTATCAGTGACTTACCTTTTGGGCATGATGGGGATAATGCCTGTTTACCAGTAGGAGGAAAAGTAGAAATAGATGGAGAAACAGGGATTTTAAGTTTTCTTTAATTACCTAATTTCATAGACTTTTGGCAAAATAAACTGGAAAAGATAAAGGGTAACGATGTACAGAGCAAAGTTAAAAGGGCAAGGGGCAAGGGGCAAAGGGCAGAGGTAAATAGTTGATAATTAAAAGGTGACAGGTTTCAGGTTTCAGGTTTCAGGTGTTAGATGTTAGAAAATTTCCGAATTTTTAATTCTCCCTACTCCCTACTCCCCACTCCCCTACTTTTATAAAACCCCTAACTCCTAACTCCTAACTCATTTCCCTAACACCTGAAACCGTCAAACCTATCCTTATCCGATATTCTTAAACCGACTTGAGATTATTTAGGGATAAAAACCTAGAGTGGGCAAACCGAGATTTTCTTCCCATCCCATCATAATATTTAAACATTGTACGGCTTGTCCTGCTTGTCCTTTAATTAAGTTATCAATGGCTGACATGACAATTACTCTGCCCGTACGAGGATCAACTTCGATACCTATATAACCAACATTTGTACCACAAGCCCATTTTGTTTGGGGATAAATTCCTTTGTCTAAAACTTCTACAAAAATGGAGTTACGGTAGAAGGCTTTATAAACAGTAATTATATCATCGGTCACTAATCCGGGATCAGTTAATGTACCGTAAACAGTGGCGAGAATTCCTCTCGGCATAGGGATAAGATGGGGAGTAAATTGAATTTTTACATCTCTACGGGCTAAATCTGAGCAAATTTGTTCAATTTCTGGGGTATGGCGATGTTTTGCTACTCCATAAGCTCCCAATGAACCATCTGCTTCTGCTAAAAGCAAATTTATTTTTCCTTGTCTTCCTCCTCCTGATGTTCCAGATTTTGCGTCGATAATAATTGTTTCTGGTAAAACTAAACCCTGTTTTAATAAGGGGGCTAAGGCTAACAAACTAGCAGTAGGGTAACATCCGGGGCAACCAATTAAACTACTATTTTTGATTTGTTCTCGATATAATTCAGGTAAGCCATATACTGCGGTGGATGCTATATCTTTATCTTCTCTTTCGGTTTTATACCATGCTGTATAGGTGTCTAGGTTTTTGAAGCGGTAATCGGCGGATAAGTCTAATACTTTACAGCCTTTGGCAATTAATTGAGGGGCAAAGCCACAGGCTAAACCGTTAGGAAGTCCTAGAAAGACTACTTGACAACGAGATGCGATCGCATCTAAGTCGATAGGTTCTATTTTTGTTTTGACTTTATTATATAGATGAGGATATAGATCGCCATAATTTTTTCCAGCACTACTATCACCCCCTAAATAAACAACCTCTACCTCTGGATGCTCTAATAGTAACCTAACTAATTGTACGCCACCATAACCAGACGCACCTACAATCCCCACAGAAACTTTACCTGAATTACTCATAATTGCTGAAGACGATAAATTTAATCACACTTTTGCTGAATTTTAATACGAAACCTACAAATTCGATCGCCTCTTTTAGAAAAAATAGGGTCACAATAAATAGGGGCTAAGAGTAAAAGTAAAATAAGCCAATAGAATCTTGGTAAAATTGATAAAAATTGATCTATTCTGGTGTGATAGTGAATAAGTTTTGATTATGAATATTAATTCTTCGCTGAAAATTTTATTACTCTCATCTCCTGCTATGATTGGAACTCTTTTTCTTAATCTAGTTTATGGAGATTCAGTTCAAGCCTTAGATATACCAAACTCTGAAGGTTCTATTTCTGCCTCTAATCCTAGCCCTAGTAACTTAAACTGCAATCGCAGTGTTTGTACTGGGAATCAATATTTAGCGGCTTTTCCCCAAATTAATCAACAAGAGTCTGTTAATCAATTCCCGAATGTAGAACAAAATGAAGAAGGACATCTACTATTAGAAGTAACAGAAGAAGAAAGCGATACCGCAGTGCAAATGTTTGGCTGTGACTGTGTTAAAGCAATTAATGCTTTACGACAATTAAGAGGTATTCCCGTGGGAGTAGAAGGCGATCGCATTTTGCCCGGTCCCCTAATTCGTCCCTGTACCCAAAGACTACCTTCTGCTTAAGAATTGAGTATGACTTAAATTAAAAATATTAAGATTGTATCTGGGTATTATGGTGTTGAGGTGACCTATATTGTCAACTTTTAGTTGTCAATGAGTAAATTTTTTAGTTGATTGTCAACCCTTTTTTTGTTTTTGATCTCTAACTTTTAATGATTGAATGACTGTATTTTTTGTTGGTGCTGGTATTGGTGATATTGATCATTTGACAGTAAAAGCTCATCGTCTCATTTCTCAAGCGGACGTTATTATCTATGATGCTTTGATTAATCGTCAAATTCTTCAGCTTGTGCCAAAAAATTGTTTGCAAATCCCTGTAGGCAAAAGAGGAGGAAAAGCAAGTACTCCCCAAGAAGCTATTAATCAACTATTGGCACAATATGCACCCGTATATAAAACTATAATCAGACTCAAAGGAGGTGATCCGGGGATATTTGGCAGAATAAATCCAGAAATTGAAACTTTACAAGCTATTAATGCAGATTATGAACTTATACCGGGGATTTCTTCTTCTATTGCCGCTCCCTTATTAGCCAATATATTTCTCACAGAAAAAAAAGATAGTCATGGTTTTATGGTTGTTACAGGACATGATTCTAATTTATTAAATTGGCAAGTCCTCAGTCAAGTTAACACTCTTGTTATTTTAATGGGTAGTAGAAATTTACCTGTTATTGTCGATAAACTCCAAGAGTACGGGCGATCGCATCTTTTTCCCATTGCGATTATTAAACAAGCAGGAAGCAATCAACAACAGATATGGAAAGGCACACTAGGTAATATTATTGAGCAAACAGTTAATATTTCTTTATCTCCCTGCATTATTGTTATTGGTAAAGTGGTTAGATAAATAAGGAAGGGTAATGAGTGAATAGATTTCAAAAAGGCAAAATTAAAGGGCAAGGGGCAAAGGTAAATAGTTGATGATAATTAATAACTTCTAACTTCTAACTCCTAACCCCGAACTCCGTACCGCTTTGTGGAACGAGTGCAGCGAACTCTCATTTCCCTAGCACCCTAACACCCCAATCATCTGTGAAATTATTACATAACATATATTATAGAGTCTAATAATGTCCAATTATCGAGAATCATATCCCTTAGCAGGAGAAACAATTTTAATTACCCGTGCCTATCAAAGTGGAAATAGTTTTCGGCAAATGTTAGAAGCCAAAGGGGCGACAGTTTTGGAAATGCCAGCGTTGGAAATTAAGCCTCCTTCTAGTTGGCAACCCCTAGATAAAGCAATTAATCATATTAGTGATTTTCATTGGTTGATTCTGACTTCTGCTAATGGGGTTGAGTATTTCTTGGAAAGGTTACATCATCTTGGTAAGAATATTAATCATCTCAAAAACTTAAAAATAGCTGTGGTGGGTAAAAAAACTGCTCATTTTTTGGAGAAATATAATATATCCCCTGACTTTATCCCACCTGATTTTATCGCTGATTCTCTTGTGATTAATTTTCCTGAAAGTATTGAGGGCAAAAAAATTTTATTTCCCAGGGTAGAAACGGGAGGTAGAGAGATTTTAGTACAAGAATTAACCCAACAAGGGGGGGAAGTTGTGGAAATACCTGCTTATCAATCCACTTGTCCTGATACCATAGATGATATAGTTTGGGATGCTTTAGTAAAAGAAGTTATTAGTATTATTACCTTTGCTAGTTCTAAAACTGTCCGTAATTTTCATTATCTTGTAACTCAAGCCTTACAAACAACTCCCCAGTTAACTTTATCATCATTATTAACAGAAGTTGCGATCGCATCTATAGGTCCTCAAACATCTATGACTTGTCAAGAATTGTTAGGTAAAGTTGATATTGAAGCCCAAGAATATACTCTGGAAGGATTAGTCGATTCTCTGACGAAAAAGCAATACACCCCATAAATCATCCAAAATTATGACCTTGTTGGGTGTAGCAAAATTTACTAATATTTCATAGTTTGTCATTGTTTCCGATTGTTGGATCAGATTTTTGGATCATTAATTATGAATAATATATTAGCCATTGGGGAGGCATTATTTGATTTTTTTCCCCATAAAAAAGTTTTAGGAGGTGCTCCTGTTAATTTTAGTGTTAACTGTGTACAACTAGGGGCAGAAGTGACCCTGTTAACGAGAATTGGGCAAGATATTTTAGGAGCGAAAATTGCCAAAAATTTACATCAAAAAGGGGTTAATTCTGATTATATACAATGGGATCAAGAAAAAGAAACAGGCAAAGTAATTGTTAATTTAAGCAAAAGTGGAGAGCCAAGCTATCTTATTAAAGAAAATGTTGCTTGGGATTACTTAGCTTTAGATAATAATTTACTCAATAATTTGCACAATTACCAGGTTCTATATTTTGGTACTTTAGCTCAAAGAAATATTGTCAGCCGTCAAACTATAAACACTATTATCAGTCAATTTAAAGGGATAAAATTTTTAGATTTAAACTTGCGTAATCCGATAATTAATCAACAAATAATTCTACAAAGTATTTATCATACTAATATTCTCAAACTTAATTTATTTGAAGCAGAATATCTCATTAATCATCTTAAATTCGATCGCAATCTTTCAACTTGGTTAAATAATTATCAATTAGATTTAATAGTTTTAACTCAGGGAGAGAAAGGCACTAAATGGATTGATAAAACTGGAGAGTATAGTGGAGAAATATCGAGAGCAACAAAAGATATTAATGCAGATTCAGTAGGAGCAGGAGATGGAGTTTCGGCGGCTATTATAACAGGATATTTACAAGGTTTAAAACCTCTTGAAATCATTTCTAAAGCGAATCAAATTGGTGCTTATATTGCTAGTCATTCGGGAGCAATAGTTATTTTAAGTCAATTTCAATGATATTATTTAGGCTCTATTATGCTGAATATGTATATTATTGGTTAGGTTAAAAAATAAGGAATTATTTAATAATAATTTATAAACTTTTAGCTTTTATTTTGCTATAAAAACTGTTAAAAAAAGGTTAGAGAAATTATTTTGTCTTAATTAATCATAACTACTGGATAATAAACATTATCTCTGTTTTTTTCTAAAATATTTTTTTGATAAAATATAGCTTTTAATTAATAACAAACTATGAATTACTATATGTAATAAAAATTGTTTTCATACATTTTAGATTCTTGATTATAATAATTAAAGTCAGTATAAAAACCTTGGTTAATCAAAGGTTAAAAACTGCTTAATTTTTGATTAAGCTATAAATAACTTAATAACTTATGGGAGATAAACACTCAGATTTAATTCTAATCATTGACGATAATGCAACTTATAGAAAAGTCTTAGTGAAGATTTTAGAGCGAGAAAATTTTAAAACTTTTGAGTGTAAAAATGGCTATCAAGGCATAGAAAAAGCAATAGAAATACAGCCAAATTTAATCCTTTTGGATATAAAAATGCCTGAAATTAACGGATTTGAGACTTGTATTGAAATAAAAAAGAATAGTGCGATCGCAAATATCCCCATTATTTTTATGACCTCATTAGACGATTTGGAATATAAAATAAAGGGCTTAAAAATTGGAGGAGTTGATTATATAACTAAACCATTCCAACCAGAAGAAGTATTATATAGAGTAAAAATACATTTAAAATTGGTTAATGTAAACAAAACACTAAGCCATAAAAATAAACAATTAGAAGCAGAAATAAAAGCTAGAAAAAAAGCGGAGAAAAAGCTAATTAAATTGAATAAAAATTTGGAAGATAAAGTTAATGAAAAAACAAAAAATTTACATCAAGCATTATTAGAGTTAAGACAAAGAGAAAAGGAATTAGCATACAAAGCCTACTATGATGACTTAACAAAATTACCAAACCGTAATTGGCTTAATTCTTATTTAACTGATTTAATTCAAGAAGCAAACAATAAAAACCCGATTAATGCTGATATTTTCCATTCTATTCTCTTTATTGATTTAGATCGTTTTAAAGTAATTAATGACAGTTTAGGACATTTAATTGGAGATAAATTATTAATCTTAGTTGCGGAAAGATTGATTCATTTTTCTCCCGAAAATTCTCTCGTTAGTCGTTTTGGGGGGGATGAGTTTATTATTCTTTTACAAGATGATAAATGTATAAAAAATATAACTAATACTGTTAAATTACTTTTACAAGAATTACAAAAACCTTTTATTGTTAATAATTATAAATTATTTATTAATGCCAGTATTGGGGTAGCAATTCATAACTATCAAAAAGTAGATGTTACTAATATTTTAAGGGATGGAGATGTTGCCTTATATCAAGCAAAAAAAAATGGTAAAGGAACTTATGTTATTTTAGATGAAACTATCAGAAATCAGGCTTTATCTAGGCTAGAGTTGGAAAATGATTTAAGAAAGGCATTAGAAGAAGAAAAATTAGACTTATATTATCAACCGATTTTTTGCCTAAAAAATAACATTATTAAAGGCTTTGAAGCCCTAATTCGTTGGAATCATCCCCAATTTGGTTTTATTTCTCCACAATTATTTGTTTCCATTGCAGAGGAAATCGGCTTAATCAATTGGCTCAATGATTTTGTATTGACAAAAGCCTGTCACCAATTAGGAATTTGGTATTCATCTTTTCGGAATTTTACCCATATTTTTGTTAATGTTAATTTATCAATTATTAATTTATCTCAAAGTAATATTACAGAAAAAATAGATTCTTTTTTAAATCGAAAATTATTTCCTGAGAGTTGTTTAAAAATAGAAATTACTGAAGGGTATTTAGAAGACGCAACTTCTTCAACTTTTGACATTTTAAACAAGATAAATGATAGAGGTATTCACCTTTGTATCGATGATTTTGGTACGGGATATTCTTCCCTTAGTCGCTTACATTCTCTACCGATTAAAACCCTAAAAATAGATAAAAGTTTTGTGGATAAAATGAGTGCTGAGATGAGTAGTCAAACTATTATTAAAACGATTCTAGCCTTAGCTCATAGTTTGAAAATGGAAGTTGTGGCCGAAGGGGTAGAAAATAAAATGCAGAAAGACATTCTAACTTATCTTGGTTGTGACTTTGCTCAAGGTTATTTCTATTCTCCTCCTTTAGATGTCAATAGTGCCACTAATTTTTTAGCCTCAGTTTTTGAATAAACCTATGGAAAAAAATCATTTTAATCAGATAAATCAAGACCATTTTATTATAGAATTTTGACAACCTGAAATAACCCTCTGAGGTAGAGTCTTTTATTAAAGTAAACACTTCTTCTTGATGATTAATTATCAACAACTATGAAAACTAATACATTATCATTCGATCGCATTTTCAATCCTACAGGATGGTTACTTTTAATCTTGCTAACCGTAATTCTCTCTACACTTTCTTTTATATCCTTAGATAAAATTCAAACTCTGCCTCTGTGGATAGCAACACTCATTAGCGGTATATTAGGTTATATCGTTGTTCCCATACTACAGAAAATTAAAGCCTCTCAAATTATTCAAGAAGATGGCCCTCAAAGTCACCTCAAAAAAGCTGGAACTCCTACAATGGGCGGAATTTTCTTCATTCCCACTGGCTTAATTATTGCTCTAATCATGGCAAATTTCAGCCCTAATGTCACTGCTTTAGTATTACTAACTTTTGCCTATAGCTTTATCGGTTGGGTTGATGATTGGCAAATTTTGCGTAAAAAAACAAATTTAGGTTTAACCCCTAAACAAAAATTAATTTTACAGGTAGGTTTTGCCGTTATTTTTTGTGTCTGGATGTTTTTCACTCAACCTGCATCTATCACCAATGTTACTTTACCATTCAACATCATTTTGCCTCTAAGTTTTCTTTTTTGGTTTGTTGCCGTCTTCGTTATGGTAGCTGAAAGTAATGCTACTAACTTAACTGATGGAGTTGATGGATTAGCAGGAGGCACAGGTGCGATCGCATTTTTAGGTTTAGGAATATTAACCGCTAACTCCCATCCCGATTTACTTATTTTTTGTTTAGCCATTAGTGGTAGTTGTTTAGGATTTGTCTTACACAATCGCAATAAAGCCTCTGTATTTATGGGTGATACTGGCTCACTAGCTTTAGGGGCAGGGTTAGCAGGAGTGGGGATTTTAAGCGAAAACCTATGGGCTTTATTTATTATCAGCTTATTATTTTTTATTGAATCCTTATCGGTTATTGCTCAGGTAACATATTACAAAGCGACAAAAGACTCAGAAGGGAAAGGAAAAAGATTATTTAAAATGGCACCTATTCACCATCACTTAGAATTAAGCGGTTGGAGTGAAACACAAATAGTAGGTATTTTCTATATCATTAATACCATTTTAGTGTTGATGGTAGTCTCAATTAATAATTAGCAATTGATTGTCAGAGTGAGTTTCCCCTTAATCCCCCAATACCCCTCCCCTAAGCCTTCTTTCTCGTTAATACCTTAACCTTAATAAATAAAATTTAAGTTTATATATCAAGTGAAATATAATTTACTTAGTGAACTATAATTGATGAAAGACAAAGATAAATTAGTCAAATCAAAGTATTCAAAACAACCCGCCATAAGAAGAAAGTTGACATTTATTTAACATAAATTAGTTATTCTAGGTAAATCCATAATGAGTGAAGCACAGGAATTTCGTCACATTCTCGTAATTGAAGATAGGAAAGGTAGAAGAATCGTCTTTTTAGAAGAAAGCAACTACACTATCGGGCGAGATTCTCATAACCCTATTATTCTTTATGATTATCAAGTTTCAAGAACTCACGCCACTTTAATTCGTAAAATGGATGAAGAGGGAGAAAATTTTTCTTACCGCTTAATAGATGGAGATTTACAAGGAAAAAAAAGTACTAATGGTGTATTTGTCAACGGGCATTCAACTATTTCCCATGAATTAAAACATGGAGATAGTATTCGTTTTGGCACAGATGCAAAAGCTAATTATTATATTGTCCCTAGCGACTCTAGCATTGATCTTTTCAACCCAGAAAACTTAGACCGCATATCCGCTTCACGAGTAACTTTAACTAATCAGTCTAGCGAAACTATGATTAGTAAAGAAGAAAATTCAAGTAATCCTGAAGACCAACAAGAGTTGATTCGTTTAGCTTCATTCCCTGAATTAAGTCCAAATCCAATTATCGAGCTAGATTGGGAAGGAAATATTACTTATATAAATCCTGCCGCTAGTATTAAATTTGACACAATCCATGAGGATAAATTAGAGCATCCCATTCTTTCGGGTTTATTAACTGAGTATAATAATCGGCAAGGAAATTTATTTCTCAGAGAGGTGAAAATCGGCTCGGAAGTTTTTGAGCAGTATGTTCATTATTTGTCTGAAAAAAAACTGGTAAGAAGTTATATTTATGATTTTACTCAAAGAAAACAAACTGAAGCTCAATTAAAAGATAGTCAAGCTCGTTACCTTGCCATTCTTAAACATATTTCTGAGGGAGTTTTTCTTGCTTATGCTAGTAATCGCAGAATTATTGAAATCAACGATGGTTTTTCCAAATTGTTGGGATATTCTTCCGAAGACTTAAGTAATTTAACTCTTTACAATATTATTGCCAGTGATTTAACCAGTTTTAATAAAGATTTAACTCAAGTACAAGAAACGAAGCAAGATTTACTAGAAGAATATCTTTATCGTCGTCCTGATGGTACATTAGTTAATTTAGAATCAAGTGTGAGTTTAATTACTTATCAGAATAAAGAAATTTTTTGTTTTGTACTTCGTAATCCTAATAAGCAGGTAAGTTCTTCCCAAGACTATTCTAATTATTTAGCATTTCATGATGCTCTTTTAAATATTCCTAATCAAAATTTATTTGAACAACAATTAGAAATTGCGATCGCAAATGCCCAACGTTATCAATATCTAATGGGAGTATTATTTGCACAAATCGAAAACTGGCAAGAATATCAAAATCAACACCCAAAAGATGAAAGCGAGAAACTACTACAAAACTTTACTCAAATTTTTCAATCATGCCTTAGAACAGGTGATCTAATAGCTAGGTGGGATGAAGACAAATTTGCCGTCTTATTTCCCCATATCAGAGGGCCAAGAGATCCTGCTAGAATTACAAAAAAAATATCATCAACTCTTACTAGCTACTTACAAGAACAGACAGCCAATAAGCAAGTTAAACTAGAGCTAAAATTAAGTTTATTGATTTATCCCATAGATGGGGAAGACAAATCCTTAATCACCAAAAATGGTTTACTATCCCTTGAACAAGTAAAAATAAATAATCCTAATTATGGGGTAACGGGATTCAACCTCACTCCAAAAGGTGCTAGTCTTCTGAAACTAGAAAACTTAATTGGTACAGCCGTTAAAGAACAACAATTCTTCCTCTGCTATCAACCCCAAACAGATATTAATACAAGAGAACTAACTGGCTTAGAAACCTTACTGCGGTGGGAACATCCCGAATTAGGAAAAATTACTCCTCGTCACTTTTTGCGTTTGACAGAGGAAACTGATTTTATGTTGCCTTTAGGAGTTTGGATTTTACAAACCGCCACCATGCAGATGCACAAGTGGACTCAAGAAAATATTTCACCTCTACCCATTGGGGTTAACATTTCCGCCCGTCAATTCTGTCAACCCAACTTTTTAGAAACAATCACTAGAATTCTCGAACAAACTGGATTACCCGCCCATTTACTAGAACTAGAAATCACAGAAAACTGCTTCTTACAAAATCCCGACTATGCCTATCAAGTTTTAAATAAATTATCAGAACAAAAAGTTCGGCTCTGTTTTGATGGTTTTGGCAGTGGAACTTCTTCCCTTGTTTATTTACAAAAAGTCCCCTTTAACACTGTAAAAATTAGTCCCTCTATTATCACTCAATTAGATAGCAACCCTCAAAATCAATCTTTAGTGCAATGTATGAGTGCATTTTGTGAGGGTTATAATTCTCGTCTAGTAGCTGTAGGTGTGGAAAAACTAGAACAAATGGAATTATTGAGAAATTTGGGTTGTCATCAAATACAAGGTAATTTACTAAGTCGTCCTTTACCCTCTAAAGATATTGCCACTTTCTTAAATAAAGGAGAACACCAGTTAACTAATTCCTAATTACTAATTACTATTTAAGTAAATTTTTTTAGCCAAAATAGTTTTTCAGGTTAAATATACTTGATTATATTATTAACTATCAATAAAAAAAGAAGAATAGAATGTCAGACAATCCTAGTTTATTTTTGCCAGAATCTCAATTATTGATTCTTAATATAGTTTGTGCTTTAGCATGGGCTGATGATGAATTGAGTGAAGAAGAAACGGAAATACTATTAGAAAAGTTTAAGTCTAATCTTCCTCCCGAACCCGAACCGATTTACTTTGATGATCCTGATCCTTTTTATAATACGATGGGTCTATCTTCATTTAGCGTTGCTGAACAAACTCAAGCCAGAATTAATGCAGAAATTGCTTTTAAAGACATTTTAAATCGCTATAAACAAAATCCAATACCCCTTTCTGATTTAGTGTCTCAATTAAAAACTAATGAAGATCGTTGTTTAGCCGCCAAACTCGCCTATATGGTGATTAAAGCTAGTCCTGATAATGAAGGTAATTTAATTTGTCCTGATGAAAAAGCAGTATATCGTCAACTTATTCAACTGTTAAACCTTGATCCTGAAGTAGTGCAAAAAATAGAACAAAGAGCAGATTATGAGTTAGATAAATTTCAACATCCTTTTAAAGCCTTTATGGGAAATGTGAAAAAGTTTTTTCTGAAAAAAATTATTTAGTTATTATTTAGTTAACCTGAGTTCGGGATAAATTTTTATCCATGAGTGATGGAGAAAAGGGCAAAGGGCAAAGGGCAAGGGGCAAAGGTAAATAGTTGATAATTAATAACTTCTAACTCTTAACTCCTAACTCCTAACTCATTACTTGTTTCCCCCTAATACCCCAACAACCTGACACTTACCCGATATTCTTAAACCGAACTGAGGTCAGTTATTTTAAAAATATTAAATTTTTTCTAAAAATATTGTTTTTTACTGTAAAACAGGCATCTAGCCTGTATTTTTTTTGAGTGTGCGTCTATTGTAAAGGTTTTTGTAATTGACTGATTAAACTGGTTTCGGAATCATAAATTATACCCTTGAGAGAAGAGGAAACAATATCTTTGTTAAATAGAAAATAACGACTTCCTAAAGGTAAAGAGTTTAGGTAATTAGAGTTGTGAGAAATCCAAATTAAAGGTAATTGGGGAATATTATCTTTCATCGTACCTCCATAGTTGACTCCTGCTAGAGTTTCGAGGGTGACTTTTCTTCCATGAATCAATCCCATATCCCCTATCCATACTTTAACTTCTAGTTGTTGACGACTGGCGTAACAATACATTGACGCAACTGCTATAACTGCATTTTCAAAATCTTGTTTATCCCATTCTCCAGAGTTATCTAAACAGATTGTAATTTCTTCGCCTCCTGTAATGGTTTCTAACTCTCTTACTTGTAATTCTCCTAAACGAGCGCTTGTACGCCAATGAATTAAGCGAATAGGGTCTCCATAACGATATTGTCTTAAAGCCTTTGTCACTCCTTCTGTGGCATTATTATATATTTGATTGCTTTCTCTTTTTCTGGCTTCTTCTTGACCTAAGTTATCAATCAAAGGACAGTTTTGTAAGGTGAGAATATGGGGATAAACGATCGCACTTGTCTTAACTTGAGAGTAACGACTACAATAAAATAAACCAAAGGGGGCGGCGGTTCTTAAACTAAGATAATCCCAATGATAAATACCTCTATTATTTGTCTGTAAATAAGCTGTTAAAAGTATTTCTTGTCCAGATGGCAGAGTTTCAATATTATGTTTTATTTCTTTGCCCAATGAGGGGGGGATGTGTTCTAAAATGGTGATTAAAGTTTTGTTTTTTTGCGTAGGATTATTAATCTTTAAAGAAAGGGTTAATTCATCTCCTGCATGAACAGATGCGATCGCTAAACGTTTAATCTGCAATTTTTTGAGAGTATTAATTGCCACAACAAAATTCAATCCCAACAAAGAAAGTAGCATTCCGCTCAAAACATAAAGCCATCCTGCCATCGTGTTGGTTGCCGCCCCGAAAAAACTTAAAGCAATACCGATTAAAACCCATCCCCCATAAGCAGGAGTCGCCCAATGATATTCGAGCCACTGAATTAAATTTAAGGGGCTTTTAGTACTACTTACAGAATGGTTCATGAAGGTATTATAGTAATTGAAGGGATATATAAATTCAAGTTTAATTTTCTATTTTAACTCCACGCCAAAAGGCAACATAGCCTTTGATATTTAATGCTTTTTCTTTCGGATTGGGGTAATACCAAGCGGCATCTTTATTTTCTTCCCCATTTACTTTTAATGTGTAGTAACTAGCAACACCCTTCCAACCACAAGTAGTGTGAGTATCACTAGAAAGAAAATACTCTGATTTAATGCTATCAGGGGGAAAATAGCTATTTCCTTCGACTATTTCGCAATTGTCACTTTCAGCAACAATAACTTCTTTCCAAATTGCTTTTGTCATAATAATTGAATTTATATATATAAGTTTAATTTGATTATAGCGATCCTATTGAGCTCATGGTATTGATAAATTAATCTATGGCAATTTTAATCATAGTGATTTGAACGATACTAACATCAAGTTTATTATAATAAATTGTAAGTATTTTCAGTTGTTTAAATATAACATAATTAAGATATTATAACATAATATTTACTCAAATAAATAGCAATAAAAAATGTAATTTCCTCCATATTTTTGTTTATTAATGTCAAGCATAAACCGTTTATTTCTTCTTAAAAGATTATCACATAGACAATTTATTTTCTTTCTAATTAGATAAAATCAACATAATATCTCTTTCCTATAAAGCCTCATATTGGTAAGGCATCAAAAAAATATTTAACAATTTGATGAATATTAGATTAGCCGTTATACTATTTCTGTGACTATTTATAACTAAATAATGAGATTATCAACAAATAATTATAACCAAGAAAAATATATCGGTTGGTGGTTGATAATTCCTGCGTTAATTATTCTGACTCTCGTTTTTATTTATCCTATTACCCGTGCTTTCTGGATGAGTTTTTTTCAACAGAATTTAGGTACGGAATTAGAATCAATTTTTGCTGGTTTTAGTAACTACAGCCGATTATTAGGAGACGGGCGTTTTTGGCAAAGTTTAAGAAATACAACTATTTTTACCGCCGTTAGTCTCACCCTTGAGTTAATTCTGGGAATGATTTTTGCTTTGATTCTCAATCAAGCCTTTTTTGCTAGAGGAATCGTGCGCACAACTGCTTTAATTCCTTGGGCTTTACCCACTGCGGTTATGGGTTTAGCTTGGGCATGGATTTTTAATGACCAATATGGGGTTGTTAATGATATTTTAATGCGTTTAGGTTTCATTTCTGAAAATATTAATTGGTTAGGTGAACCTAATCGGGCGATGTTATCTCTTATCGTAGCTGATGTGTGGAAAACAACTCCTTTTATTGCCATTATTCTATTAGCAGGATTACAATCTATTCCTTCAGATTTGTATGAAGCCCATCAGATGGATGGTGCATCTCCATGGCAAAGTTTTTGGCAAATTACGATTCCTTTACTAACTCCCCAAATTTTGATTGCCCTTTTATTTCGTTTTGCTCAATCTTTCGGAGTATTTGATTTAGTGCAGGTAATGACTGGAGGAGGCCCCGCTGGTAGTACAGAAATGGTAGCTATTTATATTTATGCTACAGTTCGTCGTTATCTGGATTTTGGCTATGGTGCTTCTTTAGTTGTAGTTACTTTTCTACTATTAATTTTAGTGGTTGCTTTGACTTTTTTTCTGATTTCTAAATTACAAAAAAATTGATATTTGGTATTAGATTTTTAAATTTAATTTGCAGTCACAATCATTAATTGTTCTAATTTTTAATTCTCTATGATTAATACATTAAATAAGCAAAAAATTATTTTATGGCTAGGCATAATTTTCATGATATTATTTTGTTTAGCACCTATGTTATGGCAGATTTTAACTTCTCTTAAAACAAATGAGGCTATTACAAAAATTCCTACAGTTTATTTCCCTAATTTAGAACAATTAACTCTTGAGCATTATTTGGATTTGGGTTTTGTTTTTCTTCGCTATATGTTCAACAGTGCTTTTGTTTCTCTAATTTCCACTATTCTTTGCGTTGTTATTGGTGCGCCTTCTGCTTATGCTTTAGCTAGATTAAATTTACCGTTTAAAAATATTATTCTGTCTTTGGTTTTGGTCGTTAGTCTGTTTCCTTATGTTTTACTTTTTTTGGGTTTATTAGAAATAGTTAAGTTTTTCAATTTAGGTAATAATTATTTATCTTTAATTATTCCTTATACTGCAATTAATTTACCCTTAACTATTTTAATTTTACGTAGTTTCTTCTTACAATTACCAAAAGATTTAGAAGACTCTGCCCGTATAGATGGTTATAAAACAATGTCTATTTTGTGGAAAATTGTTTTACCTCTAACTTTACCCGCTTTGGTGACAACGGGAATTTTAACCTTCATTTTTGCTTGGAATGAATTTATTTTTGCTCTCACTTTTATCACTAGAGATAGTTTACAAACTATTCCTATCGCTGTGGCTAAAATAGGAGGCAGTAGTGCTTTCGAAATTCCCTACGGTGCGATCGCATCTGCTACCATTTTGGGAACATTACCTCTGATAATACTTGTCTTAACATTTCAACGCCGTATTGTTCAAGGTATTACTGCAGGGGCTATCAAGGGCTAATTTTTCTAGGAGTGCATTATTAATTTGTCTGGTTAAGACGGGGAATGGGGAATAGGCAACGGGCAATAGGTAGGTGTTTAATAGGTAGAGGTAGGTGTTTGAGTTATTTTCGAGAATTAAGCAAAAATATAAGCTAAATTACGTCTTGGCTTAGTTAGTAATAATGAATTAGTAATTAAAATTATGGCACAACTAAAACTAGAAAATCTCAAAAAACAATTTGCACCCAGTGTAATTCCCGTCAAAGATATTAGCTTGACTGTTAATGATGGTGATTTTATCACTCTTTTAGGACCTTCTGGATGCGGAAAATCTACCTTACTTCGTTTAATAGCTGGATTGGAAAAACCCACTAACGGTAAAGTTATTCTAGATGAAAAAGAGTTAAATAATATTTCTCCGGGCGATCGCAACATGGCTATGGTATTTCAAAGCTACGCTCTATATCCCCACATGAGTGTATTTGACAATATTGCCTCTGCCCTAAGAATAAGAAAAATTCCCCCAGAAGAAATCAAAAATAGAGTTACTGTGGTTAGTAGCAACTTAGGCTTAACCGATTTACTCAATCGCAAACCAAAACAACTTTCAGGAGGGCAACGACAAAGAGTCGCCTTAGCCCGTGCTTTAGTCAGAAAGCCAGATGTTTTTCTTTTAGATGAACCATTGAGTAACCTAGATGCACTACTGAGAGAAAAAGTAAGGGCGGAATTGAAACAACTATTTGCCAATCAAAATAAACCCGTGATTTATGTTACCCATGATCAAACTGAAGCCATGACCCTGTCAAGCAAAGTAGTGGTATTATTAGATGGGTTAATCCAGCAAATTGATACACCTGATCGCATTTATAATCAACCAGCCAATAGATTTGTGGCAGGATTTGTCGGTAGTCCACAAATGAATCTTTTAAACCTAGAATGTAAACAAGGGAAGGCTTTACTCGGAGAAACAATCATCCCCCTTCCCGAAGGTAATAAATCTCTTTCCGAAGTTGATTTGGGCATTCGCCCCGAAGACATTACCCTTGCCACAGAAAAAGATAAAATAACAGTAACGGGCAAAGTTTTATTAACCGAAAATTTTGGGCGAGAATTATTAGTTAGTGTCGAAATTCCCAACTCGAACCACTCCCTGAGAATATTAATCAATCCTGAACTACAATGGAATGAGAATAATATTAAATTAGCCTTAAATCCGAATAAACTACACTGGTTTTGTACAAATACAGGTAATTCTATTCTATCGGGAATTAGTATTAGTAATTAATGAAAAGGTAAGAGGGTAAGGGGCAAGGATAATTAATAATGAAAAACTTTTAACACCTGAAACCTCAAACTTGACATCTTTTGTTGTAAGAATCAACAATACTTTTATCAATATTCGTAAAAATAAAAATAGATATTTAACATCACTAATTTTATGAACAAAACAAATAAATTTTTGCTTTTAATCTTATTAGGCTTATCTTTAACTATTACCCAATTTAAACAAGTCAAAGCCCAATCCAATAATATTCCATCAAACATATTAGAAATAGTAACAAAAATTGATAGTGCCGCTAATAATAGAAATCTTGAACTCTTAAAAGAAAATATTTCCCCCTCATTCAAATCATCAGATGGGTTTAATTCTCAAAGCATAGAAGAATACTTAGAAAAAACATGGTCAAAATATCCCGATTTGAAATATACGACTAGCATTGAATCTTGGGAAGAAAAACAAGGAGAATTATCAGCAGTAACCTTAACCAAAATAGAGGGAAGTTATGAAAGTGGTGGCAAAAAATTTATCCTCAATTCTGAAATAAAAGCTAATCAACATTTTTCTAATAATCAGTTAACAAAGCAAGACATCATTAGCGAAAAAACAGAAATCACATCAGGAGAAAATCCACCAAAAGCGAGAGTAAATTTACCCACAAAAGTAAATGTTGGGCAAGAATTTGATTTTGACGTAATTTTAGAAGAACCTGTTGGTGCTGATATTGTATTAGGAGGAGTATCAGAAGAAAAAGTATCTCCTTCTCTTTATCTTGAACCTTCTAGCATTGAATTAGACGCTTTAACGGCAGGAGGAATTTTTAAAAGAGTTAAGTTACCTGTCACCGATAATCAGGATCACTGGTATTCTGTTATTCTTATTCGTGATGGTGGTATTCGTATGATTACCCAAAGAGTTAAAGTGAATGAATAATGAATAGTTACCTAAAATCTGAAACCTAATACCTGAAACCTAATACAGACTTTTACTAATATTTTGACATTAATTTAAACAAATAATGACTGTAATCAATTCTCATCGTAAAGCTAAAGCCTTAAAACAAGGTAGTCGTCGCCCTGCAAAAGACTTATGTAGTGAATGCGGATTGTGCGATACCTATTATATCCATTATGTAAAAGAAGCCTGTGCTTTTATTAATCAACAAATTGCTGAATTAGAAACCATTGCCCATGGGCGTAGTCGAGACTTAAACAACGAAAATGACCTCTATTTTGGAGTGCATCAGGAAATGATGTCTGCAAAAAAAATTGAACCTATTGAAGGGGCACAGTGGACTGGTATTGTAAGTACGATCGCCTGTGAAATGTTAACGCAGGGGCTTGTAGAAGGAGTTGTATGCGTTCAAAACAGTGATGAAGATCGTTTTCAACCTAAACCCATTATTGCTACCACTACAGAGGAAATTCTGGGGGCAAAGGTGAATAAACCTACTCTATCCCCTAATTTATCGATACTCGAACAGATTGAACAATCGGGGATGAAACGCTTATTGGTAATTGGGGTTGGTTGTCAAATTCAGGCTTTAAGGGCAGTGGAGGATAAGTTAGGCTTAGAAAAACTCTATGTTTTAGGCACTCCTTGCGTGGATAATGTCACTCGTGCAGGATTGCAGAAGTTTTTAGAGACTACCAGTAAATCTCCTGATACTGTTGTAGCTTACGAGTTTATGCAGGATTTTCGGGTACATTTTAAACATGAAGATGGCAGTGTGGAAAAAGTACCTTTCTTTGGCTTAAAAACTAATCAATTAAAGGATGTTTTTGCTCCTTCTTGTATGACTTGTTTTGATTATGTCAACTCTCTTGCAGATTTGGTTGTAGGTTATATGGGAGCTCCTTTTGGTTGGCAGTGGATTGTAGTTCGTAATGATATTGGTAGGGAAATGCTTGATTTAGTTAAAAGCCAGTTACACACTCAACCTGTTATCTCAAGAGGCGATCGCACCCAAGCGGTACAAAACAGTATTCCTGCTTATGATAAAGGAGTAACACTACCCATGTGGGCGGCGAAACTAATGGGGGTAGTAATAGAAAAAGTAGGGCCAAAAGGCTTAGAATATGCTCGTTTTTCCATTGACTCTCACTTTACCCGCAATTATCTTTATGTTAAACGTAATTATCCAGAAAAACTAAAAGATCATGTTCCTGAGTATGCGGAAAAAATTGTTTCTCAATATAAACTTCCTGATTAAAAATCAAATTTAATTGTTAACTAAAAGTTGACAATATAGATAAAATAAAGAGCTTTGACAATCAAAAGTTAGCAAAACATTGTTGGGAATTAGGAATAAAGGCTCACTTACTCTGGATATGATAAATTATCCCCAAAAAGGTGTCAGGTTAAAGGTTTTAGGTGGAATTAAATTTGTTAATTTATAACAATTACATTAGGGAAACAGTCTATTTTATTCATTGTTGCCCTTTGTCAGATTTCAACAAAAAAATCTAATCAATTTTCAATTAACTTAAAGATGAGCGAATCTTCAAATCTTAACAAACAAAAACTTCTTGATATTGCTATTTTAGCCGCCCAAGAAGGAGGAGCTATTTTAAAACAATATTGGGGTAAACAATTAGATATTAGGGAAAAAGGTAGGTCTGGAGACTTAATTACAGAAGTAGATCAAAAATCTGAAGAAAAAGTATTAAGTGTCATAAAAAGACATTATCCTGATCATGGTATTCTTGCCGAAGAATCAGGCACAATTGGCATCCAAGAAAGTGAATATTTGTGGGTAATAGATCCTCTTGATGGTACAACAAATTACGCTCATGGTTATCCTCAAGCGGCCGTTTCCATTGGCTTACTGGCTTCAGGAAAACCCTTAGTGGGAGTTGTATATAATCCCATTCGTGAAGAGTTATGGAGTGGAGCTGATGGTTTAGGGGCAACATTGAATCATGCACCAATTAGGGTTTCGAGAACAAATAACTTAACAAATAGTTTATTAGTAACAGGCTTTGCTTATGATCGTAGAGAAACAGAAGATAATAACTATGCAGAATTTTGTTATTTGACTCATTTAACTCAGGGGGTAAGGAGAGGAGGAAGTGCATCCTTAGATTTATGTGATGTAGCCACAGGCCGACTTGATGGTTATTGGGAAAGGGGATTAAAACCTTGGGATTTATTAGCAGGGGTTGTAATAGTTAAAGAGGCAGGAGGATTTGTCACTGCCTATGATGGCTCTGAGTTCGATTTGGATAGTGGTAGAATATTAGCCACTAACGGTTATATTCATTCTCAACTTAGCGACGCTTTGGGAAATACTCCTCACAATACTGCTTTTTCTTTCCGTTAATAATACTTAACTTGACCTGAACTCTATATAAAATTGTCTGGTGATGATAGGGAAAAGAGAAGAGGAAATTCGTAAAAAGTCATAATAATTTACAGAAAACTTATGTTGATTGATTTTCTTCTAATATCAAGTTCGGATGATAACTTATAATTAAAATAGTTGCATCTATTCAATGACAATGACAAAAAAGTAACTCTAGTCAATCATATTGACTTAAGTTCCATAATCTATAAATTGCAAGTGTTTGCGGAGTTTGACAAAAGAGGGTTATGGCGATTATTGGATGAAGTAATAGCGAATCAATCTCCAGATAATTTAGACGAGTTAGAAAATTTATTGATATATCGTTGTCAAAAGCGAATGAAACAACAAGAATTAATCAAAGGTTTAACTTGTTATCATTGGTGGGCAAAAACCAGAGACGTTATTTATAACTAATTATCCGAACTTGATATTAGGCAAAAAGTATTTATTATTGACAGAAAATGCGGTTAAATTGATCTAACCTCAGTTTGATATAACCATATCTTCTAATCAGTAGGTTTCAGGTTTGATTTTTCAATACTTTTTTCATTGAATTTAGGTTAAGTATAAACAGTCGTTCAAAAAAGGTTTAATTATCTGCCACGACGTAAAATTCTCCCCAATCTTTATCTTCAATAGTAATATCTCTATATTTTAGTTGACCTTGTATCGTTACATCTTCCCCTTGCCCAAATTTCTGACTAGGTGTAACAACCCATATTGAACCAGTTTCATCCTTAATTTTATAAGCATAGGAATTGAGTAGAGGAATTGATTTTTCAATTTTTCCTTGTATGATTACCGATTGGGTTAAATTAGTTTCGTTTTTAATTTGAGTAATTTCTTGTATTTGAGGAAAGGCGATACCCCAATTAATTAAATTAGTACATCCTGTTATTCCCCAAAAAAAAAAGTTAGAGAAATTAAATATAAACTGCGCTTAATTAAATTCATGACTGAGAACTAAAATAATATTATTTGGTTATTTATTGTAAATCAATCATGAAATAAAAAAAACTGACCAACTCCACAATTAGAAGTCAATCAGTTTTGGTTTAAGAGTTATGTACAACAGAAAAATTACGAGTTTGAGATTTTTTCTAAACTGTAAGCAATTAAACTAACTCCAACTCAAGGCTTTCTTTTTTCAACATTAATAACAGTGTCTCATTATTTTCCTCTTGAGCGGCTTTGATTCTTTTCTCTAAATTACGACGCATATTTTCAAGATGGACACTATGTATCTTTTCGCAAACTATTGTCTTTCTTGTTTCATTACTTATTGCGGCGACATTGATATTGCTGTCAACGGAGTTAGACATTGTGGGATTACTACAATAACTTACACCACGATATTGAAGACCTAATTTGGGTCTTAGCTGTGTTACGTGTCTAGGTAATTTATGATTCCACTGACAACCACGATATTTACCACCAACTATATCAGTTTCTTTTACTTCCAAAAAGTTGTTTTCTGATTTATAGACATTTCCACGATATTTCATATTCACTCTCTTAACTCCTCTGGTGATAATAAATAAGATTCTTATGAGGTCGAAATTAAATAGATTCCACTTAATTATGTTTATTGTTTATCTCTCTGTTTATCATTATTCTTCTTAGCAAAATTATGACTTCATTTAATTTCGGTATAGATTAATCATTGACCATCATTCTCTTAAATATTCACCTTATTTTTTATTGTGTTTAAGGTTATTACTTTCAAAGGCTAACGATTGTAATCTACAACCTATAAAGTGCATTTTTTTTAGAACTTGATTTTCAAAGAGATTTATTTTTTATTTCTGTATCTATTTTTACATTTTTCCTAGTTTCTGTAAAGTGTCCTTTATAAAGATTTAATATTTGTTTATTTATTATTGTTTATGGTATTTCTCTTAAAACTTGGGGAAAGGGAATAAAACTCATATCGGGAGCTAAACACATGGTGACAAGTAGTGACTATAAGATAGTAACAGCAAACCTCTGGCTTTTTTGTCTATCTCTATTAAAATAGTTTTTTAGTTTATTGTGTTTGAGAAATAAATAGAAGGCACTTGATCAACTAACCAGATGTTATTCTCGGAAAGATAAAATTTATATCCGTCTTCTGTCATTTTCTTAGCGTCAATTGCTAATATCATTACTTTTCCGTGTCTGCTACCCACTTTTTTGGCTGTTTCAATATCTGAGGAAAGATGTACATGATGACGATTCATTTTCAGTAGTCCTTGTTTTAGTATTGAATCTTTGAATTTAGTTGTTGTACCGTGATAAAGAATATCGGGAGGATTTGCACATTCGAGATTTAATGCAACCTTAATGGAATGTCCTTGATTAGCTTTTATTTTGTCGGTAGATGTACAAATCGTAAATCTTTTTTTATCATTCGTTTCGACTATTTCTTCTATTTCGTCTCGACTTATTTTTATCCCTTTTTTTTCACAACCTGATAAAAGTTCATTTATGGAAACCCATCCTTTTTCATCTAGTTTTATATCTATATACTCTGGTTGATGTCTGAGAATTAAACTCAAGATTTTTGATTTTTTGATATATTCTTTTCTCATTTTTGTAGATAGTAAATTTTATTTTTCTAAAATATTTTGATTATGATATTATAGGCTATAGTTCTATATTAAAATAATTTCTTATTGAATAAGATAGTTCATGTTTAAGTATAACTTACCACTTTCTTTTTTTATTGTTTTAATTTTTGAAATAATCAATCTTTCTTTTCCTTTTATTTCTTTAGTTAAGTCTGCAAAAGCTGAAAAGGTTAATTCTAATATATGTAATAGTTTTCAATTAGAAGCTAATTTTAAATTGCCACAATCCACTATTTATATATGTACAAATAATGAGGAAAAACAGTTAATTCAAATAAATAATAATACTCAGGAAACAATGATTAGTTTGAGGGCTTTTGGTTCTTTTCCCACCTATGGAGCAACGGAAGGTAATTATGATGATCCTGATAGCAAAATATACAATATTAGTCCTTTTGATTTTAAGGTTATTCAAGCTAGTATTATTACTAAAATAGAGCCTGTAATTTCGACTCATTATTTACCAAAGGAAGTAGAAATAAATATCCTACAAGGAGCATTAGAAAAAAATGCGATCGCATCTTGTCAACCAAGAAAACCAGTGGCAGTATTTGAAACGGAACAAGATAATATTTATATCTGTATTGAAGAAAAAGATAACGTTAATGCCATTGAGATGAATTACTTGCAAATTGCTAAAAAAAGTCAAGAGGAAATAAATAATATTCCTGCTCATCTAACTAATAATTTTAGCTATGAAACTGAAACTACAAATAATAAAAAATATGTTATTAGTTACCGTGGTTTAGAAGTATATGATAATCAAAAAAATATTGAAGAAATACCCATTAAAAATATTTATTTATCCCATCCAGACTATACAAAAGAAGATACCCACTAAAGTTAAGAATGAACAGAGAAAAAAAACAGCTAAGAAAACAATATTTACAAGAGAGATTAAAACTATCATCACCTCAATGGCAGGAAAAAAGTAAGCAAATTTGTCACCATTTATCAAAGAATTTATTGGTAAGTAAAAGTAAAATTATTCTTAGTTATTTAAGTTTTAAGCAAGAACCAGACTTAAGCCTATTGCATCATGATAAAAGAAAAATTTGGGGCTTACCTCGTTGCCAAGGAAATGAGTTAATTTGGCATCAATTTACTTCTATGAATGACTTAGAGACTGGAAAATATGGTATCCTTGAGCCTTCTACTCACTCGCCCTTAATTTGCCCTCATCAGGTGGATTTAATTTTAGTTCCAGCAGTGGGGTGCGATCGCTTCGGTTATAGGTTAGGATATGGAGGAGGATACTACGATCGCCTCTTTGCTCAACCAATATGGCAAAATATAACTAGAATCGGCATTATTTTTGACTTTGCTTATGTTGATAAACTGATAAGGGAATCGTGGGATAAACCCTTAGATTATATCTGTACAGAATCAGGAATAAAAACCCCTGTCAAGGAACAAAAAGAATAAGAAACACAGTCCATAGAAATAGTTTGTTACATTATCCATTAGCTCAATAAACTAAAAAACTAAACATATACTAAACCATGACTAATCTATTTAAACTCAATAAAAAAAGTATTTTTGCCACTATTGCCTTAAGTACTACCCTAGTAACAGGTTTACCCTATCTTGTCTTTGCTCAAACCAATCCGGGGTTAACTATTTTTAGCGGGGTTGATCGTAAAGATGTACTAAATTATCGCCTAGATTTTGGCGGAAATGCAGGACAATGGGATCGTTATCGTTTAAGAATTCCGGGGAAAAAATTAACTCAAGGTGTAGATAAATTTTTTATCAGCTATCCAGACTATTTTGATGGCAAATTTGACATTAATAAAATAGAAGTCAGAGCTAAAAATGCCACTTTACCAGTTAGGGAAATCATTTGGGATGAAGAAAGTCGTATCATTGAAATTGCCTTAGAAGAACCTTTGCTCGAAAGTAATCAAGTAGAGTTAGTATTCTCCAACGTAAAAAACCCCAACTCTGGCGGTACTTTTTATTTTCAAGGACAGATACTCACTCCGGGGCAAGTGCCTTTAAGATTAAGCGTTGGCACGTGGATTTTGAGTATTAATTAATACAAATAGTTTCAATGAAGTTAGAGGAAAACTAATAGTTTTTTAAGGTGGGTAACTCCCACCATCTACTATGGTCAAATAAAAAATGCGATCGCAATATATAGTAATTTCAAATAAGAAAGTTACATTTAACTTGTGCAATAATCACGGATAATTTCATCTAAAGATGTTCCTGAAGGGGCATACATTCTCATTTTCTTTAATGCGGCAAAATCATGTTCAATATCATTTAAATCTGGAGAGTATTTTGGCAAAAATAAAATTATGTGTCCTGATTCTTCTACTAATTGTTTAATTATATTTTTCCGGTGAATTGGTGCATTATCCATAATTAGCACCGATAACTTTTTAAGTGATGGCAATAAATATCTTTCTAACCATCCTTCAAAACCTTCTGCATTTAAACTTCCTGTAAATATCATTGGTGCAATAAAATCTTTTTCTTTCTTTCTTCTTCCTGCTACTAAATTTTCTCTTTTACCCCGTTTTCCTTGTTTATTTCCATAAATTTTTACCCCTTTCTTTGACCAACCATCAGGACAAATTATTGTTTCTTCAAATCCTGACTCATCAATAAAAACAAGACTTCTACTACCATACTCTTTGATTATTTTTCCTAAAATTTGGAAATATTCTATTCTTTCTTGTCTATTTCTCTGTTGATAACGAAGCTGTTTTTTTTTGCGAAAGTCTTGAATTTCTAGTAATTTGTTAACTAAATTATTTAACATTTTTTCAACCTATAATAAATGCGATCTTTTGCCCTTTTATTTTATCAGGCGATCGCCTTTATTTTTCTTTTAAAATTTGAAAATGAAACAGTCCTGCCCTCTCACCCTCTCTTCTCATCACCCTTTCTCTCTACTCATTATCTTTAGTGGTAAATAATTGTAAAGAAACTAAAATTAAAGCTATCACAAGAAGAATTGTTGTACTGGCAGAGGCATAGCCGAAATTAAATTGACGGAAAGCTAATTCATAAATATAAAAAGCTAAAATATTCGTGGAATTGGAGGGGCCTCCTCCTGTCATTATGTAAACTTGCTCAAAGGATTTCAAGGTAAAAATAGTTGTGGTAATAGTCGCAAAAATAAGAGTTGGTTTTAAGGCTGGTAAGGTGATATACCATATTTTTGCCCAAAAATTTGCACCGTCTAATTCTGCGGCTTCGTAACGGTTTTGAGGAATTATTTGTAATCCTGCCAGAAAAACTACTAAGTTAAAACCTATTTGTCGCCATGTGCTAAAAAGAATAAGTACAGGCATAGCCCAAAATGTATTGTTTAACCAGTTGATGGGATAAAAATTAAGTTTGAATAGTATTTGATTAATAGTGCCATTGTTTTGAAATAACCAACGAAATCCTAATCCCATAGCGACTAAAGATGTTATGGAGGGAATAAAATAAGCTGTGCGGAAAAATCCTTTTAGGGGTATATGTTGATTGAGTAGTATTGCTAAAAATAAGGGAATAATTAAACTCGGAATAATGGTAAAAGTTGAGAAGTAAATTGTATTAAAAATAATTTGAGAAAAATCGGGATCTATTAATAGTTTTTGATAATTTTTGAGTCCAATCCAACTAATTTGAATTATGTTGCCATCAGTAAAACTAAGGTAAAATACCATTAAAATAGGTATGAATAAGAAAATAGTTAATAAGATTAAGGCTGGTGTTAAAAATAACCAAGGTTTCCAATTTAATTGAGTGATCAAGTTTTTCTTTTTTGTTGGATTATTCACATTTAATGTTTAGGTTAGGTTTCTTTTTTTTAGTTTATAATAACCTGAGTTCAGGATACATTTTTCTGGTTGTGATAGGGGAAAGTTATAAGACAAGAGGCAATGTCAATAGTGAATAATTTATAAAACAAGGTTCTTAAGCTCATTGCCTAATAGAAAAACTACTGACTATTAACTATATTTATATTTATCATTGATGGTGTTTGTGTTTCCCATTCTTGTGAATAATTTAAGATAAAATCTATCTAAACTGATTGAAAAAATAACAAATTAAGCCTAAAAAACCATTAATATAAAACCTAAATTAATAAAACACAAAATACTATTAAAAAATTATGTTAATCGCTATTGCATCCTTAAAAGGTGGTGTTGGCAAAACCACAACAGCTATTCATTTAGCCGCTTATCTACAAACAGATCAACCAACTCTACTTGTTGATGCCGATCGCAATCGTTCTGCTTTAGTGTGGGCTAGGGAGGAAAAATTACCTTTTACAGTTGCTTCTCAGGCAGGTTCTGCCCCTTTTATGGCAACTCATAAACACATCGTCACAGATATGAGAGGAGGTCCAGAAGAAGATGATTTTGTGGACTTAGCAAAGGGAAATGATTTGATGATTATTCCCACCACCCCTAATCACTTGGATCTTGATGCGACTATCAAAGCAGTAGAAATGCTGAAAAAACATAATGTTAATAATTATAAAATTCTCTTGACAAAAGTAGATTCTCGTACAAGCAATAGCAGAACTGCAAAGTATTTTTTAAAAGAGCAAAATTTGCCTCTATTCAAAACAGAAATCCCCCTTTTAATCGCTTTTGAAAGAGCTTCACAACACGGAAAAACGGTCAAAGACTACAGCGACGATCGCGCTAAAGTGGCATGGAAGAAATATCGAGATGTGGGTAAGGAGATTATGAGTTAGGAAAGAGGTTTCAGGTTGCAGGTGTTAGGAGAAAGTAATAAGTAACGAGTAATGAGTGTTCGGAGTTTTTAATTATTCACCCCAACACTATTCGCTATTTACCTTTGCCCTTTTAATTTTGCTCCTTGCTTCTAGCTCTTACTCATCTTTTCTGCCATTTGTTTAGTCATAGTGATTAATTCGGTTGGCACTAACATAACTGTAGTGGTATTATTTTCTGCACCGATTTCCGTTAAAGTTTGTAGCCTTCTCAACTCAAGGGCGATGGGATTTTCTGCAATTTGATTACTAGCTTCAGAAAGCATTAAAGAGGCTTCTTTTTCTGCGGAGGCTTTAATCAGTCTTGCCCGTTTTTCTCTAATGGCTTCTGCCTCCTGTGCCATTGCTCTTTGCATAGATTGGGGAATTTCTACATCCTTCATTTCCACTCTTTCAATGACTATACCCCAAGGATCAGTAATCTCATCAACTATTTCTTGGATTTGATGGTTAATTTTGTCTCTATTTCGTAGTATATCATCTAAAATATTTTGTCCAACTACATTCCGCAGGGTAGTCATAGATGCTTGATAAACTGCAAATTCGTAGTTTTCGATACGATTGATAGCGCGATCGGGATCTAAGACTCTGTAGTATAATACCGCATTAACTCTGACAGTGACACTATCGGCGGTAATGGTTTCTTGGGATTGTATATCAACTGTTTTTGTACGAATGTCAATTTTAGCTTTTTGATCAATCAGAGGAATTGTCCAATAAATACCAGGTCCTTTGATACTACTCATTCTCCCTAAACGAAAAATTACCCCTCTTTCATATTCTCGATCGACTTTAAAGCCTGTGAAGGCAAAAATTACAACGGGGATGACTATGCTGACTAGGGCTTCCATTTGGCTATCTCCATATAACAATTTGGGAAATTTGGCAATAAGTTTCGTTTTAATTAATCTTTAACTGCCTTAGTTCTATTCTAATTTCTATTTCCTTGAAGTTTTCACTTAGATTTGTCTAGCGAATTAGACTTGACAAATTCATAATTTGATTAAAAAGACTTTTCCTTTCCCTATTGCTCGACTTCTGCAAGAAGTCTATTGATGATAATATCGGAGAAACCATCAATCTGAGTCAGAGGTGGCAATAACTTTAATTCGCAACTTACTTTTTTTTGTAACTTCTCCACTTCAGATGCGATCGCATCTATAATTTTTCCCGTAAAGAGAAAATAAGGCATAATCATGATTTGTTGAGGATCATTAAGAGCCAATTGGGCTATAACAGAGTTTAAATTCGGTTTTATTGACCAATAAGCCACCTGGGCGTTGATTTCACCTGCCAAACCTTCTATTTCTTCATTTCCCTTTTGTAAACTTGTACCATGACAAAATAAAATGCGTTCAATACCAGAATCTTTATGATGGTCTAAATTTCCCCGCCTTTCAAATTCAGCACATAGTAAGGAAATTAAAGATAAACTCTTTCCCAAATGAGGTAAAATCTCGATTTGTAGAGAACATTTTTGCCGAGAAACTTCCACTTCAGAAGGAATATCATTGATAACATGAGTACCTGATAACAAAAATAAGGGTAAAACCTTAAGACTTTTATAACCTTTTCTTTCTAATTGATTCCCAAATTCGATAATTTTCTCAGATAAAGATTGACTCCCTAACTCTAAATAAGCAACATCTAAATCATAAGTAACCTGCAACAAATCTAATTTTTTTCTCACTAAAAAAGCTAAATCTCTTAACTGTTGAGCATAAAAAGAATTTCGACTACCATGAACCACTAGAAGATAAGCAGAAGAATTAATCATATTTACATCTTTCCTCGTCGAAACCATAATAATAAAACCACAACAAAATTAAAAGATACCCCCATAAAAACAAAAAATTCTGTATATTGATTACTAATCTTTAAGCATATAGTCTATGAATTGGTTGGACATTTCCCCTATCTTTTTGACCTTAACAGTTTTAATTGTTGCCCTAATTGCCTTTATTGCCGAATGGTTGCCCGTAGATTTAACTTCTTTATCCATTACCGTTGTTTTGATGATATTGGGGTTAGTTTCTCCTAATGAAGGTATCTCTGGATTTGGTAACTCCGCAACTATTACCGTTATGGCGATGTTTATTCTCAGTGCAGGAATAACCAAAACAGGCATTCTTAATATTATCAGAGATTGGCTAATTCAATGGGGGGGGAAAAATCCGACTCAGCAAATTTTCACTCTAGGGGTGATTGTAGGTCCTATTAGCGCTTTTATTAATAATACTGCAGTAGTTGCAATTTTTTTACCAATTGTTGAACAGTGGAGTAAACAAGCAAAAGTTTCTATTTCTAAACTGCTCATACCCATGTCATTTCTGACAATATTGGGGGGATTAATTACTTTACTAGGTACATCAACTAACATTCTTGCCAGTGGAATTGCCGTGCAATTAGGCTATCCAGAATTTGGCATTTTCCAATTTACTAAACTTGGTTTACCCGTATTTTTAATCGGCTTAATTTATTTATCTATCGCCTCTCCAAAATTGTTACCAGCAAGAAAACCTCCGGGGGGAGAATCTTTAGCGGAAGATTATGAATTAAAAGAATACGTCAGTGAAATGATTATTCCCCCCAAATCGAGTTTAATAGGACAAACTTTGCGCAGTAGTGAAATTCAACGTAAATTTGATTTAGATGTTTTAGAAATTATCCGCAATGATACCCACTTTCCACCACCTTTAGCGGATAAAGTTTTAGCGGTAGGAGATATTTTATTAGTTAGGGGAAGTCGTAGTAACTTATTAAATATCAAAGACGAAAGAGGAGTGGAAATCCTCGCAGACTTTAAATTCAATTCTCAAGAATTAGAAGAACAAAATAATTCCCAAGAAGAAAAAATAGCGGAGGTTTTGATACTATCCAATTCTCGTTTAATTGGCTCTAGTTTAAAAGATTTAAGATTTAGACAACGTTATAATGCTACAGTTTTAGCCGTAAGAAGAGGTCAAGAATTAATTAGAGAAAGATTTGGCAAAATTCCTCTAAAATTTGGCGATTTACTCTTAATTCAAGCCCCAAAAGACAGTTTTATCGGTTTACAAACCACTAGAGAGTTATTAGTTTTAGAAGAAAAAAATCGAGAGGGTTTAAGACAAAATAAAGCAGGAATTGCCTTAGCTATTATTTTAGCGGTTATCTTAACTTCTGCTTTTGATTTAGTACCTATCTTGGTGAGTAGTTTAGCGGGGGTTTTAGTAATGGTGATGACAGGATGTCTCAAACCGGGTGAAATTTATGGCTCTGTCAGATGGGATATTATTTTTCTTTTAGCTGGTTTAATACCTTTGGGTATTGCGATGGATAATTCTGGCACAAACCAATGGTTAGCGGATAATTTATTGAAAGTGGCAGGAAATTTATCAGGGTATTGGATTTTAGTTTTATTTTATTTTGCTACTTCCATGTTGACGGAGGTTTTATCTAATAATGCCGCAGTGGTTTTAATGATTCCTATTGCGGTTAAAGTGGCGGAAACTATCGGACTTGAACCTTTATCCTTTATGTATGCGGTAACTTTTGCGGCCTCTAATAGCTATTTAGCCCCTATTGGTTATCAAACGAATACGATGGTTTATGCACCGGGGGGATATAAATTTCTCGATTATACCCGTGTTGGTTTACCTTTAACCTTTACTTT
The DNA here is from genome assembly GCF_036345015.1 of Cyanobacterium sp. Dongsha4. Taxonomy (NCBI): domain Bacteria; kingdom Bacillati; phylum Cyanobacteriota; class Cyanophyceae; order Chroococcales; family Geminocystaceae; genus Cyanobacterium; species Cyanobacterium sp. DS4. Next base: position 2,429,661 of record NZ_CP084098.1, on the reverse strand, counting down.
AACTTTTACTGTACCTTTGCTTATCGTGAAAATTTATGGGTTATAAAGCAAAAGGCAAGGGACAATGGTAAATAGTGGATAATTAATAACTCCGAACTCGTTTCTCCCTAACACCTGCAACCTGAAACTTGCCCTTATCCTCATATTTTTGCTCGACAACTGAAATTATTTGAGCATCTAATTGAAATCACATCCTAAGCTGTCTCTAGTCGCTACCCCCGTGATAGAATTAACTCCAGAAGCTCGATCGCACATTAAGGCTATTTGATAACGGTCAATTACTGCCCCTGTAAAGTCTGCTCCTTCTATATTTGTATCATAAAAACGGGTACGAGTTGCGATCGCATCTGTAAAAATAGCGTTGCGTAAGTCAGCAAAATCAAGGGTAACACGATCAATTAATGAACCTGTAAAGTCGGTTTCTCGTAAATCAGCACCAAATAAAATTCCCTCTGTCATCACAGAATTAGTGAGATTAGATTGATAAAAAGAAGCATTGCGTAGATTAGAAGCGGCAAAAACTGAACCTGTTAAGTCTCGGTGAGAAAAGTCTTCCCCTTCCAATTCAGCATAGGTAAAATTAACCGCCGTTTGGGCGTTGACAGATTGAGGAGTAAGAAGAATAAAACTGATGGCTAATAACAGTAGAATAATTGCTTTAACGATGAGGGGAAAAAAGCGAGAAATAAAATTGACAATGGGAGAAGGAAGATTGAAAATTGAAAGACGAACTTGGTTAATTAATTCTTGATTAGCCATAAACAATTATTGCAAAAATTCTTGAGCTTCATGTTAATTGTAACCAGTATTAGTGAATTACAAAGAGAAATAAGCAGGGTTTCTCCTTCTCAAAAAATTGGGTTTGTGCCAACTATGGGTGCATTACATTCCGGGCATGAAAGTTTAATTCAACGGGCGGTAACGGAAACAGATTTTGTGGTGGTGAGTATCTTTGTCAATCCGCTACAATTTGGCAAAAATGAAGATTTAGACCAATATCCAAGACCATTAGAGCAAGATAAGGCAATATGTAAGCAATTA